>NZ_BBLV01000011.1 GCF_000971115.1 Demequina gelatinilytica | reverse complement strand
GTCCTGGTGCGACGCCCACCACATCCGCCACTGGTCCCACGGCGGCCCATCCGACCTATCCAACGGCGTGCTCTTGTGCACCCGCTGTCACCACCGCATCCACGACGACGGCTGGACCGTCACCGCCACCACCACCGAGGTGTGGTTCACCCCACCCGCAAGCATCGACCCACAACGCACCCCCAGACGAGGCGGCAAAACCGCACTCCAGGTCGACCTACCCCCACGCACACCCGCCACCGCAAGCCCACCCGGCTAACTGCCACGCCCCACGGCGCCCACCCCACAGGCGGGCGCCCTACCGGCACGCCCGGGCATGGGTGACCGGGACCCACGCCTCCACGCCGGCATGGAACCCGGAAGGGGGACCCGCGTCCTGCATCGTCCCAGCACAGGCCGTCGATAGGATGGAAGGACCGACGAAGCAGTCCCCCTTCTCCACAGAGGAAAACGATGCGCGCCACCTACGAGAGGGCCGAGCAGATCGTCTCGCGCCTGACGACTGACGAGAAGATCCGACTGGTGTCCGGCAAGGATGCCTGGACCACCGAGGCGCTCGACGAGCACGGCGTGCCGTCGATCATGCTGACGGACGGCCCCCACGGGGTGCGCAAGCAGACTGCGAGCACCGACCACCTCGGCATCAACGAGTCCGTGCCGGCGACCTGCTTCCCGCCCGCCGTGACGCTCGGCTCGACCTGGGACCCGGCGCTGATCGAGGAGGTCGGAAGCGCGCTCGGCCGCGAGTCCCGCGCCAACGACGTGTCGGTCCTGCTGGGCCCTGGCCTCAACATCAAGCGCCACCCCGCCGGCGGGCGCAACTTCGAGTACTTCTCCGAGGACCCGTTCGTCTCGGGCAAGATGGCGGCCGCGCTCGTGCGAGGCATCCAGTCCCAGGGCGTCGGCGCGTGCCTCAAGCACTACGCGGCGAACAACCAGGAGTTCTTCCGCATGTCGTGCGACTCCGTGGTCGACGACCGCACGCTCAACGAGCTCTACCTCACCGGGTTCGAGATCGCGGTCAAGGAGTCCGACCCGTGGACGGTGATGTGCTCGTACAACAAGATCAACGGTGAGCATGCCGACATCAACCGCGACCTCCTGACCGACAAGCTGCGCGACGACTGGGGCTTCGACGGCCTCGTGATGTCCGACTGGTTCGCGGTGTCGGATCGCGCGCTCGGCATCTGCGCCGGGCTCGACCTCGAGATGCCCGGAAGCGGCGGCACGTGGGACGCCCAGGTCAAGGACGCCCACGCCAAGGGTCTTCTCACCACGGCCGAGCTCGACCTCGCCGTCACGCGCGTGATCGACCTCGCCCTCCGCGTGAGCGAAGCAGACGGCACCTCGCAGTTCGACCCCGCCACCCACCACGAGCTCGCCCGCCGCGCCGCCGCCGCCGGCACGGTGCTCCTCACCAACGACGGGATCCTCCCCCTCGAGCGCACCGGCAGCATCGCCGTCATCGGCGCCTTCGCGAAGAAGCCGCGCTACCAGGGCGCCGGCTCCTCGCTCGTGAACCCCACCCAGGTGGACACCTTCCTCAGCGCGCTGCGCGCCGCGGTCGGCGACGCCGCCGTGGTCCACTATGCGCCGGGATACGACGCCACCACCGGTGAGACCGAGGAGGCCCTGCTCGACGAGGTCCGCGACGCCGCGCGGAAGGCGGACGTCGTCATCGTCCTCGCAGGCCTGCCCCAGTCCTACGAGTCCGAGGGCTTCGACCGCCCGCACCTTCGCCTGCCCGACGGCCACACCGCGGTCATCGCCGCGGCGCTCGATGTCAACGACCGCACGGTCGTCGCGCTGCAGAACGGTTCCCCGGTCGAGCTGCCGTGGGCCGACCGACCCGCGGCCATCGTCGAGGCGTACCTGGGCGGCCAGGCCTCGGGCTCGGCGCTCGCCGACGTGCTCCTCGGCGACGCGACGCCGGGTGGACGCCTGGCCGAGTCCTTCCCCATCTCCGCCGCCGACCTCCCGGCGGACCGGGACTTCGCCCGCCACCCCAAGCAGGTCGAGTACCGCGAGGGGCTCTTCGTGGGCTACCGGTACCACGACACGGCGGGCATCCCCGCGCGCTTCCCGTTCGGACACGGCCTCACCTACACGGCCTTCGACTACTCGGGCCTCAGCGTCCGCAAGTCCGGCGAGGGCTACACGGTCACGGTCACCGTCACCAACGCGGGACCGCGCGCCGGCTCCGACGTGGTGCAGGTCTACGTCCGCGACCCCGAGTGCGCGGCCTACCGCCCCGCCAAGGAGCTCAAGGGCTTCGCCAAGGTGCACCTCGAGCCCGGCACCTCGGAGAAGGTGACCCTCAAGCTCGACCGTCGCGCCTTCTCCGTGTGGGACGTCCGCTCCCAGGAATGGCGCGTCGAGCCCGGCACCTTCGAGATCCTCGTGGGAGCCTCCTCGACCGACATCCGCGCGCGCCGCACCATCAAGGTCGAGTTCGGCGAGGCCGTCTCCCCCGCGCACGGCCCCGCGGCCTTCGTCGCGAACGACAACGAGTTCCGGCTCATGCTCGGCCGCGAGATCCCCGAGGCGCAGGGGACGCTGCCGTACCACCGCGACTCGACCGTCGCCGACCTCAAGGAGACCGCCGCCGGCCGCGTGGTCGCGGGCATGATGCTCCAGCAGGCCAAGAAGGCCTTCGACACATCGGAGGCCGATGCGACCACCTTGGCCATGTTCGACGCCGCCACCCGCGAGGCGCCGCTCCGCATGGTCGCGATGGGAAGCTCCGGGAAGCTCACCTTGGCCGGGCTCGACCGGCTCATCCGGACGCTCAACCTGACCTCGTCGAAGGCGTGGCGCGCGCGCAGCTGACCACCAGCCCACAGGCCTCGCACACGGGGGGAGATGCCGCGCCAGGCGTCCCCCGCGCGTGCGAGGTCGCCGGGGTGCAGGATTGACACAGGGTCCGACCCCTTCGGACCAGGGGAGGCGTGCATGACAGCGACCGAGGCGAAGCCCACGCAGCCGATGACACGC
Source organism: Demequina gelatinilytica (assembly GCF_000971115.1). Classification (GTDB taxonomy): domain Bacteria; phylum Actinomycetota; class Actinomycetes; order Actinomycetales; family Demequinaceae; genus Demequina; species Demequina gelatinilytica. Next base: position 102,380 of record NZ_BBLV01000011.1, on the reverse strand, counting down.
GGCGACCTCGCGAAGTGGGTGTTCTGGCCATCGGCGGCCCTCATCCTCGGCTTCGTGCTCTTCGCGATCGTCGCGCCGAACGCCGCCGAGTCGCTCTTCGACACCATCCAGGCCAACATCATCTCGGCCTTCGGCTGGTACTACGTGCTCATCGCCGCCTTCTTCGTCGCGGTGACGCTGTACCTGGGCTTCAGCCGCTACGGCGACATCGTGCTCGGCAAGGACGGCGACGAGCCCGCCTTCTCCAAGTTCTCCTGGTACGCGCTGCTGTTCGCGGCGGGCATGGGCATCGGCCTCGTCTTCTACGGCGTGGCCGAGCCGCTCTCCCACTACGCGAGCCCGCGCCCCGGGGTGAGCGGCACCCCCGAGCAGCTCGCCCAGTCCGCGATGTCCCAGACGTTCCTCCACTGGGGCATCCACGCCTGGTCGATCTACATCATCGTGGGCCTCGCGATCGCGTACGCGGTGCATCGACGCGGTCGACCGGTCTCCATCCGCTGGGCGCTCGAGCCCCTGCTCGGCAAGCACGTCGAGGGCCGGTGGGGCAACGTCATCGACATCACGGCCGTCCTGGGGACGCTGTTCGGCATCGCGACCTCGCTCGGCCTGGGTGTCCTGCAGATCGCGGCGGGCCTCGGCTCGGCCGGGATCGCGGAGCCGAGCACCACCACCGAGGTGGTGCTCATCATCGTCATCACCATCGTGACCCTGTTCAGCCTGCTGACCGGCCTCGCGCGCGGCATGAAGTGGCTGTCGAACATCAACCTCGCGCTCGCCGCGATCCTGCTGTTCTTCGTCCTGTTCGCCGGACCCACCCTGTTCCTGCTGCGCGAGTTCGTGCAGTCGATCGGCAACTACATCCAGAACTTCATCGGGCTGAGCTTCAACGTCTCCGCGTACGCGGGCGCCGAGGGCGCCGCCTGGCAGGCGAGCTGGACCACCTTCTACTGGGGCTGGTGGATCGCGTGGGCGCCCTTCGTCGGCGTCTTCATCGCGCGCGTCTCGAGGGGCCGCACCGTCCGCGAGTTCGTGTGGGGCGTCCTCCTGGTCCCCGCGATGATCACGTTCCTGTGGTTCGCGGTCATGGGCGGCACCGCCCTGTACCAGGAGCTCTTCGGCGACGGCGGGCTGATCGCCGCAGACGGGTCCATCGACACCGAGGGCGCCCTGTTCGACATGCTGGAGCATCTGCCGGGCGGCAGCGTGCTCACCCTCGGGGCCGTGCTGCTGGTCGGCATCTTCTTCGTCACGTCGTCGGACTCCGGGAGCTTCGTGCTCTCCATGCTCACCTCGGGCGGCCAGGAGACCCCCGCGAAGTGGCTGCGCGTCTTCTGGGCGTGCACCACGGCCGCCGTCGCGATCGCGCTGCTCCTGTCCGGGGGTCTCACCGCGCTCCAGACCGCCGCGATCATCACCGCGCTGCCCTTCAGCTTCGTGATGATCGGCATGGTGGTGTCGCTGTTCCGCGCCTTCGAACGCGAGCATCGCGCGTACCTCAAGGTGACGCGCCAGCAGTTCGTCGAGCACATCGGGGACACCTACGGGCTCGACGCCACCGGCGAGCTTCCCCGCCCACGCGCGAAGATCCTGGACCGCCTGCTCCGTCGGCCCGACGGCGCGGCCCCGGGGAGCAGCAGCGAGGCCGCGACCGCCCCGGAAGCGGCCGCCCCGCACTTCGAGTCGCTCGACACGGACTCGATCGCGATCGCGCACCGGACCACGGAGGAGCCCCTGGACGACGCGGGCGCCGCCGCCCCGCCGCCCGACTCCCCCAAGGCCTGATCCCGCCTACCCTTCGGGCATGGAGTTCTCGTACGCACTCGGCCTGCCCCGCCAGCTCGTGCTCGCCGTGACGGCGGTGTCCTTGGTCGAGATCCCCGTCGCGCACCTGCTGCTCGCACGCTGGAACCCGTCCGTCGCGATCGTCGTCACCGCGGCCTCGATCCTGTTCATCGCGTACGTGCTCCTCGACTGGGTCGTGGCGGCGCGGCGGCCGCTGCGGCTCGACGGCGGGTCGCTCACGGTCAACCGAGGCCTCCGGCGACCCGTGGTGGTGCCGACCGCGGGCATCGTCGACGCCCGCACCGTGCCGTCGAGCGACAATCTCCCTCGCGGCGCCGCGCGCACCGTCTACGCGGGCGAGGCGAACCTGCTGATCGTTCTCGATGCGGCTACCGCAGAGGCGCTCGGTCGGGACGCGGTGGCCGTCGCAGCCGACGACCCACGCGCGCTCGTGGCCGCGCTCCGCGCGGTGATCGAGAGGCCCGCCACGGGCGTAGAGTCGCCCTCATGAACATCACGCCCCTGGTCCACGGCACCCGACCGCTGCTGCGCACGGTCATGGAGGTCGGGAGCACCTGGGCGCTGATGTCTGACGGCGACTCGATGCTCGTGTGGCGGATCAGCCGGCCCGAGCTCCTGCGCGTGGGCGCGCAGGTCGCCGACCACGGCGACGGACGATGCACGACCCCCGGCGGCATGCTCGCCTACCGGGAGGCCGACGAGGAGGGCGACATGCGACGCCTGATCCTCAGCGGGCTCGCGCTCGCCGCCTGAATCCGCGCCCCGCATCGTGATCCCGGCTCACGCCGGAAGCACGAGCACGCAGACCTCCACCGCGCCCTCCGGTCCTCGCGGGCCTGGCCGGGGCATGTCGAGGTAGAGCTCGTACCAGGAGGCGTAGTCGTCGCCCGTGGTCGTGTGCGCCATGGCAGGCACGAGCCCCGCCTCGGGCCACGAGTCCATGAGCCGCGCCGTCACCTCGCCGAGCTCCGCGTACGGGCCCTCGTGATGCACCACCGAGTACACCCCCGCAGGCAGCACGTCGGCCTCGATGGGCGCCCCCTCGAGCTCGGCCGGATCCACGAGGTGCCCGACCTCGATGTCCACCACATCGCCCGGCCTGAACGCGATGTACCGGATCACGGCGCCGCGCGGCGCGGTGCCGTACGCCGCGAGCATCGTCGCGACACGGTCGAAGGCCTCGCCCACCAGCCTTGGGAGCTCCTCGAGCGTGACCTCCATCGGCACGCCCACATAGGGCCTGGCCGGCAGGTGCGTGGTGGTCATGCGCGGTACTCCGGGTTCGGGTGGTCGAACCGTGCACCGGCATCCCACTCGCGGCGCGAGTTGCCCCCCGCCGGGAAGCCGCCGCCGTCCTTGAGCCAGCGGGCGGCGTGAAGGAGGTTCCACGTCATGAACGCGGTGTTGCGTCGGGTGAAGTCGCTCTCCGGTCCCCCGCTGCCAGGATCGAGGTAGGACGGCCCTGGGCCCACGGGACCGATCCATCCCGCATCGGCGTTGGGCGGGATCGTGTAGCCGAGGTGCTGCAGGCTGTAGAGGACGTTCATCGCGACGTGCTTGACGCCGTCCTCGTTCCCGGTGACCACCACGCCCGCCGTCCGGCCGTAGTAGAGGTACTGGCCACGGTCGTTGAGCTCGCCCGAGAGCCCGTAGAGCCGCTCGATCACGCGCGTCGCGACGGAGGACTTGTCACCCAGCCAGATGGGCGTCCCGAGGAGCAGGATGTCCGCGCCGAGGATGCGCGGCGCCAGGTCGGGCCAGTCGTCCCGCTCCTGGTTCCCGCCCGGCACGTCCTCGCGCATGTCGGGGTAGACGCCTGGAGCGATGACGTGGTCGACCGCCCTGATCACCTCCACCCCCACGCCCTGGGCGCGCAGGATCGCGGTCGCGTTGTCGAGCAGGCCCTGCGTGTGGGACGGCGTCGGCGAAGGCTTGAGCGTGCAGTTGAGCACCACGGCGGACAGATCGCTGAAATCGGTCATGCTCCCGACGCTACGTCAGGAGCGCCCGGCTGTCAGGAGCGACGGACGCTGCCCTCGACGTCGACGACCGCTCCGGCGCGGGACTCCTCGAAGCGTCGCCGCTCCCGGTTGAGGAGCGTGAACGCGACCACCCACAGCCCCAGGTCGTCGACCACCCCGAGCGGGAGCAGCAGGTCCGCGATGAGGTCGAGCGGCCAGAGCGTGTAGAGCACGGCCCCGGCCGCGACCACCCACGTCGTGGGCGCGAGCCGGTGCTCACCTCTCCGGACCGCCTGCAGGAAGCTCCACCACATGCGCCCAGTATGCGCCCCGCCGGATGCGGAGGCTCAGACGACCTCGCGCAGCTCCCCGGTGTGGACGTCGAACACGAAGCCGCGCACCTGGGACGTGTCGACCAGGAACGGGTTGCGACGCAGGCGCTCCATGGACTGGCGCAGGTCCGCGTCGAGGTCGCGGAAGGACTCCGGGCTCCACGTGGGCTTGAGCCCCGTCTCGTCGAGGAGCTGGTTGCGCAGCTCGTCGTCGGTGAAGGTGAGCGCACCGCAGTCGGTGTGGTGGATGAGGATGATCTCGCGCGTGCCGAGCTTGCGCTGCGAGATCACCAGCGACCGGATCATGTCATCCGTGATGACGCCGCCCGCGTTCCGCATGACGTGCGCGTCGCCCACCTCGAGGCCCAGCATCGCGAACGTGTCGAGACGCGAGTCCATGCAGGCGACGACGGCGAGCTGGCGGCGCGGCGGCAGCGGACGGTCGGGCGTGTAGGTGGTCGCGTAGTCGCGGTTGTTGGCGACGAGTTCGTCGGCGATTCCCATGGCTGCTCCTTCGGGGACGGGTGGCGCTTCAGCCTATGCCGGAACCGCCGCTCCGAGCGCCATCCGGGTATTGCGGCCCCGGCCACGGGTTGCAACGATGAACCCATGCCACGCGCCCTCGTCACCGGAGCTGCCCAGGGCCTGGGCTCCGAGATCGCGCGCCGGCTGGTGGCGCTCGGCTACGACGTGGTGGTGCACGGCCGCGACGCGGCACGCACCGAGGTGGCGCTCGCCGCCGCCCCCGGCGCGATCGCGGGGGTAACAGGCAGGCTCGACTCGCTCGCCTCGACGCGCTTCCTCGCGGACGATGCGCGGGGTCGGGGCCCGTACGACGTGATCGTCCACAACGCGGCGCTCGGCCCCGAGCAGGAGCGCCCGCTCCTGACGGAGGACGGCATCGAGCGGATCCTGCAGGTCAACGTGGTCGCCCCCTACCTGCTGAGCGCCCTGCTGACGGTCCCTCAGCGCATCGTCCTCATCGGGTCCGACTCGGCCTTCGGCGGCCACCCGGTCGTCGACCTGTCCGTGCCCGACGGCTGGGAGAGCCACCAGGCCTACGCCGACTCGAAGCTCCTGCTCACCATGCTCGCGTTCGAGCTCGCGGCGCGTCACACCGACCGCCAGATCAACGTGGTGCATCCGGGATGGGTACGCACCCGCATGGGGGGTCCACGCGCCGCGCTGCCGGTCTCGGACGGCGCCGACACCCCCGTGTGGCTCGCGACGTCCGATGAGGCGATCGCGCGCCGGGGCGGACAGTACGTGCACAAGCGCCGCGCCGAGGCGCCGCCTGCCGCCGCGCTCGACGAGGGCCTGCGGGGCGAGCTGGTCGAGCACCTGGTCACGGTCACCGGCGAGCACCTCCACTAGGGTTCCCTCATGAGCCCGGCACGCGCCTCGATGACCGACGTCGCCCGCCTTGCCGGGGTGTCGGGGCAGACCGTCTCCCGCGTCGCGAACGGCTCGCTCAATGTCAGCCCGGACACCCGCCAGCGCGTCCTCGAGGCCATGGAGTCCGTGGGCTACACCCCCAACACCGCCGCCCGGGCGCTGCGCAGCGGAAGCTTCGAGACGCTCGGCGTGATCGCGCACCGGCTCGCCCGCACGGGCGAGTCGAGCATCGTCGAGGCGGTGGTGCAGGCCGCGCGCGGCTCGGGCCACACCGTCACGCTGCTCGACATCGACTCCACCGAGCACGCCGAGGTCGCGGAGGCCGCCTCGCGCCTGTCCCACCAGGCGATCGACGGGCTCATCATCATCCGCGCCGAGATCGAGGATGCCGGCCGCCTCGCGCTGCCGGCAGGCCTTCCCGTGGTGGTGGCCGATGCGACCTTCGGCGGACGCCTGCCGATGGTGGGATCCGATCACGCCGGCGGCGCACGCCAGGCGGTCGAGCACCTGCTCGACCTGGGGCACCGCACCGTGCACCATCTCGCGGGCCCCGAGGACTCGATCCCGGCGCGTGCCAGGCTCGCTGCCTGGCAGGACGTCCTGCGCGAGCGCGGCGCGCGCATCCCCGAGCCGCTGCTCGGCGACTGGACCGCGGCCTCGGGCCATGCCGCGGGCCGCGCGCTCGTGGCCGCCGGCGAGGCGACCGCCGTGTTCTGCGCGAACGATGAGATGGCGACGGGCCTCATGCTCGCGTGCGCCGAGGCCGGGGTACGGATCCCCGACGACCTGTCGGTGGTGGGCTTCGACGACATCGCCCTCGCGGGCTACCTCGCGCCCCCGCTCACCACGGTGCACCAGCCCTTCGCGGAGGTCGGGCGTCGGCTGGTCGAGCAGGTGCTCGCGCTCATCGACGGCGAGACGGTGCCTGCGGGGACCGAGCTCATCCCCTGCGAGCTCGTGGTGCGCGCCTCGACGGCGCCGCCCCGCTGAGCAGGCGGGCCGGGTCCCGCTCAGACCGTTCCGCGCTCCACCAGCTCCGTGGGGATCACCATGCGACCGGCCGGACGGCCGTTGATCTCGTCGACCAGCAGCCGGACCATCTCCTCGCTCACCCGGTCGAAGGGCTGACGCATCGTGGTCAGCTGCGGCGTGGTCTGCTGCGCCACCGGGGAGTCGTCGAAGCCGACCACCGCGACGTCCTCCGGGACCGCGAGCCCCGCCTGCGCGAGCACGTCCATCGCCCCCGCCGCCATGAGGTCGTTCGCCGCGAAGACCGCGTCGAACGGGACCTCGCGCGCCAGGATCTCCCGCATGGCGCTCGCGCCCGACTCGCGGCTGTAGTCGCCGTACGCCACTCGCTCGTCGGAGTACGCATCGCCGATCACCGTCCGGAACGCCTGAAGGCGCCCCGTGCCGCCCGACGTGTCCTGGGGACCCGCGAGGTGGACGATGCGCGTCCGCCCGTGCGCGCCGAGGTGCTCGACGATCGCCCGGGCCCCACCCTCGTCGTCGGCCGTCACGTAGCCCACCTGCTCCTCGAAGCCCAGCGGGATGCCCGCGGAGATCACGGGCAGGCGCGCCGCCAGCAGCTCGGCCAGGAACTCCTGGCTGTCGCGGTGCGAGGACACCACGAGCGCGCCGTCGACGTGGCCGCCGGTGAGGTACTCGGTGGCGCGATGACGCTCGTCGAGCGTGTCCGCCATGATGAGCACGAGCGTCATGCCGTGCCCCGCGAGCGCGTCCGCCGACGATCGCAGGATCTGGAGGAAGTTCGGGTCCGAGAAGAACCGCTCGTAGGACTCCGTGAGCAGGAAGCCGACCGAGCCGGTGCGGCTCGTGGCGAGCGACCGTGCGTGCGGGTTGATGCGGTAGCCCGTGGACTTGATGGCCTTCTCGACCTGGACCCGTGCCCCGTCCGACACCCAGTGACCGCCGTTGAGGACCCGGGACACCGTCCCGCGCGACACCCCCGCCTCCCGTGCCACATCGTCGATGGTGGGCCGGCGTCCCCGCAGCTTCGTCACTGGTACCTCTTCTCGTGTCGCTTACGAGTATGGACTAGGAGCGCTCTCAGCCGCGCGGCGACGCGCGCCGGGGCGCCGGGCGCTCCCGAGCGGGACGCGACGAGGGGCCCCGGGAAGCTCCCGAGGCCCCTCGCACGATGCGCAGGATCAGCGAGCGCCCGCGCGGCGCTTGTTGAACACGTCGAACGCGACGGCCAGCAGCAGCACCAGGCCCTTGACGACCCACTGCACCGGCTGTCCGATCGACAGGATCTGCATGCCGTTCGACATGACCGCCATGATCAGACCACCGACGATGGCACCGGTCACGCGACCGACACCACCCGTGACCGCCGCACCACCGATGAAGCACGCGGCGATCGCGTCGAGCTCGAACATGTTGCCCGCGCCCGGCTGGGCGCCGTTGGAGCGGGAGGAGTACACGACGCCGGCGACCGACGCGAGCACACCCATGTTGAGCATGACGCCGAAGTTCACCCACTTGACCTTGACGCCCGAGAGCATCGCGGCCGCGAGGTTGCCACCGACGGCGTAGACGTGACGGCCGAAGACCGTGCGCTGGGTCACGAGCGAGTACACGATCACCAGCACCGCGAGGATGATCAGCACGTTCGGCAGACCACGCGCGTTGGCGAGCTGCCACGCGAACCACATGACCACCGCGGCGACCACGACGATCTTGGTGATGAACAGCGGGAAGGCCTCGACGGACTGCTCGTACGCGATGCGCGACGAGCGGGTGCGCCAGGCGCTGAAGGCGTAGCCCACGACTGCGAGGGCGAACACCACGAGCGTGAAGACGTCGTAGCCGTTGCCGCCCAGGAGACCGTTCTGGAAGCCCATCGCGATGTTCTGGTACGACTGCGGGAACGGCGAGAGCGAGATGCTGCCGAGCGTCAGGTGCGTGAGACCACGGAACAGCAGCATGCCTGCCAGCGTCGTGATGAACGCCGGGATCCCGACGAACGCGACCCAGAAGCCCTGCCACGCGCCGATCACCACTCCGGTGATGAGCGCAGCGATCACCCCGACCCACCACGGCATGTCGTTCTTGATGACCACCACCGCGGAGACGGCGCCGGTGAAGGCGACCACCGATCCGACGGACAGGTCGATGTGACCCGCGATGATCACCATCACCATGCCGATGGCGAGGATGAGGATGTAGGAGTACTGGAGCACCAGGTTGGTGATGTTCCCGGGGCTGAGCAGCCTGCCGTCCGTGAGGAGGGCGAAGAGTGCCACGATCACCACGAAGGCGATGTAGATGCCGCTTGTGCGGATGTTCCGCACCAGCAGATCCTTGATGTTCGCGGTGCCGGTCATGCCCGGACCTCCTTCTCCTGGGTCATGAGAGCCATGAGCTTCTCCTGGGTCGCCTCGGCGACCGGCACCTCACCGGTGACGACGCCGAAGGCGAGGGTGTAGATGCGGTCGCACGTACCGAGCAGCTCCGGGAGCTCGGACGAGATGACGATGACGGCCTTGCCGGCAGCCACCAGCCTGTTGATGATGGTGTAGATCTCGTACTTCGCGCCGACGTCGATGCCGCGCGTCGGCTCGTCGAGGATGAGCACCTCGGCGTCCGAGTAGATCCACTTGGACAGCACCACCTTCTGCTGGTTGCCGCCCGAGAGGTTGCCGACGGTCTGCATGACCGACGGCGTCTTGATGTTCATCGAGCCGCGGTACTCCTCCGCGACCTTGATCTCCTTGTTGCCGTCGACCCAGCCGCGCTTCGAGAGCTTGAACAGGGCGGCGGCGGAGATGTTGCGGCGCACGTCCTCGATGAGGTTGAGCCCGTAGCGCTTGCGGTCCTCGGTCGCGTACGCGAGGCCGTGCTTGATCGCCTCGGACACGCTGTTGATCTGCACCTCCTCGCCGTGGAGGTAGGTGCGGCCCGTGATGTCACGGCCGTACGCCTTGCCGAAGAGGCTCATCGCGAGCTCGGTGCGACCGGCGCCCATGACGCCGGCGATGCCCACGACCTCGCCCTTGCGGACGTTGAAGGAGGCGTTGTCGACGACGACGCGACCATCCTGCGTGGGGTGGTAGACGGTCCAGTCCTCGACGCGGAAGATCTCGTCACCGACCACGTGCTTGCGCGACGGGTAGCGGTTGGTGAGGTCGCGACCGACCATGCCGCGGATGATGCGGTCCTGCATGCCTGCGTCGTCGTCGACGTCGATCGTCTCGATCGTGTGACCGTCACGGATGATGGTGACGCGGTCGCAGATCTCGGCGATCTCGTTGAGCTTGTGGGAGATCATGATCGACGTGATGCCGCGCTCCTTGAGCGCGCGCAGCAGGCCGAGCAGGTGCTCCGAGTCGTCGTCGTTCAGCGCAGCCGTCGGCTCGTCGAGGATGAGGAGCCGCACGTCCTTGGACAGCGCCTTCGCGATCTCGATGAGCTGCTGCTTGCCCACGCCCAGCTGGTTGACCGGCGTGGTCGGGTTCTCGTTGAGACCCACCTGCTCGAGGAGCTTCATCGCCTCGTGGTTGGTGAGGTTCCAGTCGATGAGCCCGTTCTTCCCGCGGCGCTCGTTGCCGAGGAAGATGTTCTCCGCGACCGAGAGGTAGGGGATGAGCGCGAGCTCCTGGTGGATGATCACGATTCCCTTGTGCTCGGAATCGGGGATCGAGTGGAAGGACTGGACCTCGCCGTCGTAGACGATGTCGCCCTCGTACGTGCCGTGGGGGTAGACACCCGACAGCACCTTCATCAGCGTCGACTTTCCTGCGCCGTTCTCGCCGCAGATGCCGTGGATCTCGCCGTCGATCACGCTGAGCTCGACGTCCGAGAGCGCCTTGACGCCAGGGAAGACCTTGGTGATCTTCTGCATCTCAAGGATGTGCTTCGGCATGTCTCACCTCCAAGGGTGGGAGAGAGGGGTTGAGCAAGAGGAAGGGGCGGTGCCGGCCCCGCGGGACCGGCACCGCCGTCAGATCACGAGGCCTGACCGGCCTCGACCTCCTCAGCGGTCCAGTAGCCGCTGTCGACCAGCAGCGACTGGATGTTGTCGGCGTAGACGATGTCCGACTCGAGCAGGTACGAGGGGACGACCTTCACACCGTTGTCGTAGGTGGTGGTGTCGTTCGCCTCGGGCTCGCCGCCCTCGAGGTACGCGAGGGTCGCGGTGACCGCCTGGTCGGCGAGCTTGCGGGTGTCCTTGAAGATGGTCGCGAACTGGACGTCGTCCGCGATCAGCTTGACGGAGGCGATCTCCGCGTCCTGACCGGTCACGACCGGGAAGCCGTCGGCGACCGTACCGGAGTAGCCCTGGTTCTGGAGAGCGGTGATGATGCCGCGCGAGATGCCGTCGTAGGGCGACAGCACGCCGTCGACCTTGAGGTCGGTGCCCACGTAGTAGGTGGTGAGCAGCGTGTCCATGCGCGTCTGCGCGGTCTCCTGCTTCCACTGCTGCGTGTTGGTGACGTTGATGTCCATCTCACCCGACGGGACCACGAGCGTGCCGTTGTCGATGTACGGCTGCAGGGTGTCCATCGCGCCGCTCCAGAAGAAGTGCGCGTTGTTGTCGTCCAGCGAACCCGCGAAGAGCTCGACGTTGAACGGGCCGGCCTCGCCGGTCTCCGCGCCGCTCTCGTCGAGGACGCCGAGACCCACGAGCAGCGAGGTCGCCTGCTGAACGCCGACCTTGTAGTTGTCGAAGGTGACGTAGAAGTCGACGTACTCCGAGTCGCGGATGAGGCGGTCGTAGGAGATGACGGGGATGCCCGCGTCGTGCGCCTGGTCGAGCTGCGCCTTGAGGGCGGTGCCGTCGATCGCCGCGATGATGAGGGCGTCGACGCCCGAGGTGATCATCGAGTCGATCTGCTGCGACTGGGTCGGGATGTCGTCGTTGCCGAACTGCAGGTCGACGGAGTAGCCGGCGGCCTCGAGGCCCGCCTTCACCGCGTCGCCGTCGGCGATCCAGCGCTCCGAGGTCTGCGTGGGCATCGCCACACCGATGGTGCCGCCCTCGGTCGCGGTGCCGCCGTCGGTGCCGCCGGTCGCACCCGCCGTGCTGTCGTCGGTCGAGCCCGCGCCGCCGCCGGAGCAGGCCGCCAGGGTGAACGCGAGAGCCGCACCGGCGCCCGCTGCCAGGATCTTCCTGAACTTCATATCTCCTCCTCGAGATACCGGCCTGCGTCGTCGCTGGCCGTGCGAGACCAAGTGTGTTTGCGTTCACAACAAACGTCAAACGACTTGCGTCACAATGCGATCACGGAGCACCAACAGCGTGAATTAAAATGCTTTACCAGGCACGATGCTCAAAGTATGGGAGCGCTCCCAGAATTCCTTGACACCATCGGGATGCTCCGGCACCTCTCCCCGCGAGGACGAATCGGACACGGAAGCGGCGCGCGAGGGCCGCCGCGCATCGTCCCCGGAACGTCGCGAAGACCTCCGGGAAGGCACGAGCGCGGGCATGAGGAAGGCCCCGACCGCGTCCCGGTCGGGGCCTCCTCGCGGCGGCGCTACGCGCCGCCTCGGACCGTCAGCGGCCGCCCATCGCGTAGTACGCGTTGTTCCAGCGGATCTGCTGCTCGAAGCCTTCGTAGGTGGTGTCCTCGTCGATGACCAGGAGCTCGATGCCCACCATCTTCGCGAAGTCCTTGATGACGTCGATGCCGATCTGGTTCGACATGGCCGTGTGGTGCGCGCCACCGGTCTGCAGCCACGACGCGACCGCCGTGGTGAAGTCCGGACGGGGCTTCCACACCGCGTGGCCCACAGGGAGCTTCGGCATGGGCTCGGGGAGGTCGACGTTGTCGACCACGTTCGCCACCAGGCGGAAGCGGTCGCGCATGTCGGACAGGGCCACCACGACCGCCTCGCCGGCGTCCGCGGTGAAGACCAGGCGGACCGGGTCCTCCTTGCCGCCGATGCCGAGCGGGTGGATCTCGAGGCGCGCCTTCTTCGACGACAGCGCCGGGTTCACCTCGAGCATGTGCGCACCGAGCGAGAGCTCCTCGCCGGGCACCAGGTGGTAGGTGTAGTCCTCCATGAGCGAGGAGCCGCCGGGCAGGCCCGCACCCATGACGGCGCACAGGTGGACCAGGATGGCGGTCTTCCAGTCGCCCTCGGCACCGAAGCCGTAGCCGTCGGCCATGAGGCGCTGGACCGCGAGGCCGGGCAGCTGCTTGAGCTCGCCCAGGTCCTCGAACGTGTCGGTGAACGCGCCGAAGCCGCCCTCGACCAGGAACGCGCGCAGCGCGACCTCGATCGCCGCACCCTCGCGCAGCGACTCGTGACGCTCGCCGCCCTTGAGCAGCTCGGGGACCACGTCGTACTCGGCGAGGTAGGTGTCGACCATCGCGTCGACCTCGGCGTCGGTGACGGCGGCCACGCGCTCGGCGAGCTCGTTGACGCCCCACGTGTTGATCTGGGCGCCGAGCTTGATCTCGGCCTCGGTCTTGTCGCCCTCGGTGACCGCGACGAAGCGCATGTTGTCACCGAAGCGCGCGACCTTGAGGTTCTTCGCGGCGAGGGCGCCGGCCGCGGCACGCGACCAGACGCCGATGCGCTCGGAGACGGCCGGGGTCGACGGGTGGCCGACCACGGTGGTGCGGGCGACGTTCATGCGCGACTCGATGTACGCGTACTCGCGGTCGCCGTGCGCGGCCTGGTTGAGGTTCATGAAGTCCATGTCGATGGTGGACCACGGCAGCTCGAGGTTCGCCTGGGTGGCGAGGTGGAGCAGCGGCTTCTGGAGCGCGTTGAGGCCCGCGATCCACATCTTCGCCGGCGAGAACGTGTGCATCCACGTGATGACGCCGATGACCTTCGGGTCCGCGTTCGCGGCCATGATGGTCTCGAGGATCTCGTCGCGGTTCTTCACCACGGGCTTCCACACGACCGTCGCAGGGATGTTCCCGGAGGCCTTCAGGGTCTCGACGACCTCGGTGGACTGGTCGGCGACCTGCTTGAGGACCTCGTCGCCGTAGAGGGTCTGGGATCCGGTGAGGAACCAGACCTCGTAGTCGGCGAGGTTCGGAACGATGCTGCTCACTGCATGCCTCCCTGCGGCTTCTGTCCGTAGACGTTCTGGTAGCGGTCGAAGAGCGCGTCGATCTTCCCCTCGGGGATGTCGACGAGCGCACCGCCCTGGCGGGCGATGTGGGTGGTCTTGGCGACGTCCTCGCACATGACGGCGGCCTTGACGGCGTCGCGCGCGTCCTTGCCGATGGTGAAGACGCCGTGGTTCGCCATGAGGACGGCGCGCGAACGGTGGCCCTCGAGGGTCGCGACGATGCCGCGGCCGATCGAGTCGTCGCCGATGATCGCGAACGGGCCGACCGGGATCTCGCCGCCGAACTCGTCGGCCATGCCGGTGATGTGGCACGGGATGGGCTCGTTGCGGGCCGCCCACGCGGTCGCGTAGGTCGAGTGGGTGTGGACCACGCCGCCGACGCTCGGCATCGCGCGGTACACGTAGGCGTGCGCAGCGGTGTCCGACGAGGGGCTGCGGTCCGAGCCGAGCGAGCCCGGCACCACGTTGCCGTCGAGGTCGCACAGGATCATGTTCTCGGGCGCCAGGTCGTCATAGTCGACGCCGGAGGGCTTGATCACGAAGTGCTGCGTGCCGGGCACGCGCTCCGACACGTTGCCGCCGGTCCAGACCACCAGGTTGTAGCGGGTGAGCTCGCCGTGGAGCTTGGCCACCTTCTCGCGGCTCCGGAGGATCGACTCCTCCTGCTCGGGGGTGAACGTGGTCATGCGGAAGTCTCCTTGCCTCGGTGCCGCCTGGATGGGTCGAGCTCTCGCGACAGCGCGGGAGCCGGCATCCGCGGTCGACCGGAGGTCGAGCATGGGGCCCCTTTGCCTGGTGGAGAGCATCGCTGGTTTTAACGTTAACATACAGGCCCCCACGGCCCGTGCAGGGGTCGTAGGTCCCGTCGCGACCGCGTGTCGCGCGGTCATCGTCCACGCTAGCCGAGGCGCCGCTCGGCCTCACCCCGAACGATGCATCGCGCCGGCGATGCAGGACGTCAGGCGCGGACGGGGGCGGTCGAGTCCCGCACCACCAGCCAGGGCTCGATCGGCTCGACCGGACCGGGCTCCTTGCCGTTGATCGCCGCGAACACCAGCGACACCGCTCGCAGCCCGACCGCGGCGAAGTCCTGGTGCACCGTGGTGAGGCCCGGATGGGCGTACGCGGACTCGGGGACGTCGTCGAAGCCCACCACCGAGATGTCGCGCGGCACGCTCAGGCCGCGCTCCTCGAGCGCATGGATCGCTCCGATCGCCATGGGGTCGTTGGCGACGAACAGCGCCGTGACGCCCTCCTCGACCTCGAGCCCCGCGCGGTAGCCCGCATCGGCGCTCCAGTCGCCCTCGAGGACGGGAAGGCGCTCGAGGCCGTGCTCGTCGAGGAACTCGAGGAACGTGTCCCGGCGCAGCTGGGCCTCGGTGAGGCCCGCGATCCCCGTGATGTGCTGGAACCGCCGGTGGCCCAACGAGTACAGGTGGTCGAGCGCGAGACGCGTGCCGGCGACCTGGTCGACCGCGACGGAACGCTCGGCATGCGAGTTGCCGGTGAGCACGAACAGCACCGGGACATCCGTGATGGCGTCGACGGCCGCGAGCACGTCCGGGTGCTGCGCCATGACCACGAGCGCATCGACGGCGCGCCCCAGCAGGAAGTCCAGCGCCTCCCCCATCGACTCGGAGTCCCAGGACGCGGTGGTGATGAGCGGCTTGAAGCCCACCTGCTTGGCGGCGTGCTCGATCGCGTAGAGCGTGCTCGTGGGCCCGAAGTGCGGGACCTCGGGCATGATCACGCCGATCACCTCGGACCGGCCGGTCGCGAGCGCGCGAGCCGCCATGTTGCGGCGGTATCCGAGCTCCCGGATCGCCGCCTGGACGCGCTCCCGGGTCTCGGGCCGGATGCCTGGGAAGTCGTTGAGCACACGCGAGACCGTCTGATGCGAGACGCCGGCCCGCGCGGCGACATCGTGCATGCTCGGCCCGCGGCCCTGCTTGGCCAGCGGCGCGGGGCGCTCGGGTCTCATGGGCGCCAGGGTATCCGACCGCGCAGGACCGGCCCGGGAGCGAGGTCCCGGGAGCGGTCCGGGCCCGCCGCCGGATGCCGCGCGCCCGCCCGCGGCGAGCATGCGGGACGCAGGTCCCGTCGCGCACCGGTCGATGTTGACGATAACATGTTGACGGTAACATTCACCCGGACATCCCCACGAACGGAGCCTCCGTGAGCCTCAGCGCCACCGCTGCCCAGGTAGGCGACCACCCCACCCACGTCCGCGACGACGCGGTGCGCGTCCTGCGCGACCGCCTCGCGGATGGTCGCGAGCTGCTGTACTTCGACGACGCCGACACGACCCTCGCCCCCGAGCGCAGGCGCGATGCGCGCGAGCTCGCGCCGCGTCCCGCGACCGCGGAGCTGCGCCAGGACCCGCTCACCGGCGAGTGGATCACCGTCGCGGCCGCGCGCCAGGGCCGCGTCATGCTGCCGCCCGCCCACCTCGATCCCCTGGCCCCGCAGTCCCCGGGCAACCCCTCCGAGATCCCCGACCGCTACGACGTCGCGGTCTTCGAGAACAAGTCGCCCTCCTTCGGGCCCGCCATGGACCTCGACGGCACCCTCGACGGCGTGGGCCTCGAGCGGATCGGGAGCTCCGCGGGCCGCTGCGAGGTGGTGTGCTTCAGCCCCGAGCACGACGGCTCGCTCGCCACGCAGACGCGCTCGCGCATGCGCACCGTCATCGAGGCATGGGCCCACCGCACCGCGGAGCTGTCGCGCGTGCCCGCGGTCGCCCAGGTGTTCCCGTTCGAGAACCGGGGCGAGGCGATCGGCGTCACGCTCCATCACCCGCACGGCCAGATCTACGCGTACCCGTACGTGACGCCGCGCACGCAGCGCCTGCTCGCCTCCATCGAGGCCTACGGCCCCACGCTCATGGAGGACGTCCTCGACCGCGAGCGCAGCGGCCCGCGCCTCCTCGTCGCCGGCGAGCACTGGAGCGCCTACGTGCCCTTCGCCGCCCGCTGGCCGCTCGAGATCCAGGTGATGCCGCATCGTCCGGTCGCGAACCTGGCCGAGACCTCGCTGGCCGAGCGCGCCGAGCTGTCGGGCCTGTACCTGCGCCTGCTGCGCGGCATCGACGCGCGCTACAGCACGCCGACGCCGTACATCGCGGCGTGGCATCAGGCGCCCGTGGAGCGCCCCGACGGCGTGCGGCTCATGCTGCAGATAACGAGCCCCCGCCGCGCCGAGGACAAGATGAAGTTCCTCGCAGGCTCCGAGGCCGCCATGGGAGCATGGGTGGCGGACATCCCTCAGGAGGAGCACGCCCGCGCCCTGCGCGACGCGATCGCCCGTGCCGACGACGACAACCCCGTGGAGGAACTGTGATCGACATCCCCTCGCCCGAGTCCACCGCCCAGGCCTTCGAGGACCGCTACGGGCGCCGACCCGACGGCGTGTGGTCCGCCCCGGGCCGCGTCAACCTGATCGGCGAGCACACGGACTACAACGACGGCCTGGTGTTCCCGTTCGCGATCGAGCGTCGCACGTGGGCCGCCGTCGGCCGACGCGACGACCGCCTGCTGACGGTGCACTCGGGCGCCATGCCGGAGCCCGCACAGGCCTCGCTCGACGCCCTCTCCCCCGACGACTTCGACGGCTGGAGCGCCTACGTGTTCGGCGTCGTGTGGGCGATGCGCGAGCGCGGGGTGCCCCTCGAGGGCCGTACCGGCTTCGACATCATGCTCGCCTCGGACGTCCCCCTGGGCGCGGGGCTGTCCTCCTCCGCCGCCATCGAGTGCGCGGTCGCCATCGCGCTCAACGACGAATGGGACCTGGGCCTGACCCGTCGCGAGCTCATCTACATCTGCCAGCTCGCGGAGAACGGCGCCGTGGGCGCCCCGACCGGCAACATGGACCAGACCGCCTCGCTCATGGGCGAGCCGGGCCATGGCGTCCTCATCGACGTCCGCGCGGAGACCGCCGACCCCGTCGCGCTGCACTTCGCGGACGAGGACCTCGAGCTGCTGGTGATCGACACGCGCGTCCACCATGAGCACGCGACGGGCGGGTACGGGGAGCGCCGCCGCTCGTGCGAGGAGGGCGCCGCCGCGATGGGCGTGCCGTCCCTGCGCGACCTCGCCGAGGCGGACCTCGCGCGTGCGGCCGAGCTGCTCGACGACGTCACGTTCCGCCGCGTCAAGCACGTGGTCACCGAGAACGCGCGCGTCGCCCGCACCGCCGACGTGGTGCAGGCCGACGGCCCGCGCGCCATCGGCGACCTGCTGGTGCAGTCCCACGCCTCGATGCGCGACGACTTCGAGATCTCGTGCGCCGAGCTCGACCTCGCGGTCGAGACCGCGCTCGCGAACGGCGCCGTCGGCGCGCGCATGACCGGCGGCGGCTTCGGCGGCGCCGCGATCGCGCTCGTGGACGCGGGCCGCGCCGAGGAGGTGGGCGAGGCCGTCGAGGCCGCGTTCGCCGAGGCCGGCTTCACCGCCCCCATCGTCTTCGTCGTCAACCCCGCCGCGGGCGCGCACCGCGACCTCTAGAAGGAGTCCTATGTCCTGGCTTGTCACCGGCGGCGCCGGCTACATCGGCTCGCACGTCGTCCGCTCCCTCTCCGAGGCAGGCATCGCACCCGTGGTGGTCGACGACCTCTCGAGCGGTGTCGAGGCCTTCGTGCCCGCCGACGTCCCCTTCCTGCACGCATCGATCCTCGAGACCGAGGCGCTCGAGCGCTTCATGGCCGAGCACGGCGTGGTGGGCGTGATCCACTGCGCGGGCTACAAGTACGCGGGCGAGTCCGTGAAGTTCCCGCTGGTCAACTACAAGGCGAACGTCGACGGCACGCGCTCGCTGCTCGAGGCGATGGAGAACGCGGGCGTGCGGCGCCTGGTGTTCTCCTCCTCGGCAGGCGTCTACGGCAACTCCGGCGTCGCGGTGGTGACCGAGACCACCCCGACCGTGCCCGAGTCGCCGTACGGGCGCTCCAAGCTCATCGGCGAATGGCTGATCGCGGATCAGGTGACCGCGACCTCGATGGCCGGCGACCCGCTCGCGGCCACGAGCCTGCGCTACTTCAACGTGGTCGGCTCCGGCTACCCGGACATCTACGACGCGTCGCCTCACAACCTGTTCCCCAAGGTCTTCTTCGCCATCGAGAGCGGCAAGGCCCCGCAGATCAACGGCACCGACTACTCGACGCCGGACGGCACGTGCGTGCGCGACTACGTGCACGTGAGCGATCTCGCGGCCGCACACGTGGTCGCGGCCCAGCGCCTCGACGCCGGGGACACCCTCGAGCCGATCTACAACCTGGGATCGGGCTCGGGCACCTCCGTGCGGCAGATCGTCGACGCGATGGTCGCCGCCACCGGCACCGACAAGACCCCCGTCGAGGGCCCCCGCCGCCCGGGCGACCCCGACCTCATCGTCGCCGACGGCACGCTCGCGACGCGCGACCTCGGCTGGGGCATGCGCCACACGGTGCAGGAGATGGTCGACAGCGCCTGGGCGGCGCATCCGAAGGCCTGACGGCCCGGCCCCGCAGGCCTCCCCCGTTCGCTCCGCACGGATCCGCACGCGACACGCCGTCGCGAGGGGACGATGCGCCGGTCTCCTCCGGCGCGTCGTCCCTGGAACCGTGCGGAGCGCATCTGTGCGGGGCGTGGACGCGCGCGCACGCAGGGTCACGGAGAGACTAGGTTTCACGGCAGTCCCCCCGCATCAAGGAGAACCATGAGCATGTTCAGCTGGACGCTGCACGGGGACGGCAAGCACGCCGCGCCCGGCAAGGCCGTCGCCCCCGACGAACGACTGACGTACCCCCGCACCTTCGGCATCGGCGCGCAGCACGTGCTCGCGATGATGGGCTCCACCCTGCTGGTGCCCGCCCTCACCGGCATGCCCGCATCGACCACGATGTTCTTCAGCGCCTTCGGCACCGCGCTGTTCCTCACCATCACGCGCAACCGCGTGCCCAGCTACCTGGGCTCGAGCTTCGCGTTCATCGCGCCGCTCGCCGCCGCGGGCGTGACCTCCGCGAACGGCCCCCTCGACGCCGCGACCATCTCGAAGGGCCTCGGCGGCGTCCTGCTCGCGGGCATCCTGCTCGCGATCGTGGGCCTTGTGGTCGCACGCTTCGGCGCCGGCTGGATCGACAGGTCGATGCCGCCGGTCGTCACCGGCGCCGTGGTGGCGCTCATCGGTCTCAACCTCGCGGGCGCCGCGAAGAGCCAGTGGTCGGCGAGCCCGTGGACCGCGCTCGTGACGCTGTCCGCGACGCTGATCGCGATGGTCGCCTTCAAGGGCTTCATCAGCCGCGTCGCGATCCTCTTCGGAGCGGTCGTCGGCGGCGTCTTCTCCGCGCTGCGCGGGGAGTGGACCACGGCCCTCGAGAGCTTCGACGGCCAGACCGCGCTGGAGCACATCGGCGCCGCCGACTGGTTCGGCATCCCCGAGTTCCACACGCCCACGTTCGATGGCAGCGTGCTCGTCGCCTTCGTCCCCGTGGTCATCATCCTCATCGCGGAGAACATCGGCCACCTCAAGTCGGTGTCCGCGATGACCGACCGCGACCTCGACCCCGAGACGGGTCGCGCGCTGCTCGCGGACGGCGCGGCCACCATCGTCGCGGGCCTCGGCGGCGGATCCGGCACCACCACGTACGCGGAGAACATCGGCGTCATGGCCGCGACCCGCGTGTACTCGACGCTCGCGTACTGGGCGGCCGCCGCGGTCGCGCTCCTGCTGAGCCTGGTGCCCAAGTTCGGCGCGATGGTCGCCGTGATCCCGCTTGGCATCCTGGGCGGCCTCTCGGTGCTCCTGTTCGGCCTCATCGCCGTCCTGGGCGCCCGGATCTGGGTCGAGGCGAAGGTGGACTTCACCAACCCGGTGAACCTGGTCACCGCGGCCGTCGCGCTCATCATCGGCACGGCGGACTTCACCGCGACCGCCGGCGACATGGTCTTCAACGGCATCGCGCTGGGCGCCATCGCGGCCCTGGCGATCTACCACGGCCTCGGCTGGATCAGCCGTCGCGCCGGGACCCACGCCGTCGCGAGCCCCGCCTTCATCGAGGGCGACGAGGACTAGCAGCACCACGATGCCCGGGTCGCCTCGGCAGGGGGCGGCCCGGGCATCGTCGCGCCCGGGACCGGAGGCGCTGCGGCGCCGTCAGTCCCAGCCGAGCTCGTGGAGGCGGTCGTCGTCGATCCCGAAGTGGTGGGCGATCTCATGGACCACGGTGACCGCGACCTCCTCGCGGACATCGTCCTTGTCCTCGCACATGCGGAGCGTGGGGTTCATGTAGATGAGGATGCGGTCGGGCAGCTCGCCTCCCCACAGGTCGCCGCGCTCGGTGAGCGCGACGCCGTCGTAGAGTCCCAGGAGGTCCTTGTCGTCCCCTTCGGGCTCGTCCTCGATGAGGATCACGCAGTTGTCGACAAGGTCGAGGAGCTCGTCAGGCACCGCGTCGATCGCGTCGTCGACGGCCTTCTCGAACTCCTCGCGGGTCATCTCCACCATGGAGACGATGCTCCCACGCGTCTGGCGCGCCGCACCCGCCACGCACATCGTGCCTGGCAGACGCTCGATTGGATTTTTCGCTCCATTACCCCTATAGTTTTCTAGGCCTCGACGCAAGGAATCCGAGCGTGGATGCGAGCCCTCATCGTCTAGCGGCCTAGGACGCCGCCCTTTCACGGCGGTAGCACGGGTTCGAATCCCGTTGGGGGTACGGAGTCGGGTTCAGGATGTACTAAACTTCATACGTCTTGCTCGCAGTTCTAGCGAGATCAAGGCCCTGTAGCGCAGTTGGTTAGCGCGCCGCCCTGTCACGGCGGAGGTCGCGGGTTCAAGTCCCGTCAGGGTCGCGTTGCGCGAGCCCCTTCTCACGGAGGGGCTTTCGTCTCAGTGGGGGGACGCCCCTGCGCCAAGGCTCTGTAGCTCAGTTGGTAGAGCGCACGACTGAAAATCGTGAGGTCACGGGATCGACGCCCGTCGGAGCCACCAGATGGGGAAGCCCCGGAGGATCACCTCCGGGGCTCTCGCCGTTCCGGGGACGATGCGGGCGGGGCACCGTCCGCCTCCCGCTACCCCGCCAGCACGTCGCACAGCGCCCCGAACAGCCTCTCGCCATCCGCGAGCGTCACCGCCGTGCAGGCGGCCGCCGCTGCATCGTCCACGGGCGCGAAGTCCGTCGCGCCGCGCCGCTCGCCCTCGAGCACCACGGACACGTCGAAGGCACGCTCCTCGAGCGCGACCGAGGGGTCGATCGCCGCGAGCACCGACAGCGTGTCGGGGTGCGTCGACCCGCCCACGCCGTGCGCCGTGTCGAAGTCGAACGGCGCCTGGTTGGCGCGGACGAAGAAGTCGCTCCGCCGCGTCCCGAGCTCCCTGATCGCCTCCACCCGCGCGGCGTCGAAGATCCCGTCGCGCAAGGTCACCGGGGACCACGTGATGAAGCGCAGGCGCGGGAATCCCGCCGCGACCACGGCGGCCGCCGCCTCGACATCCGCGTAGATGTTGTACTCCGCGTGCGGCGTGATGTTGCCGACGCCGTCGAGAGAACCGCCCATGACGATGAGCGACCCCACCCGGCCCGCGAAGCCCGGGTCGCGCTGCACCGCGCGCGCCAGGTTGGTGAGCGGGCCGATGGCGACCACGGTGATCTCTCCTGGCGCCTCGGACGTGAGCCGGAGCAACGCATCGACGGCGTGCTCGGGCTCCGCCTGCGCATCGTTCGACCGCCGCTGCCCGCCCACGCCGTCGCCGTGGACGTCCTCCGCGCCGATCCAGCCGCCCGCGAGAGCCTCGCGCTCCCCCAGGTGGACGGGAACGTCCCCGAGCCGGCCCGCGACCTCGAGCACCAGGAACGCGTTGTGGACCTGCTGCTCGAAGCTCACATTGCCCTGGGCGATGGTGAGGGCACGGAGGTCCGCACGCGGGTCGAGGAGGGCGAGCAGGAGCGCGAAGCAGTCGTCCGAGGCTGTGTCCGTGTCGATCACGAGCGGTACGGGACCGGCGGGAGGGAGCGTCATGCGGACGACGGTAGCGAGCGGACGCGGCGGCAGCCAGCCTTGTTCATTTGCGGACACCTGCCGATACAGGATTGACTAGGGACAATCCCAGTGGAGGTGCTGCATGTCCGACAACTTCGGCCGCTACTTCGTCAACGCGATCGTCGCCGGCCTGATCGGTCGCATCGCCACGGTCGTCAAGGACGAGATCGAGAAGGCCAAGCAGGAGATCTCCAAGAAGCTCCAGCGGATCGGGATCGGTGTCGGGCTCGTCATCGGCGCCGGGATCTTCGCGTTCTTCATGGTCGGCGTCTTCATCGCCGCCGCGATCCTGGGCCTCTCCGAGGTCTGGCCCGCATGGCTCGCGGCCCTCACGGTGGGCGGCGCGCTGCTGCTGATCGTGCTGCTCCTCGCGGGCATCGGCTCGGCCCTGATCAAGAAGAACAAGGACCTCACGCCTCACGAGCAGATCGACAACATCAAGTCGACGGTCGGGATGTCCTCCTCCCAGTAGCCCGCTGTCGCGGCTCGGGCGCACCCGCGACGGTGGCCGCGTCCGTGGACCGTGGCTTGCGCTGCGCAAGCCACACGCCTGCAAGGACCACGACGGCGCCGGCAGGCTCGTGCCAGCGCAGCTCCTCGTGGAGCGCCAGGATGCCCAGCGCCGTCGCCACCACGGGCACCACATACGTCACCGATGCGGCGGTGGTCGCACCGGCCAGCTTCACCACGCGCCAGAACAGCACGTACGTGAAGCTGGTCCCGAGCACGCCGAGCGCGAGCAGACCCCAGAGCACCTCGGAGCCGAGCGCGAGGGCTCCCGGGTCGGGTGCCGGGGCGGCGACTGCGACCGGCAGCAGCAGCATCGCGGAGATGCCGATCTGCACCGCCGACAGCGCGGTGGGGCCCTCGTCGACGCGCGCGAGCAGCATGCGCGACAATGTCGAGCCGATGCCGTAGCAGGCCGTGGCGGCGAGCATGAGCGCGGCGCCGAGCGCGGGGATCCCCTCGATGTCCCATGCCCCGAGGAGCACGGCGATGCCCAACGCGCCGATCACCAGCCCGAGCACCTGCGCGCGGGTCGCACGTTCGTGCGGGATGAGCAGCGCCACGAACAGCGCGGTCCACAGCGGTGTGGTCGCGTTGAGCAGGCTCGCGAGGATGGAGGTGATGTGCTGCTGCGCGAGCGGGATCAGCACGAACGGCACGGTCGACAGGCCGACCGCGACCACGCCGATGCTCGCGACGTCCCGCACGGACAGACGCGGCCGGTGGCGGGTCACAAGCAGCATGGCCCAGAGCACCGCCGCACCGATCGCGAGGCGCCCGAAGCCCACCTGGGTGGCGCTCAGACCGCGCAATGCGAGCGAGATGAAGAGGAAGCTCGAGCCCCACGACACCGCCGCGACGATGAACGCGGGCACCCACGCCCGGGCGGGCGCCGAGGTCATGCGCGGACCGGCAACGGCCACGCACCCTCGAGGGCGAGCATCGCCGCCTTGACCTCGGTGCCGCCGAAGCCGTAGCTGCCGAGCCTCCCGCCCGACTGCACCACGCGGTGGCAGGGCACGAACGGCGCGATGTTGTTGCGCGCGCACGCGGTCCCGGCCGCACGCATCGCTCGGGGCCGTCCCGCCATGGTCGCGAGCTCCTGATAGCTCACGGCGCTGCCGGAGGGGACGGTGCGCAGCTGCTCCCACACCTCCTGGAAGAACGGCCCGCCCTGCTGCACGATCGGGACGGACGCGAGCGCGTCGCCGTCCCCGTCGAGCCACGCCGTGACCGCGTCCGCCACGTGGGGAAGCTCGCCCGGCTCCCAGCCCCGCCCCTGCATCGTCGCGGGGAGCGCTGCGACCGTGTCGCGCATCATGCGGAAGCCCGACGAGCGGACGACGCCGTCCTCGGGCGTGGCGAGCACGGTGAGCGTGCCGAACGGCGTCTCGTAGGACGCCCCGATGAGCGGTGCCGATGTCATGAGAGCAGGCTACGACCAGCCTGTGACACCGGGCACGCGCCCATCGGACATCGCGGTGGGCGCGCGCCAGCGTCGAGTGTCACCGCGCGTCGGCGCGCGGTACCGGCACCCCTCCCTCAGAGAGGCGCCTCAAGCCTGCTCGAGGCTCAGCGGCCTTCCTGTGCCGCCGCGAGGAGGGCCTGGACCTCTGCCTCGCGGAAGCGGCGGTGACCGCCGAGCGTACGGATCGAGCTGAGCTTGCCGACCTTGGCCCACCGGGTGACCGTCTTGGGGTCGACGCGGAAGATCGCGGCAACCTCAGACGGGGTGAGCAGCTTCTCGGGCTCCTGCGCGGTTTCAGTCATGGAATTTCGTTCCCTCAGTCCGTGTCGAGCGCCTCGGGGGAGGCTCTGGTGTGCGATGAGACGTCCGACGGAAGCGATTATGACGGCGAAAGGTCAATGTTTCCGTAATTTCCATATTGTGACATGTACGGCGTGTCGCGCCCTAGGTTCGTGCGGCGTATGTGACGGACCTCACGGCGGCTTGCGCTGCGGGCGCCGATGCGCTGCGGGGCATGCGACGCCACGCGCACTCCCGCTCCCAGGGCGGTCGCAACGTGCTGGACACGCGTTGTAAAGTAGGGCAGGAATGACGAGGCGGCGCCCACACAAGAGGCGCGAGAGACCGGGAGGGACGGCGACATGGGGCGAGGCCGTCAGAAGGCTAAGGACGCGAAGATCGCTCGTCAGCTCAAGTACACGAACCACGGTGGTGACCTCCGTGAGCTCGAGCGTGAGCTGACCAGCCGCGACGGAAGCGCGCCCACGCACACCACCCACACCGCCGACGACTCCGACGAGTACTACGACCGCTGGGCGGATGACGAGGACTGAGTCCTCTCCCCCGCGCCACCACCCGTGAGGTGGTAGGTGGTGGTCGCTTCTCGGCAATCGCCGCGCGCCAGAGGTAGATCAGTGTCGCTGACGCGCCGACCGCGCTCCCCTGGCCGGACCTAGCCCTGCGCAGGTCGCGCCACGCTGCTCCTGGGGCGCCGGTGATGCCGCATCGGCAGGAACGACAACCAGCGACCGCTGCAGTGCGGAAACCCGCCAGCGGCGACCACCATCGACCACCTCCGTCGATCGGACGGCGAACGGGGTGGGCCCGGTAGGCCCGTCAGGCCCGGTAGGCCCCCGAGAGCACCACGGTGCCGCCGTCGACGCCCTTGGCGCCGCGGACCACGTCAGGTCCGGTCGGCAGGCCTGCATCGGCTGCGACGGACCCGAGCACCCATGCCGGCACGCCTGCGGCCGCGGAGGCCGCGATCAGCGCGTCGGCGTCCTCGGGAGCCACCACCGCGACCATGCCCACGCCCATGTTGAGCGTCGACTCGAGGTCGTTCCACGGCACCGAGCCCGCGGCCTGGACCACCGAGAACACCGCGGGCAGGTCCCAGGCATCGCGCGCGACGGACGCGGCGAGGCCCTTGGGCAGCACGCGTGCGAGGTTCGCCGCGAGGCCGCCGCCCGTGACGTGCGAGAACGCACGGAGACCGGGCACCGAGGCCGCCAGGTCGACGCACAGCTGCGAGTAGATCCGGGTGGGCTCGAGCAGCTCCTCGCCCACGGTGCGTCCGAGCTCGGGGACCGACGTCGAGAGCGACCAGCCGGCGTGCGCGACCACCGAGCGCACCAGCGAGTACCCGTTGGAGTGCAGACCCGAGGAGGCCATCGCGACCACCACGTCCCCCGACCGCACGCGGTCGGGACCCAGCAGCGCCGAGGCCTCGACCACACCGATCGCGGCACCCGCGACGTCGTAGTCGTCGGGCTCCATCACACCCGGGTGCTCGGCGGTCTCGCCGCCCACCAGGGCGACGCCCGCCATCTCGCAGCCGACCGCGATGCCGCGCACGATGTCCGCGATGCGCTCGGGCACCACCTTCCCGCACGCGATGTAGTCGGTCATGACCAGCGGCTTCGCGCCGCACACCACGATGTCGTCCACGACCATCGCGACCAGGTCCTGCCCGATGGTGTCGTGCACCCCGAGAGCGCGCGCGATGACGATCTTGGTGCCGACGCCGTCCGTGGAGGACGCCAGCAGCGGGCGGTCGTAGGCCTTGAGCGCCGAGGCGTCGAAGAGCCCCGCGAACGCGCCCACCCCGCCGAGCACCTCGGGCCCGTGGGTCTTGGACACGGCCGCCTTCATGAGCTCGACCGCGCGGTCTCCCGCGTGCGTGTCGACGCCCGCGGACGCGTACGTGATGCCCTGCGGCTCGGTCATGGTTCAGGCCTCCACGGGCTGGGACACCAGCAGGTGCCGGGCGTTCACGGGCGGCTCGACCGGGTACGTCCCGGTGAAGCACGCGGTGCACAGGCGCTCCTGCGCCTGCTCGGTCGCGGCGAGCATGCCCTCGAGCGAGATGTAGCCGAGCGAGTCCGCCCCGATCTCGTCGCGGATCTCCTCGACCGAGTGCCCCACCGCCGCGAGCTCGTCGCGCGTGGGGAAGTCGATGCCGTAGAAGCACGGCCACTGGACCGGCGGCGAGGAGATGCGCACGTGCACCTCGGCGGCCCCGGCCTCGCGCAGCATCGCGACGAGCGCACGCTGGGTGTTGCCGCGCACGATGCTGTCGTCGACCACGATGAGGCGCTTGCCCTCGATGACCTCGCGCAGCGGGTTGAGCTTGAGCCGGATGCCCAGCTGGCGCAGCGTCTGCGAGGGCTGGATGAAGGTGCGGCCCACGTACGCGTTCTTCACCAGCCCCTGCGCGAACGGGATGCCCGAGGCCTGCGCATAGCCCACCGCGGCGGGGGTGCCGGACTCCGGGGTCGGGATCACCAGATCGGCGTCGACCGGGTGCTCCTTGGCGAGGGCGCGGCCCATCGCGAGGCGCGCCATCTGAACGGAGCGGCCCGCGATGGTGGTGTCGGGACGCGCGAGGTAGACGTACTCGAAGATGCAGCCCTTGGGGTCGGCCTCCGCGAAGCGGCGCGAGCGCACGCCCGTCTCGTCGATGACGATGAGCTCGCCCGGCTCGATCTCGCGCTCATGCTTGGCTCCGACGATGTCCAGCGCTGCGGTCTCCGAGGCGACCACCCAGCCGCCCGAGGGCAGCGAGCCGAGCACCAGCGGGCGGAAGCCCTGCGGATCGCGCGCGGCGTACATGCGGTGCTCGTCCATGAACACGAAGCTGAAGGCGCCCTCCACCTGCGGCAGCAGGTCGATCGCGACCTCTTCGAGCGAGTCGAAGCCCTCGGCGCCCAGCAGCGCGGTCACGATCGCCGTGTCCGTGCACTTGCCGCCCTTGAGGTCCAGGCGCTTCGCCATGCCCTCGCGCTCGATCAGGAGGTCGAGCAGCTGCTGCACGTTGGTGAGGTTGCCGTTGTGGCCCAGCGCGATGGTGCCGTGCTCGGTGGGACCGAGCGTGGGCTGCGCGTTGGCCCACACGGAGGCGCCGGTGGTCGAGTAGCGCGTGTGGCCCACGGCCATGTGGCCCTGGAGCGCCTCGAGAGCGCCCTCGTCGAACACCTGCGAGACCAGGCCCATGTCCTTGAACACCAGGATGTTCTCGCCGTTCGAGGTCGCGATTCCCGCGGACTCCTGGCCGCGGTGCTGAAGCGCGTAGAGCCCGAAGTACGCGAGCTTGGCCACCTCCTCGCCGGGGCCGAAGACCCCGAACACGCCGCATTCGTCCTGCGGGGTGGTCTCGCCCTGGAGGAGGTCGTGGCCCAGGCGGCCGTCGCCGCCGCGTCGGGCCGTCATGGACGTGCCGAGGGGGCTGCGGCGGTTCGTCATCGGTTCTCCTTGGTGGCGGACGATGCACGGTCCAGCGACGTGGCGAGCGCACCGCCGATGATGGCGCCCAGCAGGCACAGCCCGAGCGCCAGCAGCACGAAGACCAGGAAGCGGCCCACGCCCGTCGAGTTGGGAAGGAAGATCGCGAGGATCGCGGCCACGATGATGCCGGCGCCCACGCCCGTGCCGATGAAGCTGCCGAACTTGGGCGCGTTGCGCACGTGCGCCGGGACCGCCACGCGCGCGAGGTCCTCCGGCACCGGCCGCTCGGCGGGTGCGGGTGCGGGAGCGGTCTGCTCCTGCTCGGGGAGTCCGGACGCGGTGTCTTCCTGGGGGACGTCGCTCACGTGGCAAGTCTAGGCGGTGGCCGAACGGCCCGTGAACGGGACCTGCATCGTCCGATCCGGACCCGGGACGGGGCCGGCGACCCGACGGCCGCCGACCCCTCCCGGCCTCCCCCTCGGATGCCCGTCAGCCCTTGGTCGAGCCGGCGAGCAGGCCGCGTACGAAGTACCTCTGGAGCGAGAAGAACACGATGAGCGGGACGATGGTGCCCACGAAGGCCGCCGCGGTGAGCAGCTCCCAGTCGTTGCCACGTGTCCCCGCGAACTCCGCGATGCGTTGGGTGACCGGCGCGGTCCTCACCGTGCCGCCGGAGAACACCAGCGCGACAAGCAGGTCGTTCCACACCCACAGGAACTGGAAGATCGCCACGGACGCGATGGCCGGCACCGACAGCGGGATGACCACGCGACGGAAGATCTGCGCGTGGTTGGCCCCGTCGACGCGAGCCGCCTCCATGACGTCGCGAGGGATCTCCGAGATGAAGTTGTGCAGCAGGAAGATCTCGAGCGGCAACGCGAAGATCGTGTGCGCGATCCACACGGCGGGGAACGTGCCGCCGATGTCGAGCCACGGGTAGTTGAAGATCTTCAGCAGCGGGATGAGCGCCATCTGAAGCGGCACGATCTGCAGCGCGAACACGAGCACGAAGATCCACGAGGACCCCCGGAACGGGATCCACGCGAACGCATACGCGGCCATGAGCGCGAGCGTGATCGGGAACACGGTCGCCGGCAGCGTGATGACGATCGAGTTGATGAAGTAGACGCCGAGGCTCGCGGACGAGGCGCCCGACTCCGAGAAGACCGCGGTGTAGTTGTCCAGCGTGAAGCTCGGGTTGGTGAAGATGGTCCACCAGCCGGAGTTCGCGATATCCGTGTCGGGCCGGAAGGACGAGACGAACAGGCCGAAGGTCGGGATGGTCCACAGCGCGGCGATGACGATCGCGAAGAACGTCGCCGTGCGCGAGGTGAGGCGCTTCTTGACCCGCTTGGCCTTGCCGCCGGACGGCGTCGCATCGGCGGCGTCGACCACGGGCTCGGGTGCGATGGCGGCGCTCATCAGTGAGTCTCCTTGTGCTGTCGCAGGACCCGGATGTTGTAGATGACGATCGGCAGCACCAGGATGAACAGCACCACCGCGAGCGCGGCACCGATCTCGGGCTGCCCCAGCCGGAAGGCCCTGGTGTACATCTCGTTCGCGACCACGGACGTGTTGTACTGACCGCCGGTCATGGTGCGCACGATGTCGAAGACCTTGAGCGTCGAGATGGTGATGGTCGTGACGACCACCACGAGCGAGCCTCGGATCCACGGCAGCGTGACGTTCTTGAAGCGCTGCCACGCGCTCGCGCCGTCCAGCTCGGCCGCCTCGACGATCTCCGCGGGCACGCCCTTGATCGCGGCGGACAGCACCACCATCGCGAACCCGGTCTGGATCCAGGCCATGACGACGAGCAGGAAGAACGTGTTCCATGGCGGCGTCTCGACGAACTGGTACGGGGACAGCCCGATCCACACGAGGATCTGGTTGAGCAGGCCGATCTGCGGGAAGCCCTCGGAGCGGTACGTGTACATGAAGCCCCAGATGATCGAGGCTCCCACGAACGAGATCGCCATGGGCATGAACACCAGCGACTTGAGGATCCGCTCGCCCTTGGCACGGTCGATGAACAGCGCGTAGGCGAGGCCCACCACGGTGGAGATGGTCGGCACGAACACGACCCACAGGAGCGTGTTCCGGAGCACCACCTGCCCGGTCGGGTCGGTGAAGATCGTCACGAAGTTGTCGAGCCCCACGAACTCGCCGGCCTTCGACGTCACCGACTGCCACATCGTCGAGAGCGCCGGCCAGATCATGCCGGCCGCGAGCAGCAGCATCGCCGGCAGGACGAAGAGCAGCAGCTGGACCACGTCGCGCCCCTTGCGCGGCGCGTTGTCGGCGAGGAACATCACCAGCCCCATCACCGCGAGGAACACCACGATCGCGATCGCGGCGAACCCGAGCTTGGGGCTCTGCTCGGTCCAGAAGCCCTCCATGCGGAGGGCGCCCTGGGCTACACCTGCGAGGGACGTCATCGTCCCCTCCCTTCGATGGCGCGATGCGCCGGCCGGGGGTCACCCGGCCGGCGCATCACGGTTGACATCAGGACGAGGGCCACGTCCCGTCGATGAAGGCCGTGACCTCCTCCGTGGTCTTGGTGCCCTGCACCCAGTCGGTGATGCCGGTCCAGAACGAGGCCGAGCCGACCTCGGCAGGCATGAGGTCCGCGCCGTCGAACTTGAACAGCGTGTCCTCGCTCTGCAGGAGCTCGATCGCGGCGGTACCGAGCGCGGAGCTCGCGTTCGCCGGGTCGAGGCCCTGGTTCGCGGAGATGACGCCGCCGAGCCCGACGCGGATGTTCGCCCAGGTGTCGCTCGAGAGGAACGTCTGGAACGCCACGGTGGCCGGGTTGTCGTTGAAGGCGGTGATGAACTCGCCACCGCCGGTGACGGCGTCCGGGTCGTCCGCGTTGACCTTCGGGGTGATGAAGGCCCAGATGTCGCCGTCCTCGGCGACGGTGGTGCCCTCGGGCCAGAAGCCCTCGTAGAACGAGGCCTGGTGGTGCAGCGAGCAGTTGCCGTCGAGGATCGGGAGGCCCGCGTCGCCGAACGCCGTCGAGGCGATGGTCTCGGGGCCGCCGATGCCGCCGTTGACGTAGTCGGCGTTGAGCGCGATCTCGCCGAACGTGTCGAAGGCCTCGACGATCTCCGGGTCGGAGAACTTCACGTCGCCGGCGACCCACGCGTCGTAGGTCTCGGCGCCCTGCTGACGCAGGACGATGTCCTCGATCCAGTCGGTGCCGGGCCAGCCGGTCGCCTCACCGGACTCGAAGCCGATGCACCAGGGGCGGTACTGCGCGTTGTCGGCGCCGTCATCGGCCATCTGCGCGGTGAGGGCCATCATGTCGTCCCACGTCTCGGGGACCTCGTAGCCCTTCTCCGCGAACTCGGTGGGCGAGTACCAGATCCAGCCCTTGACGCTGGCCATGAGCGGCGCGGCGTAGAACGTGCCGTCGACCGTGCCGTACTCCTTCCAGCTCTCGGTCCAGAACTCGTCGACGTTCGCCTCGACCGACTCGGGAGCCGGGACCACGGAGCCGCCGCTGATGAAGCGGGCCGCGAGGCCGGGCTGCGGGAAGATCGCGAGGTCCGGCGGGTCGCCTGCCTCGACGCGGACGTTCATCTGGGTCTCGAACTCCTGGTTGCCGATCCAGTCGACGGTGATGCCGGTGCAGTCGGAGAACTCCTGCCAGGACTCGACCAGGCGGTCCGCCTCCTCGTCCACCTGGGTGCCGTAGATCTCGACGGACTCGCCGTCGAACGTGCCGTAGTCGGCGTAGGCCTCGCAGCCCTCGGCCATGGCGCCACCGCCACCGCCGCTGCTGTCGCCGCTGCTGCCACCGTCGGAGTCCCCGCCGGAGCAGCCGGCGAGCACGAGCCCCCCGATCGCGAGCCCCGCGACGGGTAGATATAGACGTCGGTTCATGGGTGATGCGCCTCCTCTTCATTGAGTTGCAGCCGTGCGCCCGGTCGCGAGGACACGCACGGAGCGGCGCTCGTGACGAAGGGCCCACCGCACCCCGACATCGCAAGCGCTTGCAACCGAACGTAGCGGCGCCCACGGGCGCCCGCAACCGCTCGGAGAGCCAGGTACGACATCGTTATCCCGGCGTGACCTGGGCCGATGCCCTGGCCAGGGCGCCCGCGCGGTGCCGCGCGACGCACCGAGCCCGTCGCGCCGTACAGTGAGCGCCATGATCTGGCTGGCATGGGGGTGCGCGACGGTCGCGACGCTGGCCGCATGCGTCCTGGGCGGGCTGCTCGTGGTCGAGCGGCGCCGTTCCCGCGCCGGCGCGGAGGAGAGCGCGCGGGCGGGCGAGGCCGCGCTCGCGCTCGCCGCCTCGAACGAGCGCGCGCGCATCGCGCGCGAGATGCACGATGTGGTCGCGCACACGCTCTCGGTGGTGGTCGCGCAGGCCGACGGCGGACGCTTCGCGGGCCGCGCGGACCCGGCCGCGGGACTCGCCAGCCTCGACACCATCGCGGATGTGAGCCGTTCCGCGCTCGCCGAGATGCGTGCGCTGCTCGGCATCCTGCGCGACGGCGACGGGGGCGCGGACATGGGCCCCCAACCCTCGCTCTCCGACATCCCGGAGCTGGTCGCGTCCATGCGCGAGGGTGGCCTCGAGGTCTCGTACGTCACCACCGGGACCCCGCGCCCCCTGCCGATCGGCGCCGGGCTGGCCGCCTACCGCATCGTCCAGGAGGCCCTCACGAACGTGCTCAAGCATGCCGGGCCCCACGTCACCGCATTCGTCCAACTGCGCTGGGAGGACGATGCCCTGGCCGTGGCCGTGTCCGACGACGGCCGGGGTGCCGCGGCGCGCGGCGACGGCGACGGGCTGGGCATCGCCGGCATGGCCGAGCGTGCGACCGTGTTCGGCGGCACCCTCACCGCGGGCCCACGCGCCGGCGGCGGCTTCCTGGTGCGCGCCCGCCTGCCCCTGACCCCCCGCACCGCAACGGTGCTCGAGAAGGAGGACGCATGATCCGCGTCGCGCTCGTCGACGACCAGCAGCTCATCCGTGCGGGCTTCCGCATGGTGGTCGACTCGCAGGAGGACATGACCGTGGTCGCGGAGGCCGGCGACGGCGCCGCCGCGGTCTCGACGCTGGCCTCGCTGGACCCGCCCGCCGATGTCGCGCTCGTCGACGTGCGCATGCCCGGCACCGACGGCATCGCGGCGTGCGCCGCCATCACCGCATCGTCCCCCACCAAGGTGGTCATCCTCACCACGTTCGACCTCGACGAGTACGTGGTCGCGGCCATCAAGGCGGGCGCCTCCGGCTTCCTGCTCAAGGATGCGCCGCCGGAGGACCTGCTCGCGGCGGTGCGGACCGTGCACGCGGGGGACGCGGTCATCGCGCCGTCGTCGACGCGAAGGCTTCTCGCCCGCGTCGCGGCCATGCCGGAGCCGGTGGACGATGCCCGCCTCGGCTCGCTCACCGAGCGTGAGCGGGAGGTCCTCGCGCTCATGGCGCGCGGCCTGTCGAATGCGGAGATCTGCGCGGAGCTGTTCCTGGCCGAGCCCACGGTGAAGACGCATGTGGGACGCGTGCTCGCGAAGCTGGGCGCGCGCGACCGCGTGCAGGCCGTGGTGATCGCGTTCGAGGCGGGCCTCACCCCCCGCTGACAGTCGCAACGGAGCTGGTCCCGGGTTGCCGGCGTGTCGCGGGGCTTCCCCCCACGATGCGCGGCGTGTCGCTGCGAGATCCGTTGCGGCTGTCAGGAGGGCGGCCAGGGTGGGGCCCAACGGTTCGGGGCGCTCGTGCGTCGTACCGCTGAGGGGGGTGTGCGATGAGGCGTGCCATCGGGGTGGCTGTCGGTGGGCTGCTGTTGGCTGGGTGCATGCCGCCAGCCGCAGAGACCGCGCCCGAGATCGAGGTCGCCCGTCCCGCCCCCACACCCTCCGCCGCCGTCCCGCTCGCCGCGTCGTTCAACGACGCGGGCCTCACCATGTTCCGGGCGGCGGCCGCGGACAGGAACCTCGCCCTGTCCCCCATATCGATCGGGCTCGCGTTCGGCATGGTCGACGCGGGCGCGACCGGGACGGTCGACGATGCGCTCGAGGAGGTCTTCGCGTATCCCGCCCAGGGCGAGGCGCTGCTGAACGCCTTCAACTCGCTCGACCTCGCGATCGCGAGCGAGAAGGGCGACGGCGCCCCGAACGCCGAAGGCGACACGGTGGACCTGCCGATCGTCCGTGTCGCCAACGCGGCCTGGTTCGACGAGGGCTTCACACCCGATCCGGCATACGTCGAGACGGTGCAGACCTGGTTCGGCGCGCAGGCGCGCACGCTGCCGCTGGCCGCCGACCCCGAGGGCTCGCGCGAGGAGATCGACGGCTGGGTCGAGGACCGCACCGAGGGGCTCATCCCGCGCGTCCTGCCCGAGTCCGTGCCGGGACCCGACACGCGGCTCATCCTGGTGAACACGCTCTACCTCAAGGCGCAGTGGTGGGACCCGTTCAGCGAGGCCGGCACCTACGAGGACGACTTCACGCGGCTCGACGGCTCCGTCACCGATGCCGAGCTCATGACGCAGGCGTTCGACGCCCGCTACGCGACCACGGACGCCTACGACGCGGCGGTGCTGCCCTACGTGGGCGGCCTGGAGATGGTGCTGATCGTGCCGCGGAGCGGGCGGTTCGAGGAGGTGCGGGGCACCTTCGACGTCGACGCGCTCGCAGGCCTCGACGGCTCGCTCGCGGAGGGCTACGTCCTGGTGCAGCTGCCCAGGTTCGAGACCGCGTCGACCGTGGACCTGCGCGCGGTCATCGCCGACCGCATGGGCATCGCCGGCCTGTTCGGGGAGATCGGCCTCGACGGCATCGGACCCGAGCTCGAGGTGGGCGCCGCGGTCCACGCGACCAAGGTGATCGTGGACGAGGACGGCACGGAGGCCGCCGCGGCGACGGTGATCGAGGGGATGGCGGGGTCCATGCCGCCCGAGCCCGTCGCGGAGATCATCGCCGATCGCCCCTTCCTCTACGCGGTGCGGGACACGGAGACGGGCGCGATCCTCCTGGTCGGGCAGTACCTGGACCCGGACGGCGATTGACGGGGCGGAGGCAGCGACCCGTGCTGCCGCCCCCGCCCCGCCTCAGCCGCGGGCGGTCACATCGAGCACTGCACCACGCCGACCGTGATGTCGGTCTTCGCGCGGCTCTTGAGCGCGGCCGTCGCCGTCGCCCCGT
Organism: Demequina gelatinilytica; assembly: GCF_000971115.1. GTDB lineage: Bacteria > Actinomycetota > Actinomycetes > Actinomycetales > Demequinaceae > Demequina > Demequina gelatinilytica. The sequence goes on along the minus strand of NZ_BBLV01000011.1, from coordinate 66,960 downwards.
ACACGCTCGGGAAGAGCGTGAAGTAGGACGTCACCAGGCTCTTCGTGGGTCCGAGCGGCGCCAGCTTGACGGTCTTGAGCGCGGACTTGGCCCACGAGATCGCGGACTTCTGCTTGGCCACCTCGTACGCGAACTTCACCTCGATGGTGCGGAAGCAGCTGCGGAAGGCGGAGCTAGAGCCGTAGTACCGGATCGCATCGTCCAGCTGCGACTTCTGATACGACGTCGCGTACGGCCCGTAGATGACGGATGCCGCGCGCGCGAGCCGGTCGGCGCTGGTCACGGTCGCGTAGCCGCGCACGTCGTCGTACCAGTCGAACGCGGTGACACAGGCCGAGTCGGTGAAGAACAGGAGGTTCTTGCAGCTCGGACGCGACGGATCGCTCGCCGCCTGCGCGGGCGCTGCCGCGAAGGCAAGTGCGAGCGATGCGACCAACGCGGCGGCGATCAGACGTAGCTTCTTCATGATTCCCTCAGTGACGTGACGTGGCGGGAAGGTCGATCGGCCCCCCGGGCCGGATGCGGCCGGTCCGAGTCAATCCGGACGCCGCATACACGACAAGACCTCACTTCTGGGGGCATACGGCCCACGCCATGCCATCTCGGACCCCATCGCCGTTCGGCCGCGTCATACCTGGGTATCACGCGAGAACGGTGCGGAGGGACGATGCGCGGGCGACCGGGCCGTCGATAGGTTCGCCGGTATGGACCACCAGGGGGATGAGGCGCTCGCCGTCCGGGCGCGCGGCCTGACCAAGACCTACGGCAGCGGCGACGCGCAGGTGCGCGCCGTCGACCACGTCGACCTCGATGTCCCCGCCGGTGTGCTCACCGCGGTGATGGGACCGTCCGGCTCAGGCAAGACCACGCTGGTGCATCTGCTCGCCGGCCTCGACCGCCCCGACGGCGGCCAGGTGTGGGTGGGCGGCGACGAGATCACGGCGATGAAGGACCGCGCCCTGGCGAAGGTGCGCGGGCGCATCATCGGCTTCGTCTTCCAGGGCTTCAACCTGCTGCAGACCATGACGGCGCGCGAGAACATCGTGCTGCCGCTGCGGCTCAACGCGCTGGCCCCGGACGATGCCTGGCTCGACGCGCTCGTGGACATGCTCGGCATCGGGCGCGAGCTCGAGCGGCGACCCTACGAGATGTCGGGCGGCCAGCAGCAGCGCGTCGCGATCGCGAGGGCGCTCATCACCAAGCCGCGCATCGTGCTCGCCGACGAGCCGACGGGCAACCTCGACACCCATGCCAGCGCGGAGATCCTCGCGCACCTGCGGCAGTCGTGCCGCGAGCTCGGGCAGTCCGTGGTGATGGTGACCCACGATCCGACGGCGGCGTCCTACGCGGGCCGCGTGCTGCTCTTCGCCGATGGCAAGGTCGCCGGCCACGTCACGGATCCCACGCCCGACGCCGTGCTCGCCGGGCTGGACGCGCTCGCAGGGGTCGAGCGATGAGGAGCGCGGCGACGATGGTCGCCGGCATCGTGGGCGGCGCGGTGATGACCGCGCAGGTCCCGTGGCACCTCGACCAGTGCGCCTCGATCTGCGCGATGTCCTCGGACCCGGTCTCCTGGCGCTCGATCGCCGCGCTCGTGGTGGTCCTCGCGATCCCCGCCGCGCTGCTCACCGCGGTGCTCGTGTGGACGCTCGGGATCCGGCCGGCCCCGACGCACGAGGCCGCGGTGCACGCCGCGCTCGGCGAGGCCGCTCACGCGGGCGTGGTTCGCGCGGCCCTCATCGGCCTGCGCGACGGCGCCGCGGTCGCCGCGGCCGCGTACGCGATCTCCGGGTCGCTCCACGTGGCGCAGGAGACGTCGCACGGCTGGGAGCCCTTCACCACCTTCACGGACCTGTGGACGACGCGCGCCATCGAGGCGGTGCTGCTCACGCTCGTCCTCGCCGCCGCGCACGCGCTGGCCGTCTGGCGCCCGCAGCGTTCGCCCGCCGCGCGGCTGCGGGAGGACGCCGAGCCGCTGCCCCCGGCCCGCTTCGGCAGGGGCGCGCGTGCCGCCGCGGGGATCGGGGCCGCGGCCGTCGGGGTCATCGTGGGCCTCGCGCTCACCACCGACCAGGGCGGGGCGGCCGCGGTCGTGGCCGCCGGCGTCGCCTATGCGGTCGCGTGGGTCGCGGCCATCGGCCTGGTGCTCGGCGCGGTGCTGCCGTGGGCGCGCACCCTCGCGCCGCGCTTCGTCGCGCTCGCCGCGGGGCTCGCGGACGGTGCCGGTGCGCCGCGGCTGGCCGCCGTGCTGGCGGCGCGCGCGTCGTCCCCGACCAGGGCGACAGGACGCGCGGTCATGGCCGTCGGCGCGATCGCGTTCACGCTCGCCGCGTGGCTGGTGGTGCCGACGGGGGTTCAGCAGAGCGACCGGCTCGCGATGACGCTCATGGTGGGCGCGGAGGCGCCCGATCTCGCCACCGAGATCTCGGCGATCGCGGGCGTCGATCGCGTGGTGGTCGGCGAGGTCATGGGCCGGGACGACGGCACCCGCCCGGTCGTCGCCCTCGACCCCTCCGACCTCGCCGGCGTGGACGAGGACCTCGCGCGCGCTTTGGAGACGCATCCCGATGCGGTCGTCTCGAGCGCGACCAGCATGGACGACGTCCAGAGCGATGCGATCGCACCGGACGGGATCGTGCCGATGGTGCACAGCTCGGAGTCCTACGTGAACGCCGCAGATGTCGACGGCCGCGGGCAGGGCGCCGCGTACCTCGTCTACGTCGAGGCCGGCGCCGCCCGCGACGCGATCAGCATGGCCGTCGCCGACCTCGACGTCGGGGAGGCCTCGTGGGCGTCGTCGTCGTTCCGCTACAGCGACGAGCCCGGCACCTGGCAAGGGTTCATGCCCGTCACCCTGACGCTCGCGCTGCTCCTCGCGCCCCTCGCCCTCGGAGCGGTGCGCGCCGGCGGCCGGGACGCCGCGATGCTCGCGGCTCTCGGCGTCGAATCGCGCATCGTGCGGCACGCGCTCGTGATCGAGAGCGCCGTGGTGGCATCGGTCGCCGTGGCGGCGGGCGCCGCCGCGGGCGTCGGCACGCGCATGGCGATGTCCGGGCTGGGCGCCGCGAGGCGCTCGCTCGGCGGCGTCCTTGTGGACTCCTACCCCGCGCTCATGCTCGAGTCCGTGCCGTGGGTTCACGTGATCGCGTGGGCCGGCGTCATCTTCTCGGTCTTCGTGGCGGTGACGGCGGTCGCGGCATCGGCGATCCACCTCGACACGCCCGCCGAGGCGCTGCGGGACGGCGAGGTCGCGCGATGAGGAACGCGGCGTCGTGGTCGCTCGTGGCGGCGGGCGTCACGCTCGGGCTGGTCGCGCCGCCCCTGTGGCAGCCGGCCGATGGCGGCTTCGGATACTCGCCGATGCTCGGGATCGCCCTCCTGCCCGTGCTGACGGGCCTCATCGCGGCGGTGACGGGCACACTTCGCTCGGCGCACCTGGCGACCCGGCGTGCCGAGCTCGCCTCGCGGAGTGCGCTCGGGCAGTCCCGGACGTCCCTGATCGGCGCCGAGGCGCGACGCGGCGTCGCCGCCGGCGGCGTGTGGGGCCTCGGCGCGCTGCTCGCCGGCTCGGTGACGCGACAGCTGGTCGCAGGCTTCGGCGGCGCGGCACCCGACTGGCTGGCAGCGGTGACGCTCACGTTCTTCGCGATCGCCCTGGTCTCGGGCGCGGCGCTCGGGTGGACCGCCAGCGCGGCGTGGGCCACGCGCGGCCGAGGCGAGGACGATGCTCCCGCGGGCCAGGCGCGCCGCCGCCGCCCGCGGTGGACGTGGGTCGCGGGAGGGTTCGCGCTGCTCGGCCTCGCGTGCGTCGCCACCGGCTGGCCCGACGTCTACTCCGCGCCCTTCGAGGTCGCCGTCGCGATCGCGGCGGCCATCGGGCTGTACCTCGCCCTCCCCGCGCTCCTGGTGCGGTGGGGCGCGCTGCTCGGCGCGCGCATCGTCATGCGGTTCGCGGCGCTCCTGGGGAAGGGCGCGGATCCCGCGAGCGCGCGGGCGCTCGGGTCGCACGCGTTGGTGCGCCCCGCGCCGCTGCGCGCGGCGGCGATCGGAGCCATCGGGTTCGTGATCGCCGCGGCGTCCGGCGCGACGGTCGCGATCAACGGCAACGCGGCGCGCAACGACGTGGCGCAGACACTCGCGCCCGACGCGGTGGTGGCCTCGGTGGCCACCCTGGGCGAGGACGCCTCCTCCGCCGAGGCAGCACCCGGCTGGGCGCCGGCGCTCGACCCGGCGATCGTCGCCGCGCTCGAGGCAGACCCCCGGCTGGTCGTGGTTCCGGCCGCCGCGCTCACCACGTCCGTGGCGCCGCTTCCCGGCGACCTCGCAGACTACGACGGCCAGCTGGGCGGCGGCGGCACGATCCTGGCGGTCGAGAACGACTCGCTCGACGGCCTCGGACCGTCCGGCCTCCGTGCGGCCTACCTGGGCGATGCCGTGGTGATCGACGTCGCACCCGAGGTGCTGGTGGTCGGCGACGTCGACGTTCGGGTCGACACCCCGGCGGTCGCGGCGCCCTTCGCGGCGATCGAGCGGACGTGGGCGGAGGAGACCTTCGGTCCGGCGCCGGACTCCGCGCTGCTGGTCTACGCGGCGTCGAGCGTGCCCCGGGCGCCGGGCGACGCGTCGCAGGCGAGCGACGTCCACGACGTCCTCGCCGGGCATGCGCTCGAAGGCGCGTACGTCTCGGCCAGCCCCGACTACTACTGGCCCGGGGAGTCGCGTGCCGATGCGTGGAGCCTCACGCTCCTCGCAGGCCCCTTCCTGCTGGGCGCGGTCGCCATCGTGGTGGTGCTCGCGGCAGCGACGCAGCGGCTACGGGCGCGAGAGCACGCGACGCTCGTCGCACTGGGGGCACAGGCGAGGACGATGCGCGCCGCGGCAGCGCTCGAGGCGGCCGTGGTGACGGGCGTCGGCGCGGTGCTCGGGCTGGTCGCCGGGCTCACGCTCGGGCTGGCGACGTCCTCCCTCAACGGCGCCGGCGGTGGGGCCATCCGGCTGTGGAACATCGGCTTCGACCTGACCCAGGTCCCCTGGGCCGCGCTCATCGGGCTGGCGGCGCTGTCCGTCGGCCTCGCGGCCGGGCTCGCTGCCCTGGTGCGGGTGCGAGCCGATGCGCTCTCCCCGGCCGAGCAGCTGCGGGACGCGGAGAAGGAGGGCGTGCTGTGATCCTCGACCTCATGAAGGCGCAGGCGCGGGCCCACCGCGGCTACCTCGCCTGGACAGCGGCGATGCTCACGCTCGGCGTCTCGCTCGCGGGCTACGCGGCGTTCTCAGCAGCGCAGCAGGACGCCGTCGACAGGTTCGCCGCCGAGGCGTACGGCATCGCCGCACCGTGGTCGCGTGAGCTGTCCGTGGGCGCCGCAGAGGACCCCTCGTCGATGGCCCTCGACAGGCTCGACGCGATCCTCGACGCCACGGATGCCGAGGGCGCCGGAACCGCCGCCACGCTGGAGAGCCTTCCCGCCCGGGTGTCCTCGCCGGTCGGCGAGGTCGAGTGGTGGGCCGACGTGGTGGGCGGTGTCCGGGGCGCTGCCGACTGGGACACGCTCCTTGTGGAAGGCGAACGACCCGGTCGCGGCGAGATCGCCATGGCGTCGCTCTGGCACACCCGAGGCGGGGTGCGGATCGGCGACACGGTCACCGTGACCGGCGACCTGTCCACGCCGGACGGGGTGTGGAGCAGCATCGATCTGGGCAGCTTCCAGGTCTCCGGCTTCCTGCGCGATGGTGCCGACGGCCGCTACGCGGCGAGGCCGTTCGACGCGATCCTCGAGTGGGACGATGCAGTGGGCACGTGGGACACCTGGCTTGCCGCGCAGCGCGAGCTCGACGCCTTCGCGTACGACTACAGCGCGGGCGCCTCGGTGGGGGCGGCCACGGAGACTCCTGCGCTCGAGGCGCTCGGCACCGCCACGGGGTGGACGCCCCCGGGCATCCTCGACGTCGAGGCGCGCAACCGCCTCTTCGGGCTCGCCGCCACCGCGGTGGTGCTGGCGGTCGCGATGATCGGCATGGCCTTCGCCGTGGGCCGCTCGCAGGCGCAGGCCCGCAGCCGGTGGGTGGCGACGGCGCGCGTGCTCGGTGCGCGACGCTCCGCGATCGCGATGGCGACGGCAGCCGAGGTGCTGCTGGTCGGGCTGTTCGCGGGCGCGGCGGGCGCGGCGATCGCGTGGGGAGCGGTCGCCGCCGAGTACTCGTCCTTCGCCGCCGCGCACCCGACCGCGCTCATCCCGCCAGGCGTGGACATCGCGACATGGCTGATCCTCGCGGCCGGTGCGCTGGGGCTCGGCGTGGCCGCGGTCCTCGGGGCGATCCCCGCGTTCTGGGCGGCGCGGGTCGCCCCCGCGGCGGCGCTCAAGCCGGTGGTGCCCGCCACCGAGGAGGCGGCCGGACCGCGCGTGACGTCGGGGTGGATCCTCGGCACGTGGAGCGCGCTGCTCGTTGCGCTGGTGGCGCTCGGGTGGCCCGGCGACGCTGGAGGTGCCCGCCGCATCGTGACAGGCATCCTCGCCACAGCCCTGGTGGTCGGCACCGTGCCGATGCTGATGCGCGCCGCACGGATCCTGGTGGCCGCGGCCGCACGTCGCCTTGCGCGCAGCACCGTGCCCTGGGAGCTCCCCGCCGGGGATGCCATCCTCGGGCGGCTTCGGATCGCAGCGATCCCCGCAGGCGTGATCGCGATCGGCACCGCTGCCCTGACCGCGGCGCTCGCCTGGCATGTCCTCGCCGCCGTGGGCGAGAGCGCGGTCGGCCGCGTCACCATCGCGCCATGGGGGTGGCTGCCCGGTGGAACCGAGGCCCTTTACGTCTCGGTCTTCCGTGACCCGTTCATGGCGACCGCGATCGCCGGGCTCGGAGCGCTGGTGCTCGTCGCCTTCGCGTCCTTCGCCTCCGGGGTCCGTGCGTCGGCCGCGGAGGACGATGCACGACGCGCCCTCGGTCTCGCCGCCGGCACGGCGCGGGCGGCGATGGCGGTGCGCTTCGCGGTGCCGCTGCTCATCGGCGTCGCACTCGGGATGGCGACGGGCCTCGCGTGCGTGCTGCTCACCTTCCACGGAAGCGCCTGGGACCCGAACCTCCCGCTCGGCTACGAGGGCATCCTCGAGTCGCAGCCCGTGGGTCCGGCCTGGGCGCTCGCGCACGCGGGGAACCTGGCGGAGCCGATGATCGCGATCCTGCTCGCCGCGCTCCTCGCGATCAGCATCGGCGCGGCTGCGGCGGCAGCGACGCTGGTCCGCGACAGCGAGGTGACACGGGTCTAGGCCCTCGTCGCGCTCATCCAGCGCCTCGCGAGGTGCTCGATGCTCGAAGATCGCAGAATCGAGCACTGCGCACCTCCCAGCGCGCGCGGTCGGCGTGGACTACAGGCTCAGCGGCAGCAGCGCGGAGAGGTCCGAGCGCTCGCCGGACGCATCGACGTCCCCCGCGGCGACCGCATCGTCCCAGCGCACGCGACCGGTGACCAGGCCCAGCCAGGTCTCGGCGGACATCTCGACCACGGCAGGCGGGGTGCCGCGGCGGTGCACCGAGCCCTCGACCGCCTGGACGGCGCCCCACGGCGGGACGCGCACCTCCAAGGACCGCCCCGGTGCGACGGCCGCGAGCTCCTCGAGCGAGAAGCGCACCGCCATCGCGACCATCCCCGGCTCGGCGTTCCCGGCGTCGGTGAGCGCGGCCCACTGTGCGACGGCGGCGCGTCCGGCGGCGACGGGGATACGGCGACGTGCTGGCATGCGCTCAGCCTCCCACGGCCGCGAGCGCCCGCGCGGCCGCACCTGCATCGTCGCCCGCGCGCAGGGGCGCGAGCGTGAAGGAGAGCGTGTGGGGCTCGTCGCCCGCGACCGTGGCGAAGGGCAGCGCGCGCTCGCCCCAGGTCAGGCCCAGGCCCTGCTGCACGGCGTCGATGCTCAGATGCGTCAGCCCATCGCGCTCGAGCTCGAACGGGTGGCCCGCCTCCGCGAGCGCCGCCTCCGTCACCGGCAGGGTCGCGGTCTCGAGCGGCGCGTCGCCCGCGACCACCAGGAGCCCCGCGCCCGCATCGTCCGTCACGGCCCACCACTCGACGCCGGTGTGGTTGCCGGTCGCCTGCGGGCGGACATTGTCGAAGACCTGGTCCTCGACCGTCGACCTCCACATCGAGATGAGCGCGCCTGCATCGCGGTCGCGCCATGTCTCATGCGGGCCGGCGCCCAGCCAGCGCAGCTGCGAGAGCTCGCCGGGAAGCGTGAGCTCGATGCCCACGGCAGGGATCTCGAAGGCACGCGAGGTCGCGCCGAGCGTCGCGTCCACCGCGATCGCGCCGTCGCCGGTGACGGTGTAGACGGCCTCCCAGGCGGGGCTGCCGGCCGCGGGCACGGTGGCCGCGACGTGGACGGTCGCCGCATCAGGTCCGGCGTCGACCCCCACCGAGACGTCCTCGAGCGCCTCGCCCGCGCCCTTCCATGACAGCGCGTTGTCCGTGACGCCGTTGAGCAGGTCGTTCTGCGTGGGGGCGCGCCAGAAGTCGGGGTGCCACGGCTCGGCGAGGAGCTCGATGCCGTCGACCGCGTAGGACGCGAGCGCGCCCGTCGTGATGTCGAAGGAGGCCGCGAAGCCATGGCCGGAGACGGTCGTCATCCCGGCTGCCTCCTCGACCGAGACCTCGCCCCGCTCGCCCGGCGCATCGACCGCCCCGCCGTCCCACGGCATCGTCACCTGGAGCGCGGCGACCGTGTGCCCCGCGGGCGCCCACGCGGTGTCGGAGGCAAGCGAGAAGGAGACCGTCACCCGGTACGTCGCGCCCGGGACCGGGTCCGCGGGCTCCGTCACGGGCAGGTCGACCCAGCCGGTCTCGCCCGGTGCGAGCGCGACGTCCAAGGGACCCGAGGCGAGGGCCACGCCGTCCGCCTCGAGCACCCACGTCGCGTCGAGGGCCGCGAGGTCCGTGAAGAGGTGCTCGTTGCGCAGCTCGATACGTCCGGCCTCGAGATCCGTGTCCACGATCTCGACCGGCGCGTAGACCGCGGCGAGGTCGAGCAGCTCGGGCTGCGCCTCGCGGTCGGGGTTCACGATCCCGTTGAGCGTCCACGCGCCCGACGTGGGCAGCTCGCCCCAGTCGTCGCCGTAGGACAGGTACGTCGATCCGGCGGGGGCATCGTCCGCGACGGGAAGCGCCGCGACGCCGCCGTCGATCGGCAGGCGGATCGACTGGTCCGCCCACTGCCACACGAAACCGCCCTGCATCTCGGGGCTCGTGTCGACGACCTCCCAGAACTCCTCGATGCCGCCCAGGCCGGCGCCGAGCGCGTGCTGGTACTCGGTCATCATCCAGGGCCGCCCGTTGGTGGTCGCCGCGCGCTCCTCGAGCGTCGACACGTAGGGGTAGAACACCCCGTCGATGTCCGCGACCGTGCTGTCCTCCTGGAAGTGGACCAGGCGCGTGGGGTCGGTGGCGCGCAACCAGTCCGCGGCCTTCGCGAACACGTCGCCGGGCCCGATCTCGTTGCCGAGCGACCACCACAGCACCGAGGCATGGTTCTTGTCGCGCTCGTACATGCTCACGATGCGGTCCAGGACGGCGGCGTCCCACTCCGGGGCGCCGTCGGGGAACGGGCGCAGGTCGTGGGTCTCGAGCGCAGCCTCGTCGAGGACGTACATGCCGATCTCATCCGCGAGTCGGTAGAGCGCGGGGCTCGCCGGGTAGTGCGAGGTACGGACCGCGGTGATGTTCGCCTCGCGCATCGCGACGAGGTCCGCGCGGGTCTGCTCCTCGGTGAGCGCCTGGCCCGTGTCCGGATGCATCTCGGAGCGGTTGACCCCCTTGATGTCGAGCGGCATGCCGTTGAGCGTCATGAGCCCGTCGACGATCCCGAACTCGCGGATCCCGATGCGGGTCGCGACGGTCTCGATCACGTTGTCGCCATCGAGGAGCTCGTAGACGAGCGTGTAGAGGTACGGGTCCTCGGCCGACCACAGGCGCGGATCATCGACAGGGATGGCGGACGATGCCCCGGTCGCCTCCCCGACCACGGCGCCCGTCGCATCGTGCAGCGACGCGCGCACCGTCGCGTCGCCCACGACGTCGAGGGTGGCCTCCACGGTGGCGCTGCGAAGGTCGTCGGCGACGTCGGTGGTCACGGTGTGGTCCGCAAGGAAGGACTGCGGCGTCGAGTACAGCTCGACCTCGCGGAAGATGCCCGACAGGTCGATCTGATCCTGGTTCTCGAGCCAGGACCCGTCCGACCACCGGTGCACCAGCACCGCGACGGTGTTGGCGCCCGGCCGGATCGCGGCCGTGAGGTCGAACTCCGCGGGCGCGTACGAGTCCTCGCTGTAGCCCACCTCGACGCCGTTCACCCACACCGTGAACGCGGACTTCACGCCCTGGAAGGCCAGGACGATGCGACGACCGCCCCAGTCCTCGGGCACGTCCACCTGACGCCGGTAGGAGCCGACGGAGTTGTGCGCGTCGGGGATCTCGAACGGCGTGAGCTCCCCGTAGGCCTCCCAGGGGTACTGCTCGTTGAGGTAGACGAGGTCGCCCGACTCGGCGTCCCCGTAGCCGTCGAGCTGCCAGTGATGCGGCACCTCGACCGTGTCCCAGCCGCCGACATCGGTGGCCGGGTCCACGAAGTCCAGGCTCGCTTCCTCAGCGGTGGGCGACCACCGGAAGCTCCACTCGCCGCTCAGCGAGAGGAGCCACGGCGAGGCCTCCTCTGCTTCATATGCACCGAGCTCGAGCGCGGTCGCGGCGTCTGCCACGGGGATCGCGCGCGCCGCGGCCTCGAGCCGGTTCACCTCGAACACCTCGGGGGTGCCGGCCCACGGGGTCGGGTCGGAGCGCGTGAGGACCACGGCCGCGCCGACAGCGAGCGCGAGCGCGCCGGCGAGCGCCACCCAGCCGCGTGCCCTCATGCCCGACCCGCGCATCGCCCCTGGCGGAGGCCTCAGGCGAAGCGCGAAGGAAGCGGAGCCTCCCAGGCCTCGGTGAGCTCCGCCACCGGGACCTCGAACTGGCCCTGGACGTCGAGCATGTCGCCGCCGGTGACGCCCACGCGCGCGAACGGCACGCCGCGCGCCTCGAGCATCGCCACGAAGCGCGGCTCCTCGGTGCGCGGCACCGTGAGCAGCGCACGGCCCTGCGACTCGGAGAACAGCGCCTGCGCGGGGGTCAGGCCGTCGCGCTCGCACACCTCGTCGAGGACGATGCGCGCGCCGACGCCGTAGCGCAGCGCGCCGTACGCCGCGGCGGCCGCGAGGCCGCCCTCGGAGACGTCACGAGCCGCATCGACCAGGCCGTCGCGCGAGCACGCGATGAGGATCTCCGCGAGCTCCTTCTCCCACGCGAGGTCGAGCACCGGCGGAAGACCGCCCAGGTGACCCTGAGTCGAGGCCAGTTCGCTTCCGTCGAGCTCCGGCTTGGTGGCGCCGATGAGGAACAGCAGCTGGCCGTCCTCGCGCCAGCCCGACGGGGTCGCGCGGGCGACGTCGTCGAGGATGCCGAGGATGCCGACGATGGCCGTGGGGTTGATCGAGGAGTCGATCCGCCCGGGCTCGCCCGTGCCGTTGTAGAGCGAGACGTTGCCGCCGGTGACCGGGACGCCGAGCTCCTGGCACGCATCGGCAAGGCCGCGGATGGCCTCCGCGAACTGCCACATCGAGTCGGGGTCCTCGGGCGAGCCGAAGTTCAGCCCATCGGTGACGGCGGTCGGCTCGGCGCCCGCGATCGCGACGGCGCGGAAGGCCGCCGCGACGGACTGCCGCGCGCCGTTGTACGGGTCGAGCTTGGTGAAGCGGTCGTTGGAGCGCGTGGCGATCGCGACGCCGCGCCCCGTCGTCTCGTCGACGCGGATGACGCCCGCGGTGTCCGGGCGCGCGGCGGCGGTGTTGCCCTGCACGTAACGGTCGTACTGGTTCGTGATCCAGGTCCGCGAGGACATGTTCGGGCTGCTGAGGAGCGTGAGGAAGGCCGCCCGCATCGCCTCGCCGGTCGCCGGGAGGTCGCCCGCGAAGGCATCGGCCTGGAGGGCGTCCATCCACGCGGGGCGGTGGAACGGGCGGTTGTACACCGGGCCGTCGTGCGCGACGGTGCGCGGGTCCACGTCGACGATGCGCTCGCCGTGGTGGTCGATGGTGAGACGGCCCGAGTCGTTGACCTCGCCGACCACGGCGGTCTCGATGTCCCACTTGCCGGTGATCTGGAGGAACTGGTCGAGCTTCTCCGGCGTGACCACGGCCATCATGCGCTCCTGCGACTCCGACATGAGGATCTCGCCGGCGTTCAGCGTGGGGTCGCGCAGCAGGACGTCGTCGAGCCACACGTGCATGCCGCCCGAGCCGTTCGAGGCGAGCTCCGACGTCGCGCACGAGATCCCGGCCGCGCCGAGGTCCTGGATGCCCTGGACCACGTCCGCGGCGAACAGCTCGAGGCAGCACTCGATGAGCACCTTCTCCATGAACGGGTCGCCCACCTGGACGCTCGGGCGCTTGGCGGGGACGCCGTCCTCGAAGGTCTCCGAGGCGAGGATGGACGCGCCGCCGATGCCGTCGCCGCCGGTGCGGGCGCCGAAGAGCACCACCTTGTTGCCCACGCCCTCGGCGGAGGCGAGGTGGATGTCCTCGTGCTTCATCACGCCCACGCACAGCGCGTTGACCAGCGGGTTGCCCTGGTAGCAGGAGTCGAAGCGCGCGCCGCCGCCGATGTTGGGCAGGCCCAGCGAGTTGCCGTAGCCGCCGACGCCGGAGACCACGCCGTGGACCACGCGGGCCGTGTCGGGGTGGTCGATCGCGCCGAAGCGGAGCTCGTCCATCGCGGCGACCGGGCGGGCACCCATCGCGAGGATGTCGCGGACGATGCCGCCGACGCCGGTCGCGGCGCCCTGGTACGGCTCGACGAAGGACGGGTGGTTGTGGGACTCGACCTTGAACGTGACGGCCCAGCCGTCGCCGATGTCGACCACACCGGCGTTCTCGCCGATGCCGACCATCAGGCGCTCCTTCATCTCAGGAGTCGTCTTCTCGCCGAACTGGCGCAGGTGCACCTTCGAGGACTTGTAGCTGCAGTGCTCCGACCACATGACCGAGTACATCGCGAGCTCCGCGTTGGTGGGGCGGCGGCCCAGGAGGTCGCGGATGCGCTGGTACTCGTCGTGCTTGAGGCCGAGCTCACCCCAGGGCTGCTGCTCGTCCGGAGTGGCGGCCGCGTGCTCGACGGTGTCGAGGTGGGCGGCGGGCTGGGCGGGGGCGTCGGTCATGGTGTCCTCGTGAGAGTGCCGGCGGATACCCGGCAATCCTAGCCGCGCGCTCCCCGGCGGATGGCCCCGCGGCCCCGGGGGGCTCAGTTGGTGAAGCCGGGCGCCGTGACGGTCGCGTCGGGGTCGATGAGCACCACCGAGTCCGCCGCGCCGCACGAGGCGGTCCAGGAGTCCGCGAGCGCCGCGTCGGCCGCGACCGCAGGGTCGAGCACCTGCACATCGGTCGGATGGTCGTATACGAGTGGCGCATCGGCCACGCGCTCGCCGGCGGGAGCAGTGAGCCAGGGCCCGGAGTGGGAGAGGCCGATGCCGGGGATGGTGGCGCTGAACCCATCGACCAGCAGCACGCCGATGCGGGCCTTGCCGTCGGTGACCAGCTCCGGGCACACGGTGAACAGCCCGCGCGTCTCGAGGCTCACGTAGCCCTCGATCTCGGTCGACTCGCCGGTCCAGGCCGACGCCTCGTAGGTCGGCACCTCCGCCGGGCGATCCCACAGGACGGCCGTCGCGACCACCGCGAGCGCCGCTCCCGCGACCGCCACCCCTGCCGCCGCCGCGCGTGTGGCCGATGACTGGTCCTTCACCTGCTGCTGAGCTGCCCCCATGGAGCCGTTCTAGCAGGTAGGGGCGGGCATCACCAGGGGATTCGCACTACTCGAGGACGGCGAGCGGGGTCATCGCCGCGTAGAGATCCGCCTCGCCGCACAGGTCGACCCACTGCTGGGCGACCACAGCATCGTCCGGATCGTCGACGTCGAGCAGCGTGCCCTCGAGCGTGGTGGCCCGGTCCCGCGGCATCACGGTCCCGGAGGCACGGTCGCGCACCTCCGCGTCTGACCGATCGAGCACTGCACGCGGGATCACGCCGAACCGGTGCGCGGTCCACGTGTCGGGCAGGATCACGCCCACCGACTGCGCGCCCTCCCCCATGGCCCCCGAGACGCAGACCGTCCACCACCCGTGGGGCTCGACCACCACGTCGCTCACCGGCACGCCCTCACCGGCGTGGTCGCCCGTGTAGGTCGCCGTGCGCGCGGGCGCCTCCCACAGCCCGAACCAGGCGATGACCACCACCACCGCCGTCATCGCCGTCAGGCCTGCTATCCGCAAGGCGCGCATGGGTCCATCTTGTCCGGTTCGCGCCACGCGTCAATCGGAGCCCGCGCCCGGAACACGTGCGGATCGTGTCGGACCTGCGGCTCGCTGGGGCACATCGCGTGCGAATCGTGTCTCGCTGCGCGGAGCTCCCCCGCACGATCCGCGCCGATTGCGACGTCGCGAGGGCGCGACACCGCACGATCAGCACGTGGTGCGGCGGGAGCACCGGGCGGCGCGAGGAGGCTCAGCCTCGGAGCGCCTCCGCCACGGCATCCGCCAGCTGCTCGACGGGCAGCCCCGGCGCATGCACGTGCACGCCCTCCGCGTCCTCCCACAGCACCCGGTCCACCCCGGGAAGCTCCCCGAGCGCGTCCGCGACGGCGTGCATCCGCGCCTCGGTGAGCGTCTCGACGATGCGCGGGTGGAGCGCCACGGTGTAGGTGTAGTCGTCGAGCCACGGGGTCTGCACGGTGACGGTCGCGTCGAAGCCGTCGATCTCGATGGTGCGGAAGGCGAGGTCCTCGGCCTTCCCGAGCCGCTCGAGGAACGGGGCGCGCAGCAGGAGCCCTCGACGGTCGTCCTCGCTGAGCGGGGCATCCTCGGGGCGCGTCGGCAGCTCGACGCGGGCCGCGACGCGCAGCGCCGCGAGCACCTCGACGGTGAGCAGGCCCGGCGCCCACACCTCGAGGATGTGGTGGCTGCGGAACAGCACGCGCTGGATGCCGGGCGCGGCGTCGCACCCGCGCAGGAAGCGCAGCAGCGCGGCCTCGTCGATCGCACCGGCCGCGAGCATGACGATCGCGTGGTGCGTCGCATCGGACGGCGTCCCGGGTGCGTGCCCGGGCCCGGCATCGTTCACCACCAGGCCGGGGTCCTCCTCGCTGAGCGGACCGAGCACCTCGGACAGCGCCGCGCGCGGCAGCTCCGCGGGACGCTCGACCTTCCGCAGGAGACCGCCCTTGGGGATGAACGACTCGCGCACCTCGGCGGGGGTGTCGAAGTCGGCGTAGGAGAGCTCGCCGCTGGTGTCGAACCAGCGCAGCACGTCCTCGACGGCGTCCCATGAGGCGCGGCCGTGCCCCATCGCGGCCACCGCGTACGGCAGCATCGCGACCGGCGGGCCGCCGGGGCCCAGGACGGGGTCGAGGTACGTCGGCGCGGACTCGCGCTGGTCGAGCCCCCACGACATCGGACGATGCGCATCGGCCAGGCCGCCGATGTACACGAGCAGCCCGTCGATCAGCGCGGCGCCGTGCATGGTGAGCTCCTGGCCGAGCTCCGAGCGGTAGGCCCAGTCGGGCTTCACGGCGGAGCGGTCCTTGCGCAGGTCGCGCGTCACCCAGTCGACGGTGGGGCGCAGCTCGGCCGCGGTGAAGTGCAGGTCATGACCCGTCGCCTTGCGCAGGCGCGTCGCGAGGTACTCGGCGCTCTTGGGGCTCGAGGCGAGCCACGCCTGGAACCACGCATCGGCCTCGTAGAAACGGCGCTCGTCCCCGTCGGCGGTGAAGAAACCCATCGCGCCAGGCTAGCCGCCCCGTGCACGGGTACCCTCGCCTCACCGGAAGGAGCGACCATGACCCAGACACCCGAGCGCGAGATCCTCACCTGGCAGGGCTACGGCGACGCCTCGCGCGAGCTCGCGCAGATGGTGGTCGACTCGGGCTACGAACCCGATGTGGTGGTCGCCGTCGCGCGTGGCGGCCTGCCGGTCGGAGGCGCGATCTCCTACGCGCTGGGGACCAAGGGCGTCGGCACGCTCAACGTCGAGTTCTACACCGGCATCGACGAGCGCCTGCCCGCGCCCGTGCTCCTGCCGCCGCTGCTCGACACCGACGCCATGAAGGGCCTCAAGGTCCTCATCGCGGACGACGTCGCGGACACCGGCGAGACGCTCGCCCTGGTGAAGCGCCTCATGGAGGAGCACGCCGGCGAGGTCCGCACGGTGGTGCTGTACGCGAAGTCGCACTCGGTGATCGACCCCGACTACGTCTGGAAGCGCACCGACCTCTGGATCACGTTCCCGTGGTCGGCGCTCCCGCCGGTCACGCCCGGCAAGCCGCACCCCGAGGAGGGATAGCGGGTCATACCTGGGTATCACCCAGGAACGATGCGCGGGGACGATGCGGCGCTCGGCGCCGCGTCGCTAGCGTGGCCGCCATGCGAGGGATCTTCGGGGGACTGAACGGCGCTCTGGTGCGCGAGCAGTGGCGCGCGCAGCGCCGCTACACGCTGACGGCGGGGGTGATGGTCGCGCTCGCGACGGGGCTCGCGGCGTTCACGCTCTCATCCCTGGCGACCTCGGCGGCCGTGAGCGACGAGATCTCCCGGGCGCGCGGGTACGACGCCGAGCACCTGGCGACGCTCAACGGATGGAGCGACGGCCCCGGCATCATCGATGGCGAGACCTGGGACGACTGGAATTCCGTGACGCCCGAGGAGGCGTCGGCGATCGCCGACGATGCGAGGGCCCAGGGCATCGACGTGACCACGAGCGCCGTCGTGTACGCGAACCTGGACCACGACGAGACGACCACCTATCTCGCTGCGGTGGAACCCACCGCCGGCACGGACATGCTGTACTCGGGCCGGCTGCCCGGCCCGGGCGAGGTGGCGCTCGCCTCCCGGTACGCCGAGCTGCGCGGCTACGCGATCGGAGATGCCGTCACCGTCACCGCGACATCGACCGACGGTGTGCCGGACGCCCCACCTGTGCCGCTGACCCTGGTGGGCCTCATCAAGTCCGTCGGCTACGAGGACGCGGCCGCCGACTCGGCAGGCCTCATCTCGCCCGAGAGCGTGGATGCGATCGCACGGACCGGCGGGTTCTGGCCGATGGTCAACGAGGCCGGAGAGCGCACCGGTCGCTACGACATCACCTTCGCGTGGGACGGCCCGATGATCGACGCCCTCGCGGGGGACGCCCAGACCTTCGAAGGCGCGGAGCCCCTGTGGTCGGGGTACCTGGGGGTCGGAGAATGGCTCGCCGTCCTCGGCGCGGCCCTGCTCGCGACCGTGGCCGTCGGCGCCGCCCTGGCCGCCGGCCGTGCGCAGGGCGAGGCGCGCACGCAATGGGTGGCGACCGCTCGCGCGCTGGGTGCGACGCGACGCGACATCGTGACCGGCGGCATCGTCGAGGGCCTCGCCGTCGGGCTCGTCGCGGGCGCCGTGGGCATCGTCGCGGGCTGGGCCGCCGAGGCGTGGGCCTACGCCGCCACGGGACAGGCCCGGCCCGACATCTTCGGACCCGGCGTCGCGGTGCTGCCGTGGGGGTACGCCGCGGTCCTGTGGGGGCTCGCGATGGTGCTCGCGCTCGTGATCGGGCTGGTCCC
The DNA here is from genome assembly GCF_000971115.1 of Demequina gelatinilytica. GTDB lineage: Bacteria > Actinomycetota > Actinomycetes > Actinomycetales > Demequinaceae > Demequina > Demequina gelatinilytica. The sequence continues at coordinate 49,301 of NZ_BBLV01000011.1, read as the reverse complement.
TGCGCTGTGGGCCTCGCGCGTCGCGCCGAGCGCAGCGCTCAGCCCCCGCGGCGCGACCCACCAGCGCGACGCCGAGCCGCGGAGCCGCCGCGTGCCGCTGACCTGGCTCGCGGGTATCGGAGCCCTGGCACTGGCCGTGGCGGCGGGGAACCCGCCGAGCACCACGGGAGGGATCGACGCGATCGCGGTCGGCGCGTGGATCGCGGTCGCCGTCGTCGCAGCGGCGCTCGGCGTGCTCGCCGTCCGGGCCGCGCTGCCACACGTGAGCGGGGCGTTGGCCCGCACGGGACGCCCGTCGCTGGTGCTCGCCTCCCACGCGTTGCACCACCGCACGGGCGGGCTCACCGCGGCGGCCACCGGCCTTCTGCTCGCCGCCGGCCTGACCTTCGGCGCGGTGGAGACGACGGTGATGGCCACGGCGCTCGCCTACGACGACGACCTCTTGGCCGCCGGGGCGACACTCGCGACGTGGGACCTCGTGGTGGACGCCCTGCTGGCCTGGTGGCTCGGGGGCGCGCTGCTGCTCATGGCGGGCGGCTTCATGGTGGGCCTCGCGGAGTGGATGGGCCGCGGCGCCGCGCTGCGCGAGGCCGCCACCGCAGGAGCGCTCGGCCTCGACCGCCACGGGCGCCAGATCGCGGCGATCGCGCGGGTGGCGGTGCCGATGGGCCTCGGCGTGCTCGCGGGCACCGCGCTCGGGCTGCTGGGCGTGGCGACGTTCGAGGTCTGGGAGCAGCTCGGCGCGGGCGCCTCGACCATCCTCGCTCGCGACCTGCCGGTCCTGATGCTGCGCGCACTGGTCGCCGCTCTGGGCATCCTGGCCGGCGGGGCCGCGGGCGTGGGCGTCGCGTCCCTCTTCGCGGCGCGGGGGGTCGACGCCCGCTCGCCGCAGGAGGCCGAGCGGATCTCGCGCTGAGCCTTCCCCGGCGCGCGCCCCGCTGACACATGGGTGCCCGCACCCAGCGCTGTGCGGACACCCATGTGTCAGCCTGCGTCCGGGAGCGCCGCCGCGCGGCCCGCTCAACCCTTCATCTGCGCGAGCTGGATGAGGTTGCCCACGGTGTCGTCGATCACAGCGACGGCGACCGGGCCGAAGTCCATCGGCGGCTGGACGAAGGCGACCCCGAGCCCGGTGAGACGCTCGTGCTCGGCGTCGAGGTCGTCGACCGCGAGCTGGGTCGCGGGGATGCCGTCCGAGACGAGCGCGTCGCGGAAGGGGCCGACAGCAGGGTGCCCGGCAGGCTCGAGCAGCAGCTCGACCCCCGGCGCGCCGGGGTTGCCGACCGTGAGCCAGCGGTTGCCGTCGCCCATGGCGATGTCCTGCCGGGCCTCCAGCCCGAGCACGCGCGTGTAGAAGTCGAGCGCCTTCGACTGGTCGGAGACGAAGATGCTGGCGAGGTGGATGCGGATCATGAGGACTCCTTGTCGGGCCAACGGCGTGCGATCGCGCGCAGCGGCCGGGTGTCGAGGGTGTGCAGCCGCGTGCGGCCCTGCCGTCGCGAGGACACGAGCCCGGCCTCCTCGAGCACCGCGAGGTGCTGGGAGACGGCCTGGCGCGTGAGGGAGATGCCGTGGTCGCCCAGGAGGCGCGTGGTGATCTCGAACAGGCTCTGGTCGTCGCGGACGGTGAGCACGTCGAGGATCGCGCGCCGGGCGGGCGCGGCGAGGGCGTCGTACACATCGGCCACACGACCACGATAGGCAAGCCCAGGCTTGCATGCAAGTGAAGGCTTGCCCATGAGCGCCGCTCGCACCCCTAGACTGACGCGCATCACCAGCCGGGAGGACGCCATGACGTACGCAGGAGACCTGACGCCGCACGAGGCATGGAAGCTGCTCGAGGACGAGCCGGACGCGATCCTGGTCGACGTGCGCACCGAGGCCGAGTGGCGCTTCACCGGGGTGCCCGACGCCTCCGGCCTGGGCAAGCAGCCCGCGCTCATCGAGTGGGTGACCTATCCGACCATGCAGCGCAACGAGGGCTTCCTGGACCAGCTCAAGGCCACGGGGGCGGAACCCGGCCGGCCCATCGTGTTCCTGTGCCGCTCCGGTGCGCGTTCCATCGGCGCCGCCGAGGCGGCCACGGCGGCAGGCCTGGGCCCGGCGTACAACGTGCTCGAGGGATTCGAGGGCGCGACCGACGAGCACGGCCACCGTGGCTGGCAGGGATGGAAGGGTGCAGGCCTCCCCTGGCAGCAGGGCTGACGCCGCGCCGGACCACGGGACGGGACGATGCGCGCGTCGTCCGGTCGCGCATCCGCCGGTCGCGCATCGTCGAAGCGATTCGACGCGGGCGCGTCGAGGTGGTTCAATGAACCGCGCGGCACCAACGACGGCGCCGTAGCCACGACAGCACAGGAGCACCTCCCATGGCCGAGCTCGACCTTCCCGTCGACCAGCTGCGCACGTTCACCGCGGATCTCGACGCGCCCGAGGACCTCGACGCGTTCTGGGAGACGACGCTCGCCGAGTCGCGCGCCGCACGCCGGCCGACCTCCATCTCCGAGCCCGTGGTCGACCTTCCCGGCCTCACCGTCCGCGACGTCACGTTCTCCGGCTTCGGCGGCGACCCCATCCGCGCCTGGCTCGCGACCCCCAAGGGCGCGACCGACCTGCCCGTGGTGGTCGAGTACATCGGCTACGGCGGCGGCCGCGGCCTCCCGTACGAGTACTCGCTGATCCCCGCGGCCGGCTACGCGCACCTGGTCATGGACACGCGAGGCCAGGCCTCGGCGTGGGGCAACGGCGGCGACACCGCCGACCCGCATGCGACCGGGCCGTCCGTCCCCGGCTTCATGACGCGCGGCATCGAGTCGCCCGAGACCTACTACTACCGGCGGGTCTTCACCGATGCGGCCCTCGCGGTCGATGCGGCGCGCGAGCTCCCGGGGGTCGACGCGGGACGCGTCGCGGTCAAGGGTTCGTCGCAGGGCGGCGGCATCGCGATCGCGGCCGCATCGCTCGCGGACGGCGTGGGTGCGGCGCTCATCGACGTGCCGTTCCTGTGCAACTTCCCGCGCGCGATCCGCATGACGGACTCGGACCCGTACGCAGAGATCCGCCGCTACCTCGCGGTCCACCGCGGCGGGGTCGACGCCGTCCACCGGACGCTCGCCTACTTCGACGGCGCGAACCTCGCGCCGAGGGCCACGGCACCGTCGGTCTGGTCCGTGGCGATCATGGACGACATCTGCCCGCCGTCCACCGTGTACTCGGCATACAACGCGTACGCGGGACCCAAGAGCATCGTCGAGTACGCCTTCAACGGCCACGAGGGCGGCCAGATGCACCAGGTCGAGCACCACCTCGCGCTGCTCGAGCAGGCGCTCGCCAGGCAGACGGCGGCCTGACGGCGGCGCACCGCGGCGATCAGCCCGCGCGACAGTAGATTTGCCTTGTTGTCGCGCACAACATAAAGTGACGGCAGGGTGTTTCGAAACGCTTCGAAAACGCCCAGAACGAGACGGAGCACCCATGGCGACCATTGCGGAGGTGGCGGAAGCCGCAGGCGTGTCCATCAGCACGGTCTCCTACGCCCTCAGCGGCAAGCGCTCGATCAAGCCCGCGACGCGCGATCGCGTGCTCGCGGTCGCCGCGGAGCTGGGCTACTCCCCCAACGCGAGCGCGCGCATGCTGGCAGCCCAGCGCTCCCAGATCATCGCCGTGAGCGAGCCCGTCCACGCCGACACCGACGACACCGCGCACATGACGTTCGCGATGGAGACCACCAAGGCGGCGCGAGTCGCGGGCTACGACACGCTGCTGCTGGTCCACGACGACGCGGTCGAGGGCATGAGCCGCTCCGCCGCGACCTCGCTCGCCGACGGGATCGTGGTGCTCGACGTCGACGAGGACGATCCGCGCGTCGAGCTCTCGCGCACCCTGTCGTGCCCCACCGTGTTCATCGGGCTGCCCGCGGACACCGACGGCCTGGTCTGCATCGACCTCGACTTCGAGGCCGCGGCCCGCATCGCGGTCGACCGCCTGGTCGACTCGGGCCACCGCGCGCTGGGGCTCATCTCGCACCGCGAGGACACCGTGCTGCGCGGCTCGAACTTCCCGCGGCGCTTCCTGCGCGGGTTCATCGCCCAGGCCGAGGCCCGCGGGGTCGCCTATGCCGTGACCCACCCGCACGGCCACACGGCGCAGGGCAGCGTGGACCGGCTGCTCAAGAAGCTCCCCGAGCTCGACGGCATCGTGCTCAACACCACCACGGACGTCGCGGCCTCGCTCAGCCCGGCGCTCGCCACGCACGGTCTGTCGATCCCCGAGGACGTCTCGGCGATCGCGGCGGGCGTGACGTTCTCCACCGGCCGGTTCGCCGTGCCTCTCGACGTCATCCCGCTGGATGCGCATGCCTCGTGCGAGGCGGCCGTCCGGCTGCTGGTGACGGCGATCGAGACCGGCGAGCACACCCCCCAGACCGTGCTGCTCGTCCCCGACTACCGCGAGGCGGGCTCCGTCCTCGCACGGAGCCGTGCGCCCCTGACACCCCACCCGTGATCGCGCGCAACGTCGCGCGCGACCTGACGGCGGCGCATCGTCGCCACGAGAGGACCCCAGACCCGCCATGAAGTTCACCGACGGATTCTGGCTGCGACGCCCCGGCGTCGACGCCCACTACGCGGCCGAGGCGTACGACCTCTGGGCGGACGGCGACACGCTCACCGTGCACGCCCCCACCAAGATCATCCACACGCGCGGCGACACGCTCGGCGGCGCCGTCCTCACGGTGACGCTCTCGTCGCCGCTCGACGGCGTGATCCGCGTGCGCATCGACCACCACCAGGGCGCGCATCGTTCCCCGGGCTTCCGGATGCCGGGAGCGACGGAGGGGGTCGGCGTCGCCGCGACGGACGATGCCGGCGGCACCTTGACCTCGGGCAGGCTCACCGCGCGTGTGGGCAAGGGCGCGCCGTGGAGCCTCGACTTCGAGGTCGACGGCAAGCGCGTCACCGGCTCGGGCCACCGCTCGCTCGGGTACATGGAGCTCGCCCCCGGCGCACCCGTGGCCGCCGAGCCGGTGGGCGTCACGCCCTACTCCGCGACCGGGCTCGCCCCGCATCGTTCCTACGTCCACGAGCAGCTAGACCTGGGCGTCGGCGAGACCATCTACGGGCTGGGAGAGCGCTTCGGGCCGTTCGTGAAGAACGGCCAGACGGTCGACATCTGGAACGCCGACGGCGGCACCAGCTCCGAGCAGGCGTACAAGTCGATCCCGTTCTACCTGTCCTCCCAGGGCTACGGCGTGCTGGTCAACCAGCCCGAGCACGTGAGCTTCGAGGTCGGCTCCGAGACCGTCGAGCGGGTCCAGTTCTCCACGGGCGGCGAGTCGCTCGAGTACCTGGTCTTCGCCGGCCCGACGCCCGCCGACGTCATCGAGCGCTACACCGCCCTGCTGGGGCGTCCGCCCCGCGTCCCCGCGTGGTCGTTCGGCCTGTGGCTGTCGACCTCCTTCACCACGGACTACGACGAGGGCACCGTCAACTCGTTCGTCGACGGGATGCGCGAGCGCGACATCCCGCTTTCGGTGTTCCACTACGACTGCTTCTGGATGCGCGAGTACAACTGGACCGACGGCGTCTGGGACGAGCGCGTCTTCCCCGATCCGGACCTCATGCTCAAGCGCATGCACGAGGACAAGGACCTCCACGTCTCCGCGTGGATCAACCCCTACATCGGCCAGCGCGGGCGCATGTTCCGCGAGGGCGCGGAGAAGGGCTACCTGGTCAAGCGGCCCGACGGCTCGATCTGGCAGTGGGACCTGTGGCAGCCCGGCATGGCGCTGGTGGACTTCACCAACCCCGAGGCCCGCGCGTGGTTCCAGGACCTCATCCGCACGCTCGCGCGCCAGGGCGTGGATGCGATCAAGACCGACTTCGGCGAGCGGATCCCCACCGACGTGGTGTGGCACGACGGCACGTCGCCCGAGGCGATGCACCACCTCTACACGCAGCTCTACAACGAGGCCGTGTGGGAGGCGCTCGTCGAGGAGAAGGGCGAGGGCGAGGCCGTGCTGTTCGCGCGGTCCGCGACCGCGGGCGGGCAGACGATGCCGGTGCACTGGGGCGGCGACAACTCGTCCTCCTACGTGTCGATGGCCGAGACCCTGCGCGGCGGGCTGTCGCTCATGAGCTCGGGCTTCGGCTACTGGAGCCACGACATCGGCGGCTTCGAGGGCACCCCGGATGCGGGCGTGTTCAAGCGCTGGCTCGCCTTCGGGCTCATGTCCTCGCACTCGCGCCTCCACGGCTCGAACTCGTACCGCGTGCCGTGGGCCTTCGACGAGGAGGCCGTGGACGTCGCGCGCGTCTTCACCAAGCTCAAGCTGTCGCTCATGCCGTACCTCTACGCCGCCTCGATCGAGACCACGCGGACGGGCATGCCGATGATGCGTCCCATGTTCGTCGCCTACCCCGGCGACCCGGCGTGCCAGCACCTGGACCGCCAGTACATGCTCGGCCCCGACCTCCTGGTCGCGCCCGTGATGAGCGAGTCGGGCGAGGTCACCTTCTACCTGCCCGACGGCGAGTGGACCTCGCTGCTCACGGGCGAGCGGGTGGCCGGCGGGCGTTGGCTTCATGAGACGCACGGCTTCGACTCGATGCCGCTGTACGTGCGCGCGGGGGCCGTGATGCCCCGCGGCACGCGTGACGACCGCCCCGACTACGACTACCTCGCGGACGTCGAGCTGGTCGTGTACCCGGGCGGAGCGGATGCGCGCGAGGTGGTGCTGCACGCGACCGACGGCTCGAGCGATACGGTCACGGTGACGGTCCGGGACGGCGAGCTCACCGCGGTGGGAGCCGGGGGCCGCACCTACGCGGTGCGGGAGGCCTGACCCGGGCCACCCCTCCCGAAAGTGGTACCTGGTGGTCGGGTTCGGGGGATCCCGCCGCCGCAGTGGTGCCTCAGTGTCGGTGGACGATGCGGTGGCGAGGCTGCTTCAGCCCGCCGCCGCGTCGACCATCACGGGGCCGTCCGTGGAGCGGTAGACCGCGGCGAGACGTGTGTTCATGCCTCGGACCGTAGCCCGGGGGCGTCTCGCGCGGAAGGCCCCCGTCGTGGGGGCATCGTGCCTGGTCTGGCGAGAATCGGCGGTGGTAGGACGGAGCGCTGACGACGCTCGGGCACCACTGGGGAGCGACGATCGCGCAAACCCGACAAAGAGCAACCACTTTCGAGAGGGGTGGCCCTGGACGCGCCGGTAGCCTGAGCGCATGACCTCGGAAGACGCCCCGCAGCTCCGCCTCGACACGCTCGCCGTCCACGCCGGCCTGCACCGCTCGCAGTTCGAGGAGATGTCCGAGCCCATCTACATGACGCAGGGCTACGTCTACCCGACGGCGCGCGAGGCTGAGGCGGCGTTCGCGGGCGAGATCGAGCGCTACCAGTACTCGCGCTACGCCAACCCGACGGTCACGATGTTCGAGGAGCGCCTCGCCGCCATCGAGGGCGCCGAGGACTGCTTCGCGACCGCGACCGGCATGGCCGCGGTCTTCGTGTCGCTCGCGGCGGTGCTGCGCCAGGGCGACCGCCTGGTCGCCTCGCGCGCGCTGTTCGGGACGTCGATCGCGACCTTCGACGAGTACTTCGCGAACTGGGGCATCACCGTCGACTACGTCGATGGGCACGTCAACGAGGATTGGGAGCGCGCGCTCGCGACGCCCGCGACCGCGGTGTTCTGCGAGTCCCCCACCAACCCGATGCAGGACGTGGTGGACCTGCCCTTCGTCGCGGCTTGCGCGCAGCAGGCGGGCGCGCTGTTCATCGTCGACAACGTGTTCGCCACGCCGCTGGGACAGAAGCCGCTCGAGCTGGGCGCCGATGCGGTGGTGTACTCCGCGACCAAGCACATCGACGGCCAGGGCCGCGTGCTCGGCGGCGCGGTGCTGGGCAGCAAGGAGTACGTCGACAAGGTGCGCCAGATGGTGCGCACCATGGGCGCGACCATGTCGCCCTTCACGGCGTGGATCCTGGGCAAGTCGCTCGAGACGCTGGCCGTGCGGGTGAAGGCGCAGGCCGCCTCCGCCCTCGAGCTCGCCACCTGGCTCGACGCGCATCCCAAGGTCGCGGTCGCGCGCTACCCGCTGCTGCCGTCGCACCCCCAGCACGAGCGCGCGAAGGCGCAGATGACGCTCGGGGGGACGCTCGTCACCATCGACATCGCGCTGCCCGAGGGCACCGACCCGCACGGACCCGAGGCGAAGGCGTCCGCGTTCCGCTTCCTCGATGCTCTCCAGGTGGTCGCCATCTCGAACAACCTGGGCGACGCGAAGTCCATCGCGACGCACCCGGCGACCACCACCCACCGCAAGATCGGCCCCGAGCGGCGCGCGCGCGTCGGGATGTCGGATGCGACGGTCCGCCTGAGCATCGGGCTCGAGGACGTCGAGGACCTCCGCGCGGACCTCGCGCGCGCCCTCGACGCGATCTAGTCCCCCGGCTCGGGAGCGAGGTCTCCGCGTGTTAGCGTCGCAGCCATGAGCAGCGGCGCGACCCCCGCCGCTCGCGCGGCCCACGACACTCCCGAGCCCCTGTCGCTGCGCCTTCTCGGTCGCGGCTCCGCGGCGGGCGCCGCGATCGTCGCCGCGATCGTCCTGCTGTACGTAGGCGTGCTGCCGGCCGTCGCGGGCTCGGTCTCGGCGCCGGCCCCGCCCCGCATCGTCGACATCGGCGACGGGGCCTCGATCAGGGTGACCGAGGACTGGTCCATCGGGACCGACACCCCCGGCGCCGTCACGCTCACCCAGGGCGGCGCGACGCTCGTCATCGGCGCACCGGTGGACTCCGACCTCCACCCGGCCCAGGCGATCACCATGGTGACCGACACCTGGCTCGAGCAGGGCCAGGGCGACCTCGCGGTCACCGGATCCCCGCGCGCGTTCTCCACGGACGCCGGTGACGATGCCGTGACGTCCGTGCTCCAGGACCCGCTGCGTGCGGGCCAGGCCTGGGTGGTCTCGGATGGCTCCCAGATGGTGGTCGCGCTGCTGTCGATGCCTCAGACGGGCTGGGAGGCGGCCTCGGACTCGGCGCAGGCGATCGTGCGGTCGCTCGTGCTGCCTACGCAGGGGCAACGATGACCGCGGAGATCCGGCCGTACGCACGCCAGCCGCGGCCGCGCACCGCGACCTTCGTCGACGCGCGCTCGTGGGTGTTCTGGACCGTGGTGGTGCTGACTCTCGGGGCGCTCACCCAGGTCGCCCCCCTGGTGCTCGAGTCGCTGCTCGCGAGCCCGGCGTCGGGCGCATACGCCGCGGTGCTGTGGACCGGGTACGGGCTGGTGTTCGCGAGCTCGGTCTGGGTCTTCGAGCTCTACGAGCGACGGCACCTGGTCAACGTCGCCGGTGCGCTCGTGTGGGGCGCGATCGTGGCCGTGGGCCTCGCCCACATCGCCGGTCCCGCGATGCACACCCTCGTGGGCGCGCGCGTGGGCGACGACTCCCTGTGGCTGTCCTCGATCTCCGCGCCGCTGGTCGAGGAGCCGCTCAAGGTGCTCGGCGTGGTCGCGCTCGCCCTGGTGCCAGGGGCGCGCATCCGCACCGTCGCGGACGGGGCGTTCTACGGCGGCATGATCGGCCTGGGCTTCCAGGTGGTCGAGGGCTTCCTCTACACCGCGCGCACCGCCGCGCTCGCGGGCGAGCCGATGGAGACGGTGACCCAGATGTTCGTGCTGCGCGGCATCGTCGCGGGACTGTGGAGCCACGCGGCGTTCTCCGCGATCGCGGGCGCGGGCGTCGCCTTCTTCTTCGTCTCGGTCGCGCCGGCGCTCCAACGATGGGCGGTCGCGCTGGGCGCGCTGGGCGCCGCGATGGCGCTCCACGCGCTCCTCAACTCGCCCGTCGTCCAGGGCACCCAGGTGACGTCCGCGCTCATCAAGGGCGTGCCGATCGTCGCCGTGCTCCTCACCACGCTGCATGTGAGCCACCTGCGCGAGCGCGCGGTGTTCGCCCGCACCGCGCGCGTGACCGTGCCGGACCACCTGGTGAGCCCCGCCGACTTCGAGGGCCTGTCGACGCGCACACGCCGTCGGCATGCGCGTGCCGACATGCGCGAGCGCCATGGCCGCCAGGCGGCGCGCGACCTGCATCGCCTCCAGCGCGCGCAGCTGGCGCTGCTGGTCGCGGCGCACAGCGACGGCATGATCTCCGCCCGCGCGGCCGATGCGGCGGGGCGGGTCACCTCGGCGCGGTCCTCGCTCGCGTGGTCGATCGTGGGCAAGTAGCACCGCGCGCCGCACCTTTCACGCGCGAACGTGGGGGTACGGCTGGCGCCCTCCGGAATGCTCGCACCTCTCATGCACGACCGTGCGGGCACGGCTGATGCCTTGTGGCGTGCTCGCACCTTTCACGCGCGACCGTGCGGGCACGGCTGGTGCCCGCCGGGCGCAAAGGGCGCCGGTCCCGTGTGCGCTCGTGCATAGGAGGCGCGAGCACCCCGCACCGTGGACCGTCACGGCCGCTCCCGCTCGTGCATACAAGGCGCGAGCACCCCGCACCGTGGGCCATCACCGCCAGGCACGCTCGTGCATGAAAGGCGCCGCCCACCCGGGATCGCGCCGTCAGCCCCGCAGGCCCCTGAACCTCCGCAGCCGCAGCGAGTTGCCCACCACGAACAGGCTCGACGCCCCCATCGCGGCGGCCGCGATCATCGGGTCGAGCACCCCGAGCGCCGCGAGCGGGATCGCCGCGACGTTGTAGGCGAAAGCCCACACGAGGTTGCCGCGGATGGTCGCGTACGTGCGTCGCGACAGCGCGATCGCATCGGCCGCCGCCCGCGGGTCACCGGAGACGATCGTGAGGTCCGACGCCTCGCGCGCCACATCCGCTCCCGTGCCGATCGCGAGGCCCAGGTCCGCGCGCGCGAGCGCCGGCGCATCGTTGACGCCGTCGCCGACCATCGCGACGCGACGCCCCCCGGCCTGGAGCGAGCGCACCACGTCCTCCTTGTCGCCGGGCAGGACCTCGGCGATGACGCGCTCGATGCCGAGCTCGGCGCCCACGGCCTGGGCGGCGCGGCGGTTGTCGCCGGTCAGGAGCACCACGTCGACGCCAAGGTCCCGCAGCGCGGCGATGGCCTCAGGCGCGGTCTCCTTGACCTGGTCGTGCACCGCGATGGCGAGCTCGGACGCGAGCGCCGAGCGCGTCGAGGCCGCACCGTCGCCCAGCAGCCCACCTCCCAGGGGCGCCGCGCGGCCCACGAACACCACTGTCTCGCCACGACCCTCGCGCTCATGCGCCCACGCGGCGAGCTCCTCCGGCAGCTCGTCGAACAGGCGACGAGAGCCCACCGTGACGTCCGCATGGGTGCCGTCGGCCCCCGCCCTCTGGACCGTCGCGGTGACGCCCTGCCCAGGGGTCGATCGGAAGCCCTTGAGCGGCACCCGCCCCTCGCGCGATGCGGCGATCGCACGCGCGACGGGGTGCTCGGAGCGGGCCTCCACCGAGGCGACCGCATCGAGCAGCGCAGCGGCCGCATCGTCCTCGAGCCCCGGCGCGAAGGTGGCGGACACCGCCATGCGTCCCTCGGTCACCGTGCCGGTCTTGTCGAGCACCACTGTCTCGAGACGCCGCGCGTCCTCGAGAGCCTGCGGGCCGCGCACCAGGATCCCCAGCTGTGCACCACGACCCGTGCCGACCATGATCGCGAGCGGGGTCGCGAGGCCGAGCGCGCACGGGCAGCTGATGATGAGCACCGCGACGGCCGCGGTGACCGAGGCGGCACCGTCGCCGGTCCACATGAGCCATGCCGAGGCGGTGAGCGCGGCGATCGCCACGACGACGGGCACGAACACGGCCGCGATGCGGTCGGCGAGCCGCTGGATCCGCGCCTTGCCGGCCTGCGCCTCGTCGACCATGCGCGCGATCTGCGCGAGCATCGTCTCCTCGCCCACCCGGGTCGCCTCGACGGTGAGCGCGCCGTCCACCGCGACCGTGCCGCCGACCACCTCGACGCCGGGCCGCGCCGCGACGGGCACTGGCTCACCCGTGACCAGGCTCGCGTCCACGGCCGCCTCGCCGTCGACCACCAGCCCATCGGTGGCGATGGTCTCGCCCGGACGCGCGAGGAAGCGCATGCCCACGCCCAGGTCGGCGCGGGGGATCTCGCGCCCGTCCTCGAGGACCACGGTCGCGCTCTGGCGTGCGCTGAGCGCGCGGATCGCGTCGCCCGCATGCGCCGACGAGCGCACCTCGAGCCACTTGCCCAGCAGGATCAGCGTCACGATGACCGCGCCGGTCTCGAAGTACACGTGACCCAGGTCGCCCGCGAGGAGCGTCGCGACCGACCAGCCCCACGCCACCGCCGTGCCCAGGCTCACGAGCGTGTCCATGGTGGTGGTGCCGTGACGCAGGCTCTTCACCGCGGAGACGTGGAACGGCCAGCCGGCCCACCACACCACCGGCGTCGCGAGCACGCCTGCGACCCACTCCCAGCCGGCGAAGTGCAGCGCGGGGATCATCGAGATCAGCACCACGGGGATCGACAGGCCCGCGGCGACCAGGAAGCGTCGGCGGTAGCCCTCGATGCGGCGACGGTCGTTGCGTGCCTGCGCCTCTGCCTCGTCGGCGCGGGCGTCGGCGGCCGTCGCGGAGGGACGATGCCCGGCGTCCTCGGCGCCCTGCTCGCCCGCGCGCCGCGTGAGCACCTGGTAGCCGAGCCCCGTGATCGCGGCGCGCATCATGTCCTCGAGCTCATCGGCATCGAGCGTGCCATCGGGCAGCACGCGTGCGCGCCGGGTCGCGATGTTGACGTCGGCTCCGCCCACGCCCGGCAGCGCCGCGAGCCCGCGCTGGATACCGCTCGCGCAGCCCGCGCAGGTCATGCCGCCCACCGACAGCTCGATGACGCCGGGGCTCTCGGGTGCGCCCGCGGGCGCGGTCTCGGTGCTCATACCGCCACGCTAAGCCTTGCCGTGGACTGGAAGGTCAAGCGCGAGCACCTGGCAGCGGTTGGGGTCGTTGCAGTCGGCAGGGTCGAGCGCGTCGGCGCGACGTGCGAGCGACGTGAGCTCGGCCTTCGCCGCGAGCAGGCTCGCGATCTGGGCGTCGATGTCCCTCAGGTGCCGGTCGAGCGCGGCGCGGGAGTGCGCGCACGTGCTCTCGCCGCGGTCCTTCATGTGGAGGATGTCGCCCGTCTCGGCGAGGGTCATCCCGGACGCCTGCGCGTCGCGGATGAACCGCAGGCGCTCGAGCGCCGTCTCGCCGTACTCGCGGTAGCCGTTCGCGCGCCGCTCTGGCGCATCGAGGAGCCCGATGCTCTCGTAGTACCGCACGGTCTTGGCCGTGACGCCGCCTCGCGCGGCAAGCTCACCGATCTGCATGCTTCCAGCGTAAAGGAACGTTTGCGCCACGGGAATGGGGCCAAGGGCCCGTTCCCTGGACCCCGCCGTGCCGCGTAGCGTCGGGTCATGCGCACCGCTCCTCGCCGCATCGGCCTCCTGGGAGGCATCACCTGGCACTCGACCCTCGAGTACGAACGCCTCCTCCACGAAGGTGTGGCCGCCGCGCTCCCCGGGCGCAGCGCGGACCTCGCGATCCGCCACTACGAGTGGGGCGCGATCGAGCGCGCGCAGGCCGAGGGCGACTGGGACGGCCTGGCGGCCCGGTTCGGCGACGATGCACGCTGGCTGGTCGACGGCGGCGCGGAGGCGATCCTCATCTGCGCCAACACCATGCACCTGGTCGCGGACCGGGTGCAGGAGGCCGCGGGCGTGCCCGTGATCCACATCGTCGACGAGGTCGCCGGCGCGGCCCGCGCGGCGGGCCTCGAGCGGGTCGCGCTGCTGGGCACGGGCTTCACCATGCGCATGCCGTTCTACCGCGAGCGGCTCGCCTCGCACGGCGTCGAGGCGCTCGTGCCGCCCGAGCCCCGGCTGACCGAGGTGCATGCCCTCATCTACGAGCGTCTCGCACGCGGCATCGTGGACGATGCGGGGCGCGCGCTCATGCGCGAGGCGACGGCGGAGCTGCTCGACGCGGGCGCGCAGGGCGTGATCGCGGGCTGCACGGAGATCCCCATGGTGATGACCGCCGCGGATGTCGAGGTGCCCTACCTCGACGCGCTCGCGCTGCACGCGGACGCGGCCGTGAGGTTCGCGCTCTCCGACTGACGTGCCCCCACAAGAGGGGGCGCGCGTGGCCGCGCGCCCGCGCGCTAGCGTCGGCTCAGGACCTCGAAGGAGAGCAGGGACGATGCGGGGACGCAACGTAGCGGCCGGCGCGGCCGCGGTGACGCTGGTCAGCATGCTCGCGGGATGCGCGCCGTACGAGGGCGGGCCGCTCGTGGGCGGCCGAGGCGGCGAGTACCAGGGGTCGCCGATGATCTGCGCCCTCGCGCCCGCGCCCGGAGCCACCGTGTACTTCGGGAGCATGCTCACCAACGAGGGCGACAGCGCGATCACGCTCACCGAGGTGCGCGGCTCGGGCACCAACGTCGCCTCGATCGATGCCGGCATCGACCTCGAGGGCGTCGCGCTCGACCAGGCGGTCGGATCGATGTCCTGGCCCGCGGACGACTCGTGGGAGGGCGCCGAGGAGGTGCTGGACCGGCTGGTGGCGCCGGAGGACGCGGTGATCGAGCCCGGGACCACCGCCCAGGTGATCTTCAGCATCGTCCCCGTCGACCCGGAGCAGCCCGCGACGGTCGAGGACCTCGAGGTGCTTTACGACAACGGCATCATCAGCCAGGTGGAGCGCGACACGCTCGGCTACCGGATCATGCCGGGCGACTCGTGCGAGGTGGACGAGGACGAGGATCTCTAGCCGCGAGCGACCACCTCGCCGCCGAGCACCGTCACCACGGTCCGCGTGCTCGCGATGTCCTCGGCTGCACCCACGAAGGGATCGCGTGAGGCGATGCACAGGTCCGCTCGCGCGCCGACCGTCAGCACACCGGAGCCGTCGAGGCCCAGCAGCTCATGGGAGCCCGCGGTGTACGCGCGCAGCGCCTCGTCGAGCGTGAGCGCCTCGGACGGGTTGAGCCGCGGCGCATCCGACCCGGGCTCGCAACGGGTGACCGCGGTGTGGATCGCCTGCCACGGATCAGGGGTCGAGACGGGCCAGTCCGAGCCCATCGCGAGCTCGGCTCCCGCGCGCAGGAAGGACCCGAACGGGTACTGCCACGCCGCTCGGCGCTCGCCGAGGATCGGCGTGGTGAGCTCGGTCATCTGAGCCTCGTTGCGCGCCCACAGGGCCTGAGCGTTGACGGTGACGCCGAGCGCCGCGAAGCGCGGCACGTCGACCGGGTCCACCACCTGGACGTGCGCGATGTGATGGCGCCGACGGTTCCGGTCGCGCTCGGGGATCGCCTCGACCGCGTCGAGAGCCTCGGTGACCGCACGGTCGCCGATCGCATGGAAGTGCAGCGCGAAGCCCTCCGCCGCGAGCGCGGACGTGACGGCTCGGAGCACCTCGGTGCTGAAGTAGGCGAGCCCGCGCTCATCGTGCTCGGACGGGGCTCCGCAGTCGCAGCCGGGCGCCAGGTACGGCTCATGCATCGCGGCCGTGCGGTTCTCCGCCACGCCGTCGACCATGATCTTCGCGCTCGAGGTGTCGAGGCCCGCCGCCGCGTTCGCGTCGCGCCGTCGCGCCAGGTCGGCGACCAGTTCCGGGACGCTCTCGAGCGTGACGTCACGGGGCACCCACAGCGCACCCGAGACGCGGGCCGCGAGCGAGCCGTCGGCGATCAGCGCGGTGTACGCGGGCGTCGCGTCGGAGTGTCCGCCGTACTCGCCGACGATCGCCTCCTGCCACGCGGTCACCCCGAAGCCCAGCAACGTCCGGGCCGCCTCCGCGAGCCCCGCCCGCGCATCGTCCTCGGTCACGGGAGGCAGGTGGCGCTCGACCAGGGCCATCGCTCCCTCGTGCAGCGTGCCGGTCGGGTTCCCGTCGCCGTCGCGCTCGATGCGGCCGTCGGCGGGATCCGGGGTGTCCGCGGTGATCCCGGCCGCTCGCAGCGCCGCGCTGTTGGCCCACGCACCGTGGTGGTCCGCGTTGACCAGGAAGGCGGGGACGTCGCCCGTGACGGCGTCGAGCGCTGCGGCGGTCGGGGTGCCGCCGTCGTAGTCGGACATGTGCCAGCCGCCCCCGACGATCCACGGACCGCCATGCGTCGCGGCGTAGGCGGCCACGCGAGCCAGGCAGGCTTCCGCCCCGTGAGCGCCGCTCACATCGAGCCCGAGCGCCTCGATCCCGGCCATCGCCGCGTGCACATGCGCGTCCGCGAAGCTCGGATGCACCAGCCCGCCGGCGGCATCGACCACCCGGGCACCCTCCGCATCGTCCCGTGCCGCGAGCTCCTCGCCCGCACCGATCGCGCGCACGATGCCGTCGACCACCAGCACGGCGTCACCAGCGAGGAAGGCACCGTCGGACCACAGCCGGCCGCCACGGATCAGCAGCGTGCTCACCCGCTCACCACCCGACCGCGTCGAGCGCCTCGGCGGCCACGTCGAACGGATCGCGGTCGCCTGTGTCCACCGTCGCGTCCTCGAGACCGACCGCGTCGAGCAGCGCATCGAGCTCGATGGTGCGCTCGCGCGCCCACTCGAGCCAGCGCTCCGACACCGGGCGCCGGTCGAACCGCACCAGCCGCGCCTCGAGCGGCGCAGCGACGCGCACCACCGCCACCTCGGGCGCGGCCGCTCCCCCGAGCGCCCGCGACAGAGCCGCGAGCGCCTCCGGCGTCTCCACGGCGCATGCGAGCACGATGCTCCCCACCCCCCGCTCGCGGTGCAGCGGTGCGAGCAGCGCGAGCGAGCGCAGCAGCAGCGCCTCGTTGGTGGGATCGTGGGGCGCCGCCGGATAGGACTGGGTCAGCGCATCGGCGTCGAGGAACGCCGTCCGGGCGCCGCGTTCCGCGAGCAGCTCGTGGATCGCGCCGCCCACCGCGGTCTTGCCCGCCCCGAGCGTGCCCGTGACGATCAGCACCCGCGGGGGGAGGTCGAGGCCGTAGCAGATCGAGTCGGGCTCGTCCTTGTACTCGCCGTAGTTGTCGATGCGCGAGTAGCCCAGGCGGTCGTAGAGGCCGAGCGCCTCGGGCTGCTCCGTCCCGGTCTCGAGCACGATGCGGGTGGCGCCGGCCTTGCGCGCGATCGCCTCGGCCGCACCCATCATGACCTTGGAGTGGCCGTGCCCACGATGCGCGGGCCGCACCCACAGGCGCTTGAGCTCGAGCGAGCCGGCGCCCGTCGGGTAGGGCGACCAGCGCAGCACGATGCTCGCGACCGGCTCCCCGTCCTCGGCGTAGCCCACGAGAGAGGCCACGAGCGTGGGGAAGCTCGTCTCGAGGACCAGGTCGGGGCTGTCGTAGCGCACCGCGAGGTCCGCCTGCTGCTCGGACCAGAGGAGGTGGGCGTCCGCATCGTCCGGCTCGACCCGGCGGATGGTGATCATGGGCACAGGCTATTGCCCCTGACACTCCCAACGGAGTTGGCCGCGACACGCCGCGGCAACCGCGGGAAAATGGTCAGATCGCCGGCGTGTCCCTTGCGGATCCGTTGGGAGTGTCCGGACGGGGAGGTGGCCATGCGCAACGTCGGGTTCCTGTCGTTCGGCTGGTGGTCGGCCGCACCGGGCTCCAAGGTGCGGACGGCGGCCGACGCGATGACGGATACCGTCCAGCTCGCGCAGGCCGCCGAGGACGCCGGGATCGACGGCGCCTGGATCCGGGTCCACCACTTCGAGCAGTGCCTGTCCTCCCCGTTCCCGCTCCTCGCCGCGATGGGCGCGCGCACCTCCCGGATCGAGCTCGGCACGGGCGTCATCAACATGCGCTACGAGAACCCTCTGTACATGGCCGAGGCGGCCGCGACGGCGGACCTGATCTCGGGCGGTCGCCTCCAGGTCGGGGTCTCGCGCGGGAGCCCGGAGCCGGCGGCGGACGGCCCCGCGACGTTCGGCTACCCGCTCGCATGGGGGGTCTCGCCTGCGGAGGACGCCGCCGCCCGCATCGAGGCCTTCCGCGAGGCGATCTCGGGTGCGGGGATCGCGGAGCCCGGTCCTCGCGCGCACGTGCGTGCCGGCGAGCTGCTCCCCCTCACCCCGCACAGCCCGGGGCTCCCGGACCGTGTCTGGTACGGCGCGGGCGGGATCGACTCGGCGCGGCGCACGGGCGAGCTGGGCATGCACCTGATGTCCTCGACCCTGGTGCTCGAGGCGACGGGCGAGCCGCTGGGCGTGGTCCAGGCGCGTCAGATCGAGGCGTTCCGCGCGGGATGGCGGGATGCGGGCCACCAGGGCCACCCGCGTGTCTCGGTCTCCCGCAGCGTGATGCCCATCGTCGACGACCTCACCAACACGTACTTCCACCCGTACCTCGAACGCGACCTCATGGGCGCCAACCGCGACCAGATCGGCGAGATCGACAACACCGTGTCGACGTTCGGCAAGACGTATGTGGGCGGGCTCGACAAGCTCGAACGCGAGCTGCGCGAGGACGAGGCCGTCATGACGGCGGACACGCTCCTGGTCACCATCCCCAACCAGCTGGGTGCGGACTTCAACCACACCACGTTCGTGGCGCTCGCCGAGCTGCGCGACCGCCTCGCGCGCGTCGCGCTGTAGCGGCGCGCCCTCGCCCTGGCGGGACATGAGTGCAGGATCCTGGCCGAGAACGACATCCATGTCCCGCCAGGGCGCATGGGGCGCGCGTAGAGTCGATCGCGGGGGAGGCTCATCGACGAGGAGCCGCGCATGCACGCCGTTCTCGAGTACACGTTCCGCGACGACCACCTCACCGCACGCCTGCCGTATCGCGCCGAGCATCTCGCCTACGCCTGGGCGGCGGTCGACCGCGGAGAGATGATCCTGGGAGGCGCCGCGGGCGACGGCCCGTTCACGGGGCTCATGATCTTCACGGGCGAGGACCCGATCGCGCTCGCCGCGGCGCACGCCGCCGCCGACCCCTACGTGCTCCACGAGGTGGCGACGAGCTGGCGCGTCCTGCCGTGGGCGACCGTCGTCGGCCACGATGCTGCGGACCCGGTCCGGCCGTAGCGCCCGGCGCCTTGTAGCGGGCACGATGCGCGAGTAGGGTCGCGCGCATGATCGCCTCGCTCGCGCGTTCGTCGACGGTCCTGGCCGTGCTCGCCACGGCCGCGCTGACGGTCGCCGGGGCCTGGTTCACCGCCGACGCGTGGGGCGAGGCCGATGCGGGCGCGCGGCTCCTCGTCGGCGCCTGCCTCGCCATCGGGCTCGCGTGCTCGGCGGCCGCGATCGCGCTCGTCAGGCACGCGCGGTGGGGCTGGGCGGCCGGCGCGGCGCTCGTCGCGACCGTCACGCCGACCGGGTTCGCGTACCTCGGCAACGCCATGACGCTGGCGCTCGCACTGTGCGCGGGCGGGATGGTGCTGCTGCGGAGCCGCGACCGCCGTCACGCACCGGCCGCCGCGTGACCCGGATCGAGATCCACGGCGGGCCACCCGAGGCAGGCGTTCCGCCTCAGCCTCGCGTGAGGTCGACCTCGCGGTAGTGCGGCACGGGCGGCAGCTCGACGTAGAAGGGGTGCAGCAGGCGGCGCCACTCCTGGTAGTCGGCGGATCCACGGAAGCCTGCCTCATGCGCCTCGACGCTCTCCCACTCGACCGTGAGCAGGTACGCGGACGTCTCCTCGACCCCGCGGTGCAGCGTGTGGGCGACGTGGCCGGGCTGGCGCGCGATGATCGCGGAGGCGACCCGGAACGCCGCCTCGTACTCGGCTTCGCGCCCGGGATGGACGTGCAGCACCACGGACTCGCGGATCATGCGGGGGCTCCTCTCACGATGACGGGCCGGTCGACGTCCTCATGGTCGACCAGGATGTCCGCGCGCTCGTCCGGCCGGCAGAACGCCCGGTAGTGACGATGCGCGAGCGTGTAGCGCACGTTGGAGGGCGCCTCGGGGTCCGGGTCGGCGCCGTCGCGCAGGGCCATGCGCCGGTACCGCTCGCGCTCGGAGGCGTCGAGGAAGATCACGCGGTCGAACGCCCCCGCGAGCTCGGGGCGCTGGAGCATCACGCCATCGACCAGCAGGATCGCATCGGGGCGTGCGGTCAGCCAGGGGTCGTCGAGCACGGTGTCGGTGGCGAGGTCGCGCGAACGGGTGCGGAACGTCAGGCCCCCGTGCGGGCTGAGCGGATCGAGCAGATCGTTCCGCACCCGCTCGAGGTCGAAGGCATCGTCCGTGTAGCCGCGCCAGCTGTCACGCCCCTGCCGGTAGCGGCGCTCGCGCGCGTGATGGAAGTCGTCGAGGCTCGCCTCGATCACGTCGGCGCCGCGCAACCGCAGCTGGACCGCGAGCGCGAGGCGCATCGTGGTCTTGCCGGCGCCGTCCGCGCCGTCCAGGCCCACACGCAGCGGGTGGGTGACGGACGATGCGGCCCTCGCCACGGCATCGACAAGCGTCGAGATCGCCTGGGCGCGTTGCATCGTCCCCTCCCTGACCGACACTGTGCCACCACGGGGGCGCCGCGACGCACCGGAACCGTCAACCATCTACCACTTCGGCGGGACGCGCCGGACTACGCGGTCGCGAGCAGGCCCTTGATCGCGCTCGTGAAGAAGGCCAGACCGTCGGTGCCCGTACGACCCGCCTCGCGCGAGTCCGGACCGAAGCCCGCCTCGACCGCGTGCTCGGGGTGCGGCATGAGGCCCACCACGTTGCCGCGCTCGTTGGTGATGCCTGCGATGTCGCGGCGCGAGCCGTTGGGGTTCCAGCCGACGTAGCGGAACGCGACGCGGCCCTCGGCCTCGAGCTGGTCGAGCGTGTAGTCGTCCGCGACGTACTGGCCGTCCTGGTTCTTCAGCGGGATGACGATCTCCTCGCCGTCCTGGTACTCGGTGGTCCAGGAGGTCTCCGCGTTCTCGACGCGCAGCGTCTGGTCGCGGCAGATGAAGTGCAGGTGCTCGTTCTTGATCATCGAGCCGGGCAGCAGGTGGACCTCGGTCAGCACCTGGAAGCCGTTGCAGATGCCCAGCACGGGCATGCCGCCGTTCGCGGCGTCGACCACCTTCTCCATGATGGGCGCGAAGCGCGCGATCGCGCCGGCGCGGAGGTAGTCGCCGTAGGAGAACCCGCCGGGCAGCACCACGGCGTCGACGTCCTTGAGGTCGGCGTCGGCGTGGAACAGCTCCACCGCCTCGGCACCGGCGAGGCGCACCGCACGCGAGGCGTCACGGTCGTCGAGCGTCCCCGGGAAGGTGACGACGCCGATGCGCGCGGTCACGCGAGCAGGTCCTTCTCGGCCTTGCCGTGCCCGCCGCAGCCGCAGCCGCCCTCGCGGACCACCTTGACCTGGACGACGTCCTCGATCACGGGGTTGCTCAGCAGCGTCTCGGCGGCCGTGCGGACGTTCGCGAGCACCTCGTCGGTGACCTCACCGTCGACGGTGATCTCGAAGCGCTTGCCCTGACGGACCTGCGAGATGCCCTCGAAGC
This sequence comes from Demequina gelatinilytica, assembly GCF_000971115.1. GTDB lineage: Bacteria > Actinomycetota > Actinomycetes > Actinomycetales > Demequinaceae > Demequina > Demequina gelatinilytica. The sequence goes on along the minus strand of NZ_BBLV01000011.1, from coordinate 27,886 downwards.
CCAGACGCGGGAGGGCGGCGCCGACGGCCTTGCCCTGCGGGTCGAGGATCTCGGGCTTGGGCATGACGTGGACGAGGATCGTGGCCATGCCGGAAGTCTACCGGCGGCCGTGCCCGTCCGAGGCGCGCTACGCGGCGGCCCCCTTGAGGGAGCCCGTGAGCCGCTCGCCCGCCTCGCCGACGAGCATGCACGCGATCTGGCGGTCGCCGTAGGCCCACGTCGACGAGCTCGGGTACAGCGAGACGTAGTAGTACCGCGAGTCCTCGAACGCGACGCCCACGTAGCCGGCGTACTGCTCGTAGCAGATCTGGTCGGCGCGGTCAGCGACGTCGTCGGGAAGCGACGAGTCCGTGAGGTCCTCGACGTAGTAGACCTCGGCGTCGTGCTCGCCGGCGCAGTCCACGCGGGGCAGGCTTCCCACCTGCTGCTCCTCCTCGTCGGACCCCGACAGCGACGACTCGTCGACGCACTCGCCCACCGCGAGCTCGAGCTCCTCCACCGCCTCCGCGCCGAGCAGGGCGCAGCCGCCCAACGAGGCCGCCACAGCCGTCCCTCCGACCACGGCCATCGCGCGACGTCGCATGCGTTCCCCCTCGGTGTCCACGTCTCCGGTGCGCGCTCAAGGTACCAGGGCTCCCGTACCCTTGAGGGTCGCCCGAACGGAGGCACCATGGACATGCTCATCACCGCCGTCGATCCCGACGCGATCCTCACCCACGCGCTCGGGACCCTGCGGATCGCGCTCGAGTACCTGGGCACCGTCGCGTTCGCGATCTCGGGTGCCGTCGCGGCCAGCCGCCGCCGCATGGACCTGGTGGGCGCCGTGGTCCTCGCGAGCCTGGTGGCCGTGGGCGGCGGGACGATGCGCGACCTCCTGCTGCGCCAGGACGTCTTCTGGATCGAGAACCCCACGCTGGTGCTGGTCGCGATCGCGACCGCGCTCGCCATCGCGCCCTTCGCACGCCGCCGCGACCTCGGCGCGCTCGCCCGGCACCGCATCGTCGAGTACTCGGATGCGGCAGGCCTCGCGATCTTCGTGGTGATCGGCACCGGCATCGCGCTCGACGCGGGCGCGAGCCCGGTCGCCGCGATGATCGTCGGCGTCGCCAACGGCGTCGGCGGCGGCATCCTGCGCGATCTCTTCTCGGCGCAGGTCCCCGAGGTCTTCTGGAACGGGCAGCTCTACGCGACGGCAGCGCTCGGCGGCGCGTTCGTCTCGTGGGTGCTCTGGGCGGCCGGCGCCCACGCCCAGCTGGCGTTCTGGGTCCCGCTGCTGGTCATCCTCGCGCTGCGCACGCTGTCGCTCAGGCGAGGGTGGGGCGTGCCGTCCGTGGCGGTGGTGCAGAAGCGCGAGCTGCAGACCGAGAGCCACGCGTAGGGGTCAGCACACCCAGGCGTAGCTGAGCTCCACGTCCGTCAGCCACGTATCGAGGTCGCGCGAGTCGGAGATCCAGTAGGCGAAGCCGCCCTCGAACACCGTGAGGGTGCCCACGTCGTCGCCCGGACCGGGCGCGACGACTGCGGGAAGCACGATGCGCGCGGTCCCTCCGCCGATCCCGCCACCCGCGGTGGGATGCGGCGCCACCTCGGGGAAGTCCGCGAGGTTCTCCGGGAGGAACGGGTACCACGTGGTGCCGTCGTAGGTGATCGGCTCGTTGCGGCAGGCCGGGTAACCCTCGACGCCGGTCACGGTCTCGAGGAGGTCACCGGGCACGCCCAGGTCGATGCGGTCGTCGTAGGCGATCGGGGCGACGGCACCGGAGGTCGAGCCGGGCGACGCGCACGCGCTGAGCACCGTGCCGAGCACCAGCGCCCCGAGCAGCGCGACCATGGCCACCATCGGCATCCGTCCCATGCTGGTAGGACGCATGCCGTCGGCGTTTCGTTGGGTCGGTGCGCCCGACGGTGCCGTCAGTGCTTCGCCAGGCGGTCGAAGGCCTCGAGGTAGCGGCCCCGGGTGCGCTCGACCACGTCGTCGGGAAGCGCCGGCGGAGGAACGTCCGACTTCTTGTCCCACCCGGACTCGGGCGAGGTGAGCCAGTCGCGCACGAACTGCTTGTCGTAGCTCGGCTGCGCGTGGCCCGGCTCCCATTCAGACGCCGGCCAGAAGCGGGAGCTGTCGGGGGTGAGGACCTCGTCGCCGAGGATGATCGCGCCCGAGCCGTCGCGGCCGAACTCGAACTTGGTGTCCGCGAGGATGATCCCCTTGGCGGCGGCGATCTCGTGGGCGCGCGTGTACAGCGCAAGCGTGAGGTCGCGCAGCGCGCTCGCGTCCTCGAGGCCGATGAGCGCGACCACGGAGTCGAAGTCGACGTTCTCGTCGTGCTCGCCCACCTCGGCCTTGGTGGCCGGGGTGAAGATCGGCTCGGGCAGGCGCGAGCCGTCCACCAGCCCCGCAGGCAGCGGGATCCCGCACACCGTGCCGCTCTCGTTGTACTCGACCAGGCCGGAGCCGGTGAGGTAGCCGCGAGCGACGCACTCGACGGGGAACATGTCGAGGCGCTTGCACACCATCGCGCGCCCCTGGACCTCCGCCGGCACCGGCGCCTCGACGGTGTGGTTCTGGACGATGTCGATCACCTGGTCGAACCACCACAGGCTCAGGCCTGTGAGGATGCCACCCTTGCCGGGGATCTCGGTGGGCAGCACCCAGTCGTACGCGCTGATGCGGTCGGAGGCCACCACGAGCACCACGTCGCCGCGCGGGTGCTCCCCGACCGGCGCGTAGAGGTCGCGGACCTTGCCGCTGTAGACGTGGCGCCAGCCCTCGAGCTCGAGGTGGGTGGGCGGGGTGGCGTGGCCGGGCATCAGGCCTCCAGAAGGTCCTCGCCGGCGGCGGCGCGCGCGGCGATGTCTCGGCGGTGGTGGCTTCCAGGGAGCACGATGCGGTCGACGCCTGCGTACGCACGCTCGCGGGCCTCGGCGAGGCTGTCGCCGAGCGCCGTCACCGACAGCACGCGCCCGCCGTTCGACAGCAGCGTGCCGCGGTGATCGAGCGTGGTGCCGGCGTGCAGCACGTGCACGGTCTCGACCTGCTCGGCCTCGTCGATGCCGGTGATGGGGTCGCCCTTGCGCGGGGCGTCCGGGTAGTTCTGCGCCGCGACCACCACGGTGACCGCGGCATCGTCCCGCCATGCGAGAGGCGCGATCTCGCTCAGGCGCCCCTGCGCCGCGGCGAGGAGCACACCGGCGAGCGGGGTCGCGAGGCGTGCGAGCACCACCTGCGTCTCGGGGTCGCCGAAGCGCGCGTTGAACTCGACCACGCGCGTGCCCTTTGACGTGAGCGCGAGCCCGCAGTAGAGGACGCCGATGAAGGGCGTGCCGCGCCGGGCCATCTCGTCGACGGTGGGCTGCGCGACCTCGCGGACCACCTCCTCGACCAGGTCCGCGGGCGCCCACGGCAGCGGCGAGTACGCACCCATGCCGCCCGTGTTGGGGCCCTGGTCCGCGTCGAGGGCGCGCTTGAAGTCCTGGGCCGGCTGGAGCGGGACCACGGTCTCGCCGTCGCACAGGCAGAAGAGGCTGACCTCCGGGCCGTCGAGGAAGTCCTCGATGACCACCACGCCACCCGCGTCGATGATCGCCTCGCCATGCTCGACCGCGGACCTGCGGTCGGAGGTCACCACGACCCCCTTGCCGGCTGCGAGGCCGTCGTCCTTCACCACGTGGGGGGCACCGAAGGTGTCGAGCGCGTCCTCGAGCTCGGCGGACGTGCGGCACACGCGAGGCTCGGCGGTCGGCACGTTGGCCGCGGCCATGACCTCCTTGGCGAAGGCCTTCGAACCCTCGAGCATCGCGGCCTTGCCGCTGGGTCCGAAGACGGGGATGCCGGTGCCGCGCACGGCGTCCGCGACACCCGCGACCAGCGGCGCCTCGGGCCCGACCACCACGAGGTCCGCCTTGACCGCACCCGCGAGCGAGGCGACGGCGACGGGGTCGAGGGCATCGACACCGTGGAGGGTGACCGGGGTGCCGTCCACGGTGGCGAGCGTCGCGATGCCGGGGTTGCCTGGCGCCGCGTGCAGCTGCGTGACGGCGGGGTCGAGGGACAGTGCGCGGGCGAGGGCGTGCTCGCGCGCGCCGGTGCCGACCAGGAGGATGATCACGCAGGCGAGTCTAGGCGGTGCCGGGCTCAGCCCTCGATCAGGCCGATGCGGAGGCGGACGCCGTCCTCTGTGGCCGAGACGGTCGCGTAGCGGTAGTCGTACGCGGCGTCCAGGTCGAGGTACCGCTCGGCGATCTCACGTTCGACCCCCGACCCGTGGGGGACGAGGATCCACCACGCGCCGGCGGCGAGCACGGCACCGAGCAGCACGATCGGCACCGCACGCGCCACCCGAGACCGCCGCTCTCCGGCCCTCATGGGCGCGAGCCTAGCGGCGGAGCATCGCCGCAGGGAGATGCGGGCGGCGCGCGAGGGCCGCGCCCGGATGGACGCGGCCCTCGAACGGTGCTGAGCGGCGGCTAGTTCTTGACCAGCAGGTCCGCGTGGACCGCGTAGTAGTTCGACTCGGGGACGTTGTAGACCTCGACCCGCTGCCACACGTTGTCGTAGAACTTGTAGTCGACGCCCTCGACCAGCTTCTCGACGTTGATGGGGAACTGTCCCGGGGCCGGGTTCTTCACGGTCGGCGCGGTGTCCGAGTACAGGATGTGCAGCTTGAGCGGGTCCGCGAACGCCGCCTTCGCCTCGTTGAGGTCGACGACCACCGTCACGGTGCCGTCGCCGTTCGGCTTGATCTCGATGGAGCCGACGTTGTTCTCCGACTTCTTCGGGTTGCCGGCGATGATCTTGGTGCAGCCGTCGGTGAAGTACATCGCCCAGTTCGCACCGGTGAAGCCGCAGCCGGCGCCCCAGCCGGTCTCGGCGGTGTAGTTCTCGGGATCGACCGGGTAGGGGTCGTACGCCGACGCTCCCCCAGCGGTCCCGACCACGAGCAGCGCACCGGCGAACAGGGTCGCAAGAATCTTCTTCATCATTGAAGCCCCTCAGTGTGAATGCGCGGCGCCCCCCTCTGAAGCTCCGCCGGGATTCCTCGGTCCCGGATGTGACGCTATGCCCGTTTTGCGCCTTATGCAAGGGGAGCCTTCAGCGGGGCTCGAGCGACGCTCACCTACCGCTGCGGCGCACGAACCTCCAGGAACCGACCAAGGTCCACCACTTGCGGAACGGAGACGTGAAGGCGGCGGCGTGGTGGGAGGGGTGGAGGCGGAGGCGGGGGTCAGCGCGCGTGCAGGAGGTCGTTGATCTGGATGATCTCGTCGCGACCCGGGCCCACACCGATGGTCGAGATGCGGCAGCCCGACAGCGCCTCGATCGCCTTGACGTAGTCCTGGGCGTTCTTGGGCAGATCCGAGAACTCGCGGCAGCCCGAGATGTCCTCGGTCCACCCGGGGAAGTTCTCGTAGACGGGCGTCGCGGCGGCGAAGGCCGCCTGGTCGAGCGGCAGGTCCTGGTGGCGCACCCCGTCGACGTCGTAGGCGACGCAGACCGGGATCTCCTCGATGCCCGTGAGCACGTCGAGCTTGGTGAGCACGATGTCGGTGAGCCCGTTGATGCGCGAGGCGTAGCGCGTGATGACCGCGTCGTACCAGCCGCAACGGCGCGGACGGCCGGTGGTGGTGCCGAACTCGTGGCCCACGTCGCGGAGGCGGTCGCCCCACTCGTCGAGCAGCTCGGTGGGCATGGGGCCCTCGCCCACACGGGTCGTGTAGGCCTTCGCGATGCCGATGACGGAGTCGATGCGGGTGGGACCCACGCCCGAGCCGGTGCACGCGCCACCCGCGGTCGCGGAGGACGAGGTCACGAACGGGTAGGTGCCGTGGTCCACGTCGAGCATGGTCGCCTGGCCGCCCTCGAACAGGACGTTCTGACCCTCGTCGAGCGCGTTGTTGAGCACCAGCGAGGTGTCCGTGACGTGCGGCTCGAGGCGGTCGCGGTACGCGAGCAGCTCCTCGGCGACCTCGTCGACCGTGATCGCCCGGCGGTTGTAGACCTTGACCAGCAGGTGGTTCTTCGCGACCAGCGCGCCCTCGATCTTGTCCCGCAGGACCGTCTCGTCGAACAGGTCGCCCACGCGGATGCCCAGGCGGTTGATCTTGTCGGCGTACGCGGGGCCGATGCCGCGACCGGTGGTGCCGATCTTGCGCTTGCCCAGGAAGCGCTCCGTGACGTTGTCGAGCGTGCGCGCGTAGGGCGCGATGAGGTGCGCGGCGTTGGACACGAGCAGGTCCGACGTGTCGACGCCGCGCTCGTTCAGCGCGTCGAGCTCCTGGAACAGCACGCGCAGGTCGATGACCACGCCGTTGCCGATCACAGGCGTGCATCCGGGCGTGAGGATGCCGGACGGGAGCAGGTGGAGAGCGAACTTCTGGTCGCCGATGACCACCGTGTGGCCGGCGTTGTTGCCGCCGTTGAACTTCACCACGTAGTCGACGCGCGAACCGAGAAGATCGGTCGCCTTGCCCTTGCCCTCGTCGCCCCACTGGGCTCCGACGATCACTGCTCCGGGCATCGTGCCCTCCCCTTCGCCCAGGTGCGTCCCGGGACTTTCCTTGCTGGCAGGGCGCGCGGCGCCCACCAAAGCCTATCGGCCACGGACGATGCGGGCTTGATCGCGCATCGCCCCCGGACGTGCGAAGGCCTCCGCGGTCGCACGACCGCGGAGGCCTTCCTCACGAACGGTTCGTTCAGATCTTCTTGCCGGCGGAGCCGAGCTGCTGGCAGGCCTCGACCACGCGGGCGGCCATGCCGGCCTCGGCGAGCTTGCCCCACGCGCGCGGGTCGTAGGCCTTCTTGTTGCCCCACTCGCCGTCGACCTTGAGGACGCCGTCGTAGTTCTTCATCATGTGGTCGACCACGGGACGCGTGTACGCGTACTGCGTGTCCGTGTCGATGTTCATCTTGATGACACCGTGCGAGACGGCCGTGGCGATCTCCTCGGCGGTCGAGCCGGAACCACCGTGGAACACGAGGTCGAACGGCTTCTCCTTGCCGAACTTGGCGGCCGCGGCGGCCTGGATGTCGCCGAGGATCTCCGGGCGCAGCTTCACGGCACCGGGCTTGTAGGCGCCGTGCACGTTGCCGAAGGTCATGGCCGTCATGTAGCGGCCCTTCTCGCCGAGGCCGAGGCGCTCGATGGTGGCGATGCCGTCCTCGGGGGTCGAGTAGAGCTTGTCGTTGACCTCGGCCGAGTGGCCGTCCTCCTCGCCGCCGACGACGCCGATCTCGATCTCGAGGATCGTGTCCGCGGCCTGCGACAGCTCGAGGAGCTCCTCGGCGATCGCGAGGTTCTCCTCCATCGGCACGGACGAGCCGTCCCACATGTGCGAGTTGAAGATCGGGCCGTTGCCGGAGGCGATCGACTCGGCCTCGAGCTTGAGCAGCGGCTTCAGCCACTCCTCGAGGTAGACCTTGTGGCAGTGGTCGGTGTGAAGCGCGATGGTGACGCCGTACTTCTCGGCGACCACGCGGGCGTAGGCCGCGAGCGCGAGCGAGCCGACGACCGCGTCCTTGATGGTCGAGCCGGAGGCGTACTGACCGCCACCGACGGAGACCTGGATGATGCCGTCGGACTCGGCCTCCGCGAAGCCCTGGATGGCGGCGGTGACGGACGACGACGACGTGATGTTGATCGCCGGGAACGCGTAGCCGCCGGCCTTGGCGGCGTCCAGCATCGCGGCGTAGGACTCGGTGGTGGCGATGGCCATGGGTAACTCCTGAGCTTGTGCGGATGGAACCGCCAGCCATTCTGTCAGATTTCGCCACACCGGTGGTGGCGAAGGTCCCGGTTGGGTCCGCCCGTCCGCGCAGGTACGGACGATGCGCCGACGGGCCCGGGCGGGAGGCCCCCGATCAGCCGTGCCCCGCCGCGATGTCGCCGTGCCGGCCGACCCACGCGTGCATCGCGATCGCGGCGGCGGCTCCCGCGTTGATGGACCGCGTCGAGCCGTACTGCGCGATCGCCACGGTCGCGACCGCGACCTCGCGCACCGCGTCGGACAGCCCCACGGACTCCTGGCCGAACACGAGCACGCACTCGCGCGGGAGCGCGTAGGTCTCGAGCGGCACCGAGCCGGGGAGGTTGTCGATGCCGATGACCGGGAGCCCGGCCTCCGTCGCCCACGCCGCGAGGTCCTCGACCGTGGGGTGATGGCGGAGGTGCTGGTAGCGGTCCGTCACCATCGCGCCGCGGCGGTTCCAGCGACGGTTGCCGACGATGTGGACCGCGCTCGCGAGGAACGCGTTCGCGGTGCGCACCACGGATCCGATGTTGAGGTCGTGCTGCCAGTTCTCGATCGCCACGTGGAACGGATGCCTGCGCGCGTCGAGGTCCGCGACGATCGCCTCATGCCGCCAGTAGCGGTAGCGGTCGACCACGTTGCGACGGTCGCCGTGCTCGAGGAGCTCGGGGTCGAGGCGGGCGTCGTCGGGCCACGGGCCTTCCCACGGACCTACGCCGTGGAGGGGCGCCTCGTCCGAGCGCGGCCCGTCGTCGGCATCGCTCACGCGCGCCCCCCGGCCGCCCAGGCGCCACCGAGCTTGGTGCGCGCCGAGGTGTTGAGCACCGAGCCCGCGTAGAGCCGCGCACCGATGCGCACGAGCGCGAGCGCGGTGAGCGCGACCACGCCCATCGCCACCCAGGGCTCCCATACGGCCGCATCGCCCGTCGCGATGCGGGCGGGCATGAGGAGCGGCGCGGTGAGCGGGAAGTAGGACAGCGCGACGCGCAGCGGGCCCTCCTCCTGGATGAGGATCGCGGCGAAGAAGGGCACCATGACCGCGATCTGCATGTACAAGGTGGTGGACTGCAGCTCCTCGACGCGGGAGGCGAGCGAGCCGGCCACGGCCCACAGGCACGCGAGCATGAGGAAGCCGAGCACGAAGAACGCGAGGAACCACCCGCTCACGCCGATCACCTGCGTGACGATCTCCCCCTTCCCGATCGCCTTCGCGCCCAGGAGCCCGGCACCCACGATCAGCAGCACCTGACCCAGCGCCATCACGGTGTTGCCCAGCACCTTGCCGGCAAGCAGCCAGCGGATCGGGAGCGCCGCCACCAGGATCTCGACCACGCGCGACGACTTCTCCTCGACCACCGACTGCGCGATCGCGACGCCGAAGGTGAGGACCGTGAAGTAGAACATGAAGCCGAAGATCACGATGACGAGCTCGGGCGGCACCGGCTGGTCCGGGCGGGGCTCGAGCAGCTCCACCCGCGGAGCCGCGGGAGACGTGAGGGCCGCGACCTGGTCCGCGCTCAGGCCCGCCTCGGTGGCGACGTCCTGGGCGGTCAGCGAGAACGATGCGGCGGCGACCAGCTCCTCGAGGCCGCCCGGGACGCCCTCGCGGGCCGTGAGGACCACGGAGCCGTCCGCGTCGAGCGAGAGCGCCGAGTCGACCTCCGGGTCGGAGACGGCGGCGGCCGGGTCGTCCGCGTCGATGACGGTGATGTCCGCCGTCGGCAGGCTCGGGCCCCCGTCGGCGCCGAGGGCCGCGGCGGCCTCGGCGACGGGACGTGCCTCGGCGGTGGCGGCCACCGTGTACTCGGGGGTGTCGCCCTCGATCAGGGCGGGCACCACGACCGCGATGACGATCACGGCGATGAACACGAGCGTCGAGGCGAGGAAGCCCTTGTCACGGAGCTTGACCGCGATCTCGCGACCGGCGACCAGCCGGATCAGGTCGGAGCGCGAGGCGTTCATCGGACCACCTCCGCGAAGAGATCGGCGAGGGATGGCAAGGCGCGCGAGAAGTGGCTCACCGGGCCCTCGGCCTGTGCCGCGGCGAGCAGCGCCTGCGGGTCCGCGGCATCGTCCAGGTCCACCAGCGTCGTCCTCTCCCCCGCCTCGACCACCGTCATGCCCGCGAGCGCGGGCGTCCACCCGGCGACGCCCTCGACGGCGACCCGGTAGCGACGGCCGGCGCGCTCCTCGCGCAGGGCGCGTGCGTCGCCCGCCGCCACGACCTGCCCCTCATGGATGAGCACGAGGTCGTCGCAGAGCCGCTCGACCAGGTCGAGCTGGTGGCTCGAGAAGAGCACCGGCACGCCGGCCTCGGCGCGTGCGCGCAGGTGCGCCGCCATGGTCTCCATGGCGATCGGGTCGAGCCCGGAGAAGGGCTCGTCGAGGATGAGCAGGTCCGGTTCGTGGATCAGCGCGGCGGCGACCTGGACCCTCTGCTGGTTGCCGAGCGACAGCGTGTGAAGCATGTCCTCCGCGCGGTCGGCGAGCCCGAGCGCCTCGAGAAGCTCGGTCGCCCGGGCCTGCGCGGTCGCCCGCTCCACGCCGAGGATGCGCGCGAGGTAGACGAGCTGCTCCGCGACCTTCATCTTGGGGTACAGGCCGCGCTCCTCCGGCATGTAGCCGATGCGCCGACGGACATCGAGGTTCATGGGCTCGCCGCGGAAGGTCACGCGGCCCGCATCGGGAGCGAGCACCCCGACGATCGCCCGCATGGTGGTGGTCTTGCCGGCGCCGTTGGCGCCCACGAATCCCGTCAGCCTCCCCGGACGCACCTCGAAGGACACGCCGTCGAGGGCGCGCCTGTCTCCGAAGTCGTGCGTGAGCTCCTGTACCTGCAGCGTCGCTTGGGTCACCCGAGCGACGCTACCAAGCGATCGCGCCGGAGCCGCGCATCAGCCCTGCGCCAGCTCGATCCGCAGCGCCGCGGCCGCCGCGCGCGCCTTGGCCCGGGCATCGTCCACGTCCTCGCCGCGTGCCACGGTGACGGCGACGCGGCGACGCCCGTCGACGCGGGGCTTGCCGAACAGGCGCAGGTCGGTGCCCGGCGTCGCCAGCGCATCGTCCACACCGGAGAACACGGGGACGCCGGAGCCCTCGGCCAGCACCGCGCACGAGGCGGACGGCCCGAGCTCCAGCACCGCGGGCACGGGCAGCCCGAGCACGGCGCGCGCGTGCAGCGCGAACTCGCTGAGATCCTGCGAGGCGAGCGTCACCAAACCCGTGTCATGCGGCCGGGGCGAGACCTCGGAGAAGATCACCTCGTCGCCGCGCACGAACAGCTCGACCCCGAAGACGCCGCGGCCTCCCAGCGCCTCGGTGACCGTGCCGGCGATGCGACGCGACTCGGCCCAGGCGGCCTCGGACATCGGCTGCGGCTGCCACGACTCGCGGTAGTCGCCGTCCACCTGCGTATGGCCCACGGGCGCCATGTAGGACGTGCCGCCCACGTGGCGGACCGTGAGCTGCGTGATCTCGTAGTCGAAGTCGACGAAGCCCTCGACGATGATCCGCGTGCCGCCCGCACGCCCACCCTGGACGGCGTAGGTCCAGGCGGCGTCCACGTCGGAGGCGGCACGGATGACCGACTGCCCCTTGCCGGAGGAGGACATCACCGGCTTCACCACCACGGGCAGGCCCAGCTCCTCGACGGCCGCCACGAGCCCGTCGCGCGTGTCCACGAAGCGATAGGGCGAGGTGGGCAGACCCAGCTCCTCCGCTGCGAGCCGGCGGATGCCCTCACGGTCCATGGTGAGCATGGTCGCGCGCGCCGTCGGGATGACCGTCGCGAGCCCCTCCTCCTCGACCTCGGCGAGCACGTGAGTCGCGATCGCCTCGATCTCGGGGATCACCAGGTGCGGGCGCTCCTGCTCGAGAAGCGCCCGCAGCGCCGCGCCGTCGAGCATGTCGATGACATGGGACCGATGCGCCACCTGCATCGCGGGCGCGTCGGGGTAGCGGTCCACCGCGATCACCTCCGCGCCCAGGCGCATGAGCTCGAGCGCGACCTCCTTGCCGAGCTCTCCCGAGCCGAGCAGGAGCGCGCGCGTCGCGTGCGGGGTGAGGGGCGTGCCGAGCGAGACCGTCATGCGCCCATCCTCGCAGTGCAGGGTCCCGGGCAGCGACGCTGCGCGGGCGCCGACCGTCAGGAGGCGGGATCCGCCTCGCGCGGTCCCTCGAACAGGAAGGCCGGGATCGCGTCGACGAGGTCGTACAGCGCGCCCACCACGAGCGGGAGCTCCGCAAGATCGCTCGCGGACTGCGCGTACGAGTACAGCGCCGCGCCCTCGACCACGAAGGCCCGTCCCACGATGTCCCGGCGCAGCAGCCGGTCGATCACGGTCGGGGTGAGGATCGCGTGCGCGACGCGCTCGTCCTCGGACCAGACCTTCCAGCGCTGGTTGAACTCGTGCGACTCGGTGTCGAGGTCGCGACCGCCCAGCTTCCCGAGCGCACGCAGCAGCGCGTTGTCCCCGGTGAAGCGGACCGTCGGGAGCGGTGCAGGCAGCGGCACCCACGTCACCTGGAACGTGTGCGTGGTGGTGCTGGTGCGACCCTCCGAGTCGCGGCTCTCCGTCTCGTACGAGTACGCGAAGGTCTCGAACGGACGCCCGCTCATGGTCCCCCACACGATGTCCCGCGCGCGTCGCCGACGCCCGGTCCCGAAGGGCGGGCTCGAGAAGTACGTCACGCGGGCGGGATCCTCGGCAAGGTGGCCCAGGTGGTTCGCCGCGACGGTCGCGGCGATCGCGTCGCGCCGCCGGCGCGCGCCCAGGAAGCCGCGCACGCCCAGGACCACCATGAGCACGATGACGCCGACGAAGATCAGCGGGAAGATCGCGAAGGCCCCGCCGACCAGCCCGCCGACCGCGCCGAACGGGTCGAGCATCAGAACTGCACGTTCGGCGCCTGGCGCGCGGCCTCGTGCGTCTCGAAGTACTCCTCGCGGGTGAAGCCGAACATGTTCGCGATGAACACCGTGGGGAACGTCTCGATCCGCGTGTTGAGCGTGCGGACGTTCGCGTTGTAGAAGCGACGGCCCGCGGCGACGCGGTCCTCGGTGTTGGTCAGCTCCTGCTGGAGCTGGAGGAAGTTCTGGTTCGCCTTGAGGTCGGGGTAGGCCTCGGCGAGCGCGAAGAGGCGGCCGAGCGCCTGCGTGAGCATGTTCTCCTGCTCCGCCTGCTGCGCAGGGGAGGAGCCGGGAGCGGCCGCGACGGTGCGCGCCTGGATCACGGCCTCGAGCGTCTCGCGCTCGTGCTTGGCGTAGCCCTTGACCGTCTCGACCAGGTTGGGGATGAGGTCATGGCGGCGCTGCAGCTCGACGTCGATCTGACGCCAGGCCTCCTGCACCAGGTTCCGCAGCCGGACCAGCCCGTTGTACGCCGTGATGGCCCACAGCGCCACGATCACGAGGATCACGACCAGCGCGATGACAACCCATTCCCACATATGTCTCTCCTGACGTCTCTGCGCGACTCTAGCGAGGTTCGTCGTCGCTGCCCAGACGCTCGCCGGGCTGGCGCCAGTCCTCGACGCCGTCCCCGTCGGCATCGGCGCCGATGCCCGTGTAGCGCCGCGAGTTGAGCACGCCGGGGGTGGTGGCCCAGGCCGGCCCGGCGGGCGGGGCATCGTCCACGAGCGAGCCGCCGCCCTCGCTGAAGCGGCGGACCACATGCGCGGGGATGCGCCTCGCGACCCCCACCACCACGTCGAGACGCTTCGCGAGCGTGCCGACCCCCTCGCGGCCCGCGGTCCAGGTGAGGACCGCGCCACCCGAGATGCGGATGGACCGCCCCTGCGCGTCCGGCTGCAGGAGGCGCTCGATCATCCGTGGGTCGATCACGTCGTGCCCGTAGCGAGGATCGCGCGTGACCACGCGCCAGCGCCGGTTGAACTCATGGGACTCGACCTCGACGTCCACGCCGCCCAGCGCCTGAGCGACCGTGTGCGCGAGGCTCTCCGGGACGATGTCGAGCCGCGGCAGCAGCACCGGCAGCTCCGCGAGGGTCACCTGGTAGAGCTGCGCGGCGGACCGCTCGCCGTCGTGCTGCCGTTCGACCACGTGCGTGAAGGTCGCGCACCGGAGGCCGCCGTACACGCCTCGCAGCACGTCCTCCTGCCGCACGGACGAGCCGGTGGCGTCGAAGGGCGCCCCGCTGAAGCGCGTCGAGTAGGCGGCGGTCCGCGGGAGGTGCTCCCACCCGTGGGATGCGGCGAACTCGGCGGCCTCGTTCCCGTGGCGCAGCCGCGACACGCCCTCCCACACCAGCACCGCGATCACGACCGCGCCCGCGAGCGCGAGGACCACGTCGAGGTGCGTGCCCCCGCCGTGCCACGCGATCACGCCCAGCAGGCCGAGCGCACCCGCGCCGACGCGCATGGCCATGATCCCCCGCATGCGGGTCACCCTAGCGAGGCCGCGAGGCGCGCGGAAGGCTCACGACAGCCCGAGGTCGTCCAGCCCGTACAGGTAGAGGTAGGGCAGGCCCTCCTCCTCGATGACCTGGCGTGCACCCGTGTCGCGGTCCACGATCACCGCGACCGCGACCACCTCGGCGCCGGCCTCCTTGAGCGCACCTACCGCGGTCAGCACGGAGCCGCCCGTGGTCGACGTGTCCTCGACCGCGACCACCTTGCGACCGGCCACATCGGGCCCCTCGATGCGGCGCTGGAGGCCATGCGCCTTGTTCTCCTTGCGCACCACGAACGCGTCGAGGTCGAGCCCGCGCGAGGCCGCCGCGTGCAGCAGCGAGGTCGCCACCGGGTCCGCACCGAGCGTCAGGCCGCCCACCGCGTCGATGTCCGCGGGGCCGAAGCCGGCCTCCTCGAGCGCGTCGAGCAGGACGTGGCCCACGAGCGGCGCGGCACGGTGGTGCAGGGTGATGCGGCGCAGGTCGACGTAGTAGTCCGCCTCCTTGCCCGAGGCGAGGGTGATGCGGCCGTGGACCACGGCCAGCTCCTTGATGAGGTCGCGCAGCTGCTCGCGAGGGGTACCGGTCATGGCATCCAGCCTAACGGCGCACGATGCGCCCGCCGGGCGCGACCGTCAGTCCTTCTGCATGCTGCGGCGCCCCCGCGTGAGGCGGCGCGGCACCGCGCGCAGCACGGCACCCGCGACCGCGTAGCCCGGGGACGGCGTCACCACGGTCTGCCCGCGACGCACCGCCGCGAGCGCCGACGCCACCACCCGCTCCGGGTCGAGCCACACCGCGTCGGGGAACTCGTGGCGCATGTGGCTCAGGGCGTCGGAGTCGTGGAAGCGCGTGCGCACCAGCCCCGGCAGCACCGCCGTCGCGGTGACGCCCGTCCCCCCGAGCTGGCCCACGAGCGCCTGCGTGAAGTCGACGGTCCACCGCTTGTGGGCGGCATACGTGGTGTTCGCCAGGTGCGCCGCGACCGAGGAGACGTTGAGGATGGCCCCGTGACCGCGCGCGATCATGCCGGGCAGCGCCGCGTGAGCCAGCCGCAGCGGCGCGGTGACGTGGATGTCGAGCAGCGCCTTCTCATGACGCCACGAGGACTCGCCGAACCGCTCACCGATGCCGAAGCCCGCGTTGTTCACCAGCAGGCTCACCGGACGTACCTCGGCCTGCAGCCGCGCCGCCACCGCGGTGCGGCCCTTCTCCGTGGTGAGGTCGGCGGGCAGCACCTCCGCGGAGCGTCCCGTCGCGCCCTCGAGCAGATGCGCGACCTCGCTCAGGCGATCCCGGGAGCGCGAGACCAGCACCACATCGTGCCCCGCCGTCGCGAGCTGCCACGCGAACTCCTCGCCCAGCCCTGCCGAGGCCCCTGTCACCAATGCGATCGCCATGCGTCGAGGCTACCGGCGCATCGTCCGCCGGTACCGTGGTCGCCATGCGACTCGCCACCTGGAACGTGAACTCCATCCGCGCCCGCGTCGACCGTGTGGTCGACTGGCTCGAGCGGTCCGGCACCGACGTGCTGGCGATGCAGGAGATCAAGTGCAAGCCCGAGCAGTTCCCGCGGGAGGCCTTCGAGGCCGCCGGCTACGAGCTCGCGATCCACGGCCTCAACCAGTGGAACGGCGTCGCGATCGCGTCGCGCGTGGGCCTCACGGATGTCGAGACGTCCTTCCCGGAGCAGCCCGGCTTCGCCAAGACCGGCGACCCGGTCGTGGAGGCGCGCGCGCTCGGCGCGACCGCCGGCGGCGTCCGCGTGTGGAGCCTCTACGTGCCCAACGGCCGCGGCCTCGCTGACCCCCACTACACGTACAAGCTCGACTTCCTCGCGCGGCTGCGCGACGCGGCGGCGACGTGGGCCGACCAGCCCACCGCGCTCGTGGGCGACTTCAACGTCGCGCCGCTCCCCACGGACATCTGGTCCGAGGAGGACTCCGAGGCCGTCACCCACGTCACCCCGGAGGCCCGCGCGGCCTTCCACGCCTTCGAGTCCGTCGGCTACCAGGAGCTGTCGCGACGCTTCATCCCGGAGGAGCGCACCTACACGTTCTGGGACTACAAGGCGCTGCGCTTCCCCAAGGGCGAGGGCATGCGCATCGACTTCGCGTACGCCTCGGAGCCCTTGGCCGCCCGCGCGACGGCCGTCAGCATCGTGCGCGACGAGCGCAAGGGCAAGGGCGCCTCCGACCACGTGCCGGTGGTCGTGGACCTCGCCGACGCCTGATGACCGACGGGTTCGTGCCGCCGCCCACGCTGGGCGAGGGCGGGCACGATGCGGGCGCCCAGGCGCCCGCGGAAGCCCCTGCCCCGCGACCGGCCCGGCGGCGACCGCGCCGGCGGGGGCGGCTCGCGTGGATCGTGGGGCTCGCCGCCGTGGTCGCGATCGCAGGGGGCGTGGCCGCCGACCTGGTCCTCGAGGCGTCCGCACGGGCGACGGACCCCGCTCGACGCGGGGACACCGGGCGCATGGCCGCCGTCGCGGTGGTCGCCGGGATCTGTCTCGAGGAGGTGCCGGCGGTCACGGATCCCGCGGGCTCCGTGACCGCGGTGGCATGCGGCACTCCCCACCTCGCGGAGGCGGTGGCGGAGCGCACGTTCACCGAGGAGGCCTGGCCGGGCGACGATGCCGTGGCGGCCGCGATGCTGGACTTCTGCCCGCGGCAGGTGGCGCGCATCGTCCCCGCCTCCCTCGCCGACGGGCTCGCCTGGCGCGCATGGACCCCCAGCGAGGCATCGTGGACGGCGGGCGATCGCACCGGCCTGTGCCTCGTGTCGGCGGCGTCGCCGCTCACAGGATCGCTCGAGCGCGGCACCGCCGCGTGGTCCTGACGGCGCGCGTCAGCCGAGCAGGCGGCCGCGAGCGGAGATCGCGGCGAGCACGGCCGGCTCGCCCTGCTCCGTGAGCCACTGCAGCAGGCTCGCGGGAGCGGACGGGTTGGACGCGATCGCGGGACGGAGCTCCGGATGCGCGTAGGCGAGCTCGGACAGCTCCGCGGCCGTCGCGTACGGGCTGGTCGCGAGCAGCCGCTCCGACCCCGCGCCGTGCGCGTCGAAGGGTGCCGCCACCGGCTCCGTGCGGTAGGTCAAGGCGACGGGCGTCGCGGTGGGACGTCGGGTACGGCCCTCCCTGACGATCCGGCGGACGATCGCCACGGTCACCGCGATCGGCAGGAGCGGAAGCGCCAGCACGACCGGGGGCACGTGGACGTCGACCACGTACTCGCACAGCAGCGCGAAGGCGATGAAGGAGACGGCGCCGACGAGGAAGATCATCCTCGAGCCGGAGGCCAGGGCCACGCGGGAGTGGAGAGAGGCGATGACGACGAGCAGGAGCATTCCCCCCGTGACGACCAGCGCAAGAGACTCGGTCGACCAGCTCACTGCTCGAACCCCTCTCCACCTCCCGCGTGTACCTCGGTACGAGGTTCTCGCGCACCGTCAGGACCAGCAAGCCCCCATTTGTGGGGGCACAAGGGAACGATGCTCGTGTCACCCCTGCTCCACCACGGGTTTCGACTACAGTTCCAGGGGTAGGAAAGGGGAATGCTCATGACCGCCGCGAAGGAGCGCCGCGTGATCGCTCTTGTCGAGGATCACGCGCTGATCTCGCTCGGCTTCCGCGACCTGGTCGAGGGTGCGCCGGACCTCGAGCTCGCCGGGCTGGTCGAGAGCGTCGACTCGCTCGCCGGGCTCGGTCGGACGCTCGACCTGGTGGTCCTTGACCTCCGGCTGGCGGACGGCTCCACCCCCGAGGCGAACATCGACGCGATCCACGCGATGGGCTCTCATGTCCTCATCTACACGGGAGGCGAGGACCGCAAGCTCATCCAGTCCGCGGCGCGCGCAGGCGCGCTCGGGCTGATCCGCAAGTCCTCGGAGCCGGACGTGCTCCTCGAGGCGATCCGCACGGCCGCGGACGGCCAGGAGGTCTTCGGCACCGACTGGGCCGCCGCGATCGACTCGGACGACTCGCTCGCCGATGCCAAGCTGAGCGCGCGCGAGCGGGAGATCCTCTCCCTGTACGCCTCGGGTCTCACCGCCTTCTCCGTGGCGCGGCACCTCGGCGTCTCCCGCGAGACCGTCGCGGACTACGTCAGCCGCATCCGCCGCAAGTACGCCGATGCGGGACGCCCCGCGGCGTCGCGGGTGGACCTGTACAAGCGTGCGCTCGAGGACGGCCTGCTCGAAGGCCCCCAGTGACGGGTCTCCACCCGGCACGCGAGCGCATCCAGCGCACCCTCCTGTTCGCGCTCGGCATCGGGGCGCTCATCTTCGGGGCGCTGCTCGCCACGGGCGACAGCGGGTGGATGGCGCAGGTCGACCAGCTGCGCGGCCCCTTCGGCTGGTTCACGGTCGTCGTGGGCATCGGGGTACCGGTGACCTACATCCTCCTGTCGCGCGTGGTCGCGATCCGGCCGCTGCTCATCATCGCCGGCACCACCTCCATGGTGTTCATGGCGGTCGAGCTCGCGTGGCCGTGGATGATGCACGAGCCGTTCCTGGCGAACGAGGGCAAGCCCTGGATCCAAGGCGTCACCGCGGTGCACGCGACGGCGGCCGCCATCTCGTGGCCCCGCGTGGTCGGGTGGGTGTACCCGCTCGCGCAGGGGCCCATCGTCGCGCTGACCCAGATCCAGGTGCGCGAGGACTCCGCGCTGACCGCCACGCTCGACGGGCTCGGCGCGATCATCTACTGCCTCATCGTGTGCGGCGTCTCGATCGCCGTCATCGCGGCGGGCGACCGTCAGGACGCCGCTGCCGCGCACGCGCGGGAGCAGGCCGCGCTCGAGGCGAGCCGCAACACGCGGGAGGCCGAGCAGCGGCGCATCAACGCGATCGTCCACGACGACGTCATGTCGGTGCTCCTGGCCGCGTCGCGGCCCATGCCCCCGGAATCCCTCGCCGATCAGGCCCGTCATGCGCTCGCGAGCGTCGAGTCGCTGGTGAGCGGTCGCAGCGAGTCGCGCGACTACGACCCCGAGGAGCTCATCGCGGTGGTGCGCTCCACCGCCGCGGCGATCGATCCCGCGGTGCCCGTGCGCTACTCGGTCGAGGGCGACGCCCCCTTGCCTGCGGGCGTGGTGGCCGCTTTCGCGGAGGCCACGGCGGAGGCGCTCAAGAACGCGCTCGGGCACGGCGGCCCGACGTGCGAGCCCCGAGTCGAGTGCGATGTGGACGATGCCGCGGCGACGGTGGTGATCGCCGACCACGGTGCGGGCTTCGCGGCCTCCCGTGTCTCTCCGCGCCGGCTCGGCATCCGGGTGAGCATCCTCGAGCGCATGCGCACCGTCACCGGCGGCGACGCCGAGGTGAGCTCCATCCCCGGCCAGGGGACCACCGTCACGCTCGTCTGGAGACGCGCATGAGCCACATCACCGCGCCCCCGCAGGCCTCCCGCACCGTCGACGTCAGCCGGCTCCTCGCGCTGCGGTCCGAAGGCGCGAGCCTGATCCTCGGCGTCTTCATCGTCACCAACGTGGTGTTCACCATCTCGACCATCCAGTCGTTGAGCGTGACGTGGCCCGCCTACGTCGCGGCGGTCATCGTGAGCCTCGCAGGGGTGCTGCTGGCGCGCCCGCACCCGGACCCCTTCCCCCTGCGCGACTCGCTGCTCGTGGTGGGCGCCGTCATCGCCTCGACGCTCCTCATCTCGTGGTGCCTTCCGACGGAGGGGCCCACGGGCCGTGCCTCGTGGCATCTCGGCTCGAACACCTGGCTCCTGTGGTTCCTGGTGCTGCGCGGGCGCACGGCGCTCGCGTGGGGCGCGATGGCGGCCATGGGAGCCATCACCTCCATCTGGACCGCCACCACCGGGCGCGGCGCCCTCGCAGGGCTGATGATGATCGACACGCAGGTGGGCCTGCTGGTGGTCGCGACGCTGTTCGTCATCAACCTGCGCCGCACCGCGCACCGCATCAACTCGCTGACCGAGCGGTCGGTCGATGCGGCCGCCGCGGCCGCGACCGCCGAGGCCGAGCGTCAGGTGCGCCTCCAGCGCGCCGCCGAGGTCGCGGCCACATCCGTGCCGCTGCTCGAGCGCATCGCCGACGGGCGCCCGCTCACGGATGCCGAGCGGGGCGAGGTGCGCGAGGCCGAGGCACGCCTGCGCGACAGCGTCCGCGGCAGGGCGCTCGCCACTCCCGCGGTGCTCGACGCCGCAGCACGCGCCCGCGCCCGAGGCGTCGAGGTCAACCTCCTCGACGACCGCGGGTCGGGGCTCGCCACCGGCGCCGCGATGGCGCGCGCGGACTCCGCCGTGACGCGTGCGCTCGACGCCGCGTCGGGCACCGTCACCGTGCGCCTCCTGCCGGCCGAGCGCGACGAGGCGATCAGCATCGTCACCGTCACGGGCGACGAGCTCGAGCGCATCGTCCTCGATGAGGACGGGAGCACGACGGCGGCCTGACCCTCGAGGGCCAGGCCGCCGGATGGGGACTCGTCGCGCCTCAGGCGAGGGCGCGCGCCTTGAGCGCCGCGAACTCCTCCTCGGTGATCGCGCCCGAGTCGAGCAGCGCCTTGGCCTTCTCGATCTCGGTGGCCGCGCCGGCCTCGGTCATGAGGCCCTGGGTGTACTCGACCTGCGCGGCGCGGACGGCCTCCGCGGCCGCCACGTCGCGGGCGGCCATGCCCTTGCCGCGCGCGAAGATGTAGATGAGCGCGCCGATGCACGGCACCATCACCAGGAGCAGGGTCCACAGGATCTTCCCGATGACCGAGAGCTCCTTGTCACGGAACACGTCGAACACGAATCGGATCACCAGGAAGATGAAGCCGATCCAGATCGCGAACCACAGCGACCACAGCAGGATGTTGAGGAAGTTGGCGAAGAAGTCCATCGCGTTGCCTTTCTGCGTGCGGGTG
This sequence comes from Demequina gelatinilytica, assembly GCF_000971115.1. Lineage (GTDB taxonomy): Bacteria > Actinomycetota > Actinomycetes > Actinomycetales > Demequinaceae > Demequina > Demequina gelatinilytica. The sequence continues at coordinate 6,863 of NZ_BBLV01000011.1, read as the reverse complement.
CCCATGCACGCCGTCGCCACTCACGCTAGCGTGTCGCCGCGCCTCCGGCACGCCGTTATCGCACCAAATCACGCGTTTGGGGGGCGCCGTCAGCCGATGCGGCCGGGCCGGCGCGCACGCCACCTCTCGACCTCGGCCGCGACGTCACGGGTGGGGGTCACGAGCGGTGGACCGGCCGCGGGCCTGCAGCGCGCCGCGAGGATCCGAGCGTTGAAGTCCTCGACCGCCTCGCGCACCTCGTTCGCGGTCGTGAGCGCGTCGAGCCGCGCATCGAGAGACGCGTCCTCCTCGCGCAGGCGCACGGACTCGGGGCCGAGGTCGGTGAGGTGCTCGCGCTCGACCAGCCCCTTGACCCACCAGTCGGGGTCGTGGGTGCCGAGCCCGGGGATGGGCCGGCCCGCCAGCGGGAGGTCGTCGAAGTCGCCCCGGGCGAACGCCTCCTCGAGGCGCCTCTCGACCCACAGGTGCTGGGTCGCCGCCCTGTCGCGGCGCAGGCGCGCCTCGCGCTCCTGCGCGCGGACACGCCGCTCCTCCCGCGCGGAGAGCGCGGCCACGTCGAGGTCCGCCTCGGGCGCATCGTCCGTCTCGCGCGCATCCTGCGCCGCGTCGCGGCCGATGCGGTAGCGCGAGGCCGCGGCGGCGGGATCCCGGTCGGAGGCGCCACGCATGGCACCATGCTCGCACGCGCCGCGGAGACGACGAAGGCCGGACCTGACGGTCCGGCCTCGATGTCTGGCGCGCCCGGAGGGATTCGAACCCCCAACCTTCTGATCCGTAGTCAGATGCTCTATCCGTTGAGCTACGGGCGCGTGGCCCTCGCGGGCCGAGACACAACTATACAGGGTTTCCGGAGGGGTTCGGTACACGTCGACGCAGCGGCGCCGGCCCGGCCGGGCGGCCGGGCGGGCCGCGCACGGATCTCGCGATTTCTCGGCCGGGACTTCACATTCATGCACCACGGGCGGCATGATCGACATGTCCGGTTCGTCCCCACGCCGCCGATGCGCGGTCACGGGAGCATCGGGCACGGTCGAGGGGGATCTCGAGGGGGGATTGAGATGGCCGACATGTGGCAAGGACGGACCTGTCTGGTGACGGGCGGCGCAGGGTTCGGCGGGAGCCACCTGGTGCGCGAGCTCGTGGACCGAGGCGCGCGCGTCACCGTGATCGATCGCGAGGACATCCCGGGCAAACCGCTCGAGGACATGGGCGTCGAGGATGCGATCACCTTCGTCCACGGAGACCTGCGCGACGGCCCACTGGTCCGGAGCCTGTTCTCCGACTCGTCCTTCGACGTGGTGCTGCACCTCGCGGCGGACCCGATCGTCGCGAACAGCCTGCGCGACCCCGAAGGCGTGGTCGACTCCAACGTCCGGGGCACCACCACGCTGCTCGAGGCATGCCGGCTGGCCGACGCCGCGCCCCTGTTCGTGTTCGCGTCGAGCGGCGCCTACTACGGCGACAACTTCACCCCCGAGCCCATCCCCGAGACCCAGGACCCGGGTCCGGCGGCGAACCTGTACGGCCCCTCGAAGGCCGCCGCGGAGATGATCGTGCGCGGATACGGCAAGGCGTTCCGGATCCCGGTCACCGCCTGCCGCTTCATGAACACCTACGGCCCCGGGGACCGGCACGAGTCCCGGCTCGTCCCTCGTGCGCTCGCGCAGCTCGCGGGCGGGATCGAGTACGACTTCGGCGACCGCGACGACGGGAGCACGCGGCTCGACTTCCTCTACGTGGGGGACATGGCGCGCGCCTACATGAGCGCCGCCGAGCACCTGGCCGCCGGCGGCGCCGAGATCGCCTTCAACTTCGGGACCGGGACGCTGACGTCCGTCAGGGACGTGGCCGAGCGGCTCAGCCTCGCCTACGACGGCACGGCGCGCGAGCCCCAGTTCCGCGGGGTACGCACGGGCCCCGTGCGCCAGAAGCGCCTCGACGTCGCCAAGGCGGAGGCGGTGCTCGGGTGGACGGCGTCGACCAGCCTCGACGAGGGCCTCGCAGCGACGGCCGCATGGCACCGGGAGGCTGTGCCCGCGGTCTGACACCGCGCCGCCGTGCGCCGGGCAGGCCCGACGCCCTCCCGCAAGTGGTAGGCCTTGGCGGCTCCACGAGATCCCGCCACGGCAGTGGTAGGCCATGGTCGCCCACGATCGCGCGGCGGCATTGACGTACCACTGCGGCGCGTGGAGATCCGAGAACCGACAACCACCCACCACTTCGGGTGGGGTGGAGCGGTGGGGCGTCGGACCCGCCGGGAAGACGAGAGGCCCCGCCGGAGCGGGGCCTCTCGAGAGCGGAGACGGTGGGATTTGAACCCACGGAGGGGGTTTAAGCCCCTCACGGTCTTAGCAGGACCGCGCACTAGACCTGACTATGCGACGTCTCCAAGGGTGCCCAGGATAGCGGGCGCACGCGCGATGCGGCAAAACGCCCCGAGCGGGACGATGCCGTGGCGGAGAGTATGGGATTCGAACCCATGGAGACGGGTTACGCCTCAACAGTTTTCAAGACTGTCACCTTCGGCCGCTCGGTCAACTCTCCTCGGCGCCACCGGTGCGCCTCGGACGCTCACGCGCCGGTGACATTGTGCCAGCCCGGAGCGAGGCCCGGGCTCAGCACCTGGAGCTCGTACAGCTCGGACGCGCGTGCGAGCTCGGCGTCGTAGGTGAGGATCGCGTGGATCTCGGGGTGCGCGACCGCCGCACCCAGGTGGAGCGCCGCGAACGGCTTGAGGACCGCGACCGCGTGCGTCGACACCGAGACGTTGTGCTCCGAGAACCGGATCACCGGGATCGAGCCCCGCACCATCTCGACCACGTCGAAGGCCTTGGCCTTCTGCTCGCGGGGATAGAGCTCGGCGGCCTGGCGCAGCTCGGTGAACCCCAGCTGCGTGGTCGCGAGCTCCTGGATCCGCGGCACCGCGAAGTCGTTGAACTCGTCGAAGTAGCGCACGCCCGGCAGGAACCGGCAGAGCGCGGAGCCGTCGACGTAGATCACGGTAGAAGGGTAGCCCGGACATGGGAGCGCCCCCGCAACGCGGGGGCGCTCCCTGCCTCAGCTGATGCCGGCGTGATGCTCAGCGGTCCTGGATGCGACGCATCGCGAGCTGGACCACGGAGATCAGCGCCTGCTTGGTGGCCGCCTTCTCACGGGCGTCCGTGTACATGATCGGGGTGTCCTCGGAGATGCCGAGCGCCTCGCGCACGTCCTCGAGGGTGTGACGGGCGACGCCGTCGAAGCAGTTGACGCACACGACGAACGGGATGCCCCGGCCCTCGAAGTAGTCGACCGCGGGGAAGCACTGGTCGAGACGCTCGGTGTCGACCAGCACCACGGCGCCGATCGCACCGCGGACAAGGTCGTCCCACATGAAGAGGAAGCGGTCCTGGCCAGGCGTGCCGAACAGGTAGAGCCACAGCGAGCCCGGCAGCGCGATGCGGCCGAAGTCCATGGCGACGGTGGTGGTGGTCTTGCGGTCGGTCACGCCGCCCGCATCGTCGACGCCTACCGAGTGCTCCGTCATGGCGGCCTCGGTGTTGAGCGGGTCGATGTCGGAGATCGAGCCGATGAACGTGGTCTTGCCGACGGCGAAGCCGCCCGCGACCACGATCTTGACGACGGTGGGAGCGGCGACCGCGGCCCCACCTGCGACTGCTGCGTTAGAGGGCTGCGATGCCATCGAGGACACTCTCCAGGAGACTGAGGGACAGGGCGCCGGACTCGTCATGCGTGGACGCGTCGTCGGCCGTGCCGCCTGCGTGGATCTTCAGATAGTTGACTTCGGCAAGATCCGTCACGAGCACCCGGACCACACCCAGCGGAAGGCGGGTGTGAGCCGAGAGCTCAGCCACGGACTGGTACTGACCTGTAGCGAGCTGCAGGATCTTCTTCTTCTCGGGCGTCACGCCCGAGAGGGAGTCGACGTCGGTCGTCGCCTCGACCAGGGCCTCCATGGGGAGGTCCTTGCTCGCGGCGCTGACCCGTCCACCGGTGACGGCGTACGGCCGGACCGTGTACGCCTCCTCCTCGTCGCCGTACGGCGTGGTGGCATCAGACATATCAGGCCCTCGTCTGACCGTTCGTCGGGAGGTTCTGGCGCATCTCGGTGATGAGCTGCGGCGTGAGCGCGTTCTCGAAGCGCGACACCAGCAGCGTCATCTCGTAGCCCACGAGGCCCACGTCGCAGCTCGAGTCGGCAGCGACCGCGAGCACCGAGCCGTTGGAGACGCTCATCAGGAAGAGGAACAGCTCGTCCATCTCGACGATCGACTGGCGGACCTCGCCGGCGGCGAGCTGGCGGGCGGCGCCGCGCGTGAGGCTCGACATGCCGGCCACGATCGCGGCGAGGGTGTCGCCCTCCGTGCGGTCGAGGTTCTTCGACATCGCCATGAGGAGGCCGTCGGCGCTCACCACGAGGGTGTGGCGCGTGCCGGGCACCGACTCGACGAAGTTGTCCAGAAGCCACCCGAAATTGGTGGCCTCGCTGCTGAGGGCGGTCACATGTGCTCCTTGTGTGTGATGCGCGGCCGGGTGGCCTCGGGGTGGTCGTGGTGGGTCATCGGGCTACTCGTTCGCCGGCTGCGGCGTAGACCGCAGGTCGAGCTCGGCGGCGTCCGTCCTGGCCCGCTGGGTGCCGGAGTAGAAGCTGCTGAAACGGCTGCGGACGGCATCGGCGTCGCGCTCCTTGGGTGCGAGCGTGACCTCCTCCGCGATCGGCTTGACCTCGACGGGAGCGGCCTCCGGGGCGCGACGCTTCTGGAGCCCCGCCTTGGTCTTCTCGACCTTGGGACGCAGCTCCGACAGCGAGCTGAGCTCGGAGAACGCCATGCGCGTCATGTCCGCGTCGTCGTCCGAGAAGACCCGGCCGGACGAGTGCTCCGTGTCGAGCACGGGCTGGTAGCCGCCCGGCTCATCCGTCGCCGCGGCCAGCGCCGAGGCGCCTGCCGTGGCCCAACCGCTGGGCTGGGCGAGGTCGTCCGGCGAGAACGTCGCGGGCCCGGTACGGGGCTCGAACACCGGCGCCTCGGGAGCGAACGAGGAGAAGGGCGCGGGTGCGTGGTGACCCTGGTCCTCCGGCTCGGGAGCGAACGATGCAGCCGGGGCCGGTGCCGGGGTCGCGGGCGCCGCCGGCTCCTCGACAGGGGCGGGAGCCGCCACGGCCCAGGGGTTGGGGGCCTGGGCCGGCTCCTCGGCAGGTGCGGGCGCGGTCGGCCAGGTCTCCGCGACCGGAGCAGGCGCCCACGGCTGGGCAGCGGGCTCCGCCGCGGGCTCGAAGCCCGAGGTCGGCACCGCCGGGACCGGCGCCGGGGCGTCGATCGGCGCGAACGGGGCGCGTGCCTGGGGCGACGAGGCGGCCGGAGCCGCGGTGTCCTCGTCACGGCCGCCACGACCGAACAGGCGGCCGAAGAACCCGGCGCGGCCGGCCTCCTCGCCCGAGGCCTGCGCGATGATGTCGTCCATGCTCGGCTCGTGCGTGCCGCCGTACGAGTACGGGTCGTCGAGGAGCGCCTCGGTCACGCCCGGGGACGGCACCGACGAAGCGGGCGTGGGCGCGGGCTCGGGCTCGACGGGGAGCTCGCGCGCGGCGGCGGCAGCCGCGAACGCGGCACCGTCCATCCAGGGCGCGGCCGCCGGCTCGGGCTCGGGTGCCGCCACGGGCTGCGCCTCCTGCGCGGCCGGGGCGAGGTGCTCGGGCTCCGGCGTCGGGAACGCGGGCTCCGCTGCCGCCCACGGGGAGGTGGGCTGCCACGGCGTCGGCTCGGTGGCGCTCGGGTTCTGCGGCTCGGGAGCGAGCACCGCGGACCACGGGGCCGCGGCCTGCTCCGGCTCCGGCTCGGGCTCGAGGGCGACCGGCTGCTCGAGCGCGGGCTCCTGCACAGCGGGCTCGGCGTGTGCGTCGGCGTCGGGCTCGAGGCTCGGGATCGTGAAGACCTCCGGCTCGGCCGGCGCGACCGGCGCCGTGTCCTCGACCGGCGCGACCGGGACCACCGAAGCGACCTCGGCGGACGGGGCCGCAGGCGCGGCGAAAGGCGCACCGTACGGGGAGCGCGCGAACGGCGAGGCGGGCGCCTCCTCCGGCTGCACGGGCTCCTCGCGAACCGGCTCGCGGCGCGAGACCAGCGGGATCTCGGTGGTCGCGAGCTTGGGGACGGAGAACGAGGGCAGCGCAGGCGCGGCGGGCTCGGGCTCGACGACGGGCTCCGGCTCGGGCTCGAACGCGGGAACCTCCGCGGCGGGCTCGTCCACGCGCGGCTCGAGCTCGGTGCCCTCGCCACGGTCGACGGCGGCAGAGGCGCGACGCATCGCGTCGAACGCCGCGAACGCACCGCCGACGCTACGGGTCGGCAGGGCAGGCGCCTCGGGCGCCGTCGGCTCGCCGAGCGCATCGGCCATGACCGGCGGGACGGCCTCGGGAAGGTCGGTACGCGGCTCGGGCTTCGCGGTCTCGCGACGCGAGCGGAAGCCGCGGAACACCGAGGCACGCTCCTCCGCGGTCTGGGGGTCGATCTCGGCGGGCGACACGGTCGGCGTGAACGCCGCGGTCTCCGCGTCGAGCGCGCTCAGCTGTGCTGCGGTCGCGCGGACGGGAAGACCGATGACCTTCTCCGCCTCCTCGTTCGCATCGGCGGCCGAGCCCTCGGCGCGACGGCGGCGCGTCGGCAGACCCGCCTCCGAGACGCCCGAGGTCAGCTCGGCACCGTCGACCGGCTCCGCGGTAGGCGCGGCCGCCGCGTCGGCGGCGATGAGCGCGTCGATGCCGGTGGGCATCGGGATCGAGTCCTCGTCGTACTCCGGCTCGCCGGAGCGGCCCGCGAGGCTCGCGCCGGCCACCATGGAGGCCGGCGCGTAGGGCGCCGCGG
>NZ_BBLV01000012.1 GCF_000971115.1 Demequina gelatinilytica | reverse complement strand
CCGCCCTCGACACCATCGCCCGCGACAGCCTGGGCTGACACTGGCACCCTGGCCCGACCGCGTAGGGGTCGCAGGAATGAGACCCCTACGCGCCAGGGCTGAGCACCGTCTCCGCGTAGTCGATCGCGGCGAGCAGCTGCGCCGCGAAGTCACGCGCTGCCTCGAGTCCGTCGAGCATCACGAGGTCCCGGCCCTGATAGCCGATGAACTGATGCGCGTGCTCGATGCCGTCGGCGGTCAGCGTCTCGACCTCGGCAGCCCACCAGCGCCCGAAGTGCCTGCCGCCGCGCGTGAGCGTCACGCCTCGAGCGCCCGCCTCGGTCCCGCTGCCCTTGTCCACGTGCCACCCTCTCTCGCGTTGTCGGGTCGCACGCTCCCATGCACGCCCGCACGGGAGCCAATCCGGGGCTGATGCGGCGCGTTTCGTGACCCAACGTGACACAACTTGTGTCACGAAGGGTCTACGCGAGTCCACCCGAGTCCGCGACGGTGATACCGTTACCCCAGGTAACCAGAGGATGACCCCTGGTAATCGAGAGGCGCGGAAGGCGCTCTAGAGTGACTTCCAAACTGATGGTGCGGGTTCGATTCCCGTCACCCGCTCGCAAGCGACAGGCCCGCTCCGTCAGGAGCGGGCCTTCGTCGTTCCCGGGCGCGGATGCGTCCTGGCGGGACATGAGGGCCGGAATCTCCTTGGATCCGACCGCCATGTCCCGCCAGGAGGCGGTGCCGACCACTACAACGCCGCCCAGGCCTCGCGACGCACCATGACGCGCTCGAGCGCGCCGAGGAACCGCTCGACCGCCTCCGCGTCGATGGTGAGCGGCGGCTTGATCTTGAGCACGTTCTTGTGGTCCCCCGTGGGCTGCACGATCACCCCCTCGAGCAGCAGCGCCTCGCAGATCTCGCGGGCGGCGACGGGGTCCGGTGCATCGGGTCCGCCGGCCACGACCTCGAGCCCGAGGTAGAGCCCCATCCCATGGACCTCGCCCAGCGCGGCGAACCGTCCGCACAGCGCACGCATGCCGTCCGCGAGGAGCGCCCCGACCACGCGTGCGTTCTCCTGCAGCCCGTCCTGGTCGAGCACCCGCAGCACCGTCGACCCGACCACGCAGCTCACCGGGCTGCCGCCGGCCGACGAGAAGAAGGAACCCTCGACCGCGAAGGCCTCCGCGATCTCGCGCGTGGTGATGACGGCGCCCAGCGGATGCCCATTTCCCATGGCCTTCGCCACCGCGATGACGTCGGGCACCACGCCCTGCTGCTCGCATCCCCAGAAGTGCGCACCCAGGCGGCCGTAGCTCACCTGGACCTCGTCGGACACGAGCAGGCCGCCGCGCGCCCGTACGGCCGCCGCCAGCCCCGCGAGGTAGCCGTCGGGCAGCAGGATCCCGCCGCCGTTGCCGAAGATCGGCTCGGCGACCAGCCCCGCGAGCGCGACGTCCGCCTCGTCCAGCGCGGACAGCCTCGCCAGCGCATCGTCGAGGTAGCGCCCGGCCTCGGCACCGCGATGCCGCCCGCGGTAGGTGTTGGGCGCGTCGAGCAGGTGCACCCAGTCGGGCCGGGTGGCGAGCGCGCTGGGGTTGTCGCCCCGCGACGTCGAGATCGCATCCGCGCCGACGGTCCAGCCGTGATAGGCCTCGGTCAGCGCAAGGATGTCGGACCTCCCGGTCGCGGCGCGCACGATGCGCAGTGCGAGATCCACCGCCTCCGAGCCGCTGTTGACCAGCAGCACGGTGTCGAGCCCCTCGGGGGCGCGCGCGGCGAGCTCCTCCGAGAAGGCCGCGACCGCCTCGTAGTGGAAGCGCGAGTTGGTGTTGAGCCGACGCAGCTGCCGATCGACCGCCTCTGCGAGGCGCGGCTCGCCGTGCCCCAGGATCGCGACGTTGTTCACCATGTCGAGGTAGCCCCGGCCCTCGGTGTCGAGCAGGTGGTGCCGCCAGCCGCGCTCGATCCGCGGGGGGGCCTCGTAGTAGTGCTCCTGCACACCGGCGAAGGCGGCGTCACGGGCGTCGAGCAGGTTGGCCGACGTTCGTGGGGACGATGCATCGGGCACCCGGCCGAGCAGCGTCGCCGGATCGGGGCAGAGCCTCAGCCACGGCTCGGCGAGCTCCGGCGCCACCGCTTCTGGCGGCACCAGCCCCGGCACCGTGCAGACCTGGAGGTGGAACGGGCCGTCGGCCTTCGCGAGCACGGTGCCCGCGAGGATCTCCTGGTCGGCGTCGATCACGGTCGCCACCCGGTCGAGGTGCACGGTGAGCCCCGACTCGAGCTCGACTGCGAGGCCTGTGCGCGACCACCGCGCCGCGTAGCCCGGTCCGGGGCTGCGGATGTCGGTGCCCGCCGGCACCAGCACGTCGACGCCCAGCGCCACCGAGCGCGGAACCTCACCGCTCGCCGCCTCGGGCGTGAGCCTGCGCTCGCCGTGACGGGTGAGGGCGACACCGTCGCCCGCGGCGTCCCGCAGCACCGCGGCGGGCCAGCCCGGCTCGTGCCACGCGCCTCCGTCCGCGGCGTCGCCGAGCACGGACAGGTCGACGGGGGCGGCGTCCGCGAGCCCGCCGAGCATCGGCGCCAGACCGTCCCACGAGCATGCGGGGGCTCGACCGAGCGTCCCGAGGAGCAGCAGCTCGGCCTCCTCGAAGCCGAGAGCGACCGCCCGCTCGAGCATGCGCTCCTCGAGAGGGCGCCTGACGCGCGCGTAGTCGTTGCCCGGGTCCTCCGCGAGCACACGCTCGCCGGCCGCGGCGAGCACGACGGCCCTGGACACCACCAGGGGCCAGACCGCGGCGATCTCGGACCGCGTGAGCGGCATGGCACGGTCGAAGGCCGCGAGCGCCGCGAGCGCGTCGCCGACCGCCGGACCGTCGTGCTGCAGCAGACCGCACATGACGACGGCGGCCTCTGCGACCAGCCAGCCCCTTCCCATGTCGCCGAAGTCGATCACGCCGGCGACCGCTCCGTCGGGACCCACCACCACGTTGTCCGCCGTGAGGTCCCCGTGGATCGCCTGGACCCGGAGGGCGTCCCGCACGTGGAGCAGCTGGTGCTGGGCCTCGCGCAGCACATCGCCGAGCGCGTCCGCACGAGTCTCGCCCAGGTGCGGGGCCGCCTCCTCGAGCACGCGTGGGGCCTCGCGGAGGTCCCAGTCGCCTCCATCCGCAAGCCCGGGATGGTCGAACGATGCGAGGGCCGCCGCCACGGAGCCGGCCGTGCCACCCAGCGCGGCGGGCATCCCTGCGGGAAGACGCGATCCCCGCGCGGGCTCGCCCTCGAGGAAGTCCAGCACCCGCGCATGCCCGCCGCCCTCGAGCGGGACCATCGCCTCGCCATGGACGGTGCGGTGCACGCGCGGCACCGGGACCCCCGCGGTTGCGAGGTGCCCGAGCGCGGCGTCCTGCGCCTCGAGCTCCTCGCGCGCGATCCCCGCGTGCGACGCCTTGAGCAGGACGTGCGTGCCGTCCGCGAGGGCGAGCAGCACGTTGCGGTCCTCGTTCGAGCCGAGCTCGCGCGCAGCGGCGATGTCGAGGCCCCACTCGCGTCCAGCCAGCGTGCGAAGGGAACCGGGTGTGAGATCAGCGGTCACGATGCGCATCGTCGCACGCCGCCGTCGGCAGCGCGGGGGACGCGCTCAGAACAGCCCGAGCACCAGCCCGGCGACGCCGAGCGAGACCATGTCATGCGCGGCGTCGATGAGCGTCACCGCGGGGCTGCGCACCGCGAAGCCGTTGTGGATCGCATGCGCGCCGCCACGGAACACCAGGCCGATCACGAGGCCCAGGACCAGCCCGCCCGACCAGTCGTCGATCCCGAGCCCGTTCATGAGCATCGCGAGCACGATGACGCCGAGCACGTTCGCGACGATGGTGCCGCCGAAGGCCGCCCCCATGCTCGCGCCCTCCATGAGGTCGTCCGTCACGCCCGCCTTGTCGCGCCAGATCTTCCAGAACCCGGCCGGCGAGTACCACCACCATCCGAGCGCGAAGCTCGCGACGAAGGCGATGAGCACCGCGAGCCAGTTCAGCCCGTCGAACGTGAACCAGTCCATGACCCCTCCCCGGGTCCGCGGGCCACGATGCGACCCCTTGGCGCGAGCGTATCGCCGCGGCGCTCATGACGCGTCAGGCGTCGTCGACCGCGGCGCCTCCCGACTCGTCCTCGACGTGCTCGGCGGCGCCAGCGATGTGCGCGAGATCCTGCTCGAGCGCCTTCCTGGTCGCCTTCATGCCCGCCTTCCCGAACAGGAGCCAGCCCAGCCGCTGCGCAGGGCCGGGATGGGGTGTCTCGGCGGAGAAGTCGCACACGAGCCGGGTGCCCTCCCCCGCGCGTTCGAGCGTGTAGGTGGTGCCGTACTCGGTCCCTCGCGACTCGGCGCGGATGACCGTCGCGGACGGCTCCTCGGCCGACTCGACCCACATCTCCTCGGTCTCCTCGCGACCCCACATCCGCCGGGTCTCGCGCCAGCGCACGCCGGGTCCGTAGCCCTCGCCCTCGAGCCGCTCGATGCTGAGGATCGCGGGGATCACCTCCGCTGCGTAGTCGAGGTCGGTGATGACCTCCCAGACGCGCTCGACCGCCGCCGCGATCTCCCGCTCGGCACGCACGCTGTGCCCGACCATCGTCCATCCCCTCCGCCGGTGTCCCGCCCAGGCTAACCCGGTCGCGCCGGGCCAGCGCGCCGACCGTCAGGCGAAGTGCCTGGTGAGGTCGCCGATGTCCGCCTTGAGCCGGACGGTGCCGCCGAGCGAGAAGAAGGTGACGATGGCCTTGCGCATCGCGCGCTCCGCGAGCGAGGGGTCCTCCTGATAGACGTGGAACACGCGCTTGACCAGGGTGCCGCCGTCGACCTCGGTGAGGAACGTGGTGGACGTGAAGCTCCCGTCGGGGCCCACCCGCTCCTGGACCAGGCGCCGGTACGGCTCGGCCATCACGGTGGTGAGCCGGACCACACCCGAGTCGCTGGCATGGTCCTTCTCGGTGAACTGCATGACGTGGCCCACCTCGCCGGGGGCGCCCTCCTCCGTGACGGCCTGAGTGACCATCGAGAACACCTCGACGCGCAGCTCGGGCTCGGTCAGCGCTCGCCACACCTCGCTCGCCGGCGCGGCCACCACGCCCTCGCGCTCCACCGAGACATCCAGCGGCCCCGACATGACGCCTCCCTGTGACGGCGGGGTCCGAATCGCCCCGTTCGCACCACCGTAATAGCAGGGGCTGCATCGCGTCAGCAGGGTTGCCGCATCCGGGGCTCGGCGCTAGCCTGAGCGCGAAGCCCACGAAAGGTCCGGATGATGAGCATCGAGCGCAGCGCGATCCCCGCGCCCGCCTCTGCCATCCGCCCGTGCGCTCTCGCTGACACCTGCTGCCGCCCCTGCGGCTGCTGCTGTCTGTAGAGCGCTGGCAAGCGCCGCCCGGCCCATGGCCGGTGCCCGCCCACCACCAGCGCTCGCCCCGGCATCAACTGCGATGCCCCTGCGTTGAACCCGGTCACACCCATCTCTCAAGGGAAAGAGAAGCCATGGCTCGCATCTACGAGGACGCCACCGCCCTCATCGGCAACACCCCGCTCGTCAAGATCAACACTCTCACCGAGGGCGTCGACGCGACGGTCCTGGGCAAGCTCGAGTTCTACAACCCCGCCAACTCCGTGAAGGACCGCCTGGGCGTCGCCATCGTCGACGCCGCCGAGGCGGACGGCTCGCTCAAGCCCGGCGGCACCATCGTCGAGGCCACCTCGGGCAACACGGGCATCGCGCTCGCCATGGTGGGCGCCGCGCGCGGCTACAACGTCGTGCTGACCATGCCCGAGACGATGTCGAAGGAGCGCCGCGCGCTGCTGCGCGCGTTCGGCGCCGAGCTGATCCTGACCCCCGGCACCGAGGGCATGCGCGGCGCTGTCGAGGCCGCCAACAAGGTCGCGGAGGAGCGCCCGGGCTCGGTGCTCGCGCGCCAGTTCGCGAACGCCGCCAACCCCGAGATCCACCGCAAGACCACCGCGATCGAGATCTGGGAGGACACGGACGGCGAGGTCGACATCGTCATCGCGGGCATCGGCACCGGCGGCACCATCACCGGCGTCGGCGAGGTGCTCAAGGAGAAGAAGCCCTCGGTCCAGATCATCGGCGTGGAGCCCGCCGAGTCGCCCATCCTCAACGGCGGCCAGCCCGGCCCGCACAAGATCCAGGGCATCGGCGCGAACTTCGTGCCCGAGATCCTCAACACCGAGATCTACGACGAGATCATCGACGTCGACGCGGAGACCGCCGTGGCCACCGCCCGCGCGGCGGCGCGCAAGGAGGGCCTGCTGGTCGGCATCTCCTCCGGCGCGGCCATCCACGCCGCGATCGAGGTCGCGAAGCGCCCCGAGAACGCCGGCAAGACCATCGTGGCGATCATCCCGTCGTTCGGTGAGCGCTACCTGTCCTCGGTCCTCTACTCGGACCTCATGGACTGATCCCTCACCGGTCCCGCACTCCAGTCCCCACCCGGAAGGTACCCAGATGGCATCCGAGATCGGCGTCCTCGCCCGCATGCTCGAGGACGTCCGCACGGTTCAGAGACGCGACCCCGCCGCACCAGCGTGGTGGGTCATCGCCGGCTCCTACCAGGGGCTCCACGCCGTCTGGTACCACCGGGTGGCGCACTGGCTGTGGCGGCACCGCGCGCGCTCGTACGCGCGGCTGCTGTCGCAGCACGCGCGCCGTGCGACGGGCATCGAGATCCACCCGGGCGCGACGCTCGGGCGACGCGTGTTCATCGACCACGGCATGGGCGTGGTGATCGGCGAGACCGCGGTGGTGGGCAACGACGTCCTGCTGTTCAACGGCATCAACCTGGGCGGCACCACCATGAGCCCCGGCAAGCGTCACCCCACCATCGGGGACCGCGTGGTGATCGGCGCGGGCGCGAAGGTGCTCGGCCCCCTCAGGGTCGGCCCCGACGCGCGCATCGGCGCCAACGCGGTGGTGGTCAAGGACGTGCCGGACGGCGCGACGGCGGTCGGCATCCCCGCCGTGATCCGCAACCACCCCGGGGCCACCGAGGCCTCGACCGCGGCATCGTCCGTCGACTCGGGCGACTCGCATCGCCATCCGGACCCCGACGCGATGCCGGAGCCGGTGCGCGAGCCGGCCATGTACTACATCTGAGCGGTCCCGACGAGGCCCTCCGCCCTGCGCGGGGGCCTCGTCGCGTCCCTAGACTGGACGGGTCCCCTCCCCCTCGAGACAAGGAGTGTCGATGAAGACGTTCACCATGCCCGGTACCGAGATGACCGTCCCCGCGGTGGTGCTCGGCCTCATGCGCATCGTGGAGAAGTCCGACGAGGAGGTCCGCACGCTCGTCAAGACCGCGATGGACGCCGGGATCGACTTCATGGACCACGCGGACCTCTACGGGCCCCCGTACCACGGTTGCGAGCGTCGCTTCGCGGAGGCGCTCAAGCTGAGCCCGTCCGAGCGCGAGGCGCTCACCATCCAGACCAAGTGCGGGATCCGCCAGCCGGGGCCGTACTTCGACTTCTCCTACGAGCACATCCTCGAGTCCGTCGACGGCTCGCTCGAGGCGCTCGGCACGGACTACCTCGACATCCTGCTGCTCCACCGTCCCGACGCGCTCGTGGAGCCCGACGAAGTCGCGCGCGCGTTCGACCACCTCCACGCGGCCGGCAAGGTCCGCCACTTCGGCGTGTCCAACCACACGCCCGGGCAGATCGAGCTGCTCAAGCGCAGCGTGCGGCAGCCGCTGGTGGCCAACCAGATCCAGATGTCCGTCACGCACGCGCCGTCGATCGCGTCGGGCGTCGCCATGAACATGGGCGACCTGGACCAGTCGGTCGACCGCGACAACGGCATCGTCGACTACTGCCGCCTCCACGACATCACGCTCCAGGCGTGGTCGCCGTTCCAGGCCCGCTTCTTCGACGGCCCGTTCCTGGGCAACCCCAAGTACGCGGAGCTCAACGAGGTGATCGACCGCCTCGCCTGGAAGTACGAGGTGCCGGCCGAGGGCATCGCCGTGGCATGGCTCACGCGGCACCCCGCGCAGATGCAGGTGGTGCTGGGCACCACCACGCCGTCGCGCGTCGAAGGCGCCGCGAGGGGCGCCGACGTGCACCTGTCGCGCTCCGAGTGGTACGAGATGTTCAGGGCGGCCGGCTACACGGTGCCCTGACCGCTCGCGCGCGGAGCCCCCGACCGAACGGTCGGGGGCTCCGTCGTTCCTGGGGACGATGCGCGGATCACACCTCGGCCGCGTCGCCCGCCCGCGGGGTAGCTCCCGCGTCCTCGTGCTCACGCGTGCGCGGCAGCGCGATGGTCGCCGCGAGACCGAGCAGGATCACCACCGCCGCGACCCCGGTGGTCACCTTGGACGCGTCGACCATCGCCTGCGCGGCCGCATCGCCCGCGACCTCCGTGGCGGGGTCGGACCGGAGGCCCGGGATGGCGGCCCCCGCGGAGTGGCGCACCATGTCCGCGATCGCCGCCGACTCCTGCCCGGGAAGGCCTGCCTCGTCGAGCCGGGTCTGCGTCGCCTGGCCGAGCGAGACCATGAGCAGCGTGCCCAGGATCGCCACGCCGAGCGAGGAGCCGAGCTGGCGCACCGTCGACTGGAGGCCCGAGGCCTGACCCGACTCCGCGACAGGGACGTCCGCGAGGATCACGCTGGTGAGCTGCGCGGTCGCCATGCCGACGCCCACGCCGTAGACGAACAGCCACACCGCGAGCAGCACGCCGGACACGTCGAGGGAGAGGGTGAGCGCGAGCGCGCCGACGGCGACGGCCTCGAGCGCCAAGCCGGTGCGGACCACCGCGCGGGCGCCCATGCGGCGCGTGAGCTGCGGGGTCGCCCCCGAGACCAGGAACGTGCCGATCGCGAGGAACAGCACCAGCCACCCGGTGCCCAGCGGGGTGTAGCCGAGCGCGTTCTGGAGCAGCAGCGGCAAGGTGAAGAGCAGCCCGAACTCGCCCAGCGCGACCACCAGCGCCGCGATCGAGCCGTAGCGGAACGAGCGGATGCCCAGCAGCGAGAGGTCCACGAGCACCACGCCGCCGCGTGCGCGCCGCACCAGCTGGTCGCGGACGAACACGGCCATGAGCGCGAGCCCCAGGGCGACGACGATCGGCACGGGAGAGATGCTGCCGTCATCCTGCAGCCACCATCCGTAGCGGCCGCCCTCGATGAGCCCGAACACGATCGCTCCCATGCCGAGCGCGGACATGATCGCGCCGCGGAGGTCGAGGCCGCCGGTCGCTGTCCGGTCGCGGGTCTCGGGTACGGCCCAGAGGACGACCCCGAGGACCGCGAGGCCCACAGGCACGTTGAGCCAGAAGGCCCAGCGCCAGCTCACATCCGTGGTGAGCCAACCGCCGACGAGCGGCCCCACGGCGGCCATGCCGCCGATGGTCGAGCCCCACACCGCGAAGGCGATCGCGCGCTCGCGCCCGCTGAACACCGCGTTCACGGTCGAGAGCGTCGCGGGCATGATCAGCGCCGCGCCGACGCCCTGCACGGTGCGCGCCGCGATGAGCGCGCCGCCGTCCGCCGCGGCACCCGCGGCCACCGAGGCGACGATGAAGATCACCATGCCGATCACCAGCAGACGCCTGCGCCCCCACAGGTCTCCCATGCGGCCCGAGGTCAGCAGCAGCGCCGCGAACATGAGCGAGTAGACGGCGTTCATCCACTCCGCCTGGGTCGAGGACAGCCCGACCTCACGGATGATCTCGGGGAGCGCGACGTTCACGATCGTCGCGTCCATGATGATGAGCGAGACCCCGAGCGCGACGGCGGCGAGCGCCCACCATCGATGCGCGGTGGCGGCCGCTCCGGACGGTGCGTCCACGTCAGGGGTAGGGTTCTCAACTGACATGTCGGCATCTTATCGACACCAGTGTCGGCAAGCAACGGAAGGAACGCTGACGATGCCCCGGATCGACGCCCCCACGGTCGCCGAGCACCATCGGCAGCGCCGCGCCTCGCTGCTCGCAGCCGGCCGCGCGCTGCTCGCCGACGGCGGCGCCGAGGCCGTGACCCCGGCGGCCGTGGGCGCCGCCGCAGGGATCGCGCGCTCGAGCGTCTACCAGTACTTCTCCTCGAGCAGCGAGCTCCTGGCCGCCATCGTGGAGGAGGCGTTCGAGTCCGCCGCGGCGCGCATCAACGCCGCGCTCGAGGGGCTGACGGCGGCCCGCGACCGCCTCGACGCCTACGTGCGCGTCGCGTTCGAGCTCGGCACCGGCGCGGAGCACCGCATGTTCGACGCGATCGACCCCGCGGGGCTCCCTGCGGACACACGGGAGCGCGTCGACGCGCTCCACCGCGACCAGCTGGCGCCGCTGGCGTCCGCCATCCGCGACGCGGGCGCCGCGGACCCGCACCTCGCCGCGGCCCTCGTCGGCGGCATGCTGACCGCTGCGGCGCGCGCGGTCGCGCTCGGTGCGGACCCCGACGCGACCCTCGAGGGCCTGATCCGTGCCGTGCACGAGGGCCCGGTCCCCGAGCGTCCGTGAACCCGGACGCGACGATGCCCCGGCCACACCCGGCCGGGGCATCGTCATCGGGGGGTCGGGACGACGCGGCGCTGAGGGGGGCGACGCGGCGTCCGAGGGACGTCGCCTACGCGGCGAACGAGCGCAGCATCCACGCCGCCTGCTCGTGCGCGGCAAGGCGGGCGTTGAAGAGGTCCGCCGTCGCGCCGTCGCCCGCGTCCTCGGCGACCTCGACGAGCGGACGGATGAGCCGGGCGAGCGTCTCGTGGTCGCGCGCGAGGTTCTCGACCATCGTCATCGCGTCCGCGGTGCGCTCGTTGTCCTTGATCGAGGCGTGCTCGAGGAACTCGGCGTACGAGCCGGGCGCACCCGAGCCGAGCGCACGCATGCGCTCCGCGAGCACATCGGCGGCCGCCCACAGCTCCTGGTACTGCTCCTCGAACAGCAGGTGGAGCGAGCGGAAGTGCGGCCCGGTGACGTTCCAGTGGTAGCCGTGCGACTTGAGGTACAGCGTGAAGGTGTCGGCCAGGACCTGCGCGAGGCCTGCGTTGATGGCCTTGAGGTCCTCCGCCTTGATCCCGATCTTGGGGTTCGACTCGGTGGTCCTGACGGGAGTCGTGCTAGCCATGTCTCCTCCTCGGTTGGCTCTCGCGGCACCGCAGGATCGCGGCGCCGTCCAGTCGGGCCAACCGATCCGGACCGTGCCGCATTCCCTGCGCCGGAGCACACGGACGACGGAATGGCGCGTATGCCTGATACGTTCCGGAGCCATGGAGCACATCAGCCTCGACCCTCACCGCAAGGCCGCCGCCGAGTCCTGCCCCGCCCCCGTCTTCTCCGACGCCCCGGGTGACGACGAGCTCGCGCTCGCCCTCGCGCGCACACGCCGCGTCGCGATCGTCGGTGCCTCGCCCAACCCGTCGCGCACCAGCTACCAGATCGCGGTGTGGCTCATGGAGCACACGCCGTACGAGCTCTACCTGGTCAACCCCGCCGCCGCGGGCGAGGAGATCCTGGGGCACGGCTTCTACGACTCGCTGAGCGACATCCCGGTGACGGTCGACATGGTCGACGTGTTCCGACGCGCGGAGCACACCCCCGCGATCGCCTCCGCCGCGGTCGCCGCCAACGCCAAGGCCGTCTGGCTCCAGCTGGGCATCTCCCATGCGGACGCGATGGCCAGCGCGCGCGCCGCGGGCCTGCTCGCGGTGCAGAACCGCTGCATCAAGGTCGAGTACCGGCGCCTCGAGGACCGCATCACCTCCTTCCGCGCCCTCTGAGGCGCTCCCGGCGCGGCGCGCCGGTCCCCCGCCGCGCCGCGCATCGTCCCGGGTGACACGATGTCGATATGTCCGTGACACCCGGGTACAGGCTGATCTCGCTCACCTCGGACCGCGCGAGCGAGATGCTCGCCGTGAACACGTGGGCCTTCACCGGGGACATGCGCCCCGAGGACATCGAGGCGTACGCGTCGGAGATCCCGTTCTCGCGGACGCGCGCGTTCGAGATCGAGGATCCATCGCACGGCGACCTCGGCACGCTCGCGGGCGTGGCCGCGTCCTACACGTTCCGCATGCGCGTGCCGGGCGGCTCGCTCGTGCCCGTCGCGGGTCTCACCTGGGTGGGTGTGCATCCCGGGCACCGGAGGCGCGGGCTGCTGCGCGCGATGATGGGCGACCACCTCGCCGACGCCCGCGCGCGCGGTGAGGTCGCCTCCGCGCTCTACGCCGCGGAGACGGGGATCTACCAGCGCTTCGGCTACGGCCTCGCGGCACGTCAGATCGACGTGCGTGCGCCGCGCGGCGCATCGCTGCGCCCCGTGGACGGCTCGGACGCGCTCCGCGTGCGCATCGAGGACGCGAGCCTCGAGCGGCACGGTGCCGCGATCGCAAGGATCCAGCGGCGCCTGGACAGGCCGGGCACGCCGACGCTGGACCACCAGGAGGCCCTGCGCGCACGCTTCGCCGATCCCCTCGCGCATCGCCGGGGCAGCGAACGCATGCGGGTGGCGCTGATCGAGGGGGCCGACGGCGAGCCGGTCGCGTACGCGCTCTTCCGCCGCGAGGGCGAATGGGATGAGGACGGCCATCCCGGCGGCACCGTGCACACGTGGTCCTTCGGCGCCTCCGGGCCCGCGGCCGCGCATCGCCTGTGGTCCGTGCTCCTGGACCTCGACCTCATGGGCATCGTGAAGGCGGGCCCGCTCGCTCTCGACGATCCTCTGCTGTGGCTGCTCGAGGATCCCCGCGCGGCTCGCGCGCGGGTCCGCGACAACATCTGGCTGCGCATCGTGGACGTGCCGGCGGCGCTCACGGCGCGCGAGTACCTGTGCCCCGTCGACGCGGTGATCCAGGTGACCGATCCGCTGTTCCACGACAACGGGGGCCCGTGGCGCGTCACCTCGCGCGACGGCGAGGGCCACGTCGAGTCCGCCCCGGGCGAGGAGCCGGACGTGGTGATCGGGGTGCAGGAGCTCTCGGCCGCCTACCTGGGCGGCGTGAGCCTCGCGGCGCTCGCCGCCGCGGGGCTGGTCGAGGAGCGCACGCCGGGTGCGGTGCACGCGCTCGCGGCCGCCTTCGAGTCGACGTCGGCCCCCGTCTGCAACCTGTTCTTCTGACACCCTCCTTCGCCCGCTCCCGATCCTCTGCCAGGTCGTATTCCTCCGGGTGAGCAAGGCCACAGGATTTGGGCCGACCCGCGGTCCATGTCACGGTGGAGGGATGAAGAAGGCAGAGGGATACCGACCGATCTCGATCTCCGAGGACCGCCTCGACGAGTTCTTCGACGTGGTCCAGTGGGCCTTCGTCGGCGAATGGCTGCGCGAGGACCGGCAGGACTACGTGGACGCGCTGCCCGTCGAGCGCGCCCGCGCGCTCGAGGTGACCGATGCGCGACGCGGCGGCGTGGGCGAGGTCGCCGCGGTCCACGCGAGCTTCGGCACCGAGATGGTGGTGCCGGGCGGACGCAAGGTGCCCACCGCGGGGCTGTCGTGGCTGGGTGTCCACCCCGCGCATCGTCGCCGCGGGCTCATGACCCGTATGATCCACGATCACTTCGAGCGCTCGTTGGCACGCGGCGAGGCGGTGTCCGTGCTGTACGCGATGGAGGCGCCCATCTACGCGCGCTTCGGCTACGGGATGGGCTCGCAGACGGTGAAGGCCGAGATCCCCCGCGGCGCGCGGATGTGGGCCGTCGACGGCGCGGACGACCTCACGGTGCGGCTCGAGCGCGCCTCCTTCGACGCGCACGACGACCTGGTCGCCGGCCTCCAGGCGCAGCTCGACCGGCCCGGCACGGTCATCAACGCGGTCGGCTCGGGGCGCAACGCCCGCTTCACGGACCCGGTGGGCAACCGGCGCGGCATGGAGAGGTGGCGCCTCGCGATCGTCGAGGACGCGGGCGAGCCGGTCGCCTACGCGTTCTTCCGCCGCCATGCTCGCTCGTCGGTCGGCATCCACGACGGCGTCTGCCAGGTGCGCGAGCACGGCTCGCTCACCCCCGCGGCATCGCAGCGGCTGTGGCAGACGCTCACGGACTTCGACCTGGTCGAGACGACGATGACCGAGAACCTCGCGACAGACGATCCTCTGCTCCACCAGCTCAAGGACCCTCGCGGGGTGCGCTCCAAGGTCATCGACAACCTGTGGGTGCGCCTGCTCGACGTCCCCACCGCGCTCGAGGCGCGCGGCTACGTCCACGACTGCGACGTGGCGGTCGAGCTCGCCGACAAGCACGTGCCCGGCAACGCGGGGACCTGGCGGATCCGGATCGCGGGCGGCGACGCACGGGTCTCACGCACGGACGACGCTCCGGATCTCAGCATGGACATCCGTCACCTGTCGCAGTGCTACCTGGGCGGTACGTCGCTCGAGGCGCTCGTGCGCGCGGGACTGGTGCAGGAGCACACGCCCGGGCGGGCGCGCGAGCTCGCCACCGCGATGCTCTCCCCCGTCGCGCCGCTGGCGAACTGGGACTTCTAGGGTCCCGGCCTCGCGCGCTAGGAGGTGCTGAGCGCCCGGATCACGCGATTCTGGGCACTCGGCACCTCACAGGGCGCAGGTCAGCGCCGCGCCTCGTAGTCCTTCATGAGGTCGATGCGACGCTGGTGGCGCTCGTCACCCGAGAACGGCTCGGCGAGGAACGCCTCCGCGATCGCGGTGGCCTCCTCGAGCGAGTGCATGCGCGCGCCGATCGAGCCGATCTGAGCATCGTTGTGCTGACGCGCGAGCTTGGCGGTCTCGACGGACCAGATGAGGGCGGCGCGGATGCCGGTGACGCGGTTGGCGGCGAGCTGCTCGCCGTTGCCCGAGCCACCGATGACGATGCCGAGCTCGGCGCCGTCGCTCGCCGCCACGGCCTCGGCGGCCGCGATGCACATGGGCGGGTAGTCGTCGAGCGCGTCGTACTCGTGCGCGCCGTGGTCGACCACGTCGTGGCCGGCCTCGGAGAGGTGGGCGATGAGGTGCTGCTTGAGCTCGAAGCCCGCGTGGTCCGCGGCGATGTGGAGGCGCATGGCGCCCATTGTGCCAGCGCGGCGGCACCCCATCGCGCCCTGCCACCACCCACGATCCCGACGATCCGTGCACGCCTTCGCACCGCATCGTGCACCGTACGTCGGGGTAAGCGCTTGCGCGCCCGGCTGTTCCCGTCCTCGCCGTGAGCGAAACGGCCCCTGCGATGACGGGACGCGCGCCTAGGGTGGAGCACATGACGCTTCGCACCGGCATCTCCACGTCCGAGTTCTCCCCCACCGTCCGCGCGCAGGACGACTTCTTCCGCTACATCTCCGGGCCGTGGGAGGAGACCCACGAGATCCCCGGCGACCGCGCCGCGGACGGCTCCTTCTACACGCTGCGCGACGAGGCTGAGAAGCAGGTCCGCGTCATCATCGAGGAGGCGGAGCGCACCTCGCAGATCGGCGCGCTGTACGCGAGCTTCATGGACGTCGAGCGCGTCAACGCTCTGGGCGTGAGCCCGCTCGCGGCGGACCTCGACCGCGTCGAGGCCGCCACGAGCCACGAGGACCTCGCCCGCGTCATGGGCGAGCTGCAGCGTGACGGCGTGTCCGGCGCCGCCGGCTACTACGTGTTCGCCGACCGGCTCGACCCGGACCGCAACGTCGTCTACCTGGGCCAGTCGGGCATCGGCCTGCCCGACGAGGCCTACTACCGCGACGATGCGCACGCTGAGACGCGCGAGAAGTACGTCGCGCACGTCGACCGCATGGCGGGCCTCACCGGGCTGGCCTTCGACTCGTCCACCGTGGTGGGCCTCGAGACCGCGATCGCGCGCGAGCACTGGGACGTGGTGAAGACCCGCGAGGCCGAGCTCACGCACAACCCGACCACGCTCGCGGGCCTCGCCGCGGACGCGCCGGGCTTCGCGTGGGCGACCTGGGCCGAGGCGATCCGCATGCCCGAGGCCGCGCACGAGCTGATCGTGGTCGGCGAGCCCAGCTACTTCACGGCGTTCGCCAAGATCTGGGCGGAGACCGAGCTCGACACGTGGAAGGCGTACCTGCGCTGGCGCATCGTGAACTCGCGCGCCGGCTACCTCACGGAGGAGCTCTCGCGGGCGAGCTTCGACTTCTACGGCACCGTGCTGTCGGGCGCGACCGAGCAGCGCGAGCGCTGGAAGCGCGCGGTCGGGCTGGTCGAGGGCGTGGTCGGCGAGCTCGTGGGTCAGGAGTACGTCGCGCGCCACTTCCCGCCGGAGTACAAGGCGCAGATGGACGCGCTGGTCGCGAACCTCATCGAGGCGTACCGCGTCTCGATCGAGTCGCTCGACTGGATGACCCCCGGCACCAAGGACAAGGCGCTCGAGAAGCTGCGCCAGTTCACGCCCAAGATCGGCTATCCCGACACGTGGCGCGACTACACCGGCCTCGAGGTCTCGCCCGAGGACCTGGTGGGCAACGTGCGCGCCGCGAGCGCCTTCGAGGAGGACTGGGAGTGGGCCAAGATCGGCAAGCCGGTCGACCGCTCGGAGTGGCTCATGACGCCGCAGACGGTGAACGCCTACTACCTGCCCGTCGCCAACGAGATCGTGTTCCCCGCCGCGATCCTCCAGCCCCCGTTCTTCCACCCGGAGGCCGACGCCGCGGTCAACTACGGAGGCATCGGCTCGGTGATCGGGCATGAGATCGGCCACGGCTTCGACGACCAGGGCTCGAAGTACTCGGGCACGGGCGCGCTCGAGGACTGGTGGACCGAGGCGGACCGCGAGGCCTTCATGGAGCGCGCGAAGCGGCTGATCGCGCAGTACGACGGCTACTCCCCGAAGCAGCTCGACGGCTCGCACCACGTCAACGGGGCGCTCACGGTGGGCGAGAACATCGGCGACCTCGCGGGCGTCGAGATCTCGCTTAAGGCCTACGAGATCGCGCTCGGGCACCCCATCTCCGAGGCGCCGGAGCTGGACGGCCTCACCGCGGTGCAGCGCTTCTTCATCGGCTACGCGCTCACCGAGCGCATGAAGGTCCGCTCCGAGGCCCTGGTGACGCGGCTCGCCACCGACCCGCACTCGCCGAGCGAGTTCCGCGTCAACGGCATCGTCCGGAACATGGACGCCTGGTACGAGGCCTTCGAGGTCACCGCCGAGGACGCGCTGTGGCTCGACCCCGAGGAGCGCGTCTCGATCTGGTGATCGCCACCTGACGCGCATCGGCCCGGGCTCCCACGCGGATCCCGGGCCGATGCGCGTCCGGGGTCGTACGGAGCGCTCGAGGCCGCGGCGCGCGGAGGCGTCGTCGCGGTGCTAGACCGGTCGGTAGGGGGCGCGACACGGGCGAGGGGGTCCGGGATGGGCAGGACGACGGCGACGGTGGCGCTCGTGGTCGGCGCGTGCGCGCTGGGCCTCGCGGGTTGCACGGGGGACGGCGACGCGCCGCCCATCGTCGACGAGGTCGCGAGCGGCACCGAGGGTGCCGACACGACCGGCGTCTCGACGGACGATCCGAGCGGCGAGGCCACGGACGCCGCCACGGGAGGCGACGCGGAGGTGTGCGCGCTCGTCGACGCCGCGGACCTCGAGGAGATCACCGGGCTGGCCTTCGACGAGGGCATCTTCGACGCGGAGCTGTCGAGCGACCTCCAGCACGTGTGCAACTGGACGCACACCGGGGACACGCTCGCGATCGTCCAGGTGCTGGTGCTCCCCGGTGTGGGCGACGCGGTGTCGCAGCGCGACTCCGCCGAGGAGTGGCTGGGGGAGACGGCCGATGTGGACGTCGCGGGCGCGACCGACGCCTACTCCGTCGCGGCGGGGTCGATCGTCGGCATGCGCGTCGGCGACGACTTCCTGCAGGTCTCCTACATGTCCGCCGATCCGTCCGACGTCACGGCCACGACCGTGGCGATCGCCGAGGTGGCGGTCGCGAACCTCTAGGCGCGACGCGGCGCGGCGTGCGTCACGAGGCGTCCACGAGCTGCGCGGACAACGTGTCCACGAACTCGGCGAACGCGGGGTCGGCCTCCAACGCGGCGAGATCCCGGGCCGCCAGCTCGGCCGACTCGGCCAGCTCCCCGGCGTGCTCCGCCACGAAGGCGTCGACCGTCTCCGCGCTCAGCTCCTGCTCGGCGGCCTGGAAGCCCGGCCAGCATGCATCGAGAGCGGCCCAGCCCTCGTCGCTCTCCTCGAGCACCACCAGCTGCTCCTCGCGTGCCGGGTCGACGTCGGCGTCGATCCCCTCGACGCGGACGCAGCGCGCGAAGTCCTCGCGCGCCGCTCCCAGGTCCTCGGACTCCCGCAGACCAAGAATGACGGTGGCCAGCTCCGCCGCCAGCGCCTCCGACGGGTACTCGACGGCGTGGGCGTCGAGCCCCTCGCCGTAGCAGCCGCCCGGCATGAGCGAGCCGTAGTAGTCCGCACCGGTGACGCGGTTGCCGTCGACCACCAGCCCGGACAGGCCGGGAGACGCGAGCAGCTCCTCACCGTAGAACGCGCGGAGAGCATCCGCGTGCGCGGCCTCGCCCCGGGCGGCGTAGCGCTCGTCGTTGGGATGGTGCGAGGTGAGCGGTGCGCGAAGCGCGGCACCGAAACCGCCCGGGTCCCGACCGAGCTGCTCGAGGGCGGCCGCCGTATCGGTGCCGATCGCCGCGACCTCGAGATCCCACTCGTAGCCGGCACGCTCCATGCAGGCCTGGGCGGCGAGGCCCACGCGCCAGCTCTCGGCGAGGGTGAGCACCGCCGCCACATCCTCGCTCGCACCTGCGTAGCCTGCGAACATCGGCACCGTCGCGAGGTCCGGCGGCACGATCCCGGTCGCGGTCGCCGTAGGCGCGGGCGCGGGATCCTCGGTGACGGCGGTCGCCGCCGGCGAGGCATCGCTCGAGCGCATGAGGGCGGGCGAGGGGGACCCGCCCGTCGACCCCGGACCGTCGGCCGTGGGAGCGCACCCCGCCGCCAGCATCAGCACCGCGATGGCGCACGCCGGCGCCGACAGTCTCCCCCAGGCCATGCCAGGACTCTAGCGAGCGGCCTGCCGCGCCAGGTAGACCCTGACCTCCCACGGCCCCAGCGGGACCTCCCCGGCTCCGGCCGGGTACGGCGTCGTGTCGGCGCCCAGGTTGTGGAGCACCAGGGAGCCGTGGGCCGCATCGACGCGCGCCGTCGCATCCTGCCCGGAGAGGTTGGCCGCGACGGTGAGCACAGCGTCGCCGAGCACGCGCCGGTAGGCGAACACCTGCGGGTCCTCGGCGAGCAGCATCGCGAACGTGCCGTGCGCGACCACGGGCTCGTCATGGCGAAGCGCGATGAGCGCCCGGTAGAACGCGGCGACCGAGTCCGGGTCCGCGCGCTGCGCCTCCGCGTTGAGCCACGCGTGGTTCGCCGTCACCGGCAGCCACGGCGTGCCCGTGGTGAAGCCCGCGTGCGGCGACGCGTCCCACTGGACGGGCGTGCGTGCATTGTCGCGGCTCATGGCGGCGAGCCCGTCGAGGATCCGTTGCTCGGGCACGTCCATCGCGCGCAGCTCGTCGTAGGCCCCCAGCGACTCGATGTCGCGGTACTGGTCGATCGACGTGAAGCCCGCGTTCGTCATCCCGAGCTCCTCGCCCTGGTAGACGTACGGCGTGCCGCGCATGAGGTGCAGCACGGCCGCGAGCGCCTTGGCGGACGCGGCCCAGTGGTCGCGGTCGTCACCGAAGCGGGAGACGACGCGCGGCTGGTCGTGGTTGTCCCAGTACAGGGAGTTCCAGCCCCGCTCCCCCAGCGCGGCCTGCCAGCGCCCCAGGATCGCCTTGAGACGCACCAGGTCCAGCGGCTGCGGGTCGAACTTCCCCAGCGGCCCGTGGTCGACGTCCACGTGCTCGAACTGGAACACCATGTCCACCTCGGCACGCGCGGGATCCGTGAACAGCACGGCATCGTCCACCGTCGCGCCCGGCGTCTCGCCCACGGTGAGGAAGCGACCCTCGCGCCCCGCGAACACCTCGCGGTGCATCTCCTGCAGGAACTCGTGGTTGCGGGGTCCGCACGCGTAGAGCGGGAAGCCGTTGCCGAGCCCTCCGGGCAGGGGCTCCCCGTCGCGCAGCGGCAGCACCTTGGAGATGAGGTTGATGACGTCCATGCGGAAGCCGTCGACGCCGCGGTCGAGCCAGCGGTTCATCATGGCGTACACGGCCTGCCTCACCTCGGGGTTCTCCCAGTTGAGGTCGGGCTGCTTGGGGTGGAAGAGGTGGAGGAAGTACTCGCCGGACTCCTCGTCGTAGGCCCACGTGGATCCCGAGAAGAAGGCGCGCCAGTTGGTGGGCTCCGCACCCGGGGCACCCGGCTCGAAGCCCTCGCGGGGAGGACGCCACCAGTACCAGTCGCGCTTGGGGCTGCGCTTCGAGGACCGCGACTCGAGGAACCAGGGATGCTCGTCGGAGGTGTGGTTGACCACCAGGTCCATGACGATCTTGATGCCGCGCGCATGCGCCGCGGTCAGCAGGGCATCGAAGTCGTCGAGCGTGCCGAACGTCGGGTCGATCGCCTCGTAGTCCGAGATGTCGTAGCCGTTGTCCGCCTGCGGCGACGCGTAGATGGGCGACAGCCAGATGACGTCCACCCCCAGCCACTCGAGATGGTCGAGGCGGCTGAGGATCCCGCGCAGGTCGCCGACGCCGTCCCCGTCGGAGTCCTGGAAGCTGCGGGGATAGACCTGGTAGACCACGGCGGACTTCCACCAGTCGTCGCTCACGTGAGGCTCCTCTCGGCGTCGGGCGGGGCTCCGTCCACCCTAGTCCGCCTGCTGGGCCGCGAGACGTGCATAGAGCCCGCCCCTGGCGAGCAGCTCGGCGTGCGTGCCGGTCTCGACGATGCGCCCCTGCTCGACCACGTGGATCACGTCCGCACGCGCGACGGTCGACAGCCGATGCGCGACCACCAGCGTGGTGCGCCCCTGCGCCGCGCGGTCGAGCGCGGACTGGACCACGCGCTCGGACACCGTGTCGAGCGCGCTGGTCGCCTCGTCGAGCAGCAGCACGGGCGGGTCCTTGAGCAGCACGCGCGCGATAGCGATGCGCTGCTTCTCGCCGCCCGAGAGCCGGTACCCGCGCTCTCCGACTACGGTGTCGTAGCCGTGCTCGAAGGACGCGATGGCCTCGTGGATGCTCGCGTCCCGGCACGCCTGCTCGAGCTCCGCGTCGGTGGCGTCGGGCCTCGCGTACCGGAGGTTCTCCGCGATGGTCGCGTGGAACAGGTAGGTCTCCTGCGACACGACGCCCACGTGGTCGACCACCGACTCGTGGCGCAGCCGGCGCACGTCCGCGCCCGCGAACATCACGGCGCCGCCCGTCGCCTCGTGGAGGCGCGCGGCGAGGTAGACGACGGTCGTCTTGCCCGCCCCGGACGGGCCGACGAATGCGTGGGTGGTGCCCGGCTCGACGCGGAAGGAGACCCCGTCGAGCGTGGGACGGGCGTCGTCGCGCGAGCCCGGGTAGCGGAACTCGACGTCGCGGAACTCGACCGCGCCCAGCGGACCCGGCGCCTCCTCGACGCCCACCGCATCGTCCGCGTCGCGGATCGCGGGCTCGAGGTCCAGGTACTCGAAGATGCGCGCGAACAGCGCGCGCGAGGTCTGCACCTCGAGCGCGACACGCATGAGGGCCATGAGCGGGAACAGCAGGCGTGACTGGACCGCCGTGAACGCCACCACGGTTCCCGCGGTGAGCACGCTCGAACCACGCTCGATGAGGACGCCTGCGGCGAGGTAGATCACCGCCGGCACGGACGACATCACGATGGTGACGAGGCCGAAGAACCACTGGCCCGTCATCGCCTGCTGCACCTGGAGTCGGATCTGGGTCGCGTTCTCGGCACGGAAGCGGTCGGTCTCGAGCCTCTGCCGGTTGTAGACCTTCGACAGCAGGATCCCGCTCACCGACAGCGTCTCCTGGGTGATCGCCGTGAGCTCCGACAGCGACTCCTGGGTGCGCGATGCGATGCGGGCGCGCACGCGGCCCACCCGCCTCTGGACCGCGACGAGCGCCGGCATGAGGATCACGGCGAGGATGGTGAGGCGCCAGTCGAGCAGGATCATCGCGACGAGGCTCGCGAGGACCGTCACGGTGTTGCCCACGATGCTCGACACGAAGGTGGTGAGCACGCCCGAGACGCCGCCCACATCGTTCTGGAGGCGCGACTGGATCACGCCGGTCTTGGTGCGCGTGAAGAACGCGAGCTCCATCGACTGGAGCCGTGCGAACAGCCGCTCGCGCAGATCGCCCGTGACCCGGTTGCCCACCGACGCGGTGAGGCAGGTCTGCCACACCTGGAGCCCCGCGGTCACGATGTAGATCGCGATCATCACGGTCACCAGCTCCGCGAGCAGCCGCAGCTGCGGGTCCCCGTCGGGCGGGAACAGCGCGCGGTCGAAGATGCGCTCGACGATGAGGGGCGGCACCACGGTCGCGCCGGCGCTCGCGATCACGAGCGCCGCGGTCAGCAGGAGCGCGCCGCGATAGG
The DNA here is from genome assembly GCF_000971115.1 of Demequina gelatinilytica. Lineage (GTDB taxonomy): Bacteria > Actinomycetota > Actinomycetes > Actinomycetales > Demequinaceae > Demequina > Demequina gelatinilytica. The sequence continues at coordinate 63,213 of NZ_BBLV01000012.1, read as the reverse complement.
GGCGGAACAGCGCGATCACACGAGGCCACAGGTCGGGGATCTCGGGCGCCTCGGCGTTGAGGGCGCGCTGCGCGTCCTCGTCACGGCTCGCGACGCCGCGCCCAGGCATCCCGCCCATGGAGGCGCGGCGGCTGCCGGCGGGTGCGGGATGGCTCATGCATGGAGCCTAGGACCTCCGTGGGACACTGGCGCCATGCCCGTCGCCCTGCCCTCCATCGCCTTCTTCGAGCCCCGCATCCCGGAGAACACGGGATCGGCGATCCGCCTGTCCGCCGTCACCGGGGCGCCGCTGCGGCTGGTCGAGCCGCTGGGCTTCGAGCTCGAGGACTCCAAACTGCGGCGCGCGGGGCTCGACTATCACGACCTCGCGACGGTCACCGTGCACCCCGGCCTCGACGCGATGCTCGACGAGCTCCCCGAGGCCCGCGTCTACGCCTTCACGGCAAGGGCCGACGTGACCTACACGGACCTCGAGTACACCGCGGGCGACGTGCTGCTGTTCGGGCCCGAGCCCACGGGGCTGCCCGACGAGGTGCTGGAGCACCCCCGCATCACGTCGTGGGTGCGCATCCCCATGCTCCCGGGCAGGCGCTCGCTCAACCTCTCGAACGCGGCGTCCATCGTCATCTACGAGGCGGCACGCCAGCTGGGCTTCACCGACATGGAGTGAGCCCGAGGCTCACATCCCGAGCTCGAGCAGATCCTGCGGCTGCGGCTCCCCCGCCGCCCGCGCGAACGCCTCCATCCCGACGCGCAGCGCTGCGCGCTCGTCGGGCGCCATGCCGTCGAGCACCTCCGCGATCATCGCGACCCTGCGCTCCGTGACGGTGGCGACCAGCGTCTGCCCGGCCTCCGTGAGGCTCGAGCGGACCTCCCGCCTGTTGTCCGGCACGGGGGTCCGCACGATCCAGCCGCCGTGCTCGAGCCTCTCGACGGTCCGCGTGAGAGTCGACGGATGGATGCCGATGCGCACGGCCAGATCGCCCATCCGGAGGGGACCGCTCTGCGACAGCACCACGAGCACCCGGAACTGCGGCACCGTGACCTCGGTGAGGGCCGGCGCAAGCGAGCGGGCGACGATGCCGAGCAGCGCGCGCGAGGAGGCGAGCGTGGCGGCGGTGGCGTGGGCGGCGTCGTGTGGCACGGACCCACGGTAGTGCCTGCGCCTGCTAAGGTCCCAAAGTTGCATCGCTACAACAGTGAGGACATGCCCGTGCCATCGCGCGCCGCCACCCCGACCGGACCCGGGCGCCTCCTGCGCCGTGCATCGCGCTCCGAGAACACCGTGCTCATCGCGCTCGCGGTCGTGGTCGGCGTCCTCGGAGGCTTCGGCGCGATCGCGTTCCGGTGGCTCGTCGAGACCGCGACCTGGATCTTCTCCGGGCACGCCGACTACGCCGGCACCACCGGGCACCCGGCGCACCCGTGGCTGCCCTGGCTGGGCGGCTTCTTCGTGGTGCTCGCCCCTGCCGTCGGCGGCCTGGTCTACGGCCCGCTGGTGCACCGCTTCGCCAAGGAGGCCCGCGGGCACGGCGTCCCCGAGGTGATGTACGCGATCCACCGCCGCGGCGGCCGTATCCCCGCGAAGGTCGCGTTCGTCAAGGCGCTCGCCTCGGCGGTCACCATCGGCTCGGGCGGCTCGGTGGGACGCGAGGGGCCGATCGTGCAGATCGGGTCCGCCATGGGATCCTCGCTCGCCCGCGCCGCGCGGCTCGACGAGAACGGGGTGCGGATGCTGGTCGCGTGCGGCGCCGCGGGAGGCATCGCGGCGACTTTCAACGCGCCCATCGCCGGCGTCTTCTTCGCCTTCGAGCTGCTGCTGGGCACGCTCGCGGCCCGGTCCTTCGGCGCGATCGTCATCTCCGCCGTCACCGCCTCGGTCATCGGACGCATCTTCCTGGGCGACGAGCCCTTCCTGGTGCTCCCCGAGTTCCATGTCTCGCACCTCGCCGAGTACGGCCTCTACGTGATCCTCGGCGTGCTCGCGGCGCTCGTGGGCGTCACGTTCACCCGGGTGCTGTACAGGATCGAGGATGCGTGGGACGCGGTGTGGCGAGGGCCGGAGTGGCTGCGCCCCGCGGTGGGCGGGCTCGGGCTGGGCCTCATCCTGCTCGCCGTCCCGCAGATGTACGGCGTGGGCTACCCGGTGCTCGAGGGCGCGGTCCTGGGCGAGTACGCCGTGTGGTTCCTGCTGGCGATGCTCGTCGCGAAGATCATCGCGACGTCCTTCACCATCGGCATGGGTGGATCGGGAGGGGTGTTCGCGCCGTCGCTGTTCCTGGGCGCGATGCTCGGGGCGGCCTTCGGGCAGGGGGCCGATGCGCTCCTCCCGGGCCTCGACCTCGACGCGGGGGCCTACGCGGTGGTCGGCATGGCCGCGGTGTTCGCCGGAGCGTCGCGGGCGCCGATCACCGCGGTGCTCATCCTGTTCGAGCTCAGCGGCGAGTACACGATCATCCTCCCGCTCATGCTCGCGGTCGCCGTCTCGACGGTGCTCTCAGGGGCGTTGTCGCACGACTCGATCTACACGCTCAAGCTGCGCCGCCGCGGCATCGACATCACCAAGCGCGCGGACACGCGAGCCCTCGAGGACGTCGCGGTGCGGGACGTCATGGGCGCCGCTCCCCCGACCCTCCGCCGCGGCATGAGCGCGGCAGAGGCCGTCGACCGGCTGGTCGACGCGCGCCGCCACGTGCTTCCCGTCGTGAGCGCCGACGGGCGCTACCTGGGCGTGGTGACCTCCGCGACCGCCGCCGGCGCCCTCACCGGCGACGACGACGCGGACCAGGTCATCGTGGGCCAGCTCGTGGAGCGCCGACCGGGCGTCGGCCCCCACGACACGCTCGACGACGCTCTCGACCGCCTGCTCGACGAGGAGGCGACGGACGGTCTGGCCGTGGTCGAGGGCGACGCGCTCGTCGGATGGCTCCATCAGGACGCCGTGCTGCGCAGGCTCGCGTCGCCGTCCCGCTGAGACCTGGGGCGTCACGTCCCCGGCGCGGGCGGTTGCTAACCTCTTCGTGACCGAAGGGACCTCCATGACGCCTCGCCTCCTGCCCGCCTGCGCCGCCGCGATCGCCGGCATCGTGCTCCTCGCAGGCTGCACGCCGCTGGGAAGCGACGCCTCGGCGAGCGTGTCCGCGTCGCCGACCGCGCTGCCGACCGAGGTGGTCGACGCCCAGGCGCCGGAGGGCACGGTGGACCCGTGCGACCTCATCAAGAAGAAGACCCTGTCCTCGATGGTCGGCACGCAGATGGCGGCCGGGCGCTTCAACAACGCGCTGTCGAACGACGGCCGCAACATCTGCGAATGGCGCCCCAAGAGCGACCAGAAGTCCGAGCCGCGCGTGCAGGTCGAGGTCAACTGGGGCTACCCCGACGTCGCGGCGCACCGCGCGCTCGCGGAGGAGGCGTTCGGCAAGACCCGCGACGTCAAGCGCAGCATCGCGGGTGCGACGGACGCGTACACCACGCCCAGCCGCCGCACGCTCGGCATGAGCGTCGACGAGTACTTCGTGAAGGTCTCCTACATCCGTCCGGCGACGGACGGCTCGACCGCGGGCGACATCACGTTCGAGATCGCACGCAAGGTCGCGAAGAACCTCGCATCGTCCTGACGTCGAGCGCCGCGGACGCGGCGCTCGACCATCACGGCCTCACGGCGTCGGCGCCTGGGCGTCGTAGTCGCGCCACGCCCGCTGAGCGCGCGTCAGCACCGCGATGAGCGCGATGACCACGATGCCTCCCAGGAGCGGCGGGCACCACAGCGCCGTCACCGCCGCGAGCGCACCGGCGTACATGTCGCCCAGACGCGGGCCGCCCGTCACCACCACGATGAACACGCCCTGGAGCCGGCCCCGCATCTCGTCCGGGGCGGCCTGGATGATCATTGTCTGGCGGAAGATCGCGCTGAGCTCGTCCGAGGCGCCCATGCCCGCCATCGCGAGCCCCAGCAGGATCAGCATCGAGAAGTCGGTGCCGGCCCAGCCCTCGCCCGGCGCGTGGTCGCCGCGCACCGCGAGAAGCGTGATCACGCCGAACAGCACCGCGAACGCGCCGAACACCTGGATCGCGCGCGAGATCGCGATGCCGTGGCGATGGACGTGGGCGATGCGGCCCGAGAAGAGGCTGGTGAGCATGGTGCCGATCGCGCCGGCGGCGGTGAGGGCGCCGACGGTGAGCGACCCGCCGCCGATGACCGTGGCACCGAGCGCGGGGAACAGCACGTAGGGGCGTCCGAAGGTCATCGCGACGATGTCGACGATGAAGCTCATGCGGATGTTCGGCGCGTTCTTGAGGAACGCGAGGCCCTCCTTGAGCACCGGCCAGCCCGCCTCGACCCTCTCCCCCAGGCGCGGCAGCGGCGGCAGCATCCAGATGCCCAGGAAGCCCGCGGTGAACAGCACCGCGTCGATCGCGAAGGTCCACGGCAGGCCGATGGTCGCCGCGAGCACTCCCGCGAGCGCGGGCCCCACGGTGACCATCGCGCCGAACGAGATGCCGTTGAGCGCCGTCGCCCGGCTCAGCAGCTCGGGCGGCAGGAGGCGCCCCACCACCGAGCCCCGCGTCGCGTTCTGGACCGTCGAGGTGATCGCGTTGACCGTGGTGACCAGGTAGAACGGCCACACCGGGGCGTGGGTGCCCTCGCCTTGGAGGTGGAGCTCCCAGAAGGCGAGCGCGACGAGCGCGATGATCGACGCCCACGAGCTGAGCGACGCGACGATGAGCACGCGGCGGCGGTCGAAGACATCGGCGATCATGCCGCCCCACAGGCCGGCGACGATCATCGGGAGGAGCGAGATGCCGCCCACCAGCCCGACCGCGAACGTCGACTCGGTGATGTCGTAGATCTGCAGGCCCACCGCGACGGTGGTCATGAACGCACCGACGCCGGAGATCGCGCCGCCGATCCACAGGCGCGCGAACGCGGGGCTCGCCTTGAGCGGCGCGATGTCCACCAGGTGGCGGGACAGCCCGCGACGGGACGATGCGGGGGCTTCGGTGTCGGGCGATGCGCCGGGCGGTTCCTGGGTCACCGGCCGAGTCTAGGGCGGCCGTAGGACGTACCCCTCCACTCGCGCGCACAGCGGTCGATGGGAGGGGCGTGACCCTCATCAGCAGCACGCGGCGCGTCGCCGCGTGCGCGACCGCGCTCGCCGTGCTGGGGTTCGTCCTGTACCTGGCCGGCTCGGGCCTCGTACGAGGCATCACCATCTCCGCGCTGAGCCTCGTCGTCGGCGGCATCGTGGTGGTCCGGATGGTCGGCACCACCGGCTCCGCGCGGCTCGTGTACGGCCTCCTGCTCGCGGGCTTCATGCTGCTGACCGGGGCCAACATCCTCTGGCTCGTCACCGTCCCCATCGGCGGCGCGCACGTCGCTCCCCGTCCCGAGAGCCAGCTGCTGATCGGGACGGCCTACCTGCTGCTGCTCGGCGCCGCGTTCCTCGCGATCGTGCCGTCCGTGCGCCGCGACGTCGGCAGCGTGCTCGATGCGGCCACCGCGGGCGTGGCCGGCGCCGCGGCCCTCTGGCTGGCGCTGCTCGCACCCGCGTTCGAGGGCGGCGGCGCCGCGGGCGACCGGATCTACGTCTTCGCGATCACCACGCTGCTGAGCGCCTCGGCCGGAATCGTCATCGGGGTCTCGCTCAACGGCTCGGTGCCGCGATCGGCGCTGCCCGCCCTCGCGGGCTTCGTGCTCGCGATCGTGCTCGCCCTCACCAGCAACACGCTCACGCTCGTCGCGAGCGATCCCGTCACGGGCGCGCCGCCGTGGTGGGCCGGGGCGGGCTGGGCGCTCGGCTACGCCGCCGCTTGGGCCGCGATCGCGCATCCGGCCGGCCCGGAGGCGTTCACGGTCGGCCCGCCGCGGTCGCGGCGCCTCACGCGCCTGCGGATCCTGGCGCTCGGCCTGGCGCTGACCAGCACGCCGCTGATCGCCGTGACGAGGTCCGTCACCGGGCATTCCGTGGACTGGCTCCCGGGAGCGTTCGCGCACCTCGTGGTCATCACGCTCGTGCTCGTGCGCGTGAGCCAGCTCGCCACCGCGCACCATGCGGCGGAAGCGCGCCTGCGGTACCTCGCCGACCACGACGGCCTGACCGGGTTGCCCAACCGCCGCGCCGTCGAGCGGCACCTCGCGGCGCTCACAGAACGCGTCGCCGCGGGCACGGCACCGGGTGCGGTCGTGCTGTTCGTCGACCTCAACGGTTTCAAGCAGATCAACGACTCGCGCGGGCACGTCACCGGCGACGAGCTCCTCACCGCCGTCGGCCGTCGACTCGCCGCGCTGAGCCGCACCGGCGGTCGGGACCTGGTCGGGCGCCTCGGCGGCGACGAGTTCGTCGCCGTCCTGGAGACCGAGGCCACGACGGCGATCGCCGAGTCCGCCGCCGCGCGCATCGTGTCCGCGTTCGGCAAGCCCTTCGCGCTGAGCGACGGCCCGGCCCGCGTCGGCGCGAGCGTCGGGTTCGCCGTCGCGCGACCAGGAGAGCCGCTCGCGCTCGACACGCTGCTCCGTCGCGCGGATCGCGCGATGTACCAGGACAAGCGCGCGCAGGCTTGAGGTGCGGCGCTCCGCCGGAAGTCATGCGCGGCGGGTGCGATCGCATCGTCGATTTTGTCCGTTCCGGGTGGGCACGGTAGTTTCCCCTCCGTGTTCACCATGCTCATGATGCCCGCCCGCGCGATCCTCGCTGCCTCGGCGCCCATGTGCATGCGAATGTGCTGACGCACCTGAGCCGAACCCCCTGCGCATAGCCGCACCCTTCCTCTGACGGGCACCTCCCGCCGGGGTCGCTGCCGCTCACGCCCCTCCGCTCACACCCGCCGCGGGCCGCCGCCCTGCTCGGCGACGCCTGCGCGCACCTTCGCCCTCGATCCCGACCCGGGATCTCCCCTCCGAAAGGCACGCGTTGATCTCCGTCACCCACCTCGCCAAGGTCTACTCCCAGGCCGGACGCGACATCCATGCCCTCGCCGGCGTCAGCCTGGAGGTGCCCGCCGGCTCCGTCCACGGCGTCATCGGCCCGTCGGGCGCCGGCAAGTCCACGCTCGTGCGCTGCCTCGCCCTGCTGGACCGCCCCACATCCGGCACGGTCGAGATCGACGGCGTCGACCTGGCCTCGGTGCCGGCGGGCGAGCTGCGCAAGGCGCGGCGCCGCCTCGGCGTGGTCTTCCAGCACGCCAACCTGTTCGACTCCCGCACGGTGCTCGACAACGTCGCCTACCCGCTCGAGATCGCCGGGGTCAGCCGGCGCGAGCGCCGGGCGCGTGCCCTCGAGCTGCTCGGGCTGGTCGGGCTGTCCGAGGCGGCGGGCGCGCATCCCGCGCAGCTCTCCGGCGGCCAGCGGCAGCGCGTGGGCATCGCCCGCGCGCTCGCCACCGATCCGGACGTGCTCCTGTGCGACGAGCCCACGAGCGCGCTCGACCCGCGCACCACGGACGAGATCCTCGACCTCATCGCCTCGCTCAAGCAGCGGCTCGGCCTCGCGGTGCTCGTGATCACCCACGAGATGCACGTGGTGAAGCGCATCTGCGACACGGTGTCGCTGCTCGAGGCCGGCGCGATCGTCGAGTCCGGCCCGCTCGCGGACGTGGTCGCGGCGTTCGGGAGCCGGCTCAGCACATCGCTGCTCGCCCTTCCCGGGGACCTGGAGGACGGCGACGTCGACGCGCTCGACGCGCTCGGCACCTCGGCTCCGGGCCACGGGACCCGCGGGTCCGCGCTCGACGCCGCGACCCGCGAACTGGGTGCCGCGCCGCGCATCGTCGCGGGCACCGTCGAGACGCTCGGCGGCGTCACCTTCCACCGTCTCCGGCTCGTCGCGCCTCCGGGGACATCGCCGGCGCGCCTGGTCGATGCCCTCACCACGCACGGCGCCCAGGCCCAGGAGGTGACCCGATGAGCTGGATCGACAACCTGCTCGCCAACCCCGCGATCACCGAGGCGCTCGGCCCTGCCGCTCTCGAGACCGCCCAGATGGTCGGGATCGCGAGCATCGCGACCGTCGCGCTCGGGCTGCCGCTGGGCGTCGCGATGGTGGTGACCGCTCGGGGCGGCCTGGCGGAGAACCGCGCGGTCAGCGCGGTGCTGTCGGGCGTCATCGTCAACATCACGCGGTCCATCCCCTACGCGATCCTCATGCTCGCGCTCATCCCCGTGACCAAGGCGCTGGTGGGGACGTCCATCGGCCCGATCGCGGCCTCGGTCTCCCTCACGGTCGCGGCGGTCCCCTTCTTCGCCCGCCTGGTCGAGACCTCGCTGCGGGAGGTCGCGCCGGGCAAGGTCGACGCCGCGAACGCGATGGGATCCACCCGCCGCCAGATCGTCACCCGCGTGCTGCTGCCCGAGGCGCTGCCCTCGCTGATCGCGGGCGTCACCACCACCGTGGTGACCATCGTCGGCTACAGCGCGATGGCCGGCCTGGTGGGAGGCGGAGGCCTCGGGCGCCTCGCCTACAACTACGGCTACCAGCGCTATCAGCCCGAGGTGATGATCGCGGTCCTCGTGGTCCTCGTCCTGCTGGTGCAGGCCGTGCAGGCCCTCGGCGACGCGCTCGCGCGCCGCGCCGACCACCGCTGAACCGTCCGGTCCCTCACGAACCACCCCAACAAAGGAGAACCCCCATGCGTCTCACGCGCACCCCCCTCGTCACCGCCGCGGTCGCCGGCATCGCCACGCTCGGCCTGGCCGGCTGCGGCGCGGACTCGGCCTCGGACCAGGCGGACGCCGCAGCGTCCGACGGCCTCATCACGGTCACCGTCGGGGCGAGCCCCGTCCCCCACGCCCAGATCCTCGAGTTCATCGACGAGAACCTCGCCGCCGAGGCAGGCATCGACCTCGACATCGTCGAGTTCGACGACTACGTGCTGCCCAACGAGGCGCTCGACTCGGGAGAGCTCGACGCGAACTACTTCCAGCACCTGCCGTACCTCGAGTCGCAGATCGCGGACAAGGGCTACGAGTTCGAGCACGGCGAGGGCGTCCACATCGAGCCGTACGCGGCGTTCTCCACCCAGCACGATGCGATCGAGGACCTCCCTGACGGCGCCACCATCGCGATCACCAACGACGTCGCGAACCAGCTCCGCGGCCTCCGCCTGCTCGACTCGGCGGGGCTGCTGAACGGCGTCACGGACGAGTCCTCCGCCATCAACCTCACGGACGAGCAGAACCCGCACGGCTTCGTGTTCGTCGAGAACCAGCCCGAGGTGATCGTCCAGCAGATCGAGGACCCGGCGATCGACCTCGCGTTCGTCAACGGCAACTTCATCCTGCAGGCCGGCCTCAACACGGACGACGCGCTGCTGGTCGAGACCGTCGAGGGCAACCCGAACGCCAACCTGCTCGTGTGGCGCGCGGACACCACCAACGAGGGCGTCGCGATCCTCGAGGATCTGCTGCACTCGGACGAGGTCACGGACTTCATCACGGAGACCTGGCCGTCGGGCGACGTCCTCCCGGGCGCCTGAACCCTCCGCGACGGGGCCCCGCGTCGCACGCGGGGCCCCGTCGCGTCAGCCGAGCGGCTTCTTGAGGAAGGTCGCCGTGGCCGCGAACCCCAGGGACTCGTAGAACCCTTGAGCGCGGCTCGTCGCGACCCACATGCAGGCCACGGCCCAACGCCTCGCCGCGGCCTCGGCCGCCTCGACGAGCGCTCGTCCGAGCCCCTCGCCGCGACGCTCGGACGCCACATACAGCTCCGTGATCACGGCCACGGCGCCGCCGGCGAACATCGCCGGCTGGCGCTGCACCACGAGGTACCCGACCGGCGTCCCCGCACGCTCGGCGACGAGCACGGCAGCGTCCGCGCGGACCAGCAACGCGGACAGCGCGTCCGCGGCCGCGGACGGGGACGGGCGCGCGCCCAGCGCCAGCTCCGAGGCGAAGGCCGCGAGCGCCGCGCCGTCCGCGCCGACCGCGGGCCGGATCCGATCGGAGGAGTCGCCCATCCGACGACGCTACCCCGCAGGGGGCATCGTCGCCCCTGCTATCGGCGTGCCGTGCTGAGCCGGACCGACGCGTGGCAGAATCGCGCCATGCCAGGTACCAACCTCACGCGCGCCGAGGCCGAGGCCCGCGCCGCCATCGTCGCCGTCGACACCTACACCGTCGACCTCGACCTCACCTCGTCGGACACCACCTTCCGTTCGACCTCGACCGTGCGCTTCACCGCGACCCCCGGCGAGAGCACGTTCATCGACCTCATCGCGCCCAGCGTCGAGCGGATCGTGCTCAACGGCGTGGAGCTCGACCCCGCGACCCACTTCGCCGACTCGCGCATCTCCCTCCCCGGCCTCGCCGCGGACAACGAGCTGGTGGTCGACGCGACGTGCGCGTACATGAACACGGGCGAGGGCCTCCACCGCTTCGTCGACCCGGAGGACGGCGAGGTCTACCTCTACTCGCAGTTCGAGGTCGCCGACACGCGCCGCGTGTACGCGGTGTTCGAGCAGCCCGACCTCAAGGCCTCGTTCTCCTTCACGGTGACCGCACCCGAGCACTGGCACGTGCTGTCCAACTCGCCGTCCGCCAAGGAGGCCGCGCAGGGCACCATCACGGTCGCCGGCACCGAGCACGCCAAGGCGCGCTGGTCCTTCTCCCCCACCACGCGCATCCCCTGCTACGTCACCGCGATCGTCGCGGGCCCGTACCACGAGGTCGAGGGCACGGTGGAGTCCCGCAAGGGCACGCTGAGCGCCAACGTGTACTGCCGCAAGACGCTCGCGCAGCACCTCGATGCGGACGTCATCCTCGATGACACGCAGCGGGGCTTCACCTTCTACGAGGAGAAGTTCGAGACGGACTACCCCTTCGAGAAGTACGACCAGATCTTCGTGCCCGAGTTCAACGCGGGCGCGATGGAGAACGCGGGCTGCGTCACGTTCCTCGAGGACTACGTCTTCCGTTCCAAGACCGCTCAGGCCCGCGTCGAGCGCCGCACCGTCACCGTGCTGCACGAGCTCGCGCACATGTGGTTCGGCGACCTGGTCACCATGAGGTGGTGGAACGACCTCTGGCTCAACGAGTCGTTCGCGGAGTTCGCCTCGACGCTCGCGACCGCCGAGGTCACGCGCTACAAGAACTCCTGGGTGACCTTCAACGCGCTCGAGAAGTCCTGGGCGTACCGCCAGGACCAGCTGCCGTCGACGCACCCGATCATGGCCGACATCAAGGACCTCGAGGACGTCGAGGTCAACTTCGACGGCATCACCTACGCGAAGGGCGCCTCCGTGCTGCGCCAGCTGGTCGCGTGGGTGGGCCAGGACGAGTTCTTCGCGGGCGTCGCCGAGTACATGCGCAAGCACCACCACTCCAACGCGACGCTGAACGACCTGCTGGTCGAGCTCGAGAAGGCGTCCGGCCGCGACCTGTCCGGCTGGTCCGACGTGTGGCTCCAGAAGGCCGGCGTCACCACGCTGCGTCCCGTCATCGAGACGGACGATGCGGGGGTCATGACGTCCTTCGCGGTCGCCCAGGAGGTGCCCGCCGAGTGGCCGACCCAGCGCCCGCACCGTCTCCGCATCGGCGGCTACGACCTGGCGGTCGACGACGAGGGCGACGACGTCCTCGCCCAGACCTGGTCGGTCGAGGTCGACGTGGACGGCGAGCTGACGGAGATCCCGGCGCTCGTGGGCAAGGCCCGTCCCGCGCTCGTGCTGGTCAACGACGGCGACCTCGCGTACGCCAAGGTCCGTCTCGACGAGGCCTCGCTCGCAACCGCGGTCGAGCACGTGTCCAAGTTCACGGATCCGCTCGCCCGCTCCATGGTGCTCGCGGCCGCCTGGGACATGACGCGCGACGCCGAGATGCCCGCGCGCCAGTACGTCGACCTGGTGCTGAAGAACATCGGCGAGGAGACCGAGTCCACCACGGTGCTGGTGATGCTCCGCCAGCTCCAGACCACCATCGCGCTGTACGTCCACCCGACGCGCACCGAGGAGGTGCAGCAGGCCGCCGCGCGCGAGATCTGGCGGCTCATGGTGGCCGCGGCTCCCGGCTCGGACAGCCAGCTGCAGCTCGTCAAGGCCTTCGCCTCGCTCGCGAGCGTCGACTCGATGTTCGACACCGTCCAGGCGCTCATCGACGGCAAGATCCAGATCGACGGCCTCGCGATCGACGCGGACCTCACGTGGGACCTGCTGATCTCGCTGGCCGCCGGCGGCCGTGCGGGCGACGTCGCGATCGAGGTCCAGCTCACCAAGGACGCGACCGCCTCGGGCCAGCGCCGTGCCGCGCATGCCCGCGCCTCGGTCGCGACGGAGGCCGCGAAGCGTGCGGCGTTCGACGCGCTCATCAACGCGGAGAAGGACCTCCCGAACGCGCTGCAGTACGAGACCATCGCGGGCTTCAACCACGCTCACGACCTCGGTCTGCTGGTGCCGTACGTGGACGAGTACTTCGACGCGCTGCGCCGGATCTACGGCACCAAGACCAACGAGATCGCGGCGAACCTCATCGAGGGCCTGTACCCGACCCTGCTCGCGGGGCGCGTGCCCGACCTGCAGGACAAGGCGTTCGCATGGCTCGAGGCCAACGCCGACGCGCACGATGCGCTCAAGCGCCTGGTGCGCGAGGGCTCGGACGGCGTGCGGCGTGCGCTCAAGGCCCAGGCGGCGGACCTGGCCTTCGAGGGCTGATCCTCCACCCGCGTCTCCCCCGAAGTGGTCGGTGATCGTCGGATCCTGAGGGTCCCGGCATCACAGTGGTAGATCACCGTCGCTCGAGCGGCGAGGATGCGAGAGGCCGCCCCGGTTCGCGCCGGGGCGGCCTTTCGCATGCGCACGATGCGCGGGTCCCGTGGTCGCCGCCGTCTCACCGGACGCCTGAGTCGTGCCACCGACAACCACGCACCACTGCAGACCCGGGATCGCGCAGAAGCGACACTGAGGCACCACTTCGGGAGCGGAGGGAGGTGGGGACTGCCAGACTTGTGGCATGCCAGGCATGAACCTCACCAAGCAGGAGGCCGCGGAGCGCTTCGCCACGGTCTCGCACGCGCGCTACGCGATCGACCTCGACTTCAGCGACCCGGGCCGCACCTTCCGCTCCGACACGACCGTCGAGTTCGACGCCACGCCCGGGGCGAGCACGTTCATCGAGGCCGCGTGGGCGGACATCGACGCGATCGAGCTCAACGGCGAGCCCCTCGACCCCGCGCTCCACGTGGAGGGACGGATCCCGCTCGAGGGCCTGAAGGAGCACAACACGCTGCGGGTCGCGGGCGCCTTCGGGTACCGCAACGACGGTCAGGGCATCCACCGCTTCGTCGACCCCGCGGATGGCGAGGTCTACCTCTACAGCCAGTTCGCCGCGAACGACACCCGCGCCGCCTTCGCATGCTTCGACCAGCCCGACATCAAGGGCGAGTTCACGTTCACCGTCACGGTGCCCGACCACTGGGCCGTGATCTCCAACTCGCCCACCCCGGAGCCCGAGCCCGTCGACGGGACGGTCACCGTGGCGGGCGTCGAGCACGGCCTCGCACGCTGGTCCTTCGGGCCGACCGTCCCGATCCCGAGCTACGGCGCGGCGGTGGTCGCGGGACCCTACGCCTACCACGAGGGGGTGCTGCACGGCACCGACGGCGAGATCCCCGCGCGGGTCTACGGCCGCCCGTCGCTCGAGCAGCACTTCGACGGCGACCGCGTGCTCGAGGACACCCAGGCGGGCCTCGAGCTCTACGAGCGCGTCTTCCAGACCCCGTACCCGTACGAGAAGTACGACCAGATCTACGTGCCGCAGTACAACCTGGGCGCGATGGAGAACATCGGGTGCGTCACCATCTCCGAGGACCGCCTCCTGTTCCGCGGGCGCGCGACCGCCGCGGAGCTCGAGTTCCGCACGGTGGTGGTGCTCCACGAGCTCGCCCACATGTGGTTCGGCAACCTCGTCACCATGAAGTGGTGGGACGACCTGTGGCTCAACGAGTCGTTCGCCGAGTTCATCGGGACATGGGCCGCTGCCGAGGTCTCCGAGTGGAAGGACGCGTGGGTCACGTTCGCCGCGGACCGCAAGTCCGTCGCGTACGTGCAGGACCAGCTCCCCACCACGCACGCGATCGTCACCGAGGTGCCGGACACCGAGGCCACCGTGTCGGCGTTCGACATGATCACGTACGCGAAGGGGGCGTCGGCCCTCAAGCAGCTCGCGGAGTTCGTGGGCGAGGACGCGTTCTTCGGAGGCGTCGCCTCCTACCTGCAGCGCTACCACCATGGGAACGCCACGCTCGCCGAGTTCCTCGCGGAGGTCGAGACCGCCGCGGAGAGCCGGCTCGACTCGTGGGCCGAGGTCTGGCTCGAGACCCCCGGCGTCACCACGCTCCGCCCGATCATCGCGACGGACGATGCGGGAGCCCTTACCCGCCTCGCGGTCGCCGAGGATGTGCCGGCCGAGCACCCGGTGCATCGTCCCCATGGCGTGGAGATCGCGGGGTACGAGCTCTCCGAGGGCACGTTCGTGCGCTCGTGGACCGTGCCCGCCACGCTCGACGGCCCGCTCACCGAGGTCCCCGAGGCGGCCGGCAGGCCCCGCCCCGACCTGCTGCTGGTCAACGACCGCGACCTCACCTACGCGAAGCTCCACCTCGACGACGTGTCGCTCGCCAACCTCGAGGCGCACATCGCGCATGTCGACGACGCGATGGCGCAGGCCACCGTGCTCGACGCGCTGTGGCACATGACGCGCGACGGATCGCTGGCAGCGCAGCGCTACATCGACGCGGTGCTGAGCGTCGCGCCGAGGCTGCTCAACTCCGCGACCGCCGAGTCCCATCTCGAGCTCATGGTGGTCGCGCTGCGTCGCTACCTCGCACCCGAGCACGTCGCGGAGATCACGGAGGCGGCGGCGGAGCGGCTCTGGCACGCGGTGGGCGAGGCCGAGCACGGCTCGGACATCCAGCTCCAGCTGCTCAAGGGCTACGCGCAGGTGGCGTCCACCACCGAGCAGGGCCTGCGCCTGCGGGCGCTCGTCGAGGGCACCGCGGAGGTCGCGGGGCTCGACATCGACTCGGACCTCACGTGGGACCTGCTGGGGGGCCTCGCGGCTGCCGGCGGGATCGACGTCGAGGAGATCGACCACTACGCCTCGCGCGACGTGAGCGCCGCAGGCCAGCGCCGCGCCGCGGGTGTGCGCGCCGCGATCGCGAGCCCCGAGGCCAAGCAGGCCGCATGGGATGCGCTGGTGCGCCCTGCGGACGGCCCCGCGATCAACGCCGTGCAGTTCCAGATGGCCGCAGGGCTCGCGCGCGCGGTCGACCCCGCGCTGCTCGCGCCCCTGGTGGAGGACCTGCTCGGCTCGCTGCGCGAGTACTACGACGCGAACGCGGGGTTCGTGGGCGTCCGCGTGGCGCGGCTCGTGCTGCCCGTGAACCTCGTGGGCCGCGTCGACGGCCTCGCGGGGCGCCTGGAGCAGTGGCTCGCCGACCACCACGATGCCCCGAGCGTGCTGCGCAAGGTGGTGGTCGAGGGGCTCGACCACGTGCGCCGCGCGCAGATCGCGCAGACCACGAGCCGCATGGCCGCCGCCTCCTAGCGGGGCGAGGGACGATGCGGCGCCCGCCGCATCGTCCCTGGTGCAGTCAGGAGCGCGCGGACTTGATCGCGCGGAACAGGCGCCGCACGCGCGGGTGCTCGAAGAGGTCGTCGAGCAGCACCGGGACGCCGTTGCCGTCCGTGACCGGCATGCACCAGTTCGGGTACTCGGTGTCCGTGCCGGGCATGTTCTGCGCGCGACGCTCGCCCACCGCATCGGTCACGGCGACACCGATGAGCAGCGCGGGGCTCGACAGCACCCACCGGTGCAGCCCCGCGATGAGGTCCTCCTCGTTGTAGTCGGAGAGGATCCAGCGGCGTTCGAGCATGACGTCGATGAAGGCCTGACGCTCACGCTCGGCCTCGGCCTGCGCGTCCTCGATCGATCCCTCGCCCAGCATCCCGAGCTCGGCGCGCAGACGCACGTGCTCGCCCGCGAGGTACGCGCCCGTGGGCGGGAGATCGTGCGTGGTGACCGCCGCGAGGGTGTCGGCTCGGTAGTCCTCGGGCAGGCGCGGCGCGCCGTCGTCGTGGCGCTCGAACCAGGCGATCGACGTGCCGAGGATGCCGCGGCCGTGCAGGTACTCGCGCACCCACGGCTCGACCGTGCCCAGGTCCTCGCCGATCACGATCGCTCCCGCGCGCTCCGCCTCGAGCGCGATGATGCCGATGAGCGCCTCGTGGTCCACGTAGACGTACACACCGTCGACCGGGATGTGGCCCTCGGGCACCCACCACTGCCGGAACATGCCGAGCACGTGGTCGATGCGGAGCGCGCCCGCGTTGCGCACGGCGGCGCGCACCAGGTCGCGGAACGGCAGATAGGCCGCGGCCTCGAGCGCGCGCGGCTGCCACGGCGGGATGGACCAGTCCTGGCCCAGCGCGTTGTAGAAGTCCGGCGGCGCCCCCATGCTCATGCCCTGGGCGAGCACGCGCTGGTACGACCACGCGTCGGCACCCTCGGGGTGGACGCCCACGGCCAGGTCGATCATCACGCCGATGCTCATGCCGGCGCGGTCCGCGGTCGCCTGCGCGCTCGCGAGCTGCTCCTCGCAGATCCACTGGAGCCACGCATGGTACAGCACGCGATCGGCATGCTCGTCGCGCCATGCGGCCACCGCGGGAGAGGACGGCGACTCGAGCTCCGCGGGCCACGGAAGGCCCTTGTGCGCCTCCGCGATCGCGCTCCAGGTCGCGAAGTCCTCGAGCGCGGCGCCCTCGCGGATGCAGAACTGCTCGAACAACGCCTCGCGGCCCGCGCTGCGCGGCGCGCGGAACACCTCCTCGAGCGCGGCGGACTTGAGGCGCCAGATCGCGTTGCGGTCCAGCTGCTCGTCCGTGTCGTTGGTGCGCTGCGGCCGCTCCGCCTCCCATGCGAGCAGCGCGCGCTGCTGCGACGGGAGGTACGCGACCTCGGGGATGTCCTCGACGCGGATGTACAGCGGGGACATGTAGCGCTTGGAGGTGGGAAGGTACGGCGAGTTGGTGATCGGCGCGACGGGCTCGGTCGCGTGCAGCGGGTTGATGAGCACGAAGTCGGCCTCGCCGCGCGCCTTGCCCAGCGCGCACAGGTCCGCGAGGTCCGCGAGGTCTCCGATCCCCCACGAGCGCGACGAGCGCAGCGAGTACAGCTGCACGGTGAGCCCCCAGGGACGATGCTCGCGCACGTGCGCAGGGACCGTCACCTCGCGGGGGGTCACCACCACGTAGCCGCGCGCGGTACGGCCCGTGGTCCGCGCCTCCACCAGGTGCCAGCCGAGCGGCAGGTCGCCGGGGATCTCGAAGGTGGCGCGCCCCATCGTCTGGTGGCCCACCTCGCGCGGCGGCACCCAGCGGTCGAGCTGCTCGGGCTCGCGCTCCTCCCCCGACTCGAGGGTCAGCGTCAGGCCGGCAGGCTCGCCGTCCACCACGTGCACGGGGATCTCGCGCGCCTCGCCCTGCGTGAGCACCGTGATCGGAGGCACCAGCCGGAGCCAGTCCTGGTCCTCGAGCGCGGTGAGCGAGCGTTCGCATGCCGCATCCGACGAGGCATCGAGCCCCATCGCCGTGAGGGCGGCGCGGATGGCCGCGGCGGAGCACTGGACCTGGGTTCCGTCGATGGCGTAGTACTCCACCGAGACCTTGCACGCGCGCGCGAGCGCGACGAGAGCCTCTGACGGAGTCTCGCGCTCGACCTCGGGCGCATCGATCACACTGCAATCCTGCCAGATGCGAGGGTGGATAGGTCGAGCGCCGCGCGCTGGTTACATTGGTCCAATGCTGCACCTGGAAACCTCCGAGCCGGAGACGTCCTCATCCGTCGACTCGTCGCTCACGGGCCCCGCGGGCGATATCGCCGACACCTGGTCGGACATCCTCAGCGGCCGCAACGGCGAGCTGGTGGGCCTGGGCGTCGCCCTGCTGATCCTGGTGATCGCATGGTTCGTGGGCCGCGCGCTCATCCAGGGCATCACCATGGGCATCGAGCGGGGCGCCCCGCTGGACCACCGCGCGCGACGCGCGCTGCGCAAGGCCAAGATGCCGGTCGCGGAGCCGCCGACCATGGAGCTGCGGCTCGAGGCCGAGCGCCGGCGCCAGCGCGCCAACACGCTCAGGCGGGTGCTCACGTCCACACTTGCGGTGATCCTGGTCGCGATCGGCGTGACCACGGCCCTGTCCGTGTTCGGCGTCCCCGTGGGGCCCATGCTCGCCTCCGCCGGTATCGCCGGTGTCGCGCTGGGCTTCGGCGCGCAGTCGCTGGTCAAGGACGTGCTGAGCGGCGTCTTCATGCTGATGGAGGACCAGTACGGAGTGGGCGACGTGGTCAACCTGGGCGAGGCGACCGGCACGGTCGAGGAGGTCGCGCTGCGCTGCACGCGGCTGCGGTCGCTCGACGGCACCGTCTGGTACGTCCCCAACGGCGAGATCACGCGCGTGGGGAACATGACGCGCCTGTGGTCGCGTGCGCTCATCGAGGTGCGCTTCGCGTACGACACCGACATCGAGGCCGCGCGCCGGGCGATGATCGACGCGGTCGAGGCCGCGCGCGGCAGCCACAAGCGCATCGCCGCCGCGATCCTGGGCGACGCGGAGGTCGCGGGCGTCGAGTCGCTCGAGTACAACGCGGTGATGCTGCGCCTGCTGGTGCAGGTCAACCCCGCGACGCAGTGGGACGTGCAGCGCGAGGTGCGCATGCACCTGCGCCGCATCCTCGCCGAGCGGGGTATCGAGCTCGCGGTGCCGGGCGACGCCATGGTGGTCGACAGCGGGCGGGGCCCACGCGCGGTGCATGACTCCGGCTCCGACGACGACCGCGATCAGCCGACCGACGACAACGGGCGGCCGCTGCCGCCCCGCAACGACGCTGACGGGGACGACGAGTGAGCGTCCCCGGCATGAACGTCGGCGCGGGCCCCACGCAGGCGGAGCACCAGAGCTTCTTCGACGCGGTGGGCGGGCATGCCACCTTCGTGGCGATCGTGCGGCGCTTCTACGAGGGCGTCGAGACGGATCCCGTGCTGAAGCCCATGTACCCGGCCGACGACATGGAGGGCGCCGTGGAGCGGCTCACCATGTTCCTCGAGCAGTACTGGGGCGGCCCGACCACCTACTCGGAGCAGCGGGGCCACCCGCGCCTGCGCATGCGTCACATGCCCTTCAAGGTGAACCCGGATGCGCGCGATCGCTGGATCTCGCACATGCGCGAGGCCGTCGCGCGGCAGGACCTCGCGCCGCTCCATGCGGTGACGCTGATGGACTACCTCGAGCGCGCCGCGCACTCGATGGTCAACTCTTTCGAACCGACCGAGGAGGTCTGATGTCCGTGACCGAGGACGTGTGGGCGGAGTCCGCCATGGCGGCGGGCCTGGCCGCGCTGACGCTGCGGCGCGAGGGCGACACGAGCTTCGAGGGCGACTCGATGCCGATGCCCGGCGGTCGGGTGTTCGGCGGCCAGGTGCTCGCGCAGGCGCTGCTCGCCGCGGGCGCGACCGTGGAGGACGACCGCTTCGCGCATTCGCTCCATGGCTACTTCCTGCGCGCGGGCGACGCCTCCAAGCCCATCCAGTTCGAGGTCGAGGTGCTGCGCGACGGACGCTCGTTCTCCGCGCGACGCACCCACGCGCTCCAGGAGGGTCGCCCCATCCTGTCGATGATCGCGTCCTTCCAGGTGGACCAGGAGGGGCCCGAGCACTCGGTCCGCATGCCCGAGGTCCCCGGCCCCGAGACGGTGCGCTCCGGCGTCGAGATCCTGGCGCCCTTCCAGGGGCACCCCACCGCGGACTTCTGGCTCACGGAGGCGCCGTTCGACGTGCGCCACGTCGAGGGCTCGCTGTTCCTCGGCCCCGACAAGCGTCCCAAGCAGTACCAGAGCGCGTGGATGCGCCTGCGCCGGCCCATCGAGGGCTCGGACCTGCTCCACCGCGCGTTCCTCGCCTTCGGCTCCGACCAGGTGATGCTCGAGCCGCTGCTGCGCCGCCACGGCGCCTCGTGGGTCACGCCCGACATCTCCTTCGCGAGCCTCGACCACGCGATGTGGTGGCACCGCCCGGCCCGCGCCGACGAGTGGCTCCTGTTCGTCCAGGACTCCCCCACCGCTCAGGGCGGCCGGGGGCTCACGGGCACCTGGATCTTCTCCGAGGACGGACGCCTGGTCGCCTCGGCGTCGCAGGAGGGCATGATCCGCCTCTAAGGAGGCGATATCTGCCAGGTACGATGCACCGGCGGCGCATCGTTCTTTGCATCTGATCAATTGTTGCATTTGTGTAACGAAGCCCGTCTCGGGTGGACAGGACACAGGTCCCGGTTGTTACGGTCCTAGGGCCGCTGCGCTTGGCAAAGATCTTTCAAGCGAGCGTCAATGACCAGCCAAAGGCCTCCTGACGCGCACCGTCCCCGGTAGACGCGTCGGAGTGTTAGTAGCGGCGCCCGAGGGGTGCTGCCCGGCGGGCCCGTGATTGCCGTCCGACGGCTGCGAGTCCCCTCGCTAGCCGAGGCCCTTGCGCACCTCTCGAGGAGCAGAAGGACCACATGAACGACGACACGATCGCCCTGCGCGCCGACGGCCTCTACAAGGTCTTCGGGCGCCACGCCGACGAGGCGGTGATCGCGCTGCACCGGGGAACGCCGCGCGACGAGCTCGGAGCCGGCACGACGGCCGCCGTCATCGACGCCTCCTTCGAGGTGAGGCGCGGAGAGATCTTCGTGGTGATGGGGCTGTCCGGCTCGGGCAAGTCGACCCTGATCCGCATGCTCAACGGCCTGCACGAGGCGACCGCCGGAACCGTCGAGGTGGGCGGCGAGTCCATCACCGACGTCTCCCCGAAGCGCCTGCGCGAGATCCGCAGGAAGCGCGTCTCGATGGTGTTCCAGCACTTCGCGCTGCTGCCCCACCGCACCGTCATCGACAACGTCGCCTACGGCCTCGAGATCCAGGGCATGCCGCTCGACCAGCGCATCGCGAAGGCACGCCAGGTCACCGAGATCGTCGGCCTCAAGGGCTGGGAGGAGAAGCACCCCTCGGAGCTCTCGGGGGGCATGCAGCAGCGCGTGGGCCTCGCCCGCGCGCTCGCAGCCGACACCGACGTGCTGCTCATGGACGAGGCCTTCTCCGCGCTCGACCCGCTGATCCGCCGCGAGATGCAGGACCAGCTGCTCGAGCTCCAGGCGGAGCTGGGCAAGACCATCATCTTCATCACGCACGACCTCAACGAGGCCATGTACATCGGCGACCGCATCGCCGTCATGCGCGACGGCCGCATCGTGCAGATCGGCTCCCCCGAGGACATCCTCACCAACCCCGCGAACGACTACGTCGAGCAGTTCGTGCAGGACGTCGACCGCACCAAGGTGCTCACCGCGGAGTCGGTCATGCGCAAGCCGCGTGCCGTCGTCCACGTGGGCGCCGGCCCCCGCGCCGCGCTGACGCTGATGCGCGACGAGCAGCTCGCCGGCGCGTACGTGGTGAACAAGGACCGCACCATCGTGGGCTGGGTCCGGGACCGCGACGTCTTCGACCTGGTGCGCCGCGGGGTGAAGGACCTCTCCACCGTGATCCAGTCCGACCACGGCGCCGTCGCGAACGACACCGCGCTCGCGGACCTCTTCATCCCGTCCCTCGAGGCGGCGCTGCCGCTCGGCGTGCTCGACTCGCGCGAGCGCCTGGTGGGCGTCATCCCCCGCGTCACGCTCCTCGCCGCGCTCGGCGGCGAGCCCGAGGCCGCCGTCCAGGCGGCGCCGCGACCCGACCCGATGCCCACCGCCGAGGTCGACCAGGTCCTGGAGGCCGCCGTCGGAGCCGGGACCCCCGAGACGAAGGAGGCCATCTGATGGAGTTCCGCATCCCCGTGGGTACCTGGATCGACAGCTTCTTCGACTGGCTCGAGGACACGTTCTCGTGGTTCTTCGAGGGCCTCCGCGAGGTCTTCATCCAGCTCTTCGACGCCGTCGCCTGGATCTTCGCCACTCCTCCGGAGCTCGTGGTGGTCGCCGTCGTCGCGATCGGCGCGCTGCTGGCGCGCGGATGGAGGTTCGCGTTGGGCTCGGCGCTCGGCCTGCTCTTCATCATCGGCGTGGACCAGTGGGACAACGCGATCGACTCGCTCGCGCTCGTGCTGGTCGCGGCGTTCCTCGCCGTGGTGCTCTCGGTGCCGCTCGGCATCTGGGCCGCGCGCAACGACACGGTCTCCAAGGTCGTGAAGCCCGTCATGGACTTCCTTCAGACGCTGCCCGCCTTCGTCTACCTCATCCCCGCGCTCGCGCTGTTCCGCGTCGGCGTGGCCCCCGGCGTGATCGCGACCATCGTGTTCGCGATGGCCCCCGGCGTGCGCCTGACCGAGCTCGGGATCCGTGGCGTCGACAAGGAGGTCGTCGAGGCCGGCCAGGCCTTCGGCGCGCACCCGCGCCGCATCCTGCGCCAGATCCAGATCCCGCTCGCGATGCCGTCGATCATGGCCGGCATCAACCAGATCATCATGCTGTCCCTGTCGATGGTCGTCATCGCCGGCTTCGTCGGCGCGGGCGGACTCGGCGGCGACGTGGTCCAGGCGGTCTCGGCCCTCAACGGCCGGCTCGGCTGGGAGGCCGGCCTGTCGGTGGTGGTCCTCGCGATCCTGCTCGACCGGTTCACCGCCTCCTTCGGCCGGGGCATGGGCCTGTACTCACGCTGGCGCAAGGCGCGCCGGGCAAGGACCGAGGCAGCCGAGCAGGCACGCTTCGATGCCGAGGAGAGCGAGGCCCCGACCGCGACCGCCGCGCCCGGCCTAGGCGTCTGACCACCACCGCACCGCCCCTCGGGCGGTGCCCCTCGACCTCGCGACCCCTCAGGGAGTCGCGTGCACCCCGCCCCGACCGATGGGCGACCGGTGCTGCTCGTCGCGGGGGGAGACACCCCTCGCTGAGAAAGGAGACATCATCATGAAGCTTCGCGCCTTCGCGCCCTTCGCCATGGCCGCCGCGGGTGGCCTGGTCCTCGCCGGCTGCTCGTCGGACGCCGAGACCACCGACGACGCCGCCACCTCGGGTACCGAGACCGCCGGCGGCGACCTCACCCTCGCCGTGTTCAACGGCTGGGACGAGTCGCTCGCGACCTCGCTCCTGTGGGAGAACATCCTCGAGGCCAAGGGCTACAACGTCGAGCTCGAGTACGCCGACCCGGCCGTCGTGTTCCAGGGCGTCGCGGACGGCGACTACGACGTGGTGACCGACGTGTGGCTGCCGCTCACCCACGCCTCCTACATCGAGGAGTTCGGCGACGACATGGAGGAGCTCGGCGCCTGGTTCGACTCCGCCGCCCTCACCGTCGCGGTCAACGCGGACGCCCCGGTCGACTCGCTCGCGGACCTCGCGGAGCACGCCGACGAGTTCGGCGGCCGCATCGTCGGCATCGAGCCCGGCGCGGGCCTCACCGCCACCGTCCAGGACGCGGTCATCCCGACCTACGGCCTGGAGGACATGGAGTTCCTCACCTCGTCGACCCCGGCGATGCTCTCGGAGCTCGACACCGCCACCTCGAACGGCGAGAACATCATCGTCACGCTGTGGGAGCCCCACTGGGCCTACGGCGCGTACGACCTCAAGAACCTCGAGGACCCCGAGGGCACGCTCGGCGAGGCCGAGAACATCGTGACCTACGGCCGCTCCGGCCTGGGCGAGGACTTCCCCGAGGTCGCGGAGTGGATGGGCGCCTTCAGCATGGACGCCGACCACCTCTACGACCTCGAGAACCAGCTCAACGGCGCCGACTCGGCCGACTACGCGGACATCGTGTCCGAGTGGGTCACCGCGAACCAGGAGTGGGTGGACTCGCTCACCGCCTGATCACCGGCACCGGAAGCGCCGGTCGCCCCCTCGCGGGCGGCCGGCGCTTCTGCGTTCCCAGCCCGCCCACCACGGAAGTGGTAGGCCTGTGTCGGGTCCCGGTGATCCGTGCGCCGCAGTGGTAGGTGGTGGTCGCTCAGCGCTTGCGGAAAACCACCGGCTCATCGAGATGAGGCGCCCACGCCTCGCGCTCGGAATCGGTCAGCCGCCGAGGGCGCTGCGTCGCGTTGTCGATGAGGACCAGCGTGGTCGCGGCCCTGGCGTACAGCACCGGGTCCTCGACGCCGGACGGCGACCACACCTCGTAGCAGATCTCGAGGCTCGCTCCCCCAAGCCTGCCGATCCACAGCTGCACGTCGAGCGGACGCCGCAGGTACGGGATCGGCGCGAGGTACTCGATCTGCTGCGCCGCGATGAGCGTGAGCGTCTCGGCGTCGGGCCCGCCGGCGATGAGCGCGGTGTGCGGGACCTCGTGCTCCTCCGCCGCCGAGCGGTCCGCCCAGAACACGCGGATGCGCGCCTCCTCGAGCAGCCGCAGCATCTCGGCGTTGTTGACATGGCCGTAGGCGTCGAGATCCGACCACCGCAGCGTGATCGGCACGTGGATGCGTGTCATGGCCCTCACGCTAGCGCGCGGGCGCGCATAGCCTGACAGGATGAAGTTCTCCGAGCCGCAGGTGATCCTCTTCGTCGCCGACTGCGAGCGCGCCGCGTCGTTCTACGGCGCGCTGGGGTTCACCGAGACCTTCCGCAGCGGGGACGATGCTCCGGTCAAGATCGAGCTGGCGCTCGGCGGCTTCATGCTCGGGCTGGCGCTGCCCGGACCCGCCGCGGAGAGCCACGGCCTGTCGCCCGTGACCGAGGGCGACCGTGCATGCCTCACCCTCTGGACGGACGATGCGGATGGCGCCTACGCGCGCGCCGTCGGGGCCGGCGGGGCGCCGCGCCGCGAGCCGCATGCGTTCCGCGACGTGCTGCGCGTGGCGTTCGTCAACGACCCCGACGGGCATCCCGTGCAGCTGGTGCAGCGGGTGGGGTGAGCCCCGGGACGACGTCGCCCCTCGCCTCGAGGGAGGCGAGGGGCGACGGTCAGCTACCGCTGCGAGGCGCGAATATCGCAGAATCGACCCTCACCCACCACTTCCGATGGGGTGAGGACGCGGGCCGCGAGATCAGTCTCGCGTGAGCTTGCGGTAGGTCACGCGGTGCGGACGCGCGGCCTCGGCGCCCAGGCGCTCGACCTTGTTGGCCTCGTAGGACTCGAAGTTGCCCTCGAACCAGAACCACTTGGCCGGGTCCTCCTCGGTGCCCTCGTACGCGAGGATGTGCGTCGCGACGCGGTCGAGGAACCAGCGGTCGTGCGAGACGACCACGGCGCAGCCGGGGAACTCGAGCAGCGCGTTCTCGAGCGAGCCGAGGGTCTCGACGTCGAGGTCGTTGGTCGGCTCGTCGAGGAGGAGCACGTTGCCGCCCTCCTTGAGCGTGAGCGCGAGGTTGAGGCGGTTGCGCTCACCACCCGAGAGGACGCCGGCGGGCTTCTGCTGGTCCGGTCCCTTGAAGCCGAACGCGCTCACATACGCGCGCGACGGCATCTCCACCTTGCCCACGTTGATGTAGTCGAGCCCGTCGGAGACGACCTCCCACAGCGACTTGTTCGGGTCGATGCCGCCACGGCTCTGGTCGACGTACGAGACCTGCACGGTCTCGCCGACCTTGAGCTCGCCGTCGTCGAGCGGCTCGAGGCCCACGATGGTCTTGAACAGCGTGGTCTTGCCGACGCCGTTGGGACCGATGACGCCCACGATGCCGTTGCGCGGCAGCGAGAACGACAGCCCGTCGATCAGCGTGCGGTCGCCGAAGCCCTTCTTGAGGTTCTTCGCCTCGATGACCACGGAGCCCAGACGCGGGCCCGGCGGGATCTGGATCTCCTCGAAGTCGAGCTTCCTGGTGCGCTCCGCCTCGGCAGCCATCTCCTCGTAACGGGCCAGGCGGGCCTTCGACTTGGTCTGGCGGCCCTTGGCGTTGGACCGCACCCACTCGAGCTCCTCCTTGAGGCGCTTGGCGAGCTTCGCGTCCTTCTTGCCCTGGACCTGGAGTCGCTCCTGCTTCTTCTCGAGGTACGTCGAGTAGTTGCCCTCGTACGGGTACAGGCGACCGCGGTCGACCTCGCAGATCCACTCCGCGACGTGGTCGAGGAAGTAGCGGTCGTGCGTCACGGCGAGCACGGCGCCGGGGTACTTGGCGAGGTGCTGCTCGAGCCACAGCACGGACTCGGCGTCGAGGTGGTTGGTGGGCTCGTCGAGCAGCAGCAGGTCGGGCTTCTCGAGCAGCAGACGGCACAGCGCGACGCGGCGGCGCTCACCACCGGAGAGCACCTTGACGTCGGCGTCGGGGGCCGGGCACCGCAGCGCGTCCATGGCCTGCTCGAGCTGCGCGTCGAGGTCCCACGCGTTGGCGTGGTCGAGCTCCTCCTGGAGCGTGCCCATCTCCGCGAGCAGGGTGTCGTAGTCCGCGTCGGGGTTCGCCATCTCCTCGGAGATCGCGTTGAAGCGCTCGAGCTTGCCGTAGATCTCGCCCACACCCTCGCGGATGTTGCCGATGACGTCCTTGTCCTCGTTCAGCGGCGGCTCCTGCATGAGGATGCCGACCGTGTACCCGGGGGTGAGGCGCGCCTCGCCGTTGGAGGGCTCCTCGATGCCCGCCATGATCTTGAGGATCGTCGACTTTCCTGCGCCGTTGGGGCCCACCACGCCGATCTTCGCGCCCGGGTAGAAGGCCATGGTGACGTCGTCGAGGATGACCTTGTCGCCGTGCGCCTTGCGCGCCTTCTGCATGGTGTAGATGAACTCTGCCACTGCTGCTCCGTCAGTTGAACCGTGCGGGCGCGCGGAGGCGCCCGGATGCCGCCCCCTAGCCTACGGGAGGACGATGCGGCGGCGGGCGCAGCGAGGGCTGCACCAGCCGCCGCCCGGCTCAGGACGCCTCGGCGAGCGCGTCCGCATCGTCGTCGAGGGGGTCGTCGAGGAGGCCGTCCGCGAGAGCGCTCGGCTGCGCATCGTCCTCCTGCTGCTCGACGTCGCCCTCACGCGAGGCGACCACGGCCTCCGCGGCCGCGCCCATGTCGTCCTCGGTGAGCGAGGCATCGCCCGTGGCGCGGGTGAACGTCGCGACGCCTCGCATGCAGTCCGGCCCCAGCGCGGTCGCATCGATGACGTGGTCGACCCGGGTGCCGTCCTTGGCCTCCCACGTGCTGGTGCGCATGCGGCCGGTGACGACGACCGGCATGCCCTTGTCGATGGAGCGCTTCACGGTGATCGCGGCACCGCGGAACGCGCGGACGGTGAACCACTCGGTCACGCCGTCCACCCAGACGGAGCGCTCGCGGTCGTAGAAGCGGGGCGTGGACGCGAGGCGGAACGACGCGATCGCGAGGTCCCCCTGCCCCTGGAACAGGCGGACGTCGGTGGCGACCCAGCCTGAGACGGTGATGGTCAGCTCGTTCATGCTCTCCTCCCTGGCGCCGCATGGTGCGGCGGATCCAGGGTGCGGGGAGCGGCCCGGCGCGCCGGGCGTCCGACTCGCGCCTCGTGGAGGCGCCCTCGCACCAGGAGAACTGTGGACATCACCCGTGCGGGCGCGGGCCACGCACGCGCCCGCGGATCAGCGGTGCTTCCCGCCGTCCTCGGCGCGCATCACGGGCGCCCAGATGTCGGCAGGCAGCGGGGCCTCGTGCTCCTCGGTCACGGGCTCCGGCTCCTCGGGTGCCACGACGGCGTCGGGACGCGCGATCGGCTCGGGCGCCGCGGCGCGCGCGATCACCGTGAGCTCGTCGAGGTTGCGGTACGCCTGATGGATGAGGCTCGTGGGGGCCACCACCGCGGGCTCGATCGCGGATCGCACCGCGTCGCGACCCAGGCGCAGCATCTCCTTGCTCACCGCCGCGCCGCGAGCGCGCCGGCGGAACAGCGGCGCGTGGTTCGCGACGGGCCACTCGACCGCCGCGAGCGCCTGGTCGATCGCGACCGTGAGCTCGTCGGCCGGCGTGACCGCCTCGTCGATGACCACGCGCCATTGCACGGGCAGCCCCTCGGACGCGGCGTCCACCCAGTCGAGCCGCTCGCGGTCGACCACCTCCAGCCGCATCGGCTCCTGGGCCGGGACCGACGAGGCCCGCCCGGCCGCCACCGCAGCGGCGGCCTCGGCACGCGCGTCGACGCCCGCAGCCGCCGCGAGCGCGGCGACCAGCTCCGCGACATCCGGAAGCTCGGGGTCGGCGTCGCGCGCGAGCGCTCGCTCGAGCGTGCGTCCGGCGTCCACGAGGTCGGCCGCGACCGCGTCGGCCGCGACGGAGCGTGCCTGGACGGCGCCCTCGAGCTCGGCGCGCAGCACGTCGACGCCCTGGCCGGTGCGCGCGCTCACGGGCATCACCGGGACCTCGTGCATGCCGTCCTCGGCGAGCAGCCGCTGCAGGTCGCGCGCGACGTCCCAGGCGTCCTCGGTGCTGAGCCTGTCCACGTGGTTGAGCACCACCAGCGACGGCTGCCCCGTGGCCGAGGCCTCGCGCAGGTAGCCCTCGTGGATCGCGTTGTCGGCGTACTTCTGAGGGTCGACGACCCACAGCAGGAGGTCCACCTGCGGCAGGATCCGGTCGACCACCTCGCGGTTGTGCACGTTGACCGAGTCGTGGTCTGGGAGGTCCAACAGGATGAGACCCGTGAGCTCGGGGTCCTCGGCGAGCGGCGCATCGTCCCGGCGCAGGCGGCTCTCGGGCGAGACGCCCAGCCAGTCGAGGAGCGCGTCGGCGCGGTCGTGGCCCCAGACCGCGGCGCTCACATGCGACGTGGTGGGCCGCGCCACCCCGGAGATCGCGAACTCGACCCCCACGATCGCGTTGAAGAGCGTCGACTTGCCCGAGCCTGTCCCGCCCGCGAGCGCGACCACGGTCCAGTCGATCCCCAGCTCGAGCCGCTCGTCGCAGCGGTCGACCGCCCGGTGCAGCTCGTCGCGGATGGGCGCGGGGATCGCCTCGCGGGCCCACTCGAGCGAGGACCGGAGGCGCTCGACGCGCTCGCGGAGCAGCTCGGTCTCGTCGCGCGGGGCGACCTCCTCGAAGCTCACGCTCACAGCAGCCCCCTGAGCTCCGCGCGCCGCAGCCGGATCTTGGCGGACGAGTCCGGCATGAGCGACGGGATGTCGGTGGGCTTCATCATGTCGAGCGACTCGCGGTTGACGCAATGGCGTCGCGCGGCGTCGAGCTCGGCGCGCGCCTCCTCGACCGCGTCGCCCACGCCCTGCGAGGTGAGGATCATGAGCGCCGTCCGCGCCTGCTCGATGCCCAGCGCGGCGCACGCCAGCGTGGTGGTGAGCCCGGGCTCACCGATCACCTGGATGCCGTGCTCGGCGCCCGGGAGCTGGAGCACGATCTCCTGGCAACGATGCGCCCAGCGGCGCGCCGCATCGGCGGCCTGGCGCTCGCGCGCCTGCCGCGCGTCGCGCGGGTCGCGGCGCTCCGCAAGCCAGGGCCCCACACCCGTCTCCGCGCGCCGCAGCGCCTCCTCCATCGCGTCAGCGACGGACGATGCGGCGAAGACCAGGCGCGACTCGACCGCCTCGAGCATGTCGCGGTAGATCGCATGCAGCACCTCGTCGCGCTGCTCCCGGGCGTGACGGCGGCGTACCCAGCGCGTGTTGCGCAGCTTGAACAGCGCACCCCCGTCGCCGGTCGCCTGCTGCCACCGGGCGGTCAGCGCGCCGGTGGGGATGGTCTCCCACCAACGGTCGCCGCCCTCCTGCGCGACCTGGGCCGCGGCGCGGCGCACCTCCGAGCGCACGTCCTTCGCGGCGGCGGACTGATCGTCCATCGCCTCGGCGAGCGTCTCGAGCCACTCCTTGAGCGACTCCGCCGCCCCGTGCAGCGTGCGCTCCACGATGGTCGTCGCGGAGGCCGCGGCGACGGAGTCGAGCCAGCGGCCGAGCCCGCCGACCACGTCGCGCGGCACGGTGGCCTGGCGGGTGGGGTCCTCGGGGATGACGAACAGCGGGAGGGTCTCGAGGTGCTCGGTCGCGAGCCGGTCGACCAGCTCTCGTCGCACCTGGGCCGCGACGTCGACCGTGACGCGGTTGAGCACGATCGCGATCGACGCGCCGCGGTCCGCTCCTCCGCGCAGCGCCTCCCACGGGACCGCGTCGCCGTAGCGCGCGGCCGTGGTGACGAAGATCCAGAGGTCGGCGGCCTCCATCATGAGATGGGCGATCTCGCGGTTCTCCCCGCTGATCGAGTCGAGGTCGGGAGAGTCGACCAGGGCGAGCCCGCGCGGCATGGCCTCGGTGGCGATCACGCGGCAGCGTTGGGCGACGTCGGTCAGCACCTGCGTGTCGAGCGGGTGGTGGAAGAGGTGCGGGACGCGGGTGGTCGGCCGGAGCACGCCGGAGGGAGTGAGCTGCTCCCCTACCAGGGCGTTCACCACCGTCGACTTGCCCGCACCCGTCGAGCCGGCGACCACCACGATCGCGGGGGACGCCTCCTCGCGCACGCGCGGGATGAGGTGGTGGTCGAGCTGGTCGAGCATGCGCTGGATGGTCTCGCGCGCCTCCTCCACCCCGGCGGTGGGCAGGGGCAGCTGCACCCCCGCGACCACGCGGCGGGTGTCGACCAGGGCATCCAGGAGGTTGCCGGGGTACGACCACGTCTTGATGGGTCGCATGCTCATGCGACGTCGCACCCTCTCCGAACCATGCGACCCAGGGTAGCGCGGGGGCATGTACCAGGCGGCACGGACGCGGCGGAGGCGCCATGGCGCGTCGCCCGCACGGGGCCCACCTGCCGCGGGCACTACCCTGGTGAGCGCGGCATCGGCCGCCTGCCCTCGTAGCTCAATGGATAGAGCAACGGCCTTCTAATCCGTAGGTTGCAGGTTCGAGTCCTGCCGGGGGCGCACAGGCGGCGAGGGCCCCTCCCCAGCGGAGGGGCCCTCGCCGGGTCGCGACCCGAGCGGGTCGCGGGCGCGCGGCGCCGTGGGCGCCGCCGACGCCTAGGCCCCGTAGTACTGCGAGGGCATGCTCGGCTTCTCCGGGGTCGCCTCCTCGACCACCTTCTCCATGACGTTGATGGAGACATGGGGCCACCTGATGAGCCCCGGCTGGCCGTCGCGCCGCGGGAAGAACTCGAGCATCACCGTCTGCGTGTAGGCCAGCAGCAGGTTGGGCGCGTCCTCCCCGTCGCCGTCGAGCTCGAGGATCCAGAAGGTCGCCTTCATGTCGGTGACGTCCGCCTGGCGCTCGACGAACGGGATGTTGTGGACGCCTGCCCGGTCGAGGGTCGTGTCGAGGAAGAGCACGGTGTTGCGCACCACATCGGTCGGCAACGCGTTGAGGAGCGCATTCGGATGGACGGGGTCGAAAAGACCCTGGAAATTGTTGTCGTGGAAATGCTTGTACGGCGCGAGATAAGCGCGTTCCAGCAATTCCTCCTCCGAGATCTCCACCCCGTCCGCCGGCGGCGGGAACGCACCGATCGGGAGCCCCGAGATGTCCTCGATGCGGGCGGGCTGATCGGTATCC
Source organism: Demequina gelatinilytica (assembly GCF_000971115.1). Lineage (GTDB taxonomy): Bacteria > Actinomycetota > Actinomycetes > Actinomycetales > Demequinaceae > Demequina > Demequina gelatinilytica. The sequence goes on along the minus strand of NZ_BBLV01000012.1, from coordinate 31,827 downwards.
AGGAATGTCCCGAGCGCGAGCGCCGAGTTCCCATGCGGGATGGACGCGAGGCGCGCGATGGAGATGCCGTCGGTGCGCGGCTCGCCCATGTGCAGGAAGAGCCCGGGCTCGTGATGGATGGCGAGCTCCGGCGCGCCCGCAAGCCCGCTCCCCGGGGAGTCGTCCGCCGCGATCTGCTCGATCATCTGCTCGTAGTCGAGCGTCACCACCAGCTGATCGGTGTTCGAGCTGTCGCCTCGGACTCCAGGCTCGCCGAGGTCGATGCCTCGGTTGGGGACCCGCTTGTCCACCAGCGAGAACTTGAGCTCCTCGTCGAACTGGTTCACCAGCAGACGGTAGTCGAGCGCGCCGCCCTCCGCCGCGAACGGCAGCGCGATCATGTTCCAGCCGCGGCCCCTGAGCCGGTCCGTGTTCTTCCATGTGCCCGGCAGGAGCTTGAACGGCCCCAGCTCCTCATCGGATGTGGTCGCGACCTCGACCACGCGCGAGTTCGCGCGGTACTTCTCGGTATAAAGGCTGTCCGTCACGGTCAGCATGACGTGCCCCTCCCCCCTTGGATGTGGCAGCAATCGCTGTCGCGCCTGCATCGATGCAGGCACAATGTCCGATTTCATCACGGAACGCATATTTCGAGAATGGCCGTTCGTGAATTCGCGCATCTACGACGGCAGATATCGGAGCCTTTGTCACGACCCTCGGGAAATGCGCCTCATGCGCATATCCCGGGTCGCCACGGCGGTGATCGTGCGCGCTGTGCCCGGACGAGCGCGACCTCGCGTCGGGGCCGGATGCACAGGGCCTCGCTAGGCTGTCCCCGTGACCATCGATCCGCGATTCGCGCGCAGCGCCGAGGCGCTGGCCGACGCCGTGCTCACGCTCGCCGCCGAGCGCCCGATCGAGCGAGTCGCTGTCACCGAGATCGCGCGCATGGCCGGTGTCACCCGTGCGACGTTCTACAACCACGCCACGTCGCCGGCCGCGCTCCTCACCGCCGTGCTGGTGCGCGACCTCGACGAGATCCGCGAGGAGTTCTTCGCTGGTGTGGACCGCGATCCTCAGGACATCGAGGGGATCTGGCGCGCGTCCGAGATGGTGCTGGTCGAGCACGTGATGTCGCACGCCGACGTCTATCGGCGCGGGCTCGCTCATGCCGCGGGCGAGCACGGCTCGGTCCTGACCGAGCTTCTCGCGGGGCACGTCGAGGCGAGCCTCCTCACGTTCGCGCGGGACCATGGCATCGCGGTCGACCTGGGCGACGGACCGCGCTTCGCGATGGCCGCGGCCTTCGTGGGCCAAGGCACCGCGGGGGCCCTGCGGGTGTGGCTCGACAGCCCCGGACCGCTCGATCCCCAGGTCGCCGTCGACACGATCCTGTCGCTGATCCCGCCGCTCTGGTTCGCGGTCGCGCGCGCCTGAGGGAAGGTGCGCGGAATCGGGCGGGACCTTCGGATGTTCTCGCCCCCACGGCGCTCCGCCACCATGGAGCGCCATCCCATCGCTGAAGGAGCTCCATGACGTCCGCCCTGTTCTCGCCCCTGCCGCTGCGCGCGATCGAGGCGCGCAACCGGCTCTGGGTCAGCCCCCTGTGCCAGTACTCGTGCGAGGACCAGGACGGGGTGCCGAACGACTGGCACCTGGTGCACCTGGGCTCGTTCGCCCGAGGCGGCGCGGGGCTCGTGATGGCGGAGGCCACCGCGGTGCTGCCCGAGGGGCGGATCTCGCCGTGGGACACGGGGATCTGGGACGACGCGCAGCGTGACGCCTGGGCGCGCATCGTGGACTTCATCCACGGCCAGGGCGCGCTCGCCGCGATCCAGCTCGCGCATGCCGGCCGCAAGGCCTCGACCCACCGGGAGTGGAGCGGCACGGGCACCGTGCCGGCCGAGGAGGGCGGATGGCCCACCGTCGCGCCGTCGGCGGTGGCGTTCCCCGGCTACGCGGAGCCCAGCGCGCTCGACGAGGACGGCATCGACGCCGTGATCGAGGCGTTCGCGGAGGCGGCGCGCCGCTCGCTCGATGCCGGCTTCGACGTGCTCGAGGTCCATGCCGCGCACGGCTACCTGATCCACCAGTTCCTGTCCCCTGTGTCGAACCAGCGCGACGACCGTTGGGGCGGAAGCCTCGTCGGGCGCGCGCGGCTGCTGCTGCACGTGGTGCGCCGCGTCCGCGCCGTCGCGGGCGAGGACGTGCCGGTGCTGGTCCGCGTGTCCGCGACGGACTGGCTCGAGCCCGAGGGCTGGACGCTCGACGACACGGTGACCATCGCGCAGTGGCTGCGCGAGGCAGGGGCGGACCTGGTCGACACCTCGACCGGCGGGCTCGTCCCTGGCGCGGTCATCCCCGTCGCGCCGGGCTACCAGGTTCCCCACGCGGCCGCGATCCGCGAGCGCTCCGGCATCGCAGCGACGGCCGTCGGGCAGATCGTCGACGCGCACCAGGCCGAGCGGATCGTCGCCTCGGGACAGGCCGATGCGGTGTTCGTGGGCCGCGAGTTCATGCGCGACCCCCACTTCCCGCTGCGTGCGGCGCATGAGCTGGGCGTGGAGATCGGCTACTGGCCGCCGCAGTACACGCGCGCCTCGTGGACCTCGCGGCCCACGCTCACGGCCGACGAGGACTGAGCGCTACGGCGCAGCGACGGCGCGCGTCGAGCCGCGCACCACGAGCCGCGTGGGCAGGGGCGTGTCGGAGGTCTCGCCGTCGTGCTCCTCGAGCGCGACCAGCACCTTCTGCATGATCTGCCGACCGAGCGCCTCGAAGTCCTGGCGCACGGTGGTGAGCGGCGGATAGAGGTAGCCCGCCTCGGGGATGTCGTCGAAGCCCACCACGCCGACGTCCTCGGGGACCCGCAGGCCCCGCTGGCGCAGCGCGGACAGGAGCCCGATCGCCATCTGGTCGTTGCCCACGAACACCGCGTCGCCCGAAGCGACGTCGAGCTCGAGACCCAGGCGGTGCCCGCTCGCGGCGGTCCAGTCCCCATGGACCGGCTCGACCACCTCGAAGCGGTGCGCCGCGAGCTCGTCGCGCCAGCCGCGCATGCGCTCCGTCGCGTCGGGCGCCTGCGCCGGACCTGCGAGGTGGAGGATCCGCTCATGCCCCAGGTCCGCGAGGTGCTGCACGGCCGAGCGGGCGCCACGGTACTGGTCGATCGCGACGATGCGCGGGTCGCGGCGCGCGGTCGAGGCCGCCGCGACCACGGGGATCGCGAGGTCGAGCCCGCGCACCACCTCGAGCGCTCCGGAGTACGCCACCACCACGACGATCGCGTCCACGCGCTGCCGCAGGAGGCCCTCGACCGCCGCCCGTACGGCCGCCGGCTCGCTGTCGACGGTGCTCACCGCGTCGACGGAGTAGCGCGCCGCACGCGCCGCCAGGTTGAAGTGCATCGCGATCGACGACGGCCCGAAGTCCACGGCGCTCGGGGTGATGAGCCCGATGGTCCGGGTCCTCCGGGTCACGAGCGCACGGGCGGCGGGGGAAGGGCTGTAGTCGAGCTGCGCGATCGCCTTCTCGACGCGCTCCTTGGTCGCGGGACGGACGTTGGGCATCCCGTTGAGGACACGCGACACGGTCTGGTGGGAGACGCCTGCGAGGCGGGCGACGTCGAAGATGTTCGCCGCCTTCGCGCTTCCCTGCTTCGCCACGTCAGTCCTCGCCCTCGGTCGGCTGCGCGACGAGCGCGAGCAGCGAGTCGGTGGTGAGGTCCGCCGCCGCGACCGTCTCGACGATGTGGCCGTCGCGCATGACGGCGACCCGGTCCCCGACGCGCAGCACCTCCTCGAGCTCCGCGGAGATGAAGACCACCGACATCCCGTTGTCGGCGAGCTCGCTCACCAGGTTCTGGATCTCGACCTTCGCGCCCACGTCGATGCCGCGCGTCGGCTCGTCGAGCACCAGCACACGCGGCGACAGCGCCAGCAGGCGTGCGAGCAGGACCTTCTGCTGATTGCCCCCGGACAGGGTCCCGACCGGCCGGTCGAGGTCGGGTGGCCTGATGTCGAGCGCATCGACCCAGCTCGCCGCGAGCTCGCGGCGCCGCGCGGGCGGGATGCGGCGGAACACGCCGCGCTCGGACTGGAGCGCGAGCGTGATGTTGTCCACGACGCTGAGCTCGGCCACGATGCCGTCGCGCCTGCGGTTCTCCGACGAGTACACGACGCCGAGCGAGATCGCATGGCGTGGCGAGTCGAGCCGGGCGTCGGCGCTCTCGATGCGGATCACCCCTGCCTCGAGATGGGCGACACCGGTGAGCGCGTGCGCGAGCGACGTCCTGCCCGAGCCGAGCAGGCCAGCGATGCCCAGCACCTCGCCCTCGGCGAGGTCGACGTCCGCATCGGCGACCCCGTGCGCCACCGACACCCCCCGCGCCCGCAGGACGGCAGCCGCCCCGTCGACCGCATCGTCCTCGTGCACACGGCCACGCGCGCGCACCTCGCCGATCTCACGCCCGAGCATCTTCTGGACCAGGTCGATGCGCAGCAGCTCGCCCGTGAGGTACTCCCCCACGAGCTCGCCGTCGCGCAGCACGGTGATGCGGTCCGCGAGCTCGTAGACCTGATCCAGGAAGTGCGACACGAAGAGGATGGCGACGCCGCGCGCCTTGAGCTCGCGGATCACGCGGAAGAGCTCGGCGACCTCGTCGAGGTCGAGGCTCGACGTGGGCTCGTCGAGCACGAGCACGCGCACGTCCGCCGAGATCGCGCGAGCGATCGCGACGAGCTGCTGCACCGCGACCGAGTGCGTGCCCAGGAGCGAGGCGGGGTCGAGAGCGAGACCCAGATCCTCGAGCACGGCCGCTGCGTGCTCGCGCATGAGGCGCCGGGAGACCACGCCGCCGCGCCGCGGCTCGCGCCCCAGGAAGACGTTCTCCGCCACGGACAGGTTCGGCAGGAGCTCGATCTCCTGGTAGACGGTGCTGATGCCGGCAGCCTGGGCCTGGTGCGGCGTGGCGAAGGCGACCGGCTCGCCGCCGAGGCGCAGCTCGCCCTCGTCCATCGCGAGCGCGCCCGTGATCGCCTTGATCAGCGTCGACTTCCCCGCGCCGTTCTCCCCCATGAGCGAGTGCACCTCGCCCGGGTACAGCCGGAAGTCCACGTGATCCAGCGCAGCATCCGCACCGAAGCGCACCGTCGCGCCGGTGAGCTCGAGCAAAGGCCGCACCTCGTCCACGCGCCCATTATCGGGGCGAGGACGAGGTGCGGCGTGCAACGTGGCTGGAAGAGGGCTAACGTCGACCCTCCGCACGTGCCACGATCGCGCGCTGGACCACGATGAACAGCAGCAGCAGCGAGCCCACGATGATCTGCATCCACGCCTGCTCGGCACCCATGAAGTTGATGATCGTCTTGATGGTGCCGTACACGAACACGCCGATCATCGACCCGAGCACGTAGCCGCGGCCGCCTGTCAGGAGCGTGCCGCCGATGACCACCGCCGCGATCGCGTCGAGCTCGGTGCCGATGCCGTTGCGCGGATAGCCCGCGTTCGAGTAGGCGGTGAGCAGCAGTCCGGCGAGGCCCGCGCACGTGCCCGAGATCACGTAGGCCGCGACCTTGGTGCGCCCCACCTTGAGACCCATGAGCCGAGCGGACTGCTCGGACCCGCCGATCGCGTAGATGGTGCGCCCGAACCGGGTGAGGTGGAGCACGAACGCCGCGATCGCGACGGTCACGAGCGCGATGATGCCCGTCGGGGTGATGACCCAGTCGCCCAGCTTCATGCGGGTCGACTGGAGCCACACGACGGCAGGCTCCTCGACCTTGATGGAGTTCAGGCTCACGATGAAGGCTAGCCCGCGTCCCAGGAACAGGCCCGCGAGCGAGGCGATGAACGGTTGGACCCCGAAGTACTGCACCAGGATCCCGATGAAGAGCCCGATCACGGCCCCGCCGAGCAGCATGGCCGGCACCGCGATCCAGACGGGGGATCCGTCCGCGAGGAGCTTCGCCCCGAGCATCCCGGTGAAGGCCATGACCGACCCGACCGAGAGGTCGATGCCGCCCGTGAGGATCACGAACGTCATCCCGACCGCGAGCACCAGCAGGTACGCGTAGTTGATCAGCAGGTTCGAGATGGTGAGCGGCTTGATGAAGTCGCCACGCAGGAAGATCTCGCCGCCGATGAACAGGAGGACAAGGATGGCCACCGCCGCGAAGGTCGGCATCATGCCGCCGTGGCGGCTCAGGAAGGTCTGCACCACCGAGGGTCGCCCCTCGCTCGGGCGGCTCGTGGGCCGCGCCGTCGTCATCGCGGCCATCACGCCACCTCCACCTTGTCGTCGTTGCGAGCGGCGTCGTTGCGCGCATCGGCCCCGCGAGATCGCAGCCTGCCGCTCAGCGATGCCAGGCCCTCCCTCATGCGCGGCGACTGCACCACCACCACGAGCGCGACCACGAAGCCGAAGAACACCGGGCTCTGCGCGGACGAGACGCCCAGGAACAGGATCGAGGACTCGAGGGTCTGGATGATGAGCACGCCGACCACCGTGCCGGCGATCGAGAACTTGCCGCCATTGAGCGAGGTCCCGCCCAGCACCACCGCGAGGATCGCGTAGAGCTCGATGAACACGCCCGCCGCGTTCGCGTCGGCCGCCCTGATGTTCGAGGCGTAGATGAGCCCCGCGACGCCGGCCAGCACGCCGCTCACCATGTACGCGCCCCAGATGATGCTGCGCGACCGCACGCCCGCGAGGCGGCTCGCCTCGGGGTTGATGCCGACCGCCTCGGTGAGCACCCCGAGAGCGGTGCGCCGCTCCACGAGCGACATCGCGACGATCGCGACGACGCCGATGAGGAACGCGAACGGAAGGGCCAGCAGGTAGCCCGATGCGATGAACGCGAACGGCTCGGAGTTGACCGTGGTGATGAAGCCGCCCGTGATGAGCAGGGCGACGCCGCGGCCGGCGAGCATGAGCACGAGCGTCGCGATGATCGGTTGGATCCCGACCACAGAGACCAGGAAGCCGTTCCAGGCGCCCAGGACCAGCGACACGAGCACCGCGACGATGCACGCGACCAGCACGGTGCCGAGGTTCCCCGGGTCGCCCGAGCCGTCGATGATGGTGAGGGCGACCGCTCCCGACACCGCCATCGTGGCGCCCACCGACAGGTCGATGCCGCGCGTCGCGATGACGATGGTCATGCCGAGCGCGACGAGCATGAGCGGCGCGGACTCGCGCAGGATGCTGATGAGCGGGCCGTAGAGCTCGCCGTCGCGCATGGTGATCTTGATGAACTGCGGCCTCGCGATCGCGTTGATCGCGATGAGCGTGACCAGCGAGACGATCGGCCAGAAGAGCCGATGCTTGTAGACGGCGGTCATGCCGCGCTCCCCTCACCCGCGTTGGCGATGTAGTCGATCAGGCCGTCGAGGTCGGTGGTCGCCGCCTCGAGCTCGCCGATCTTCTTGCGGTCCCTGAGTACCACGACGCGCTGCGCCATGCGCAGCACCTCCTCGAGCTCGGACGAGATGAAGATCACGGAGAGGCCCTGGGCGGACAGCTCCGCGACCTTGCGCTGGATGTCGGCCTTCGCCCCCACGTCGATGCCGCGTGTGGGCTCGTCGAGCACCAGGAGCTCGGGCGCGGTCGCAAGCCACCGCGCCAGCAGCACCTTCTGCTGGTTGCCGCCCGAGAGGTTGCCCACGAGCGCGTTCGGGTTCGCCGGCCGCACCCCCAGCGCGTCGATGTACTCCTGCACCACCGCGTCCTGGTCCTTCTTGGGGATCTTGCGCAGCCAGCCCTGGCGCGCCTGCATCCCGAGCACGATGTTCTCCGCGACGGTCAGGTCCGCGACCACGCCCTCCTCGCGGCGGTTCTCCGAGGACAGCGAGATGCGGTGCTCGATCGCGTGGCGCGGCTGATGCAGGCGCACGTGCTCGCCGTGCACCTCCACCGTGCCCTCGTCGGCGCGGTCGGCGCCGTAGAGCAGGCGGACCAGCTCGGTGCGCCCCGACCCGAGCAGGCCCGCGATGCCCACGACCTCGCCCTCGAAGACCTCGAGGTCTGCGGGCTCGAGCACGCCACGCTTGCCCAGGCCCGTCGCCCGGACCACGGGCGTGCCGCTGCGATCGATCTCGCGGTGCGACGAGCTCGCGATCGAGGCCAGATCCTCGAGCTCGCGCCCGATCATCTTGGTGACCAGCGCGTCGCGCGGGAGCTCCGCGATCGGGTGCTCGCCCACCAGGGCACCGTTGCGCAGCACCGTGATGCGGTCGGAGATCTCGTAGACCTGGTCGAGGAAGTGGGAGACGAACAGGATCGCGACGCCCTTGTCGCGCAGGTCGCGCATGATGCCGAAGAGCTGCTCGACCTCTCCCCGGTCCAGGCTCGACGTCGGCTCGTCGAGGATGAGCACCTTCGCGTCGAGCACCATCGCGCGGCTGATCGCGACCAGCTGCTGGATGGCGATCGAGTGGCTCGCGAGGATCGACCGCGTGTCGAGCGTGAGACCCAGGCTGGCGAGGTGGCGGGCCGCCTCGGAGTGCGTGGTCTTCCAGTCGATGCCGGTGCCGCGCCGCTTCTCGTGGCCCAGCATGACGTTCTCGCCGACGCTGAGGTTCGCGCAGAGGTTGACCTCCTGGTACACCGTCGAGATGCCGGCGTCCTGCGCATCGGCCGCGGTGGAGAAGGTCTGCCGCTTGCCGGCCACGGCGATCGACCCCGAGTCGATCGCGTAGACGCCGGTGAGGGCCTTGATGAGGGTCGACTTCCCCGCGCCGTTCTCGCCCATGAGCGAGTGGATCTCGCCGGGCCGCAGCGTGAAGTCGACGTTGTCCAGGGCGAGCACGCCGGGGAACCTGATGGTGATCCCGCGCATCTCGACGATCGGTGGGACGTCGGTGTCCGCATTCATGTGGGTGCAGCTTTCTGCTCGGTGCCGCGGGACCCCTGCGGGGGCCGGCCTGAGCCGACCCCCGCAGGGGGAGCCCGCGCCTACAAGGTCATGATCCCGGCAGGATCAGTACTTGCGGTCCGGCAGCGCCGCCTCGGCCGCGGCCTGGTCGAACGCCAGGTCCTCGACGTACTGCACAGGCTCGACGCTGTCGCCGTTGACCACGGCGGTGACGGCGGCGGCGACCAGGTCGCCGAGGAGCGGGTTGCACTCGACGATGTAGTTGATCTCGCCGTCGACGAGCGCCTGCATGCCGTCGTGCACCGCGTCGATCGAGATGATCTTGATGTCCTCGCCCGGCACCGCGCCGGCCGCCTTGATCGCCTCGATGGCGCCGAGCGCCATGTCGTCGTTGTGCGCGTAGACCAGGTCGATGTTGTCGACGCCGTAGTTCTGGATGAAGCCCTCCATGACGGACTTGCCGCCGTCACGGGTGAAGTCACCGGTCTGCGAGTCGATCTTCTCGATCATGGTGCCCTCGATGGCCGAGTCGAAGCCGGTGGCACGGTCGTTCGCCGGGGCCGAGCCCGTGGTGCCCTCGAGCACCACCATCTTGGTCGCCTCGCCGCCGTACATCTCGGCGGCCCACTCGCCCGCCTTGACGCCCTCCTCCTCGAAGTCGAGGCCGATCCAGGCCGCGTAGAGGTCGTCCGATGCGGAGACCGTGCGGTCCTCGAGGATGACCGGGATGTTCGCGTCCGCGGCCTCCTGGAGCACGTCGTCCCAGCCGTCCTCGACGATCGGCGCGATGACGATCGCGTCGACGCCCTGGCTGATGAAGCCGCGCACGGCCTCGATCTGGGCCGCCGTGTCGTTGTCGGCCGCGTTGAAGATGAGCTCGAAGCCGTTCTCCTCGGAGAACGCGGTCTTCATCGACTCCGTGTTGGCCGAGCGCCAGCCCGACTCCGAGCCGGTCTGCGCGAAGCCGACGACGATGGTGTCGCCACCGCCGCCGCCGGTGTCGCCGGACGCGTCAGCGCTGCCGCCGTCGCCGTCCGAGGAGCATGCGGTCAGCGCGAAGGCCGCGACCCCCGCGAATGCCATGCTGGTGAGAAAACGCTTCTTCATTGCCAGAACCTCCCTGTCCTGCCCGGCCTCGTTGCCGGATCGAGCGCGTTGCCCCACGGTGCCCACGTTGGCACCGTGCATTCGCATATTAGCGCTCACAATGTGAGGGCTCACAAGCGCGCCAGGGTCACGTTTCCGTAACAGAAGGCGTGATGGTGACGTCTCGCGCGTCGTCCCAGGTCACCATGGTGGCACGCGAAATGTGAATGCTCACTTTTCGCGTCGCTGAGGGGGACGCGACGGGCCCGCGCATCGTCGAGGGGGGACGATGCGCGGGCCCGTTCGTGCCGCCGCCCGGCTCAGGCGCCGGTCAGGCGCGCGCGGGCGCCCTGCGGATCACCAGCCAACCGAGCACCGCGAGCGCGACGCTGAGCGGGAGCGTCCAGGCCATCACGACCTCGATCGGGTTGTCGCGGAAGAACGCCACCAGGGAGTCCCCCGCGTCGAGCGCCCACCACACGAACGCGACCACCGCGAGCGCGAGCCCCGCGAAGTACAGGTACAGACCCGCCGCGCGCCACCTCACGAACAGCGCGCCGATGAGCGCGCCCATGGCGGTGAACAGCAGGTACAGCGCGAGGTAGTGGAACGCGATCACGGCGAAGGGCTCGTCGTACAGGTACGCCGGCGCGTAGAAGGAGCCGTCCAGGCCCCACCCGTCCGTCGCACGCTCGACCATCGCGAGCACCCCCAGCCCGAGCGCGTAGACCACCGCCATCGCGGCGAAGAACGCGACCGTGCCTGCGTAGTAGTCGCGCCGCGTGGTCGAGTACCCCAGCGCGAAGCGGAACCCGGCGTTCATGGCCTGGATCGCGATCACCATCATGTAGACGACCAGCCATGAGACCCCGCCGGCGTACCGGAACGCGTCCGGCTCGAGGCTGTCGCCCGCGTAGTGGGCGATGAGCGCCCAGATCGACCACGTGATGCCATGGACGCCGAGCAGCACGAGCCACGGCAGGATCGCGGTCGGCCAGGGGTTGGCCACGTGGATCCGCATCACGGAGGCGATGCGACGCGGCGCGGGGATCTCGGCGGTGAGGGCGGTCATGACGCCACCTCCTGGTGGATGGGCGCACCGGTGCGGTGCACGATGAGCTGCTGGAGCGAGACCGGGGCGACCTCGAGCCCGGACGATGCGGCGCGCGCCCGGTCCTGCGCGTCGAGCCCCGCGACGGTCGCGGAGGCGATGCCCGCGATGGACTCGCGTCCCAGGACCTCGCGCCCGGAGACGAAGGCCTCGACGTCCGCCGCGCGCCCCACGAGCGTCGCGGCGCTCCCGCGCAGGTCCTCGGTCGCGGCGTCGATGAGCAGGCGTCCCTGGTGGATGACGAGCACGTGGTCGAGCAGGTCGGCGGCCTCGTCGATGAGATGCGTCGACAGCACGATGGTGCGCGGGTGCTCCGCGTAGTCCGCGAGGAGGCGGTCGTAGAAGACGTGCCGCGCCACGGCGTCGAGGCCCGCGTAGGGCTCGTCGAGCAGCGTGAGCTCGGCGCGCGACGCGATGCCCACGATGGCCCCGAGCGCGGAACGCTGGCCGCGCGACATCTTCTTCACCATGCGGTCGACCGGCACGTCGAAGTCCTCGACCAGCCTCGCCGCGAGCGCGGGGTCGTACCGCGGGAAGAACCGGGGCGCCATGGCGAGCACATGACGGCCGCGGTAGGCGTCCGGGTAGCTCTGGGACTCCTTGATGAAGCACGTGCGGGTGAGCACGCGCGCGTTCTCGACGGGGTTCTCGCCGTCGACCCGCACCGTGCCCGAGGATGCGAAGTCCTGTCCGGTGATGAGGTTCATGAGCGTGGTCTTGCCGGCGCCGTTGCGGCCCAGCAGTCCCGTGATGCTCCCCTCCTCGACGGCGAAGGTGGCGCCGTCGACCGCACGGACGGCGCCGAAGCGTCGGCTGAGGTCCGTGGCCTCGATGATGGCGGTCACTGTGCCGCCTCCTTCCTGATCATCTCGATGAGCTGCTCGGGGGTGATCCCGAGCGTGACGGCCCGCGACATGAGCGGGCCGATGTAGGCGTCGTGGAACTCGTCGCGACGCGATGCGAGCAGCGCGGCCCGCGCTCCCGTCGCGACGAACATCCCGATGCCGCGGCGCTTGTAGAGGACCCCCGCGTCGACCAGGCGGTTCACGCCCTTGAGCGCGGTCGCGGGGTTGATGCGGTGGAACGCGGCGAGCTCGTTGATCGACGGCACCTGGGCCTCCTCCGGCATGGAGCCGTCGAGGATCCTCTCCTCGAGCTGCTCCGCGATCTGCTGGAAGATCGGCCGGCCGTCGTCCACGGCACCTCCCCGGTTCCTTGGTCAGTTCCTTGGTTGATTACTTCACTAACTAACCAACCATGCGGTCGGCGGGCTGTCAACCCCTGCGCCCGACCCGTGTCGCAGGGCCTCGGTAAGGTGTGGGCCATGACCGACACCCCTCTCGTCTGGATCGACTGCGAGATGACGGGCCTCGACGTGGGCAGCGACGCCCTCGTCGAGGTCGCCTGCCTTGTCACCGACTCGGACCTCAACATCCTGGGCGACGGAGTCTCCGTCGTGATCAAGCCGTCCGAGCAGGCGCTCGCCGGCATGGGCGACTTCGTGCGCACCATGCACGAGACCTCAGGGCTCCTGCCCGAGCTCGAGCACGGCACCACCATGGAGGACGCGCAGCAGCAGGTGCTCGCCTACATCAAGGAGCACGTCCCCGTCGCCGGCAAGTCGCCCCTCGCGGGCAACACCGTCGGCATGGACCGCATGTTCCTCGAGCGCGACATGCCCGACGTCATCGGCCACCTCCACTACCGCGTGGTCGACGTGAGCTCGCTCAAGGAGCTGGTGCGCCGCTGGTACCCCCGCGTGTTCTTCCAGGCGCCGGCCAAGACCGGCGGCCACCGCGCTCTCGGCGACATCCGCGACTCGATCACGGAGCTGCGCTACTACCGCGAGACCATCCTGGTACCGCTGCCCGGACCGGACTCGGACCAGGCCAAGGCCGCGGCCGGACGCGTGACGCCGGACGCGTCACCGACACCCTCGTAGACCCGGTACACTGGTCTCCGTCCCGCGAGGGACGATGGTGGCTATAGCTCAGTTGGTAGAGCACCGCGTTGTGGTCGCGGGGGCCGCGGGTTCAAGTCCCGTTAGCCACCCGGAGCACGAAGGCCCCGACGTCATGGACGTCGGGGCCTTCGTCGTTCCCGCGCAGACTATCCTTGCGAAGGCGCCGCGGCTCGGCGCCCCCTGGAGGAGGTCACATGCTCGCAGCTCTCACCGGCGCCGGACTGGCCGCCGCAGCGGGGCTCAACGCGTTCATCCCGCTCGTGCTGGTGGGACTGTTCGCCCGCTTCACCGACTTCATCGTGCTGCCGGAGCAGCTCGACTGGCTGCAGTCGTGGCCCACCATCATCATCGGCCTGCTGCTGCTCGCCGCGGAGCTGGTGCTGGACAAGATCCCGGGCGTCGACCACATCAACGACCTCCTCCAGTCGCTCGTGCGACCGGTCGTCGGTGGCGTGATCTTCGCCGCCACCGCGGCGGCGCAGGTGATCGACGAGAGCAGCTTCTGGCAGGAGAACCCGCTCATCGCGGGCATCATCGGCGCGATCGTCACCGCCGCCGTCCACACCGCGAAGTCCGCCTCACGGCCGTCCGTGAACGCCGCGACCGCGGGCACCGGGGCACCCGTCGCGTCGTTCGCGGAGGACGCGACCGCCGTCGCGCTCAGCCTCATCGCGATCTTCGTGCCCATCCTCGTGGTGGTGGTGCTCATCGCGATGGGCTTCGTGTTCTACCGCATCGTCACCACCGGACGCCGCCGACGCCGCAGGCGCGCCCAGCTCGAGGCGGAGGAGCGCGCCGAGCGCGAGGAGCGCGCGGCCGCCGGCTTCAAGACACCGTGGTGGCGGGGCCGCTGGCGGTGATGCCGCATCGGGCACCGCGGCAGAGCCGCAGGCGGTGACCGTTCAGGCCGCGGGCGCCTCGCCGAAGTCGGCGAGGAAGTCGGCGACGAAGTCGTTGGCCGGCCCCTGCGTGACCTCCGCCGGGGTACCGAGCTGCTCGAGCACGCCGCCCCGGGAGAGCACCGCGATGCGATCCGCGAGCAGCACCGCCTCCCGGATGTCGTGCGTGACCATCACCACCGTGGTGCCGAGCTCGCGCTGCAGCGCCTGGAACTCGCGCTGGAGGCGACGCCGCCCCTGAGGGTCCACCGCGCCGAAGGGCTCGTCCATGAGCATCACGGGAGGGCGCGTCGCAAGAGCCCGCGCGACGCCCACGCGCTGACGCTCGCCGCCCGAGAGCTCGTGGGGGTAGCGCGCGCCGTACGTCGCGTGCGGGAGGCCCACCAGCTCGAGGAGCTCGTCCACGCGGGCGCGCGTGCGCTCCTTGTCCCAGCCCACGAGCCGCGGCACGGTCGCCACGTTCTGCGCGACCGTGCGGTGCGGGAACAGCCCGACATGCTGGATCACGTAGCCGATGCTGCGCCGCAGCTCGACCGGGTCCCGGCCCATGACGTCCTCGCCGCTCACCAGGATCCGTCCCGAGGTGGGCTCGACCAGGCGGTTGATCATGCGCAGCGTGGTGGACTTGCCGCAGCCGGACGGCCCGACGAGCGCGAGCACCTCCCCCGCGCGCGCCTCGAGGTCGAGGGCGCCGACCGCGACGGTCCCGTCCGGATAGATCTTGTGCACCTGCTCGAGGCGGATCCCGCTGGAGTCCATCGGTCCACCGTAGCGTGACCGCCTCCGGGGCCGTCAGCCGCGCCGTGTACGGTCGAGGGGTGGATAACCCCTGGCTGTCGCTCGACTACCTGCGCCGCAGCGGCGGCGAGGTCTGGGAGCACCTCCAGATCCACACGACCCTCACGGTCGAGGCGATGCTCATCGCCATCGCGCTCGCGCTGCCCCTGGCGATGATCGCGCGCCGCTCGCCGAGGCTGTCCGGCCCCATCCTGGGCCTCACCGGCGTGCTGTACACCGTGCCGTCGTTCGCGCTGTTCGCGCTCCTCGCACCCTTCACGGGGATCGGGCGCACCACGGTCCTCATCGGCCTGGTCGCGTACGCGCTGCTCGTGCTGGTGCGCAACACGCTCGTGGGGCTCCAAGGGGTCGATCCGGACATCGTCGACGCCGCGCGAGGGCTGGGCTACTCCCCCACCCGGCTGCTGCTCACGGTCGAGCTGCCCAACGCGCTCCCCAGCATCGTGGCCGGACTGCGGATCGCCACCGTCTCCACCGTCGCGCTCGTGACCGTGGGCGTGGTGGTGGGATACGGCGGGCTCGGCCAGCTGATGTTCCGCGGGATGCAGTCCAACTACCGCGCGCAGATCGCCACCAGCGCGCTGCTGTGCCTCGCCCTCGCGCTCGTGCTGGACCTGCTGCTGGTCCTCGCGGCGCGCTGGGCGATGCCGTGGGCGCGGTCGCGCGCTCGGAGCGCCGCCGTATGAGCACCATCGGCGATGCGTGGGACTACCTCACCGACCCCGTGAGCTGGACGGGCGCACACGGCATGTTCGGCACCAACCTGGACGGCTCGCTGCGCTTCCAGCAGGACTCGATCATCGCCCTCGCGATCGAGCATCTCTACATGTCCTTCGCGGCGGTCGCGATCGCCGCCGCCCTCGCGCTGCCGCTGGGGCTGTGGCTCGGGCACATCCGCCGCGGCGGGGGCGCGACCACCGTGATCTCCAACGTCTCGCGCGCGATGCCCACGCTCGCGCTGCTCACGCTGTTCTCGGCGTCCGCGATCGGCTTCGGCAACCGCGCCGTGATCATCGCCGCCGCGATCTTCGCGTTCCCGCCCATCCTCACCAACACGTTCACCGGCATGGCGGGCGTCGATGCGGACGTGCGCGAGGCGGCGTTCGGCCAGGGCATGACGCGCCGCCAGGTCGCGCTGCGCGTGGAGCTGCCGCTCGCGGTGCCGCTCATCGCGGCGGGCCTGCGCACCTCCACCACGCAGACGGTCGCCACCGTGCCGCTCGCAGCCCTGGTCGCGGGCGGCGGGCTGGGCGTCATCATCAACACTGGCGTCGCGACCCAGCGCTACGGGCAGGTCCTCGCCGGCGGCATCCTGATCGCCGCGCTGTGCCTCGGGATCGACCAGCTGCTCAGCCGCGTCCAGCGGGCCGCGACGCCTGTCCCCCTGCGCGCGACCACCGTCGCCGCCGCCTGACGCGCGCATCGTCCCGCGCACCCATCCGCCCTCGCGGGCTCGGTGAATGATGAATACCCTGGAAGCCGGGCCGCGCGGGAACAAACGCCCTCGCACCCCGGTTGCGCACCATGGCCAGACCCCCACCCGAGGAGCGACATGCGAAGCACCAACGCCATCCTTGCGGGCACCGCCACCGCGGTCCTGCTGCTTGCCGGTTGCAGCTCCGGCTCGGACACCCTCCCTCTCGAGAGCAGCGACGCCTCGACCATGGGCTCCACCGACGGTGGGGCGATGGCCCAGGAGTGCCAGCCTGTGCCGGGCGACACGCTCGTGGTGCTCGACGACGACGCGATGCTGCAGAACGCGGACAACGTGATCCCCGCGATCAACGCCGACGCGGCGACACCCGAGCTCGTCGCGGCGCTCGACGAGGTGTCCGCGGTGCTCACCACGGAGGACCTCATCGCGCTCAACAAGGCGGTCGACATCGACCGTGCGACCTCGCAGGAGGCGGCGACGCAGTTCGTCGCGGACAACGCCATCGCGGCGCCCGATCAGGGCTCGGGCTCGATCGTCATCGGCGCCGCGAACTTCTCCGAGAACATCACGGTCGCGGAGATCTACGCCTCCGTGCTCGACGCCGCCGGCTGGGACACGGAGGTGCGGACCATCGGCTCGCGCGAGACCTACCTGCCGGCGCTCCAGAGCGGCGAGATCCAGGTGGTTCCCGAGTACGCCGCGACCGTGACGGAGTACCTCAACCTCGCCGCCAACGGCGCCGATGCGGCACCCGTCGCCTCGGGTGACGTCGATGCGACCGTCGCGGCGCTCGAGCCGCTCGCGACCGACGCCGGGCTCGTCTTCGGCGCCCCCTCGGCGGCGCAGGACCAGAACGCCTTCGCCGTCACCACCGCGTTCTCCGAGGAGTACGGCGTGACGTCCCTCACGGGGCTCGCGGAGACCTGCGGGACCATCTCGCTCGGCGGCCCCCCGGAGTGCCCCGAGCGCCCGTTCTGCCAGATCGGGCTCGAGGAGGAGTACGGCCTCGAGGTCGCCCAGTTCGACTCGCTCGACGCGGGCGGCCCGCTCACCAAGAACGCCCTGCGCCAGGGCCAGGTGATGGTCGGGCTCGTGTTCAGCTCCGACGGCGAGCTCGGCTGAGCCGCCACGTCCCACCGACGACGAGGCCCCGGTCCAGCGGACCGGGGCCTCGTGCCGTTCGTCTGCGCGGCCGTCAGGCGGCGGCCTCCACGCGCACGGGCTCGAGGTAGTACTCGGCGGCCTGTCGACGCGTGGTCTCGGCGGGCGTCGCACCCGCGTCGACGCTGCGCACCCAGTCGACGATGCGCTCGGTCGAGCGGCGCAGGTCGAAGGCGTGGTGCCAGTCGAGCAGCTCGGCTGCCCGCGAGCCGTCGAGCCACAGCAGCTTGTCCTCGGGGAAGCCGCACACATCGCGCTCGGGGCTGATGAGCGCCTCGTCCCCCCAGGCCCGAGCGAGCTCGAAGACCATCTCCCCCGCGGTGTGGCCCGCGGTGGGCGGCGCGAAGTTGAGGGCGTGCACGTCCTCCTCCTGCGCCGTCAGCAGGCGAGCGCCGAGGCGCACGAAGCCGTCGACCACGTCGAGCACATGCTGGAAGGGTCGGACCGCGAGCGGATCGCGGACCGCGAAGACGCGGTCGTCCTGGAAGACGCGGATGCAGTTGGGGACCAGACGGTCCGCATCGTCGCCGCCGCCGATCACGTTGCCGAGCCGCACCGAGCCGGCGCGGTGCGGGGCGCCGCCCAGGCGGGGCAGGTCCATGAACTCGCTGAACATGCTCTCGCACATCGACTTCGAGGCCGAGTACGGGCTGTGCCCGCCGATGGGGCTGTCCTCGGTGAGCATCCCGCTGTCCGCGGACATGGGCACGTAGCACTTGTCCGAGGTCACGTGCACGAGCGACGGGATCAGCCCGATCCGCTCCGCCTCGAGGATGTTGAGGGAACCGTTGAGGTTGACGTCGAAGGTGAGGTGGGGGTCGTCGAAGCCGCGGCACAGGATCGCCTGGGCCGCGAGGTGGAAGACGATGTCCGGGCGGGTCACCTCGAGCGCGGCGAACAGCCGGGAGCGGTCGCGGACGTCTCCGACGATGCGGTGGACGCCCATCTCCTCGAGCCACTCGGCCCGTTCCGCCGAGGAGGGGTCGTCGTCGATCGAGTAGCCGACGACGTTCGCCCCCAGGTGGTCGAGGACCGTGGCGAGCCACGCTCCGATGAATCCGCTGTGACCCGTGATGAACACGGTCTTCCCGGAAAAGGTCGAGCTGTCGCCAGCCCTCTCAGCGTTGCCCATCACGTACCCCCGTGTTGTGATCCCCCCTGGACGGCGCGCGCACCGGCCGACAGCGCTCACCGCGCCACAGACCAGGAACCCTCGCCTCGCGGACCCTTGCAGGATTCCGGCGTACCGAATGGTCCGCCTTCGTCCCTTTTGTCCACGCCTCTACTTGTAGCGCACCGATGCGCGCTTGGCCAGTGTTGATCGCGACGGAATGCGTGATTCGGCGGAATCGGGCGTGGATTCGTGCGTGCGCTGGACGGTGATCGGCGCGCCGACGGCCGCCGGGAACGACGAAGGCCCGGTCCATCCGGACCGGGCCTTCGTGTGTAGTGGTGTCTTCTCGATTGGGGTCTACCTGGGTGGATACAGGGGTCCCGGGGTTTCTTCTCCATGGAACCTCGAATTCCTTTCCATGACCGTGGGATGCCCCCATCGCGACATGAATTGGCTGTAAGTCTGAGGGTGGCTGGCCTGGGGCCGGCTGGCAGGGTGTGCGTTGGTGTTCCTGCTCGCGTGTGACCCCTGAATCGACTGGCCGCCGCGGTCGCGGCGTGCCCCACCAGCCGCTGGTCGACCAGCCGGACCTCGGAGCCCTCGACCGTCAAGCGCCGGTCCCATGCCGCTCGGCATGGGACCGGCGTGACGGCCTGAGGCCCCCTCGTCAGCCGAGGTGCTGCTCGAAGAACGCCAACGTGCGCGTTCGAGCATCCTCAGCGGCTTCAGGCACGAGCGGACTCGGCATCCCGGGCATGAACTCCTCCAGGTCGAAGGCGTGTCCCGCGCCGTCGTAGCGGACCACCTGAGCCGCCGCGGCAGCATCGCCAAGAGCCCGCTCGATCGCATCCAGCTCACCCTCGGCGAGGAGGAAGTCATCGGCTCCGAACAGCCCGAGCCACGGAGTCGTCAGTGCCGGAAGTCGGTTGCCCAGAGCCTGCAGCCCCGGGTGCTCCCCGTACGCAGGCTCGATGATGCCGTTGGCGTAGTAGCTGGCCGCCGCTGCCACCGAGCCCTCGAGCGCGGCGACCAAGGCCGCACGGCCGCCGAACGAGAAGCCGAGAACGCCGATCCGGGCAGCATCGATACCGAAGTCGTGGAGGAGCTCGATGGCGCTCGCGATATCGGCACCGGTGGAGTCGTCGCCCGGCATCGCGAGTGCGAACTCCTCGATGCTTGGGAAGCCGAACGGGTCGACCACGTCCTCGCCGCGCCTGTGATGCAGCATCGGAGCCACCGCCGTATAGCCGTGCGACGCCAGCCGCTCGAGCCACTCCGCGATCTGCGGCGTGTACCCAGGTGCCTGGTGGAGCACGACGACCCCGCCGCGCGCACCGCCGTCGGCACGCGCGACCCTCATCGGCACCCCGTTGAGCTCACCGATCTCGATGGTCATGTGTCACCCATCCCTTCGCGACTGAGGTGTGCCGGCTCACTCGGTTCCGGGGATCGGGCCGAAGGTCGGGCCCATCCAGATGTAGTTCGCGGGCGCACCGAGAAGGTCCCAGCCCACGTTGACCATGTGCGAGTCGTCCACGATGAAGTGCTGGACGCCCGCGAGCGCGTCGCGGATCGCGCGCTGCGTGTCGCCGGCGCGCAGGGTGATGCCGCCCCCGCGCCGGTAGGCCCACTCCGCGATCTCGCGTGCGACGTCGTGCGCATGGATGTTGGCGCCCATCAGCATCGAGGTCTGCGTGCGGGAGAGGCCGCAGCCCTCGCGCAGGGTGTCGTCGATGTCCGCGAGCACCTCGGTCACGAGAGCTCGCGCAGCTTGAGCCTTCATCTCCTGCTGCGCGTACTCCGTTCGGAACCGGTCGCTGTCGGCCTGTCGTCGGGCCCCGGGCCGACTCGGCGGGCGGCTCGCGTTCGAGGCGGCGTCGTCGAGGATCCGGCGGGTGATTCCCGTGGCGAAGCCCAGGTGCATCAAGGGAATGAGCAGCCCGACGCCGCCGAGCGCCTCATCACCGCCAAGGATCGGCGCGCCGAGCACCACTGCCTCGTGGGCGGCGGGAACGAACACGTCGGTGAAGGTGAAGTCGACGCTGCCGGTGCCGCGAAGCCCGATCGTGTCCCATCCTCCGCCATAGGCGATCTCCGATGTCGGAACGGCGAACATTGCGGGAGGGCCTTCGACCGGCTCGCCGTTCACAATCTTCCTTGCCGGCGTGAAGATGAAGCGGGTGTGCTTCGAGCCGCTCGCGTACCGGTACGAGCCCGTGAGCTTCCAGCCTCCCTCGACTGCGACCGCGGTCGCCGCGCCGTTGCTCACGGCGCCGAAAAGCGGTTCCCCCGAGTCGATGATCGCTCGCGCGGGGTCGTACTCGAGGTAGTCGATCATGTGGCCGCCAGCAGCGAAGATCGTGTTGACCCAGCCGATCGAGCCGTCGATCTGCGCGACACGATCCAGGATCGGGAGCGCCTCGCCGGGGAAGAGGCCGAGGCCACCGAGCTCCTTCGGCAGGAAGACCCGGGTCACGCCGGTTTCGAGGAGCAGCTCGATTGCACGGTCGGTGAGCTTCTGCGTCTCCTCCGTCTCGGCGGCCTCTGCCTTGAGGTCGTCGGCGACAGACTCGAGCTTGCGCATGATTGCGGCGACGATCTCCGCGTTGTCGAGGTGGTGCTGAGGTTCTGCGGTCAGCGTCATTGCTGGAGCCCTTCTCTCAATACCCCGATCGGCTCCGGTGCCGATGGGGTGCGACTGCACGGGCGCGCCGTGTCAGTTCACATCCGAGTATTGACATATCAGAGTGCGAGGTCAAGGCCTGGATGCGACTTGACCACGAGAAGCCCGGTGATGAGGGCGTTCACGCAGCGGCACCCAAGGAGAAGCTCAGGCGTCCTTGTGACCGCCCTCGGCGAGCATCGTCACGACGCCCATCCTGACCACCAAGGCGCGATCGACGCCGGGGCCGTCAGAACTGGAAGCTCACGGAGTGGCTCGCGAGCGACGTCGAGGTCAGCAGCCACTCGGTGACCCGAGCTCGCGATTCACGGATGAATGACAGCGCGAGCTCCTCGGCCTCGTCGGGCGTTGCCGACAGCGCCGCCGACATGCCCAGCACCTGCATCGCGCTCAACGTCTCCGACTTCCACACGAGCGTGAAGATGCGCTGCATGTCCCCCGCGAGCCTCCTATAGAGGTCGGAGAGGATCACGTTGTCCGCGGCCGCGACCACAACCGCCCACGTCTTCGTGGCATAGGCGACCATCTCTTCACCGCTGGACTGCGCGCCAGGTACCTGCAAGGCCGTGATCTGCGCGCGATGCTCATCCGTCATGCGCGTCACCGCGAGCCGGAGGATCGGCGGGCCGAGGATCTCCCACGCCTCGAAGAACTGGATGATGCCACGCAAGGTGATCGGTGCGACCTGGTAGCCGACTCTCGGGATGGCGGTCAGCAGATTGTCGGCGGTCAACCGCACGAGCGCGCCGCGCACCGCCGACAGCCCCAGGTCGTATTGCGCGGCGAGCGAGCGCTCCGTCACCTGCGACCCGGGGGCCAGGGTGCACTCGAGAATCTCACGGCGGAGCAGATCGTAGGCGCGATCAACCAGGGAGGTAGTCGACGGCTGATCGCTCATTCGCCCAGCGTAGGGCAAGCGGTGATCGCCTCCTGGCTCCCATGCACCGGCGCGCCTCCGCGATCCGGTCTGCCTGGCGCCCACACGCATGCCGCCATGCCTCTTCCGAAGCCGCGTCGATCGTCGCCGCCCGCACGCCGGCGCACGCACTGAAATCGCAGACTGGTCTATTGACATATCAACGGCGCGCTGCCTAGTTTCAGGGACTACGAGGCGTCAATGCGGACCCACCTCGCTCTCGAGCCGTCACGCGCGGCCCCGGCGGGCAGTCCTGGCCGGGCGCCCGGGCGTACAGGTCCGCTGTCCGCCGACGAGAGAGCAAGGGAGCAGGACATGGCAGAGATCGATGGCCGGTGGCATATCGAGGCGATGACGCCGATGGGCAAGCAGACGTCCGTACTGGACCTCGCCGTCGACGGGTCGTCCGCGACGGGCACGCTCGCCGGACCCGATGGAACGTCGTCCGAGATCCTCGACGCGAAGGTGGACGGCTCGAAGGTCGAGTTCGGGATCCAGACCACGACGCCGATGGCGATGAAGATCAATCTCTCCCTCGACTTCGACGGCGACGCAGTGACGGGGAAGGTGAAGGCCGGCATCTTCCCGCCAGCACGCGCCGCCGGATGGCGTGTCGTCGACTGAAAGGGCTCCTCAGCTCGGCGACACAGATGAGGGGGCGCCCCGCCGCGAAGCGGGGCGCCCCCTCGTTGCTGTCACCGGTACACGGGGCCTTCGTACACGCGAGCGCCGACGATCATGCCCTCGCGGAACGAGTAGACACCGAGGCCGGCGTGCGGCGGGCGCCTCCAGCTGGTGAACTCGACCGCATACTCGTCGCCCGCTCGCGTCACCGTGTTGAACTCGAGCGGCACCCCTCCGTTGCCGCCGGAGAACGCGGCGACGAACACGTCACGCCCGACGATGCCCAAGGGCGAGTGGAACTCGGCGTCCGGGTGCACGACCGCCTCGAGCAGCGCACGGTCGCCGCGCGTCACGGCCCTGAAGTACCTCTCCAGCTCGTCCGGCCATTCGAAGTCGGTGCGCGCAAGCACGGGGCGGCGGGGATCGGCGAGCCCGAAGTGTGCCTTGTTGTAGTAGACGCGCGCTCGGGGTTCAGCGCCGGTCTTGTCCCAGACGAACGCCACCGGGACCTCGCCAGGCTGGCCATCGTCGCGTCGGAAGGCGTACTCCCAGACGTCCCGCTCGGCGGACTCGGTCGCAGAGATGCGCTCGATCGCCGCCCACGTCCGTTCGGGCCAGACAAGGGACTCCGCCTCGAATGCACCAGCGTCGCACCACCCGACCGTCGGGTCGTCGATCCGATCCTGCATGCGAATGCGTTCGATCAGCGCCGCGGCGTGCTCATCAGGGTCGTTTGCCATGGATGCACCCGCCTCCGGGAGCGACCCCGAGGCTGCGGCGCCCGCGTCGACTCTCATGCGAGCCTCGAGACGTCGCCGAGGACGTGCCACTCACGGTTGTGATACACGAGAGGCGGGGCATCGCCCTCTCCTTCCTGCCACGACTCGATGACATGCACGACGAAGAGCGTCGCCGCGCCCGCGTCCTCCTTCTTGACCACCCGCCCACGGATGCGTCGACGGGGAGCGACGTAGTACGGCTCACCCGTGGGCAGCACCGCCCACTGCTCGGGGTCGGCGAAGCGATCGACACCGCTCGTGGCGCCGAGCACGGCGATGTCGTGACACGCGGCGTCGATCAGATGGATCACCACGGTCTCCGCGGCGAGGAGCGTGGGAGTGCTGGACGACATCTCCGACGCCGAGAAGACGAGCAACGGCGGCGCGACGCTGATGGAGAACAGCGACGACGCTGTCATCGCCACTGGGCCGCGCCCCGCGTCCGCGGTGATCACCGCAACGCCGGACGGATGGTCGCGGAACAGCGCCTTCAACGCGTCGGGGCTCACGCCTGGCTCGCCTCCGAGCACTACCCGATCGATGGCCGACGTCGACGGGACGGTCGACGCTCGAGATTCTCCGATTTGAGTCATCACTTGTGCCTTTGCATCGTTGGTGCGACCTCGTTGTCGCCAATCTGCAATGCCACAGTAACGCGTTGACCTTTCAGTTGCCACCCCCTGATCTCGGCACGCAGCCACCCCCGCGTCTGCACTCCCATACGGCGTCTTGCCATGAGCGCACCATGCGACTTGGACCAGACGCCCCAGAGCCGAAACTGCGCCGCGTCTGCCGCCGGCGCAGGTGTTGGCTTGCTGCTCAACGAGGTCTCACGCGGCAATCCAGCGGGCGTGCGGCGATGCAGCGGGCGCGCGGCGTGCGGTCGATCAGGAGGTGCGACGCGTCTAGACGGAGAGATCCTCGGTCACGATCTCCTGGAGCCTGCTCCGGAGCCGTTCGACGATGTCGACGGAGCTGGGCTCGAGGAGCCACTGGACCTGAAGGCCGTCGATGAGCGCGATGAGGTCCGATGCGAGGCCCGGCTGCAGCGCCCCCGGTCGAGTCCGGCCGCTCCGCTCCGCCTCGGCGAGCGCATCGGCGATGTCCGTTCGCAGCCATCGGTAGCGCGCGACGAAATAGGCGTGCGCGGGATGCTCGGGGTCGGACGCCTCGGCGGAGAGCACGGCGAACAGCGCGACGATCTCGCGCTGGGTGACGTTGTGCGCGACGACGTCGAGCAGGCGACGCAGGTAGTCGATGCCGTCGCGCCGCGGGTCGGACCCCTGGAAGAACAGGTCGCCGTTGATCCGGTCACGCTCCTCGAGGACGGCCGTGAGCAACGCCTCCTTGGTCGGGAAGTGGTGCTGGAGTCCCGCGCGCGAGACGCCGCACGCCGCGGCGATCTGCACCATGGAGGCCGATCGATATCCGCCCGCGGCGAATGCGAAGAAGGCCGTGTTGAGGATCTCGGCGCGACGCCGGTCGCCCTTCGCATAGCCGCCACGGGCGCGCGCTGCATGCGGCGCGTCGTTCTCCGTCATGCCACCACCATGGCACGCGAGGCATGCCGAACTCGCCGCATCACGCCCAGGGCCGCGATGGCTGACACCAGCTCGCCCAACGCGAGAGCGACCCAGATCCCGTTCGGGCCGAAGGTTGCGAACGTCGCGACGAGCGGAAGCCGGATGAGGAGCACCGAGCCCACAGAAACGGCATAGGAGGCCTTGGGCGACCCCGTGGCCTGGAAGAGCCCCGACACCAGCGGGGCCACGCCGGAGAAGACGAATCCCAGGGCGACGATGCGGAGCGCCGTCGCCGCATCGCCATGCGCCGGGCCCGGGCCGAGGAAGACTGCTACCAGGGGTTCAGCGGCGAGGAGCACGACCGCGCACGCCACCGCGCCGTAGACGACGGTCGAGCGCATGACGATGCGCGTCGCGGCGCCGACCCGGTCGGCGAGGCCGGCGCCGCTCGAGTAGCTGACCACGGGCTGCGCCCCCTGGGTGATGCCGGTCTGGGGCATCGTGACGAAGGTCTGGACCCGCGCGCAGACAGCGAACGCGGCGAGCGCGGCCGCGCCCGCGGTGGCGAGGGATGCGTTCACCACCGCCGCGACGATGGTCGCTCCGATGCCGGCGAGGAACGAGGGCGCACCGATCGCGATCATGGTGCCGAGCGTGCGCAGGCGGGGGCGGAGATGCGCGAGCGTGATCCGATACGGGCGGTTCGGCTGCGCGAAGAAGAACCACAGGGACATCAGCGCGGACACCGCCTGCCCGCCCACGGTGCCGAGCGCCGCGCCTGCGACGCCCATGTCGAGCCCCATGATGAGCAGCGGGTCGAGCGCGATCTGCAACGCCACGGGGATCACCCAGAGGAGCGTGGAGAATCCGATCCGTCCCTCGGCGCGCACGATCGCCGAGAAGCCGGTGGACACCAGAGCGCCTGCAAGGATCACCGCGGCATAGGGCCGCGCGTACGGCATCGTCTCCGCCGTCGCGCCCAACAGGCGCAGCAGCGGATCCAGGAAGGTCAACCCGAGCACGGTCGTCGCTCCGGCTGCCGACCAGAAGAGGACGATCGCGTTGCCCGTGGCGCGCGCAGCGTCGCTCCTCCGACCCGCCCCGAGCGCCCGCGCGACCAGCGACGCCGCCCCGACGCCGACCGTCGTCGAGACCGCGCCGACGAGCAGCAGGAGCGGCGTCGCCAGCGCGACCGCCGCGAGCGCTGTCTCACCGACCATCCGAGCCACGAACCAGGTGTTGGTCAGCGCGTAGACGCCGTACACACCCACGGACATGGTCGTGTGCAGGCACGACTCCCACAGGAGAGGTCCCAGAGGACGCGCCCCGAGCTCATCGGCGCGCGCGGGTGAGCGCGTCACGTCAGCCGCGCGTGCGACCGAGCGCTGCCAAAACGCGGTCGAGCTCCGTCCTGCCGAAGTCGTAGACGACCGTGTCGGTGTGGCCGCGGTAGCGCGTCTCGACCACCATGATGAGCGCGAGGTACAGCGAGTAGAGGCGGCGTCGCATGCGCTGAGTCTCGCTGAGCACGCGCAACCCGAAGCCCTCCATGAAGTCCGCCGGGTCGTCGAACCCGGCGAGATCGAGCCCGGTGAGGCCGGCCTCCATGAGCGGATCGCCGTACAGCGCGCGCTCGTGATCGAGGATCGCGACAATGCGCCCGTCGCTGATCATGGAGTTCTTCGCCCACAGATCGACCTCGATGAGCCTCGGTTCGGTGACCTCGTCGAGCGCGCCGGCATGCTCCGCGAGCACCTCGCGGATCTCGTCCGGCTCCCATCCGAGGTCGATCTCCACGGCGGCGCCGTCACGCAACGTGTCCTCGATAGCGGCACTGAATGCCTCCCGCCAGGTGCGGAAGCCGGGCCCGAGCAGCGGGCCGAAGTGGTCGCCCATGACCTGGTTGATCTCGCGGTTGAGCGCGCCGAGCTCGCGGTTGCCCGCTGCGATCACGTCAGGCGCGAGGCGGCCCTCGGCGGCCGCGAATCCGAAGTTGTCCGCATCGATGTGCTCCATGAAGAACAGGTCCGCATCCACGACCTCGTGCGAGAGGTCGACGTGCTCGATCCGCGGCACCGGGACGGACGTCTGCTCGGCCACCAGACGCATCGCCTCGAGCTCGTTACGCATCATGCCGACCTCGCGCGTCAGCACGGGAACGTCGGCCGGCGGGGCAACCTTGAGCACCACCCGCCGACCCGACCGAAGCCGGATGCGGTAGGCGACGTTGAACCAGCCTTCGGTGATCTCCTCGGCGAAGCCCTCGCCGTCGGGCACCTCATCGTGTCCGAACCCGCGCTCGATCAGCACCCGGAGGGTGTCGGTGGACTGGCGGTTCTTGGTGAGGCTCTCCATCGAGACTCGTCCTCTCGTGCATCGCGATACTCCGACCTGCATGGCCGGCATGAGAAGTGAGCCTAACAGAAACCGACAGGGGTGCCGGGTTTCACGCATCGTTCTGCCCGAGGCACGCCACACACGCGGCCGGACAGCACTGGGCCGCTCCAGGGCGCGCGACCACGCGCCCCGGAGCGGCCAGGAGGCCGTGCGTCAGACCTTCGGCGACCCCGCCGCGACCAGGTCGCCCTCGTCCGTCGCGTCATCCGCCTGCGGGAGGGGGTGCGAGCGTTCGAGCGCCGCGCCCTCGACATCCACATCCGGGAGGATGCGATCGAGCCACGCAGGAAGCCACCACGCAGCCGATCCGAGCAGGTGCATGACAGCCGGGATGAGCAGGAGCCGCACGACGAACGCATCGAGGAGCACGCCGAACGCGAGCGCGAACCCCACGGACTTCACCAGAGCCGACTCCGCGAAGATGAACCCGGAGAAGACCGACACCATGATGAGGGCGGCCGCGACCACCACGCTCCGGCCCGCGCGGAGGCCGGTGACCACAGCCTCGCGCGCGGGCGCTCCGTGTACGTGCGCCTCACGCATGCCGGACACCAGGAACAACTGGTAGTCCATCGCGAGCCCGAACAGCACGCCGATCGCGACGATCGGGATGAACGTCAGCACGGGCCCGGGCTCGTTGATGCCGAACACCCCCGAGAGCCACCCCCACTGGAACACCGCGGTCAGGCCGCCGAACATCGCAACGAGCGACAGGACGAAGCCGAGCGTCGCGGTGAGCGGGACGAGCACCGAGCGGAACACGACCAGCAGGATCAGCAGCGAGAATCCCACGACCACGGCGAGGTAGATCGGGAGCGCATCGGCGACCTTCTCGCTGATGTCGATGTTGCCCGAGGCATTGCCTGCGACGCCGAAGGAGTCGAGCCCGGCAAGCTCCAGGTCGCGGATCTCGACCACCAGGTCCTCGGTCGATACCTCGGTGGGCCCCTCGGTCGGGATGAGCTGGAACGCGAGGAGGGTGCCATCCTCAGAGGCGCCCATCGGCACCACCGCGCGGACGTCGTCGAGCGACTTCAACGCGGTACCGACGCGCACCTGCTCCGCCAGCAGCGCATCGTCCGTGACAACCTCCCCCATGTCCGCGACCGTGACGAGCGGGCTGTTGAAGCCGGCCCCGAACTCGTCCCGGGTGAGCGTGTAGGCGCGATAGCCGTCGGACTCCGCCGGCTCCCCGGCGCTCGTGTTGAGCCCCATGCGCATGTCGAGCGCGGGGATGGCGATCACGATGAGCAGCGCGACGGCGCCGACGATCGTGAGGACGGCGCGACGCGTGGTCATCTGCTTGGGGGTCGCGCCCCGGTCGCGCTTTCGCGCCGCGCGGGCCGGGCCGCGCTCCTTCGCCTTGGGGGTGAGACGCGATCCTGCGAGCCCCATGAGGGCCGGGGTGAGCGTGAGCGCCATCGCGATGGCGACCGCGACGCAGATCGCCCCCACGGTGCCCATCGCGCCAAGGAAGGAGATGCCCACGAGGTTGAGCGCCAGCAGCGCGGTCACCACGGTGGCTCCGGCGAAGAGCACGGCGTTGCCCGACGTGCCGTTGGCCAGGCCGATCGATTCTTGGACCTCCATGCCGCCGCGGAGCTGCTTGCGGTGACGGTTGATGATGAAGAGCGCGTAGTCGATGCCGACCGCGACGCCAAGCATCAGCCCGAGGATCGGCGTCAGCGTCATCATGTCGAGGACGCTCGAAAGGCTGAGCGAGACCATGAGCCCGACAGCGACGCCGAGCAGCGCGACGATGAGCGGGAGGCCGGCCGCGGTGATCGTCCCGAGCATGACGACCAGGACGATCGCCGCGACCAGCAGGCCGCCGATCTCCCCCGGCCCGACGATGCTGGGCATCTCGCCGGAGATCTCACCCGCAGGAATACCGTCGACGCCGTCGATCGGGTGGTCCGCGAGGCTGTCCTTGACGGCGTCCTTGAGCTCCTCCGAGATCGTCGTCGCCGCCTCGTTGAACTGGACTGCGGCCATCGCCGTCGCACCGTCGTCCGAGATCTGCTGGGCACCGTCCGCGAGGGACATGAGCGCGACCGCGTTGCCGAGCGAAGCCTCCTGAGCGTCAAGCTCGGCCAGCGCGCTTTCAAGCTCTTCCTGCTGCGCGTCGAGGGCGTCGACGGCGACGTCGAGGGTTCCCGCCTCCGTGAGGCTCTCGCGCTGGGTCGCGATCTGCTCGAGCCCCGCCTGGACGTCGGCGCGGGCCGCCGCGATCTCATCAAGGCCCCGGGTGACGTCCGCATGCTGCGTCTCGATCTCGTTCGCGGTCGCGAAGGGATCCACGGCGCCTGTGACGCCATCGACGTCCGCCAAGGCAGCGAGCGTCGCGCCGACCTCGGCCTGCTGCGCCTCCGTGAACGGCTCGCCGTCGACGGTTTGGAAGAGGACGGTGCTGGCGCCTGCACCCGCGTCGGGGAAGCCCTCGGCGATCTGCGCGCCGATCTCCTCGGTCGGTGTGCCGGGGATGCTGATGGCGGTGGAGAGCGTGCCGCCGAACAGCACGAAGGCGCCGACGGCGAGTGCGAGCGCGCTGAGCCACGCACCGATCACGCGCCATGGATGCCGGGCCGACGAGATGCCGAGCCGGTAGAGAAGTGCAGCCACTGGAGGTCCTTTCAGAAATGTAGGGGACTGAAAAACAGGGAGCGGTCGGAGAGCCGCCAGGCGGGGCACGCCCGGCAGCAACGGGTCACGGGCGCAGGAGGGTCTTCCCTCGGTCGCGGTCGACATGCACGAGGGGTGCATCCTCGAGGGGACGCACGCCTGTCACGTGGAGGCGGAGTCGGCCGGCGTCGACTGACGCGACAAGCTTCTCGAGGACCGCGCGCGAGGGGTGCGCGGCCATCCTGATCGCGGCGATCCGCTCGTCGGCCGCGTCGATGTCGGTGGTCGCCGACACCAGACGACCGCGGGTCCGCACCAGCGGCGCGAGCTCCGCGACCGGGGTGGGCGCGAAATTGACGGCGAGGTCGTAGGAACCCGGCTCGATGTCGCTGACCGCCATCTCGGTGTAGTCAAGGATCCTCGCTGCGCCGTAGCCGCGCACGCGCTCCACGCTCATCGGCCCCGCGATCGCGTCAACCTCCGCACCGGCGGCAACCGCGAGCTGGACCGCGAGGCCACCGACCACGCTGCCCGCACCGTTGACGAGCACGCGCTGACCACCGGCGAGCTCACCGTGCTCGAACAGCGCCTGCCACGCGGTGGTCCCGGTGGACGGCAACGCCGCTGCCTCGATCAACGGGATCGTGGTCGGCGCGTGGGCGAGCAGCCCGACCGGCACGGAGACGTACTCGGCTGCGGCGCCCGCCATGCTCGGCGGGAGGAATGCCACGACAGCATCCCCCTGCGCGAACTCCGGTCCGGCATCTCCGACGACCGTCCCGGCGAGGTCCATGCCCATCGTGTGAGGGAAGGTCAACGGGAGCACGGCGGCGAAGGCACCCGCGCGAATCGCCACATCGGCAGGGTTGAAGGACGTCGCCGCCACCTTGACGAGCGCCTCCCCTGGGGCCGGTCGAGGCATCGGAACCTCGTCCACCTCAAGGACCTCGGGTCCTCCGTAGGCATGGATGCGCAGCGCCTTCATGTCGTACCTCTCCGTTCGGTGCGCGCCACGTGCGCACCTGGTGCGCATGACGGGCAGTCAACGGCGTCGGGGCTGGCAGCGTCGGCCCATCGTGGCGCCTGCGCGGCCGGCATCGACGCCCTAGAAGCGGAGGATCACCCTCCGCTTGGTTGGGACCTTAGCACCAAAACGGAGCACATGCATCCGCTTACCGCTCTAGGATGAGCCCATGAGCACCTCGGCCTCGCCGCAGCAGCGCCCCCTTCGCGCCGACGCCGAACGCAACCGCCAGCGCCTCCTCCGCGCGGCCCGAGAGGTGTTCGCAGCGCGCGGCCTCGACGTGGCAATCGACGACGTCGCCCGCCACGCCGGCGTAGGCGTCGGCACCGTCTACCGACGATTCGCGAACCGCGAGGAGCTCATCGAGGCGGTCCTCGACGAAGGCGTCCGGCAAGTCGCCGAGATAGCCAAGAACGCGCTCACCGAGGACGACCCCTGGGCGGCCTTCGAGCGCTTCTTCCTGGAGGCCACCGCGGCGCTCGCCGAAGACCGTGGGCTGCGAGAGATCCTGATGGTCGGAGGACACGGCACCGGCGCCGCCTTGGAGATGGCACAGACGCTCCTCACCCCGAGGGTGGACGCGCTCATCGCGCGCGCACAGCGCTCCGGACAGCTGCGCGACGACCTCGAGCCCATCGACTTCCCGATCATCCAGCTCATGCTCGGCGCCGCATCGGAACGAAGCCGCGACGTCGCACCCGGTCAATGGCGGCGCTACGCCGGCCTGCTGCTCGACGGCCTGCGGACGCGGCGGGATGGTCCGACAGACCTGGGCACCCCCGCGCTATCCGGAGACGAGTTCTACCGCAGCATGACAGGAAACGCCGACGCGCCCTCGCG
>NZ_BBLV01000013.1 GCF_000971115.1 Demequina gelatinilytica | reverse complement strand
CGCCGCGCGCGTGCGGCTCGCGTCCCTGCGCCAGGGCTGCGCGACCTCCTCGGACTCCGCCTCGGCACGCACCGCGGCGGCCCGCGGGCGCGGCGTCGACTGCGTGGTGGGCGGCTGCGGACGCGACGGCGCCGTCGACGAGGATCGGGCATCGCGGCGCACGGCCGGCCGGGGCGGGCGGCGGACCTCAGCCATCGGCGTCGCGCTCCGAGAGCCGTGCGAGGATCCAGTCGGCAGCGAGGGTGACCGTGCCCGAGCCCACGGTGAGCACCGTGTCCCCCGGCCGTGCCGCGTCCGCGGCGAGGCGCGCGGCGTCCTCGAGGTCCTGCGCGAGCGTCAGGGTCGAGCCCTCGGGCATGATGGCGTGGTCTGCGATCGACCGCGACGAGACTCCGGGGATCGGGTCCTCGCGGTCGCCGTGCACCGGCGCGAGGATCACGTCCGCGTCCGCGACCGACAGCGCGCGACCGAAGCCCTCGGCGTGCGTCCGGGTTCGGCTGAAGAGCGCGGGCTGGAACAGCACCACCATGCGGCCCACGCCGCCGTCGCGCGCGGCACGCAGCAGCGCGGCGACCTCCGTGGGGTGGTGCGCGTAGTCGTCGATCACCCGCACGCCGGCGGCCTCGCCGCGCAGCTGGTACCGCCGTCCCGTCCCGCCGAACGTCGCGAACGCCTCCGCGGCAGCGTGCGGCTCCGCGCCCATCTCGACGGCCGCGAGCCACGCCGCGGTCGCGTTGAGGCGGTTGTGCGCGCCGGGTGCGCTCACCACGAGCGGGTAGGTGGCGCCGTCGCGCACGATGCCCGCGTCGGTCACCCGCGCATCCGCGCCCTCCGCCGTGCCGTAGGTGAGCACGCGCGCACCGCGCTCCCGCGCCTGGTCCGCGAGGCCCCTCACCACCGCATCGTCCACGCAGGCCACGATGGTCCGGGACTGCGCGGCGAAGTCCGCGAACGCACGGTGGAGGTTCTCGACCGTGCCGTGGAAGTCGAGGTGGTCGGGCTCGATGTTGAGCAGGATCGCGACCTCGGGGTGGTAGCGCAGGAAGGAGCCGTCCGATTCGTCGGCCTCGAGGACCGAGATCCCGGCGGAGCCGGCGTACCCGCCCGCGACGGCGCCCTCGATCCCGAAGACCCGCGCCCCGACGGCGAAGCCCGCGTCGATACCGCTGCGGTGGAGCGCGTGCGCGACCATCGCCGAGGTGGTGGTCTTGCCGTGCGATCCCGCGACGGCGACCAGGCGCTGGCCCTCGAGCGCGCGCACGAGGCCCTCGGAGCGATGCCAGACGGGGATGCCCAGCTCGCGCGCCCGCATGAGCTCGACGTTGGTGTCGCGCACCGCCGTGGACACCACCACGGCGGCGGCGCCGTCCACCACGGCGGCATCGTGACCCAGGCGCACGTCCATGCCCGCATCGCGAAGCGCGTCGAAGTACGCGGTCTCCGTGAGGTTGGTGCCGCTGACGTCGTAGCCGCGCGCGGCGATGAGCCGCGCGACCGCGGACATGCCCGAGCCGCCGACCCCGATGAAGTGGATCCGCTCGGTCACAGGGCCCCCTCGATCATGGCGCACAGCCGGGCCGCGCCATCCGAGATGCCGATGCCCCGCGTGGCCTCGCGCATGCGCGGGCCCGCCTCCGGGTCGAGCAGCATGCGCTCGGCGTTCATGACCAGCGCGGCCGGGGTGAGGCTCGCGTCCGCGACCAGCAGGGCTGCGCCGGCCTCGACCGCGGCGGCGGCGTTGAGGGCCTGCTCGCCGTTGCCGTGCGGCAGCGGCACGTAGAGCGCCGGCAGCCCCAGGGCACCGATCTCGCACACGGTGGCGGCACCGGAGCGGCACACCACCGCGTCGGCGGCGGCGAAGGCCGCGGCCATGTCGTGCGCGTACTCCGATACCGCGTACATGCTCCGCTGCGGCACCGGGAGCGCGGCCTGCGCGCGATAGGCCTCCTCGGTCTTGCCCTTGCCGGTGAGGTGGATGACGTGGATGCCACGCGCGACGAGCGTGTCGACCGCCTGAGCGAGCGCCGCGTTGAGGCTCGCGGCGCCGAGCGAGCCGCCGAACGCGAGGAGGACGGGAGCGTCGGCGGGCCACCCGCGCTCCAGCTTCGCGGCGCTTGCGGCCGCGGCGCGTCCGTCGGGATCGGACAGCCGTGCCGCCAGCGCCTCGAGGTCCGCGCGCAGCGGCAGGCCCGTCACCACCGCGTGCGGGAGCGGCGTGCCGGGGAACGTGACGGCCACGTGCGACGTGAGGCGTGCGCCC
This sequence comes from Demequina gelatinilytica, assembly GCF_000971115.1. Taxonomy (GTDB): domain Bacteria; phylum Actinomycetota; class Actinomycetes; order Actinomycetales; family Demequinaceae; genus Demequina; species Demequina gelatinilytica. Next base: position 81,699 of record NZ_BBLV01000013.1, on the reverse strand, counting down.
AGCCGGTTCGCGATCCCGGGCTTGGCGTTGGCCTCGTGCACGATGATGGGAAGGCCGCGGCGTCGCGCGGCCAGGTACACGGGCGTGGAGACGTAGCCGCCGAAGCCGACCACGGCGTCGGCCGCGACGCGGTCGATGGCCGCCTCCGAGGCCTTGACGGCAGCGCGCAGCCGCGCGGGGAACCTCAGCGCCGCGGCGTCGGGCCGGCGAGGGAACGGCACCTTCTCGATCTCGATGAGGTCGAGCCCTGCTCGCGGCACCAGCTCCGTCTCGAGCCCGTCGGGCGTGCCGACCGCGGTGACGTCGTGCCCGCGCTCGAGCAGCGCACCCGCGGTCGCGAGAAGCGGGTTGACGTGGCCTGCGGTGCCGCCGCCGGCGAGCAGGAGGCTAGCCACGGCGGCGCCCCCGCGACAGCACGGCGAGCGAGCGGCGCACCACGGTGGTGCGCGTCGCGAGCGCCTCGGGCGCCCCCGGTTCGTTGCGCGCGAACGCCATGAGGACACCGACTGCAGCGAGCGACATGATGAGCGAGGACCCTCCGGAGGACACGAGCGGGAGCGGCACGCCGGTGACCGGCGCGAGCTCGAGGACGACGGCGATGTTGACGCATGCCTGGACGATCAGCCACGCGCCGATCGCGGCGGCGGAGATCTGGACGAACTTGTCGGTGCTGCGCGAGACGATGCGGGTGACGGCGACCAGCAGCATGGCGTACGCGGCGAGGATCACCAGCGTGCCGATGAGGCCGAACTCCTCGCCGATGATCGCGAAGATGTAGTCGTTGTCGGAGGCCGGCAGCCAGCCCCACTTCTCACGGCTCATGCCGGGGCCCAGCCCCCACAGGCCGCCCGATGCGAGCGCCTGCGTGCCGTGGATCTGCTGCCAGCTCGAGTCGCCGTTGAACCAGTCGCTGATGCGCTCGACACGGGAGTCGGCCGCGAAGACCAGGAGCACACCCAGGCCCACGCCGACGGTGCCCGCGATCACGAAGAACCTGGTGGGGACGCCGGCGACCCAGAAGGCGATCGCGACGACCGCGGTCATGATCATCGCGGTACCCATGTCGCGGCCCGCGAGCACCAGCCCGATGACGAAGATCGCCATGATGCCGCCGGGCACCAGGATGTCCCGCGGGTGCGTGAGCTTGTGGCGGAAGCGGCTGAGGACGTTGCCGAGGTACAGCGCGAGACCCAGCTTCGCGATCTCGGAGGGCTGGAGGCTGAAGCCGGCGATGTTGATCCACGCCTTGTTGCCGCCCACCGAGGAACCCGTCGCGAGCACCATGAAGAGCAGCCCGATCGCGAGATACAGCACCAGCGGGCCCGCCTTGCGCAGGAAGCCGACCGGCAGCCGCGAGCCCACGATGAGCGCCGCCAGGCCCACCACGAGCGCGATGGCCTGCGTGAGGAATCCCGTGTACGCGCCCGTGCCGGTGCGGATCGACGCGATCGAGGAGCTCGACAGCACCACCGCCAGCCCGACGAGGACCAGCACCGAGGTCGCGACGACCAGGAGGTAGTAGGAGCCGAGGGGTGACCGCCACGCCGTGACGTCGCTCTCGCGTCGAGCGGCAGTCGCCGTCATGCCACCTCCTAGCGGTCCATCGCCTCCACCGCCCTGGTGAACGCCTCTCCTCGGTCCGCGTAGCTGCGGAACTGATCCATCGATGCGCAGGCTGGTGAGAGGAGGACGGTGTCCCCTGCCTCAGCCAGCCCGCGGGCCGCGTCGACCGCCCGCTGCATCACATCCTCCCCCGGCTCGACGGCCAGGACGGGTATATCGGGCGCGTGTGTCGCGAGCGCGCTGCGCAGCGGCTCCTGGTCCACGCCGATGAGCACCGCGGCCCGGACCCGGTCCCGCACGTGCGCGACGAGCCCCTCGAACTCCTGACCCTTCGCAAGCCCGCCGGCGATCCACACGACGGAGCTCGCGGCACGCCCGCCGAACGCGGCCTGCACCGCATGCGCGTTGGTCGCCTTCGAGTCGTCGACGTAGCTCACGCCGTCGACGTCGCGCACCCATGCGGTCCGATGCTGGTCGAGGCGGAACGACCGCAAGCCGTCGCGCACCGCCTCGGCGCCGACGCCGACCGCGCGGCACAGCGCGGCCGCCGCGAGGGCGTTGGTGACCAGGTACGGGGGCACGTCGCCGGCGACCAGGTGCGCGAGGTCGTCGATCTCGCCGATCTCCGCCGCGGCGCGATGGCGGTCGGGGTGGAACGCCCGGTCCACCAGCAGCCCTTCGACGACGCCCAGCTGCGACGGCCCGGGCGAGCCGAGCGTCACGCCGATCGCGCGGGCGCCGTCGACAACCTCGGCGTCCGCGACCATGGCCTCGACCCGCGCATCGGCCGCCGGGTACACGCAGGCCACCTGCACGTGCTGATAGACCTTCGCCTTGTCGGCCCGGTACGCCTCGAGGCTGCCGTGCCAGTCCGTGTGGTCGTCGTCCGCGTTGAGGCACACGGCGGCGTGCGGCGAGATGGTGTGCGCGAAGTGCAGCTGCAGGCTCGCGATCTCGACCGCGACCAGATCCGACTCCTCGCGCGCGGCGTGGATCACGGGGATGCCCATGTTGCCGCACACGCGGACGTCGAGACCGCCCGCCTTCGCGATCGCGCCGACCATCTGCGTGGTGGTCGTCTTGCCGTTGGTGCCGGTCACCATGACCCACGGGATGCCCGGACGGCGCACGCGCCACGCGAACTCCATCTCCGACCAGATCTCCAGGCCCGCGGCCTCGCAGGCCTTCACCGCCGCGGAGTGGGGCGGGAAGCCCGGCGACGCCATCACGACGTCGAACGTCGACAGGTCGAGCTCAGCGACGTCGCGGTGGTCCGCCTGACCGTTCGCGTCCACCGTGACCGCGGTGCCGCCCAGCTCGCGCGTGACCTCGGCCGCCGAGGTGCCGGCGATGCCGACCCCGAGCACGAGGACGCGACGGCCCTCGAGGGTCGTCAGGTCCGTCACAGCGAGGCCACCCACTCCGCGTAGAAGAGGCCGATGCCCAGGCCCGTGAACATCGCGGCGATGATCCAGAACCGCGTCACGATGGTGACCTCGTGCCAGCCCATCAGCTCGAAGTGATGATGCATGGGCGCCATCTTGAAGAGCCGCTTGCCGCCCGAGATCTTGAAGTAGCCGATCTGCAGGACCGCGCTCGCGACCTCGAGCACGAACAGCCCTCCCACGATCACTCCGAGCAGCTCGGTCCGCGTCACCATCGTCATGCCCGCGATCGCGCCGCCGAGCGCGAGCGAACCCGTGTCGCCCATGAAGATCTTCGCGGGGCTGGTGTTCCACCACAGGAAGCCCAGGCACGCACCGGCGATCGCGCCGGCGAGGATCGCGAGGTCCCACGGATCACGGACCTCGTAGCAGGTGCCGCCCGCGTCGGACACGCCGCACGTCTGGTTGATCTGCCACACGCCGATGAGCACGTAGGCGGCGAAGAAGATGACCGCGGTGCCCGAGGCGAGCCCATCGAGGCCGTCCGTGAGGTTGACCGCGTTGGACCACGCCGTGATGAGCAGGTTCGACCACAGCACGAAGAGGATGATCCCGGCCGTGGTGCCCCACAGCGCGAGGTCCAGGTTGGTGTCGCGCAGGAACGAGATGGCGGTGTCCGCGGGCGTCACCCCCTGCGCGTTCGGGAACTGCAGCGCGAGGATGCCGAACGTGATGCCCACGACGCCCTGGCCCAGGAACTTCCACCGCGCCTTGAGCCCGAGCGAGCGCTCGCGCGAGATCTTGATCGCGTCGTCGAGGAAGCCCACGAGCCCGAGGCCGACCATGAGGAAGACCACGAGCATGGACGATGCGCTGGGCATGCGTCCCACGAGCACGTTGCCACCGAGCCACGCGAGCACGGCCGCCAGGATGATGACGACGCCGCCCATGGTCGGGGTACCGCGCTTGACGTGGTGGCTTGCCGGGCCGTCCTGGCGGATGAACTGGCCGAACTGACGGTGCGTGAGGTAGCGGATGAGCACGGGGGTCGCGATGAGCGAGAGCAGGACTCCGAGCCCCGCCGCGAACACGACCGCCTTCATGCGTCTCCTCCCACGAGCTGATCCGCGAGCTCCCACAGGCCGGAGCCGTGGGAGGCCTTGACGAGGACGGTGTCCCCTGGCCGCAGCGTCTCCTCGAGGAGCGCTCGTGCCTCGTCGAGTGTAGCGACGTACGCCGCCTCGTCGCCCCATGAGCCCTCGCGCACGGCGGCCACGTAGGCCGCCCGCGCCCCGGCTCCGACGATGATCGTGCGGTCGATCCGCAGGCGCACCACCTCGGTGCCGATCTGCTCGTGGATCGCGATGCTCGACTCGCCCAGCTCGCGGATCTCGCCGAGCACCGCGACCGTGCGGCCGCCGTCCGCGACGAGCTTGAGCGCGCGCAGCGCGGCCCGGACCGACTCGATCGAGGCGTTGTACGCGTCGTCGATCACGGTGACGCCGTCGGGGCGCTCGGTGAGCGCCATGCGGTGCGCGGACAGCGGCCGCGCGGCCGCGATCGACTCCCACGCCTGCTCCGCATCGAGGCCGCACTGCAAGGCGACCGAGAAGGCGGCGAGGGCGTTGGTGACGTGATGCTCGCCCACGAGCGTGAGCGTGCGGCGAGGCAGCGCACCGATCTCGAACGAGGCGCGGCCCCGATCGCTCGTGAGCCCGATCGCCCGGTGGGTGGACTCCGACGTCCCGAAGGTGACCACGTCGCCCGCGGCGACCGCGGCCATCGCCGCGACCCGCGCATCGTCCGCGTTGAGGATCGCGACGCCGCCAGGGACCAGACCCTTGACGATCTCGCTCTTGGCGACCGCGACGTCGTCGGGCGAGGCGTACTCCCCCATGTGCGCCGTGCCGACGGTCAGCACCACCGCGATGTCGAGAGGTGCGATGGACGTGAGGTAGTCGATGTGGCCGAGGCCGCTCGCGCCCATCTCGAGCACCAGGTGGCGCGTGGACGCGTCGGCGCGCAGCACGGTGAGCGGCATGCCGATCTCGTTGTTGAAGCTGCCCACCGGCGCGACCACGTCGGGCAGCACCTGCGCGAGCAGGTCCTTGGTGGTGGTCTTGCCGTTCGAGCCCGTGATGCCGATCACCGTGAGCTCGTTCTCGGTGCGCAGGAGCGCGAGGTAGGCGCGAGCGAGCGCCCCCAGCGCGGCCTGGACGTCGACCACCAGCACATGCGGGGCGTCGACCGGCTCCGACACGAGGCACAGCGCCGCGCCGGCGGCCATCGCCTGGGGCACGTAGTCGTGACCGTCGACCCGCTCACCGACGAACGCGACGTAGAGCCAGCCCGGCTGGATGGCCCGCGAGTCCTTGTCGACGCCGCTCACCATGGTGTCGACGTCGCCGGCGAGCGTCCCGCTCACCGCGTTCGCGATCCACTGCGCGGAGACGGGCCTCACGCGCGGTCCTCGGCGGCCGCGACGAGCGCATCGAGGAAGGCGCCTGCATCGGTGTAGGGATGGTGCACTCCGTCGATCTCCTGCGTGGTCTCGTGCCCCTTGCCGGTGGCGATGATGGTGTCCTCGGGTTGCGCGAGCCGCACGGCGGCCTCGATCGCGGCGACCCGCGGGAAGATCTCGAGCACATCGCGACGGTCGGGACGCTCCGCGTCGACGCCCTCCAGGATGCGCGCGCGGATGTGCTCGGGCGGCTCCGTGCGCGGGTTCTCGTCGGTGACGATGACGATGTCCGCGTGCGTCGCGGCCGCTGCGCCGAGGCCCGGACGCTTCGAGTCGTCCCGCAGCCCGTCGCAGCCGAAGACGATGATGATCCGGCCCGGGGTGACCAGCCGCATGGCCTCGAGCACGCTCGCGATGCCGTCCGGCGTGTGGGCGTAGTCCACCACGGTCATGGGCGTGGCGGCGTCGCGCGTGGTGACGATCTCCGTGCGGCCGGGCACGGGACGCGCGGTCTCGACGCCGCGGATCGCAGCCTCGAGCGGCACGCCGAGCGCGTGCGCGGCGACGATCGCCCCGGTCGCGTTCGACACGTTGATGAGCCCCGGCAGCGGGATGTCGACGTCGTGGCGGCTGCCGTCGGGAGCGACGAGCACGAACCGCATGCCGCCGCGCGCGGTCGGGACCGCGTCGATCGCGTTCCAGTCGGCCCATGGCGTGCCGGGACGCGTCGCGACGGTCTCGACGGGCACCGTGACCTCGTCGACCAGGCGCCTCCCCCACTCGTCGTCGATCAGCACCACCGCGCGCTCCGCGAACTCGGGGGTGAAGATGCGCGCCTTCTCCTCGAAGTACTCCTCCATGGTGTGGTGGAAGTCGAGGTGCTCGTACGAGAGGTTGGTGAACAGCACCACCGCGAACCGCGTCGCGGTCACGCGCTCGAGCGCGATCGCCTGCGAGGACGCCTCGGCGACCGCGGCGGTGACGCCCACCTCGCGCATGCGCGCGAGCAGGCCCTGGAGCATCGGGGCCTCGGTGGTGGTGCGTGCGGCCGGTGCAGACTCGTCGCCGATGCGCATCTCGACCGTGCCGAGAAGGCCCACCTGGGCATGGGCCATGCGCAGGGCGCCCTCGGTGAGGAAGGCGGTGGTGGTCTTGCCGTTGGTGCCCGTGAGCCCGATCAGCGGGACGTCGCGCGACGGGTCGCCGTAGACCTCGGCGGCGGCGAGCGCGGCGGAGCGGCGCGGATGCGTGACCACCAGCACGGGCACGCCGGTCGCGAGCGACTGCGCGGCGCCGTCGGCGTCGGTGAGGATCGCGGTGGCGCCGTTGGCGACGGCCTGGGCCGCGAAGCGTGCGCCGTGGACGTTCTCGCCCGGCAGCGCGCAGAACAGGTCGCCCGCATGGACGTCGCGCGAGTCGACGGTCGCCCCCGTCACGCGCACGTCGGCGCCGTGGAGGTCGGCGCCCACGCGCGCCTCGATGGCGCTCAGCAGGGCGCCGGCGACGCGGCTCGGGCGCATCGTAAGGTCCGGCATTCTCACTTCCAGGTGGTCGGGTACAGCGTGGGCTTCGACGTCGACGGCGGCACGCGCAAGGTCTGCAGCGCGAAGGTCGCCACGTCCTTGAACACGGGTGCCGCCGTGGTCCCGCCCCAGATCTCGGTCTTCGGATCCCGCAGGATGACGGACACGACGATACGCGGGTCGTCGGCCGGCGCGATGCCGATGAACGACGCGACGTAGGAGCTGAGCTTGCCGTCCGGACCCGTCGCCTGCGCGGTTCCCGTCTTGCCTGCGACGCGATAGCCGTCGATCTTCGCGAGCACACCGGTGCCGCCGGCCTCGGTCACATCCTCGAGCATCGTCATGAGCTGGGCCGCCGTGGACTCGGAGATCACCCGCTCGTCCTCCGCGGTCTCCGCGGGGACGATGGTGCCGTCGGGGTCGCGGAACCCCTTGATCACGGTGGGCTGCTTCTTCACGCCGCCATTCGCGATGATCGAGTAGACCTGCGTGGCCTGCAGCGCCGTGACGGAGACGCCCTGGCCGAACGTCACCGCCCACGTGGTGCGGCCGTCCCAGTCCTCGTAGTCGTGGAGGATGCCGGGCGACTCCGCGAGCAGGCCCACGCCCGTGGTCTGCCCGAAGCCGAACTTGTCCAGGTACTCCCAGCGCTGCTTCGCGGTGAGGAGCTCGCCCACCTGGACCGTGCCGGTGTTGGAGGAGATCGCGAGGATGCCCGCCAGCGTGAGCTTCTGCGTCCCGAGGTCGTGCGAGTCGCGGAAGGTCTGGTCGTTGGCGGTCGTGTACTTGTACGGCGCGGTGAAGCGCGAGAGCGGCGTCGCGACCCCCTCCTCGAGCGCGGCCGCCATGGTGATGACCTTCGCGGTGGATCCGGGCTCGAACACGGTCGACACGGAGCGCGCACCGCGGTCCTCAACGTCCGAGGCCGCGGCGTCGTTGGGGTCGACGCTGTCGGAGTCGACCAGCGCGAGGATCTCGCCCGTGGTGACGTCCTGGACCACGACCATCGCCTCGCTCGCGCCCGTGGTGGTCATCGCCTCCTGGGCGCGCTGCTGCGCGTACCACTGGATGTCGCGGTCGATGGTGAGCACCACGTCCTCGCCCGGGACCGCCGCGGTCTCCTCCTGGACGCCGGTGGGGATCATGAACGCGCCGGTGTTGTCCTTCTCGTACGTGCGCGAACCCGGCGTGCCCTCGAGCTCGTCCTCGTACGCCGCCTCGACGCCCGTGAGGCCCACGCTGTCGTTGCCCTCCGCCGCGCCTCCCATGAAGCCCACCACGTTGCCGGCGAGCGCGCCGTTCGGGTAGATCCGCTTCTCGACCCTCTCGGGCTCGATCCCGAGGATGTTCTCCGCGGAGATGAGCTCCCAGGTCTCGGTCGAGATGTCCTTCTTCAGGTACACGAACGTGCTGTCGCCCACCATCTTCGCGCCGAGCTCATCCGGGTCCATGTCGAGGATCGGTGCGAGGATCTCGGCCGCTCCGGCCGGTCCCTCGGCGACCACCTGACCGTCCTCTACCCGCTTGAACTCGAGGATCTTCTGCTGGTTCACGCCCACGTTGTAGCGCTCGACCGACGTGGCGAGCACCACGCCGTCGCGGTCGACGATGTCGGCGCGGGGCGTGGTGATCGGCACGGTGACCAGCCGCTGCTCGAGCGCGCTCGCGGCGATCGACTTGGCGTTGACCGCCTGCACCATGACCAGGCGTCCGGCGAACACCACGAGCACCGCGAGCAGCGCGAGCGCCACCAGGCGCTGGCGGAGCCGCGGATCCGCGAGACGCGGAGCGCGGGAGGAGGGCATAGCGTCTACTTCTTCCCAGTCTCGAGCACGATGCCATCCGATAGTGACATGAAGCCCAGCGCGCTCGCGGGAGCCATGCCGAGGCGCTCGGCGCGGTCCGCGAGCCCCTCGGGCGAGGCGTTGGCGTCGAGGGTCTCGAGCAGCGCCGCCTCCTGGACGTGAAGGTCGCGGATCTGGAGCTTGAGGTCGCGGCGCTCGTATGCGCCCTCGGCCATGGTCGTGTTGATGAGCAGCACCGCCGCGAGCGCGGCGACCACCGTGAGGCCGCAGATCCACGCGAACGGCGCGAGCGAGCGCGACCGCTCGGGCGCCGCGACCGGGCGCAGATGACGACCGGGCGAGCCCTGCGGCCGAGGAGCGGGCGCGGTGCGCAGCTGACGCAAGGGTGCGGCGCTCATGCGTTCCTCCTGAGGCGCTCGGGCGGGGTGGGACGGGTGCGCTCGACGGCGCGCAGGCGGACAGGCTTGGCCCTCGGGTTGGACTCCGCCTCCTCGGCCGAGGCCTTCTCCGCGCCACGGGTGAGCAGGCGCAGGTACGGCTGGTCCGCCTCGGGGATCACCGGCAGCCCGGGCGGGGCCTGGGACTCGGCGCCCGCTGCGAACGCGCGCTTGACGATGCGGTCCTCGAGCGAGTGGTAGGACTCGACCACCACACGCCCTCCGACGCCGACGCCCTCGATCGCGGCGGGGATGGCGCGCTCGAGCACCTCGAGCTCGCGGTTGACCGCGATCCGCAGCGCCTGGAAGGTCCGCTTCGCAGGGTTGCCTCCGCCAGGCGACCGGGTGGCCGCGGGGATGCACGCGCGCACCAGGTCGACAAGGTCCGCGGACCGGGTGATCGGCGCGGTCTCGCGGCGCCTCACGATGGATCGGGCGATCTTGGACGCGAACCGCTCCTCGCCGTACTCGCGCAGGATCCGGGCGAGCTCGCGCTCGTCGGCGTCGCGCAGGAGGTCCGAGGCGGAGACCGGGTCCTCGGGGTTCATGCGCATGTCGAGCGGCGCGTCCTGCGCATAGGAGAAGCCGCGCTCCGCATCGTCGATCTGAAGCGAGCTCACGCCGAGGTCCAGGAGGATACCGTCGGCGCGGGAGGCACCCGCGACCGCGAGCGCGCCGGCGATGTCGTCGTACTCGGCGTGATGGGCGCGGAAGCGGTCCCCGAAGCGCGCGAGCCTCGCCGACGCGAGCGCGATCGCCTGCGGGTCCCGGTCGATGCCGACCACGCGTGCCTGCGGGCACGCCTCGAGGATCGCCTCGGTGTGGCCTCCCATGCCGAGCGTGCCGTCGATCGCGACGGCGCCGGGGTGGTCGAGGGCCGGGGCGAGGAGCTCGACGCAGCGGTCGCGCATCACCGGCGTGTGCCGCGACGCGGCCTCGTGCTGCTCGCTCATCGCCCCTCCCTTCCTCACCACCTGGCTCATGCCTTGTGGTCTCCCTCCGAGCTCCTCTGGCGGGGGGAAGTCCGCCAGAGCGATCCGGGAGGAGGCCACAGGGCACGTGCTCCTACATGTCGTCGAAGATCTCGGCCGCCGTCTCCGCATACGCGTCCTCGCCGGCCTCGAGGTACTGCTCCCACTTCTCCGCGTCCCACACCTCGACCCGCGAGCCCATGCCCACCACGGCGACCTCGCGCTCGATCCCCGCGTAGCGGCGAAGCGGCTGGGACAGCAGGATCCGGCCCTGCTTGTCCGGGATGTCGTCGCTCGCGTGCCCGAGGAAGCTGCGCAGGTAGTCACGTGCCTGCTTGTTCTCGAGCGGCGCGCGGCGCAGCCGTTCGTGGATGAGCGCGAACTCGTCCAGAGGGAAGAGGAACACGCAGCGGTCGAGACCGCGGGTTGCGACCAGCCCCGACGCGAGCCGGCCACGGAACTTCGCGGGAAGGATCAGCCGCCCCTTGTCGTCGAGGCGCGGCGTGAAGGTGCCGAGGAACACGCCCGTGGGTCCGAGGCCCAAAGTCGCGGTGTCCGACATGCGCCCCTCCCCTCCGGCGGCTCCCCGTCTCTCCCGTGCGCCCCACTTTACTCCACTTCCCTCCACAAAGGGCGAGCAACTGGCTGATTTTCTTTCGTGTTGCTGAAAAAGCCCAGGTAAAATGCGAGGAGAGCGGTGGAGGGATTTGCTCACACCTCGACCCCGTCTGCTCAACTAGGCTCAGCACAAGGGAGAGGGGAACCCATGACGACGACCGTCCCGACCGCCGACCAGCTGGCCGAGGTCTCGCGCCTCGCGCAACGGGTGCGTGAGCAGCTCGACACGGTGCTGTCCGGCCTGGACGAAGCCGTGGACGCGACGCTCGCGACCGTGCTGGCGGAGGGCCACCTGCTGCTCGAGGACGTGCCGGGCGTGGGCAAGACCACGCTCGCGCGTGCCCTGGGACGCGCGCTCGACGCGACGGTGGGACGCATCCAGTTCACGCCGGACCTGCTCCCGTCCGACGTGACCGGCGTCAGCGTGTTCCGCGGGGACGAGCACCGCTTCGAGTTCCGGGCGGGCCCGGTCTTCGCGAACATCGTCGTCGCGGACGAGATCAACCGCGCCTCGCCCAAGACCCAGGCCGCGCTGCTCGAGTCGATGCAGGAGCGCTCGGTCACCGTCGATGGCGAGACGCGCGCCCTGCCCGCGCCGTTCCTGGTGGTCGCGACCCAGAACCCCATCGACATGGAGGGCACATACCCCCTCCCCGAGGCGCAGCGCGACCGCTTCATGACGCGCATCGCCGTCGGCTACCCGACCAGCCGCGACGAGGTCGCCATGCTCGACGCGCACGACGGGCACGATCCGCTCAACGATGTCCGCGCCGTCGCCTCGGCGGCCGACCTCACGCGAGCGATCGGCATCGTGCGCGGCATCTACGCCGCTCCTGCCGTCAAGCAGTACCTGGTCGACGTGGTCCGCGCGACGCGCGAGACCGCGGACCTGCGGCTCGGCGCCTCCCCGCGCTCGTCCCTTCAGCTGCTGGCGGCCGCGAAGGCGCGCGCCGCGATGGCAGGTCGCGACCATGTCCTGCCCGACGACGTGAAGTCGCTCGCGGTCCCGGTGCTCGCGCACCGCGTCATCCCGTCCGCCCAGGCACGGGCGGCGGGCCGTACCGCCGAGGTCGTGATCCAGGACGTCCTCGCACGTGTCGCGGTCCCGGCCGCCCGCGCCCCCGAGCCGCTCGCGCGAGGATGAGGAGGCTTCGTCCCGCGTCGCGCCGTACCGACGGCGCGGAGACGGCGATCCTGTCCCGGGGCGTCGGCCTCGCAGCCGCAGGAGGCGCCCTCATGATCGTCGGCGTCGGGTTCGCGTCCGCTCCCCTGGTGCTGGTCGCGGTGACCGTCCTCGCCGCGGTGCTGATCGGCGCGGCCACCATCGCCGCCCAGATCCTCGCGACGCGGACGCGCGTGTCGCGCGTGTCGCGCGAGATCACGCCGGCGACCTTGAGCGCCGGGACCCCGGGCGAGGTGGTCGTGCGCGTCGACGTCCAGGGCCGGATCGCTCAGCGCCTGCGGCTCCGCGAGCAGGCCGCCGCGGAGCTCACCGGGGGCGGTGCGACGCGCGCCGCGATCTCCCGACGGCGCGGCGGCATCGAGCTGCGCTACCGCCTCGACCCGGTGCGGCGGGGCCGGTGGCTGCTGGGCCCGGCGCTCGCACGCGCGACCGACCCGTTCGGGCTCGCGTGGACCGATCGCGCCGTGGGCGGACCCCACGAGGTGGCCGTCTGGCCGGCGGTCGTCGACCTGGCCGCGAGCGCGGGCGAGCTCATGGGTGCGGCGGACCGCGCGCACATCGGCGCGCGCACGCCCGCCGCGGACGACGTCTCGCTGCGCGACTACCGCGACGGGGACGACCTCCGTCGGGTCCATTGGGCCTCGTCGGCACGCCGCGGGACCCTCCTGGTCCGCTCCGAGGAGCAGCAGGGTCGCACGTCGGCGAGCGTCCTGCTGGGCCTCGCACCCTCCCCACGAGCGCTCGAGTGGTCGATCACCGCGGCGGCGTCCGTGGCGTTGTCGGTGGTCGAGGCCGGTCACCCCGTGCGCCTCATCGCGGGAGCCCAGGCGACGAGCGTCCAGGACACCCACGGTCGCGCGGCCGAGTCCGCGCGCGCCACGCTGCTCGACGCGACGCTGGACCTCGCCCCGAGCGACAGCGCGGCCGATGCGGATCTCGCCCTCGCTGCGGGCGCGCGCATGCTCGGCGCCGACCGCAGCGACGTCATCGTCGCGATCGTCGAACCGCTCGGCCCCGCCGCGCTGCGTGCGCTCGCCCCCCTGGGCGACGGCGGCCGCGCGTGGGCGCTGGTCCGGTGCCCGACCGCGGCACGCGGCCGCGCCGACCGCACCGTCGAGGCGCTGCGCGGCGCGGGCTGGACCGCGATCGCGTCCGAGGAGCCCGAGGCGCTCACCGAGGCGTGGACCCGGCTCCTCACGGAGGAGGTGCTGTGAGCGCGGCACGCTGGCGGCTCGCCGCGACCCCGCTGGTCGCCGTGGCCGCGGGGCTCGGCGTCACGGGCCTCTCCGGGCTCGTGATCTTCGGCTCCTGGCTCGTGCCCCTCGCCGCGATCATGATCGCGACCGCCACCGTCATCGTGCTCACCCGGCTCGCCACGGCACGGCCCTTCATCCCCACTCTCGTGGGCGGGATCGCCGCCGCCTGGCTCGTCATGATCACGTACGTGCCTGCCGACGACGGCGGGATCCGGTGGCTGCCGGGCCCCGGCACCCCTGCCGCGGTCGCCGCGATCGCCCGCGACGCGGTGGCCTACGCCGAGGCGACCGTGGCTCCCGCGACCGTGACCCCGGAGCTCGCGGGCGCGATCGCCGCAGGCGCCCTCGCCCTCATGCTCACCGTGGACGCCGTCGCCGTCGGCGCCGGGCTCGCCGCGACCTCGGGGTTCCTCCTGCTGATCCCGTGGCTGCCTGCCCTCACGCTCGAGCGCAAGGTGCCCACGCTCGCGCTCGCCGGCACCATCGCCGCGTGGCTCGCCGTCGTCGCGCTGTCGAGGCGCAGCGAGCGCGGCGCGTGGCGGGCACGCGCGCGCGAGGGTGCAGCGCCCGCGCCCGCCGGCATCGCGGCGCTCGCGATCACGCTCACGCTCGTGGTCGGGCTCGGAGCCGCTCCGCTCGCGATCGGCGGACCCGGTTGGGGCCAGATGCCGCGCATCGCGCTGCCTGCCTCGCTGGGCGGATCCTCGAGGCTCGACCTGGAGATCGACCTGCGCGACTCTCTCACCACGCGCTCCTCCGAGCCGGTGCTCGCCTACACCGCGTCCGACGGACGGCTCGACGTGCTGCGCGCCTACTCCTTCGGGACGTTCGACGGCACCCATTGGGACCGCGACCCCGAGGGCGACACCGTCGCGGCCAACGGGGTCTTGTGGCCCGAGGACCTCGCCGCAGCGTCGCTCAGCGATCCGGGCACCGTGCAGATCTCGATCGGCAACCTGAGCGAGACCCGCGTCCCGGTGCCGTCCGCGCCGCGCTCGCTGGCCGCGGGCGTCGAGTGGCGCTACGACGCGTCGACCGACGAGGTGCTCGTGGACCGCGCCGAGGGCACCCGCGGGCTGTCGTACACGGTCCGCCTCGCGACCGGCTACACCACGGAGGAGCAGCTTCGGGCCGCCGACGCCCTCATCGACGCCGGTGGGGACGATGCGGTGCCCGCGCGCTACCTCGAGCTCAACGAGCGCATGGACATCGACGCGATCCGCACCCTCGCCGAGGCGCAGACCGACGGCGCCGCGGACCGGTTCGAGATGGCGCTGAGGCTCCAGGAGTACCTCCGTGGACCCCGGTTCGTCTACGACACGGAGGTCGCCCCGAACGGTGACGACGCGGTGTCGACGTTCCTGGAGGACCGCCGCGGGTACTGCGTCCAGTTCGCCACCACGATGGTGGTGATGGCCAGGACGCTCGGCATCCCGGCCCGCATGGCAGTCGGCTTCCTGGGCGGCGTCCAGGACGGCGAGCGCTACGTGGTGCGCGGTCGCGACGCGCATGCATGGCCCGAGCTCTACTTCCCCGGCCATGGGTGGGTCCGCTTCGAGCCGACACCCGCGGTGCAGACCGGCGCGCGGCCCGTCTACGCGACGCCCGAGGTCTCGGCTCCGCAGAACCCGCTGGTGGACGAGCCCAACCCGAGGTCCACGGTGCTCCCGCCGCAGCAGGCGCCGACCAGCGATCCCGCTCCCGCACCCGTCGTGGCGGCCGGCGAGAGCGGCTGGTCGCCGTGGCTGCTCGCCCTGGTCCCCGTGCTGCTCCTGTCCGCCGCGGGCGCCGCATGGGCTCTCCGGCGCAGCCGGCGTGGCTCGGTCCAGGATCCCGAGAGCGCATGGGCGTCGTTGCGTCGAGGGCTCGGCACCCGCGCAGGGGACGAGACCCTCACACCTGCAGAGGCGGAGCAGTGGATCGTGAGCGAGGGGCCCGAGCTCGGCGACGAGGCGCGCACCGCGCTGGTGTCGCTCCGGACCGCGGTCGAGGACCATCGCTACGCGCCGCGTGGCACCGATGCGACCGTGGAGGAGATGAGCGCCTGGGTCGCCACGGTCGTCGACGCCGCCAAGGAGTCGGACCGCGCGAGCCGCGCGCGCGTCACCGCCTAGCGGGAGGCGGCGGGCCGCAGGTCTGCGCGTCCGCGCGCCCCCACCCTGCGTCGTCCTGAGAGGACGTGACCACGGCCTCGAACCCGGCCACACGCGGAAAAGACGTGACCACGGCCCCGGCCGTGGTCACGTCGGCGCAACACGTTCACAAGGAACGGATCGACAGAGACTAGAGGTCGCCCTGCTCGCGTCGGCGCTCGAAGCGCTCCTCCATCCGCGTCATGAAGCCCTTGTCCGCCTTGCGGCGGCCGGACGCGCGGCCCGAGCTCTGCGGGGCGACGGTCGGGCGCGGCGCGATGAGCGCCCAGATCGCTGCCGCGAGCATCACCACGAAGCCCGCGATCCCTACGATCACCAGCTGCGTGACGGCACCGGTCACGACGATGCCGAGCCCGGCGACCACGCCGAGCCCCGCCCACACGTAGCGTCCCCGCGGGCGCGAAGCGCGCGCCATGGCCGAGCCGAGCTTGGGATCCGATCCAAGATCCCTCTCAAGCTGCTCGAGCACGCGCTGCTCGTATTCCGACAGCGGCATCGCGCCCTCCTTCCCCTGCACCGTGGATCAAGTCTATCGGTCACGGGTCCCGCGTACCAGACGAGCGTCTAGGGTGAGCCCCATGGCTCGTCAGCGCACCGACCGCATCGCACCGGAGGTGCCCCGAGGAGTCGAGTTCCCCATCGCCACCGGCGTCGCGGAGCTGCGCGACGAGCCCGATGGGACAACGTTCCTCTGGGTCAACGGAGTTCCCAGCTCGCCGCTCGAGGCGGACCCCGAGCATCTCGCCTTCGAGTACATGCGCCACCTCTCCGCGGCGGTGACAGCGTGGTCGCGACCCGACCGGATGCTCGCCCTCCATGTCGGGGCGGCGGCCTGCGCGTTCCCTCGCCACCTCGCGCATCGTCTCCCGGACTCCGGGCACATCGCCGTCGATGTCGACTCGACGCTGCCCGAGCTGGTCCGCCAGTGGTGGGACCTTCCCCGCGCGCCCCGCCTGCGGATCCGCGCGCAGGACGGCCTCGAGGCCGTGGCGTCGCGCCGCGACGCGAGCCTCGACCTGGTGGTGCGCGACGCGTTCGCCGGCGACGAGACGCCGGCAGCCCTCGCCTCGCCCGAGTGGTGGGCGCATGCGGCACGCACGCTGAGGCCCGGAGGGCTGGTGCTCGCCAACGTGGGCACCAGGCCCGGGGCCCGCGGCGCGGCCGACGATGTCGCGGCGGCACGCGCGGCGCTGGGCGATGTGCTCGCGATCGGCGAGCACGCGGTCCTCAAGGGGCGGCGGCGCGGCAACGTGGTGGTCGCCGGCCCCGCGGACGACCGGCTCGACGCGGACGCGCTGCGCCGCTACGCGGCATCGGCACCGCTTCCCACCGGCGTCCGGAGCGACTGGGCGGGCTGACCGCCGCCAGGCACGACGAAGGCCGCCACCCTGGCGGGCGACGGCCTTCGTCGATCGGATCCCGGTCGGATCAGAGCGGGCGAACCTGCTCCGCCTGCGGGCCCTTCGGACCGTTGGTGACCTCGAACTCGACGCGCTGCGCCTCCTCGAGGGTGCGGTAGCCGTCGGTCTCGATCGCCGAGTAGTGGACGAACACGTCCGCGCCGCCGCCGTCCTGCGCGATGAAGCCGTAGCCCTTCTCCGCGTTGAACCACTTCACAGAGCCCTGTGCCATGCCTGTCTTTCCTAACCTTCATGCCCGGGTGACGGGAAGGCGTGACACCGTGCCGCGCCTTGTCGCCGCAATGCCGCGTCCCCACCCCTAAGACAGGTTCTTGCACACTACGTTCTTGCAACCGGGGCCAGTGTGGCAGAAATCAGGGCGTTGTGGGGGGATCCCTTCGCTCCTGTTGCAGGAACTTCTCGAACTCTGCCGCGATCTCGTCCGCGGAGGGCAGACCACCCTCCAGCGGGAGCCCCTGACCACGGGCCTCGTGGAACGCGTCGTACTGGTTCTCCAGGGCCTCTACCAGCGACTGGACCTCCTCGCTCTCCGCGAGCTGGCGGTCGATCTCCTCGCTCGCGCGGCCCGCCGCATCGTCCAGCGCGCCGGGGTCGAGGTCGAGCCCGGAGAGGTCCTCGAGGCCCTCGAGCGCGCGCTGCGCGGCCTGCGGGTAGGAGGACTGTGCGAGGTAGTGCGGCACGTGGACCGCGACGTTCACCGCGGGGATCCCCCACTGGCCGAAGCGGTACTCGAGCAGGTTCTGCGCCGACGCCGGCACCGTGACCGTCCCGAACATCGTGGGTGTGTCGGGCAGCAGGTCGGGATCGGTGCCGTGGATGGTCGCCGTGAGGTCGCGCGTGTGCGGCACCGCCATGGGGATGCCATGGGAGCCGAGCGTGAGCCCCACGCCGAGCCGCTCGACGATCCCGCGCACCGCGGCGATGTACCGCTCCCACTGGATGTCGGGCTCGAAGCCGTGGAGCAGCAGGAACGGGGTGCCCTCGCGGTCGCGCACCAGGTCGAGCGCGAGATGGGGTTCGTCGTACGCCGTCCACTGGTTGACGGAGAACGTCATCTCCGGGCGCCGTGAGCGGTAGTCGAGCAGCTGGTCGATGTCGAACGTGGCGACCCGCACCGGCTCGCCGATCTCCAGGATGTGGTCCGCGACGAGCGCGCCCGCACGGCCCGCGTCGATGAATCCGCGCAGGGAATGGAGGAGCGCGGCGCCGTGCTCCGGCGCGGCCTCGGCCCACGCCTCGACGCCGTCGGGGTCCCACGTCAGCAGAGATCGTTCCATGATCATCCATCCTTCCACCCGGGGCGCCGGGCGTCGCCGGTTCTCGCCCTCCGCGAAAACATCCGGCGCCAGGGTGCTTCCGACCACGCCGCAGACGCGCGATAATGAGGGACTGCCCTGCCGACGTCAACACAGGGCGTGCGGAGGGTATGCCGATGGCGAACGAGCGTGGACTGACGGCGGAGCGGAGCGGCCTTGCTCCCGAGCAGGAGGTCGTCGACGGCCTCTACTCACGGCTCGACGCGTTGCGCGACGAGGCGACCGGCAGGCTCGCCGCGATCCGCAAGGAGGGCCCGTCGGGCTCACCGCAGAACCGCTCGGAGCGCGACGCCTTCGCAACGCTGTACGAGGACCGCATCGCGCAGCTCGACGCCGTCGAGGACCGCCTGTGCTTCGGCCGCCTCGACCTGCGCGACGGCGACCGCTTCTACGTCGGCCGCATCGGCCTGTCGGACTCCGAGCACGTCCCGCTCCTCACGGACTGGCGTGCGCCGGCGGCGCGCGCCTTCTACTCCGCGACCGCGGCGAACCCAGGCGAGGTGGTCAACCGTCGTCACCTCACCACGCAGGGACGTCGCGTCACGGCCGTCGAGGACGACGTCCTGGACGTCGATGCGCTGCGCGAGATGGGCGCCGATGAGGCCCTCGCCGGCGAGGGCGCGCTCCTCGCGGCGCTCGGTGCACGGCGCACCGGTCGGATGGGCGACATCGTCGCGACCATCCAGGCCGAGCAGGATGCGGTGATCCGCGCGCCCATGGCCGGCGCGCTCGTGGTCCAGGGCGGACCTGGCTCCGGCAAGACCGCCGTCGCGCTTCACCGCGCCGCCTTCCTTCTCTATCACCACCGCGAGCAGCTCGAGTCGCGCGGCGTGCTGCTCATCGGACCGTCGAGGACGTTCCTCCGGTACATCGACCACGTGCTGCCGTCGCTCGGCGAGACCGGCGCCGTGTCCACCACGCTCGCCGGGCTCGTGCCAGGCGTGACGGCCACCGCGGTCGAGCCCGACGCCTCCGCGGAGATCAAGGGCCGCACCCTCATGGCCGACGTGATCAAGGCTGCGGTCCGCGAGCGCCAGCGCGTGCCGCGCGCCGACCGCGAGATCCGTATCGACGGCCGGACCGTGACCATCCGCCGCGGCGACGTCAAGGACGCGCAGGCGCGTGCCCGCCGCGACGGGCGCCCCCACAACGAGGCCCGCGCCGTGTTCGCGAAGGACATGATCGGGCGGCTCACACGCCAGCTGGTCGAGCAGCTCGAGGTGTACTCGGACGAGGACCGGTTCGAGCTCGAGCGCGACGTGCGCGACGACCGCAACGTGCGCATCGCGATCAACCTGTGCTGGCTCCCCCTCGCTCCCGAGCAGCTGCTGCGCGACCTGTTCTCCAAGCCGCACCTCCTCGACAACGCCGCGCGCATGCTCTCCCAGGACGAGCGCGACCTCCTGCTGCGCCCCGCCTCCGCTCCGTTCACGGAGGCGGACGTGCCGCTGCTCGACGAGGCCGCCGAGCTGCTGGGCGACCTTCCCGGTGGGAGGGCGCGTCGCTCCGACGAGCCGTCCGCGGAGGAGATCCAGTATGCCAAGGACGTGCTCGACACGTTCGGCGACGGAGGCATGGTGACCGCCGAGGACCTCGCGTCCCGCATGAAGGGCGGTACCGCCCGTCTGTCCGTCGCCGAGCGCGCACGCGGCGATCGCACCTGGACCTATGGCCACGTGGTCGTGGACGAGGCTCAGGAGCTGAGCGCGATGGCATGGCGGATGCTGGTCCGGCGCTGCCCCACGCGCTCCTTCACGATCGTGGGCGACGTCGCGCAGACCACGTCCGTCGCGGGCACCCGGTGGTGGCCCGAGACCATGGACCCGCTGTTCCAGACCGGCTGGGAGCTGCGTGAGCTCACCATCTCCTACCGCATCCCCGCCGCGGTCGCGGACGCCGCGCAGGCGTACGCCAAGGCGGCCCGCCTTCCCGTGAGCGAGCTGCGCGCGGCGAGGGAGCTCGACGACTCGACCGCCGCCACGCGCGCGGACGATGCCGTCGCGGAGGCGGCGCGGATCGCCCGCGTGCACGCGAGTGCCTTCGCGGAGGGCGAGGGCGGCCTGGTCGCCGTGATCGCTCCCCCGCGTATGCACGGCGCGCTCCGGGGCGCCCTCCCCGCAACCGTCGACGTGTACACGGCACGCGAGTCCAAGGGGCTCGAGTTCGATGTGGCCGTGGTCGTGGAGCCTGCGGAGATCGCGGAGCGCCCCGGCGACCTCTACGTCGCGCTCACGCGTCCGACGCGTCGGCTCGAGGTGGTCCACCGCGCGCCGCTGCCGCACGGCCTGGCGGTGTAGCGGGCGTTCAGCGCGGCTCGCACTCCCCCGCACCGGCGAGCGCGAGCCCGGCCAGGTCGCCCGGGCCCCAGTCGAGGAGCCGCAGGTTCGACTCGTGCATGAGCTCATGCGTGTCTCCCACGTGCGCGAGCCCCACCACGTGCCCGAGCTCATGCGCGACGACCGCCTGTGCGAGCGCCTGGCCGTCGGCGCCGTCGAGGATGCGCGCGACGTCCTCGCCGTCGATGATCACCACGCCCGAACGCAGGTACTGCGCGTCGCCGTAGGCCCCCGGCACCGCGCTCGAGCCTCCGAGCCCGGTGACGGTGCCCGCGAGGTCCGGGTTCTGGGCCTCGGTCTGGAAGCCGATCACGATCGGGGCGAACCTGTCGCCGTACCGCTCCTGCACGAGCGCGCGGTCGAAGTCGGCCACCTCGTCGGTGAAGCCCTCGTACGCGAACGCGAGCCCGGTCGCCTCCGACACCGATGCGACCGCCGCCTGGACGGTCGGGACGAACCCTTCGGGCATGCCGTCCTGCGCGATCACGTACTCGAGCGGCCGGCACGGGTCGTACCTCACCGGGCCGCCATCGGGGCCGCCGTCACGGAACAGCAGGTCGTAGGAGCCGACGGTGTCGACCTCGACCTCCGGAAGCACGCGCTGATCCGATCCCTGCGCGACCGGGATCCGGACGGTCTGGCCGTCGATCTCGATGGCGTTGCGCGGCGTGCCCCAGTGGCGCAGGTCCGACCAGGTGACGCCCTTCCACCACGCACCGGCGGCGAAGAGCGCGGCGCCCACGATCACGACCACCGCGAACCTGCCCGCCTGCCTCATGACGCCACTCTCCCACGGCGCGGACGGGGCAAGTCGCGCATCGGCATCATCCGAGGCACTGCCCGAGTTGGAGAAGGGACGGAAGTGCGAGACGATAGCGCCCGTGCGCGCACTCCTTCTAGAGAACCTTTCCGTCAAGGCCACCGAGATCCTCGAGGCCGCAGGCATCGCCGTGGAGAACCACGCCGGGGCCATGGACGAGGACGAGCTCATCGCCGCCCTCCAGGGCGTCCAGCTGCTCGGCATCCGCTCGAAGACCCAGCTCACCGAGCGCGTCATCGAGGCGTGTCCGGACCTCATCGCGGTGGGGGCGTTCTCGATCGGCACCAACCAGATCGATCTCGCGGCGGCGGCGCGCCACGGCATCGCGGCGTTCAACGCGCCGTTCTCCAACACGCGCTCGGTGGTCGAGATGGCGGTGTCCGAGATGATCTCGCTCACCCGCCGCCTGCCGGACCACAACCGCAGCCTGCATGAGGGCGTGTGGTCCAAGTCCGCCGCCGGCGCGCACGAGATCCGCAGCCGCACGCTCGGCATCGTCGGCTACGGCAACATCGGCTCGCAGCTGTCCGTGATCGCCGAGGCCCTCGGCATGAACGTGATCTTCTACGACAGCGCCGAGAAGCTCGCGCTGGGCAACGCGACACGCATGCCCACCCTCGAGGCGCTGCTCGCCGAGGCGGACATCGTCACGCTCCACGTCGACGGGCGCAGCGGCAACAAGGGCTTCTTCGGCCCCGAGCAGTTCGCCGCCATGAAGGACGGCGCGATCTTCCTCAACCTCTCGCGCGGCTTCATCGTCGACATCGAGGCCCTCAAGGCGGGCCTCGAGTCGGGCGCGATCGGCGGCTGCGCCGTCGACGTGTTCCCCGAGGAGCCCAAGAAGACCGGCGACCCCTTCGAGTCGCCGCTCCAGAACATGCCCAACGTCATCCTCACCCCGCACATCGGCGGGTCCACCGAGGAGGCGCAGCGCGACATCGGCATCTTCGTCGCGACACGCCTGCGCGACTACGTGTTCCACGCGTCCACGTCGCTCAGCGTGAACCTTCCCAACCTCTCGCTCGACCAGGTCCAGGGCTCGCACCGCGTCGCCCACCTGCACGAGAACATCCCCGGCGTCCTCGCCGCCGTCAACCAGGTCTTCGCGGCCCACAACGTCAACATCGACGCCCAGCTCCTCGGTACCCGTGGTGAGCTCGGCTACGTGGTGACGGACGTCGCGTCCGGCCTCGACGAGGACGCCGTCCGGGCACTGTCGAGCATGCCCGGTACCGTACGACTGCGAGTTCTCTCATAAACACCACCGATACCCCCGACGCCGTCTCCTTCGCCGAGCTCGGTCTTCCCGACGCACTCGTCGAGGCGCTCGAGCGTCACGGCATCGTCACCGCCTTCCCCATCCAGGCCGCCACCATCGCCGACGCGATGGCCGGCCGGGACGTGCTGGGCAAGGCCCGCACGGGATCGGGCAAGACGCTCGGCTTCGGGCTGCCCGCCATCGTCCGCCTCGCGGCGGGGCCCCGACCCGCGAAGCGCCGTCCGCGCGCCATCGTGCTCGTGCCCACGCGCGAGCTCGGCATGCAGGTCTCCGACGCGCTCGAGCCCTACGCGCATGCCATGCACGTGTCGCTCAAGCTGGTCGCCGGCGGTCTGTCGATGTCCAAGCAGGTCCAGGCCCTCGAGCGCGGCGTCCACCTGGTGGTCGCGACTCCGGGCCGCATGGCCGACCTGGTGCGCAACGGCCATGCCGACCTCTCGGAGCTCGAGCTCATCGTCATGGACGAGGCCGACCACATGGCCGACATGGGCTTCATGGACGAGATCACCGAGATCCTCGCGGGCGTGCCCGAGGGCGGCCAGCGGCTCCTGTTCTCGGCGACGCTCGACGGCGACGTCGACCGCCTGGTGAAGACCTACATGCACGATCCCGTGACGCACGACGTGACGGGCGGCGACGACCAGCCTGCGACGATGCGCCACGTGGTGCTCAACGTCCCCCCGAACGCGAAGTACCAGCTGGCCACCCGCATCGCGGCGCGTGAGGGCCGGACCATCGTGTTCGTGCGCACCAAGCTCGCGACCGAGCGGATCGCCGAGGAGATGCGTGAGGCAGGCGTGCTGGCGCTCGCGATCCACGGCGACCGCTCTCAGGCGGAGCGCAACTTCGCGATCAGCGCGTTCCGCGCCGGCGACGTCCCCGTGCTGGTGGCGACCGACGTCGCGGCGCGCGGCATCCATGTCGACCACGTCGACCTGGTGATGCAGATCGACCCGCCCGCGGATCACAAGGACTACACGCACCGGTCGGGCCGCACCGCGCGCGCCGGCGAGGAGGGCCTGGTCGTCACGCTGGTGCTCCCCCACCAGCGCCGCTCCACCGACCGCATGCTCGAGCGCGCCGGCGTCGACGTCACGTTCCGCAAGGTGCGTGGCGAGGACGACGAGTCGCTCGCGATGCTCGAGGACCTCACCGGCGCGCGCGAGCCGTCGTGGGAGCCCGTCCGCGAGCCCCGCCCGCAGCGCCCCGAGCGCCGCGGACGCTACGAGCGTCCAGGGCGTGGCGACCGTCCGGCCCGCGGCGACCGCGGCCCGCGCCAGGAGCGCCGCTGGGAGGACCGCCCCGCGCGCAAGTGGGACCGTGACGAGCGCCCGCGCCGCGACGAGCGTGACGACCGTCCTCGGCGCGACGATGCGCGCGCCGACGAGATGCTCGCCGCCACGCAGCGCATGGAGGAGCGGCTGGCGCGCATGGAGGCGAGCCTGTCCGAGCGCGAGGCGGCGCTTGCCGCGCGCGAGCGCCAGCTGTCCGAGCGCGAGGCCCAGCGCGACGAGCGTCCGGCCCGGCGCGATGACCGTGGTGCCGGCTCCTACGGGCGGTCGAGCCACGGCAAGGGTGGCTCCTACGACCGCGATCGCGGTGGCGACCGCGGCGGGAAGTCCTACGGACGCTCCGACAAGCCGTACGGCAAGGGTGGCAAGAGCTCCTCGAAGGGCGGCTTCGAGGGTGGTTCTACTCGGAAGCCTCGGAAGCCGAAGGGCGGGCGCTAGCAGCGTCCTCCGCGCGCAGCCGGCCGATCGCGGCCTCGAAGTCATCGAGGGTGTCGAACGCCTGGTAGACGCTCGCGAAGCGCAGATATGCGATCTCGTCGAGCTGGCGCAGCGGCGGCAGGATGGCCAGGCCGATATCGAGAGCGTTGATCTCGGCCTGGCCGTTCGCACGGATGGCCTCCTCGACCTGCTGCGCGAGCAGCGCGAGGTCGTCGTCGCTCACGGGCCTGCCCTGGCACGCCTTCTTGACGCCCGAGACGATCTTGTCGCGGCTGAAGGACTCGGTCACGCCGTTGCGCTTGAGGACCGAGAGGCTCGCCGTCTCGACCGTGGTGAAGCGCTTCCCGCATGCGGGGCACTCGCGGCGCCGACGGATGGAGGAGCCGTCATCGGCGGTGCGGGAGTCGATGACGCGAGAGTCGCCGTTGCGACAGAACGGGCAGTGCATGCGTTCACTCTGCCACGAACGACGCGACGCACCCAATCTCGTGGCAGCGGGGTGCGCCGCAGCCCGCGCTACTGGACGGGCAGGTAGATCTGCTCGCCGGCCGCGAGGTCGGTCGTCGGCATCGCGTTGAGGTGCTGGATCTCGATGATCATGTCGCGCACATCTGCGCCCGACGGGGTCAGCGACGCGGCGATGTCCCACAGGGTCTCTCCCGCGGCCACCGTGTAGGCGTGCACCGCCACCGGCTCGCCGGGCTCATCGGAGGCGAAGGCCTGAGGACCGAGAACCGCAGCGGCCGCCAGCAGCAACGTGACGCCGAGCGTACGGCCTGCACGCGTGCGGCGTGCCCGCGCCTCCACAGTCTGCGGTGCGTAGATGCTCATCTCTGCCTCCTCGGTTCGAACACCTGTTCGATCGAACGCTTGTTCTAGTTGTAGCACTCCGGTCCGACACTGGCAAGACACGGTCGAACATATGTTTGATTCCGACCTCGGATTGCCCTAACGTCGTGGGATAAGAGGACCACCGGGGTCTGACAACGCGGCCGGCAGGAGGCGACGATGAGGCAGGACGGGTCGACAGGGACCGGGTCCGCCGGCGACGAGGACGGCGCAGGCGCGACGGTCCACGAGCTGCGCGACCCCTCGACCGGGCTCTCGGCCCGCCAGCGCGCGGTGGTCGACTTCATCCGCGCGACCGTGCTCGAGCGCGGCTACCCGCCGTCGATGCGCGAGATCGGCGATGCCGTCGGCCTCACCTCGCCGTCCTCCGTCAAGCACCAGCTGTCCGCGCTCGAGGCGAAGGGCGTGCTGCGCCGCGACCCGCATCGTCCCCGTGCCATCGAGGTGGTGCTGCCCGGCGAGGAGCCGGCAGCCCCTGCCGCCCCGCCCGTCCCGCTCGCGCCGGCCGCTTCCGCGGCCCTTCCCGACGACCTCGCGATGGTGCCGCTCGTGGGCCGCATCGCCGCCGGTGGACCGATCCTCGCGGAGCAGGAGGTCGAGGACACCTTCGCGCTCCCGCGGCAGCTCACGGGCGACGGCGAGCTGTTCATGCTCCAGGTGGCCGGCGACTCGATGGTCGACGCCGCGATCTGCGACGGCGACTGGGTGGTGGTCCGCCGCCAGAACAGCTGCGAGAACGGGGACATCGTCGCCGCGCTGCTCGATGACGAGGCGACCGTGAAGACCTTCCGCCGCAAGGACGGCCAGGTCTGGCTCATGCCCCACAACCCTGCGTACACGCCCATCGACGGCACGCATGCGCGCATCATGGGCAAGGTCGTCTCGGTGCTCCGGCGCGTCTGACCCGCCGACCTTGACCGCGGCGCGGACCGCGAGGATGATGCGTCCTGCCCGTGGGCCGCGACCGGCGACGCTCCTGGGCGGAGGAGGCAGGGTGGCGCAGCGGTCCTGGTGGACGATGCAGTATCCGCGCTGGTTCAGGGCGGTGTCTCTCGGGGTCGCGGCCGTGCTGCTCGCGACCCTCGCGAGCTGGACGGTTGGCGGCTCGAGCGCCTACGAGGCGACCCACGTCGCGATGCTGGTGCTCGTGGTCCTCTACGCCGCATCGCTCGTCGCGATGAACGTCTCCCTCTGGCGCGCGAGCCGCGCGCAGGGCGCCGACGCCTCCGACCGCTAGTTCGCGGCGAGCCGCGAGAGCGCGCCGAGCGCGATGTCCCGGTCGGTGGTGGGCCACAGGTCCGGCATCGACCGCGCGAGGAACCCGCCGTACCGCGCGGTGGCCAGGCGCGGGTCGAGCACCGCGACCACTCCCCTGTCACCGCTCGCGCGGATGAGGCGCCCAGCGCCCTGCGCCATGAGGAGCGCCGCGTGCGTGGCGCTCACCGCCATGAAGCCGTTGCCCCCGCGCTGCGCGACGGCCTCCGTGCGTGCCTGGGACACGGGCTCGTCGGGCCGGGGGAACGGGATGCGGTCGATCACCACCAGGCTCGCGGTGCGTCCCGGGACGTCGATGCCCTGCCACAGCGACGTCGAGCCGAACAGGCACGTCTCCTCGTCGCTCTTGAAACGCTCGACCAGGGTGGGGAGCTGGTCGTCGAGCTGGTAGAGGACCGGCACATCGAGCCGCTCGCGCATCGCCTCCGCGGCCATCGACGCCGCCTTGTGGGAGGAGAAGAGGCCCAGGGTGCGCCCGCCCGCGGCGCGGATGAGCGCCTCGAGCTCGTCGAGCGCCTCCTCGGAGATGCCGCCCATCCCCGGCTTGGGCAGATGCTTCGCGACGTAGAGGATCCCCTGCCTGGGATAGTCGAACGGGCTGCCCGCATCGAGGGTGACCGCATGGTCGATGCCCAGATGGCGCGAGATCGCGCCGAAGTCGCCGCCCAGCGCAAGCGTCGCCGAGGTCATCACGGAGGCCTTGTCCGCGAGCAGCTTCTCGCGGATGAGACCGGCGACGTCGAGGGGCGCTGCCAGGATCCTCTCCGCCGCGGGCGAGTCGTAGTCGCCCTCGCGGGGGGCGAGCCAGATCACCTGATGACCGTGCTCGCCCTGGAGGTCCTCGCAGACGTCGACGATCTCCCCCAGGGAGGCGGCGGCGACCTTGCCGGCGGCGCCGGCCTGCTCGGCGTTCTTCTGGACCTCCGTCACGCATCGACGCGCGGCACCGCGGACCTCCTCGACGGCCATGGCGAGGGCGTCGGGCAGCCCCAGGCGCTGCCGTCCGGGCGCGCAGTCACCGAGCGCGCCGTCGAGGTGACGCGCGGCCCGATCCAGGTCCTCCGTGACCACGCCGCACCGACGCGTGTGGCGCGCGGCCCGATCCACCAGCGACACCGTGAGCTCGTGGGTGGCCGAGGACGTGATGCGGCTGACCAGCTCGTGCGCCTCGTCGACGATGAGCACACCGTGCTCGCCCAGCATGTCGTGGCTGGTCGCCTGGACGCCCAGCACCGCGTGGTTGGTCACCACCACGTGCGCCTGGGCCGCCTGCTCCCTGGCGCGCTGCGAGAAGCACTCGGTGAGCATCGGGCACTTCGACTCGAGGCACTCGCGCCCGGAGACCGAGACCTGCCCCCAGGCGCGCCCGCTCACGCCCGGCACCAGGTCGTCCCGGTCGCCCGTCTCGGTCTGATCGGCCCACTCGTTGAGACGCACAACCTCCCGGCCGAGCTCGCTGGTCGGGCCGATCGGCAGCATGTCGTCATCCGGCTCGGGGTATCCCCCCGCCATCTTGTGGACGCACAGGTAGTTGCCGCGGCCCTTGAACAGCGCGATGCGCGCCCGCTCTCCCAGCTCTGGCTCGAGCGCCTCGGCGACCATGGGGAGGTCCTTGGTGAAGATCTGGCGTTGCAGCGCGAGGGTCGCCGTCGAGACCACCACGCGGCTCTTGGTGCGCACCGCATGCGCCACCGCCGGGACAAGGTAGCCGAGCGACTTCCCGGTACCCGTACCCGCCTGGATGAGCGCGTGCGACTCGTCCTCGAGCGCATCGGTCACCGCACGCGCCATGAGCCGCTGACCCTCGCGGGGCTCGCCCCCGAGGGCGCCGACGGCGCGCTCGAGCAGCGCGTCGGCCCCGTGATCCGTCACGCGGAGGCCGAGGTGACGCCGGCCTCCTCGAGCCGGGCCGCGAGCCCGGGGTCGACGAGCGCCGTGAGGTGCGTGCCCTCCGCGACGTGGGACTGCGCGAGCACCTCGCCGTGGCGATGCACCTCGCTCACCAGGTCGCCGCGCGTGTACGGCACCACCACGTCGACGGTGACCTCGGGGCGCGGCAGCTCGCGTCCGATGAGATCCATGAGCTCCGGCATGCCCTCGCCCGTGAGCGCGGAGACCTCGATGGTGATCTCGCGGCGGGCGCGCAGCCGCATGAGCGTCTCGGGATCGGCGATGTCGGCCTTGTTGAGGACCAGCACCTCCTTGACCTGATCCGCACCGGGGACGTCTGCGAGGACCTCCCTCACCGCGCGGATCTGGCTCTCGGGATCCGGATGCGACGCGTCGACCACGTGGAGCATGAGGTCCGCGTGCGCGACCTCCTCGAGCGTCGACGCGAACGCGGCGACCAGCTGGTGCGGCAGGTTGCGCACGAAGCCGACGGTGTCGGAGACCGTGAACTCACGGCCATCGGGCGTCTGCGAGCGTCGCACGGTCGGGTCGAGCGTGGCGAAGAGGGCGTTCTCCACCAGCACGCCCGCCCCGGTGACGCGGTTGAGCAGCGAGGACTTGCCGGCGTTGGTGTAGCCGACGATCGCGACGTTCGGCAGCCCGAGGCGCTTCTCCCTGCGGACCTTGCGCGCAGGCTCCATCGCCTTGATGTCGCGGCGCAGCTGAGCCATCCGCGTGTGGATGCGACGGCGGTCGAGCTCGATCTTGGTCTCACCCGGTCCGCGCGAGCCCATGCCGGCGCCCGCGCCACCCACCTGGCCGCCGGCCTGGCGGGACATCGACTCGCCCCAGCCGCGCAGACGAGGCAGCAGGTACTCGAGCTGGGCGAGCTCGACCTGCGCCTTGCCCTCCTTGGACTTGGCGTGCTGGGCGAAGATGTCGAGGATCAGCGCGGTGCGGTCGATCACCTTGACCTTGACCACATCCTCGAGCGCACGCCGCTGGCTGGGTGCGAGGTCGTCGTTGACGATCACGGTATCCGCGCCGACGGCGGCGACCACGTCGCGCACCTCGATCGCCTTGCCCTTGCCGATGTACGTGGCCGGGTCCGGGTGGGGGCGGCGCTGCAGCACGCCGTCGAGGACCTCGGATCCCGCCGTCTCGGCGAGCGCGGCGAGCTCGCGCAGCGAGATCTCCGCGTCCTCGGAGGTGCCGTGCGACCACTGGCCCACGAGCACCACCTTCTCGAGGCGCAGCTGCCGGTACTCGACCTCGGTGATGTCCTCGAGCTCGGTGGAAAGGTTCGCGACGCGGCGCAGCGCCGCGCGCTCCTCGCGGTCGAACTGGTCGCCGTCGTAGTCGGTGGCGAAGGTCCCGCCCTCGGCGACCGCCGTGCCGGCGCGCGACAGGACGCGGTCGATGACCGCGTCGGCGCGGCTGGGGGTCGAGGTGGGCTGCGAGGCGGGCTCGCGGTCGTCTGCTGCTGTATCGCTCATACAAGGTCCATTGTCTCACCCCGGTCCGACAGCCGTGCGCGGGTCGGGACGATGCACCGGACGCGCCTCCGAGGTCGGGCGCTACCCTCGACCACGTGACCGAGGACCACTACTTCACCGCGCAACCCGCGTCCGCCGACGAGCGCCGCACCATCCGCGTGTCCCTCGCGGGGCGCGATGTCGAGGTGGAGACCGCCCCCGGCATCTTCTCCCCCGGCCACGTGGACCTGGGCACGCAGGTGCTGCTGCGCGCGGTCCCGGAGCCGCGCGGCCACCTTCTCGACATCGGCTGCGGATGGGGACCCATCGCGCTCGAGGCGGCGCTCCGGGGCGCATCGTCCGTCACGGCGGTCGACGTCAACGAGCGGGCGCTCGACCTGCTGCGCCGCAACGCCGCGCGCCTGGGGGTGGAGGTCGCCGCGTCGGCGCCCACGGCCGTCCCGGTCGACGCCACCTTCGACACCATCTGGTCGAACCCCCCGATCCGCATCGGCAAGGACGCCCTGCACAGCCTCCTGGCGACCTGGCTCCCGCGGCTCGCGCCTGGTGGCGAGGCCTACCTGGTGGTCCAGAAGAACCTCGGTGCCGACTCGCTCGCGCGCTGGATCGCCGACCAGGGCTGGGGCACGGTCGAGAAGATCGGCAGCTCGAAGGGCTTCCGCGTGCTGCGCGTGTCCGCCTGACACCGACACGCAGCAGGGGCCCCGCATCGTGCGATGCGGGGCCCCTGCCGTGCGTTGTCGGACCGGCGTCAGCCGACCCGGGCGGACTTCGCCGACACCGTCGACACCGAGCGGTAGCCGGTCTTCGCGGCGGTGACCTTGACCGCGATGCGCTTGCCCGTCATCGCCTTGGTGACCTCGAGCGTCTTGCCGTGCTCACCGGCCACGACCACACCGCCGACACGCCACTCGTACGTCTTGGTCGAGCCCTTGGGCCAGCCCGCCGTCGCCGCGCCCACGGTGCTGCCCACCACGGGAGCGCGCACCACCTCGACCGTGCCGGCCGTCATCGTGCCCGCCTTGACGACCACACCCTTCGACGCCTTCGACGCGGCGGAGCGACCGTCCGCCGTCGCGGTCACCTTGACCGAGACCTTCTTGCCGAACGCCGCCGCGGTCGGCTTCCAGGTCGCCGAGGTCGCGCCCTCGACGTTCTCGCCCGCGATGCGCCACTGGTACGACAGCGTCGCGTCCGCCGGCCAGCCGTACGTCGCAGCGGTCAGCTTCCCGCCGACGATCGCAGAGCCGGACGCCTCGACCGTACCGGCCTCCAGGGCGAGCGGCGCGACTGTCAGCGGGATCGAGTAGACGAGCGGCAGCCCGGCGCTCTCGCCGGCAGTGAGGTAGAGCGCGACGAGCACGTCGTACGTGCCGGCCACGTCGACCGTGCCGGTCAGCACGACCCGCGCCTCCTCGGTCTCCTCGTCGAGGACGAACTCGGCGTCCACGCCCTCGGGCGCATCGAGGACGCTGAACTCGGTGGTGATGTCCTCCGTCTCGGGAGCGAACCGGCCCTCGGCCAGGCCGACCTGCCACGAGGACGAGCCCTCCTCCGTGAGCTCGAGGGGGAGGGCCTGCTCGAAGGCGACGCCCTCGGTCACGGCGTCAGCAGCGCCGACGGTCATGCAAGCGTCGGTCGCGGGCGGGAGCAGGGCCTCGCCGAACGTCCGGTCGAGCGAGGCCGCCGCAGCCACCTGAGCCTCGATGGCCGCGTCACGCGCGCACGGGGCGTAGTCCTGGAGCGAGACCACCAGCGCGGCGTGCCCGGCGGCGGTGAGGTTCATGTAGAACCACGGACGGTCGTCCTCATCGAACGCCTCGATGGAGACCGTGTCCGCGACACCGTGGTAGGCGACGATGGGGTCCCATCCGTCCGAGTCGTGCGAGACCAGCGACCTGGCGTCCACCTGGTCGTACACCGTTCCCTCGTCGGAGCCCAGCTCCCCGCGGATGCCCCACTCCATCGCGTCGATGACGCGTGCGGTGTCGGTGGTCGGAACGTCCGCGACCACATCGATGTCCCAGCGCGCATAGCTGCCCTCGAGGGAGAGCGTCAGGGTCGCGGTGTAGTCGTAGAGATCATCCGAGGTCGGGTCGAAGAGCGAGAAGCCCGCGTCCCAGACGAGCTCGGTCGTGCCGCCCCAGATACCGATCCCCGAGACATACGAGAAGCTCGAGGGGTTGACCGTGACGTAGTTGTCCGAGGCCATGAAGTACATCGAGTCCAGGAAGCCGTCGAACGCGTCGGCGGTCCAGCCGGTCACGTCGAAGCCATCCGCGCCGAGGCCCAGATACGCCGCGGCCGCGTCCTCGATGTAGCCACCGTCGCCCACCCCGGTCCATACGACAGGCCCGGAGGAGATCGCCGACGCCTCGGCGGATGCCGGGCCGGCGATGAGCGCGGCGCCCGCCGCAAGCCCGAGAACGGCCGCTGCGCGGCCGAACCTTCGATTCTGCACAATCCCTCGCTTAGGTTGAGGGCACGCCGCCACCCCGGGGACCCGGGTGTCGACATCAGCGTGCCGGGAGGAAGATAGCAGGCAGTTCTCAGCCTGCGGCATGCCCGCTGAACTCGCGCGCGCGAGTCGTCGCCTTTGCCCGGATATCGGCCTGCCATGGACGTGGAAGACGCGCCCAGAAACGCAGCAGGGGCCCCGCATCGTGCGATGCGGGGCCCCTGCCGTGCGTTGTCGGACCGGCGTCAGCCGACCCGGGCGGACTTCGCCGACACCGTCGACACCGAGCGGTAGCCGGTCTTCGCGGCGGTGACCTTGACCGCGATGCGCTTGCCCGTCATCGCCTTGGTGACCTCGAGCGTCTTGCCGTGCTCACCGGCCACGACCACACCGCCGACACGCCACTCGTACGTCTTGGTCGAGCCCTTGGGCCAGCCCGCCGTCGCCGCGCCCACGGTGCTGCCCACCACGGGAGCGCGCACCACCTCGACCGTGCCGGCCGTCATGGTGCCCGCCTTGACGACCACACCCTTCGACGCCTTGGAGATCTTCACACCGTCGCCGTAGTTCGCGGTCACCTTGACGGAGACCTTCTTGCCGAACGCCTTCGTGGTCGGCTTCCACGTCGCGGACGTCGCGCCCTTGACGTTCTCGCCGGCGATGCGCCACTGGTAGGTGTACTTCGCGCCCTTGGTCCAGCCCGAGAGCGACGCCGTCAGCTTCTGGCCGACCTTCGCCGTGCCCGAGGCCGCGAGGGTGCCGGCCTTGGCCACCGTGAGCGGGATCTCGAAGAAGTAGGGCGTGTACCCGTTGTCGCCTTCGGCGATGTACGCCACCGCGAGGAGCGTGTGGCGACCACCCTTGTTCGTCGTCCCCGTGAGGCTGAGGTAGGGGTCGCCGGTGCCCTCGTCCTCGCCCAGGGCGAGCTCGACACCGGCCGGGGCGTCGACCAGCGCGACCTCGGGGTACCGGGACTCGTCGACGTACCAGCCCTCGATGAACTCCTCGGTCAGGGAGACCGCGAGGCGCTGCTCGAAGGCCACGCCCGCCTTCACGGCCTCGGTATCCGCCACCGTGAGGCACGAGGCGCCGACCATCGGGTAGATGTCGTCGCCGAACGTGTCGGCAAGGTTCGGCGCCGCGGCGATCTGGGCGGCGATCGCCTCGTCGCGGGCGCACGGGGCATAGTCGCGCAGCGACACGATCATGGCCGCGCGACCGTGCGCGTCGAGGTCCAGGTAGAACCAGGGATCGTCGTCGCCCGCCTCCACCTCGAGGGTGACACCGTCGGCCAGGAAGTCGTATGCGACGATCGGATCGGATCCACTCTGGTCATGCGAGACGAGCGCGTCGGCGCCGACCGGCTCGAAGACGGTGCTGCTGTCCGAGCCCAGGTTGCCCGACACCCCCACGATCATCGTGTCGAGCACCCGCGCCGTATCCGCCGTGGGCTCGTCGGCCTCGACCGCGAGGTCCCACCGCGCGTAGCTGCCCTCGATGGTGAGGGTCATCTCCACGGTGTAGTCGAGCGACGAGTCGGTGACGGCGTCGTAGAGCGACGCCGACGCCTCGGACACGAGGATGCTCTCGCCACCGTCGGTCCGGGTCTGCGAGACCGGCTCGAAGTCCCCGTAGTACAGCTCCTCCTCGGCATGCGGGGTCGAGAGCTCGACGTAGTAGAGGAACGAGTCGAAGGCGTCGTTGGTCCACCCGTAGATGTCGCCGCCGTTCGCTGCGATGCCCGGGTAGTAGGCGAAGGCGTCCTCGATGTAGCCGCCCTCGTCGTAGACGTACGACCACGTGGTGGTGGCGTTGACGACGTCACCGGAGTCGGCCGACGCGGGCACCGCGACGAGCGCAGCCCCCGCTCCCAGTCCCATCACGGCCGCGGCACGGCCAAGCATTCTCTTCTGCACTATCCCTCGCTCCTCAAGGCACGCTGCCGCCACCCCCGGGGACCCGGGCGTCGATCGGGGCGCGCCGCAGGGTAAGTTAGCAGGGATATCACCGTTTCGTAAGGCTTCTGACGCAGTCAGGCCGAGAGGCGTCCCTTTTGAGCGGAAGGTCCCGCCGGAACCGCCAGGGCGCCGCGCGAGCCCGGTCAGGACGGGACGCGCTCGCCTCGCGCCGCGCCCTCGGCGATGGCCGCGCAGCGGCGGGCGCGCGTGTCCGCGCGCTTGGCGAACGCCACCCATTGGAGGCTCTGCTTCCGGGCGGAGGGCGGGAAGGCATCCCAGGTCTCGCGCGCTCCGGGATGCGCGCTGAACGCCTCCTCGAGGTCCGTCGGCACCTCGAGCGCCTCGACCGAGTCGAGCACCGTCCATGAGCCGTCCGCCTTCGCCGCCGCGATGACGGCGGCACCCGCGGGCATCATGAGCCCCTCGCGCTCGAGCGCCTCGATCCGTTCCTTGTTGGTCCGTGCCCATCCTGAGCCGCGCTTGCGCGGCGCGCAGTACTGGAGCGTGCGCTCGTCGTCGAGGCGCTTGGTGACCGCGTCGATCCACCCGAAGCACAGCGCCTCGCGGACGATGTCCTCGTACGCGATCCCCGTACGTCCTGAGCCTCGCCGCCACAGCGCGACCCATACGCCGGTGGCCGAGGCGTGGTGGGCCTCGAGCCACGCGCGCCAGTCGTCGGCGTCCTCGGGATGGATCCTCGGGACGCCGTCGTCGCCGGGCTCGATCGGGTGCATCGTCAGCCGGGGATCTCCACCGTGCCGGAGGCGACGAGCACCGCGGGCCCCTCGAGCGTGGTGGTGCCGCCCTCGATGCGCACCGTGACCTCGCCCCCGGGCACCTCGATGTCCCACACGTCGGGGGCGCCGGGCCCCGCCCAGGCGCGCATCGCGAGCGCGACGGCGCAGGCGCCCGTGCCGCACGACATGGTCTCGCCCGAACCGCGCTCGTGGACACGCATCCGCACGCGTCCGCGCGCTCCCACATGCCCGAGCGCGACCGCGAACTCGACGTTGGTGCCATGCGGCGGCACCGGCCGCACCTCGGGTGCGACGGACAGGTCGAGCGCCTCGAGCTCGCCCACCTCGCCGAGCGCGACCACGTGATGCGGATTGCCCATGTCGACGCTCAGCGCGGGACGGACCGGGTCCAGGCCACGGGCTGCGACCTCGGAGTCGAAGCCGTCCGTCGCATCGCCCACGCGGTACGCGCCCATGCCGATCGCGTAGCGTCCCCCGCCGAGCGACGTCACCGTCCGCGCTCCCCCGCGCGTGCCGAACTCGAGCCCCGCGGAGAGTTCCGCGTCCGCCTCCGCCTCGAGGAACGCGCCGAAGACCCGGGCACCGTTGCCGCACATCTCCGACGTGGTGCCATCGGCGTTCCAGTAGTCCATGAACCACGTCGCCGGCGCGAATCCCGCTCCCGCCTCGAGCGCGCCCGCCCGGACCGCCCTGATGACGCCGTCGCCGCCGATGCCGGCGCGACGGTCGCACAGGTAGCGCACGGTCGCCGGGGTGAGGTCGATCTCGCCGTGGGGGTCGAGCAGCAGCACGAAGTCGTTCTGGGTGCCGTGGCCCTTGGTGAAGGCGAGTGTCATGGGCCCAGCCTAGTCAGGGGGTCGGACGCCCCGCGTCCGCCTCCGCGACCAGGGACGATGCGTCCGCCGCGGCCCGCGCCACGTCGCCGTGGTCGCGGGGTGCGTCGATCCAGCGCACCCGCGGGTCCGGCCGGAACCACTGGGCCTGCTTGCGGGCGAGGCGGCGCGTGTGCTGGGCGATGAGCGCGCGGGTCTCGTCGGCGTCGAGCTCGCCGTCGAGGTGGCGCAGCGTCTCGGCGTAGCCCACCGCACGGCGCGCGGTCACGCCCTCCCGGAGGCCGTGGGACTCGAGCGCGCGTACCTCGTCGACCAGCCCCTGCTCCCACATCTGGTCGACGCGTGCGTCGATGCGCGGGTCGAGCAGCTCGTACGGGAGGTCGAGCGCGATGGTCAGGGCCGGCGCGGCGTACTCGTGGCGCGGCAGCGAGCTCTGCGTCGCGCCGGTCAGGGCGATGATCTCGAGAGCCCGCACCAGCCTCTTGACGTTCTGCGGCGGGATCTTGGCTGCCGCGACGGGATCGAGCGCCATGAGCTCGCGGTGGAGCACCCCAGGACCCTCGGTGCCGGCTCGCGCCTCGAGCGCCGCACGCACCGCGGGGTCGGTCCCCGGGAACTCGAAGCGGTCGAGCAGGGCGCGCAGGTAGAGCCCCGACCCGCCTACGACGATCGCACGGCGGCCCCGCGCGTGGATCGCGGCGATGTCCGCGCGTGCCTCCTCCTGGAAGCGCGCGACCGAGGCGTCCTCGTGGACGTCGAGCATGTCCATCTGGTGGTGCGCGATCCCCCGGCGATCGGCTGGCGCCAGCTTCGCGGTCCCGATGTCCATGCCCCGGTAGAACTGCATCGAGTCCGCGTTGACAACTTCTCCGCCCAGGCGCTCCGCGAGCTCGAGGCTCACGGCGGACTTGCCGGTCGCGGTCGCACCGACGACGGCGACGATCACGGGCGCATGGTCGGCTCCCGCGTGGGCGCCGGTGGCCGCGCTCACGCGCGACGCAGCGTCGGGATGCCGAGACCCACGGGACCGGCGGGTCCGCCGCCGGTGCCGCACGCGTCCCCGCCGTGGTCGTGATCGCCGCCCTGCGCGGCGTCCCACGCGTCACCCGCGCGCGTCCGCCGGACCGAGTACGGTCCGCCGTCGATGCCCGAGTCCGCGATGAGGTGGTGGGGCGCGCCATGCGTGACGCGCACCGTGACCATGTCCCCGGGCCGCGGTACCGCGGCGCCGTCAGGGACGGTGAAGTGGACGAGGCGGTTGCCGGGCTCGCGGCCCGACAGGCGTGCGGACTCGCCGTCCTTCCGCCCGCCGCCGTCGAGCACCATGAGCTCGAGCGTGCGGCCCACGAAGCGCTCCGAGTCCTCGAGCGTGAGGCGCTCCTGGAGCGCGATGAGCCGCTCGAAGCGCTCCTGCACCACCGCCTTGGGCAGCGGCTCGAGCTCGTAGGCGGGGGTGCCGGGGCGCGGGGAGTACTGGAAGGTGAACGCCGAGGTGAAGCGCGACGCCTCGACCACGCGCATCGTCTCCTGGAAGTCCTCCTCGGTCTCGCCCGGGAACCCGACGATGATGTCGGTGGTGATCGCGGCGTCCGGCATCGCGGCGCGCACGCGCTCGATGATCCCGAGGAAGCGCTCCGAGCGGTACGAGCGGCGCATGGCGCGCAGCACCTTGTCCGAGCCGGACTGCAGCGGCATGTGGAGGCTCGGCATCACGTTCGGCGTCTGGGCCATGGCCTCGATGACGTCGTCGGTGAAGGCGGCCGGGTGCGGCGACGTGAAGCGCACGCGCTCGAGGCCCTCGATCTCGCCGCAGGCGCGCAGAAGCTTCGCGAACGCGCCGCGGTCCCCGAACTCGACGCCGTACGAGTTCACGTTCTGGCCCAGCAGCGTGACCTCGACGGCCCCCTGCGAGACCAGCGCCTCGACCTCGGCCAGGATCTCGCCGGGCCGGCGGTCGCGCTCCTTGCCGCGCAGCGACGGCACGATGCAGAACGTGCACGTGTTGTTGCAGCCCACCGAGATCGACACCCAGCCCGACGCGATCGCGTCGCGTCGCGAGGGCAGCGTCGAGGGGAAGACCTTGAGGGACTCCTCGATCTCGACCTGCGCGGCGGCGTTGTGACGCGCACGCTCGAGCAGCACCGGGAGGACATCGATGTTGTGGGTCCCGAAGACCACGTCGACCCACGGGGCGCGGTTGACGATCTCGCCGCGGTCCTTCTGGGCGAGGCAGCCGCCCACGGCGATCTGCATGCCGGGCCGCTCGGCCTTGACCGCGGCGAGCTGTCCCAGGTTGCCGTAGAGGCGCGTGGCCGCATTCTCGCGGACGGCGCAGGTGTTGATCACCACGACGTCGGCCACATCGGCGCCCGAGGGCGCGGCCGTGTAGCCGGCGCCCTCGAGGAGGCCGGCCATGTGCTCCGAGTCGTGCACGTTCATCTGGCACCCGAGCGTCCTGACGAGGTACGTGGGTGCGAGGGTGGTGTCCGTCATGCTCTATCCGGCGATGGCGTCCGCGCGTAGCTCGCGGATCACCGTCACCTTGATCTCTCCGGGGAAGGTGAAGTCCTGGCTGATGTGCTCAGCAATTGTACGCGCCAGCGCCTGGGTCCCCTGATCATCGATCTCGTGCGGCTCGACCACCACCCGGACCTCCCGCCCGGCGGCCATCGCCAGGACGCGCGTCACGCCGTGGTGCTCGAGCACCATGCGCTCCAGGTTCTCCATGCGGTTGATGTAGGCGTCGAGGTCGTCCTTCCGCGCACCCGGGCGGGACGCGGAGATCGCATCCGCGACCTGGACGACGACCGCCTCGAGCGATTCCGGCGCCACCTCGTCGTGGTGCGCGGCGATGGCGTTGACGACCGCGTCGTCCTCGCCGTGCTCCGCGGCGAACCTCGCGCCGAGCGCGGCGTGGGTGCCCTTCTGCTCGTGGGTGAAGCCCTTGCCGAGGTCGTGAAGCAGGGCCCCGCGGCGGGCCACCTCGACATCGGCACCGATGGCCCCTGCGATGTCGGCGGCGATCTGCGCCGTCTCGACCAGGTGTGCCAGCACGTTCTGGCCGTACGACGTCCGCAGGCGCAGCCGGCCCAGTGCCTCGACCACCTCGGTGGTGACCCCCGAGACCCCGGCTGCGGTCAACGCGTCGAGGCCCGCTCCCCGGTGGCGCTGGGTCGATCCGGCCACCGCACGCGCGTAGGCCGCCTCGACGCGCTGCGGCTGGATGCGTCCGTCCTCGACGAGCGCCGCGAGCATGACCTCCGCGATCTCGCGCCGCTCGGGGTCGAAGCACGAGAGCTGGACGGCGTTGACGCCCTCCTCCACGATGACGGTGACCCCGGTCAGCGCCTCGAACGCGCGGATGTTGCGCCCCTCGCGCCCGATGATGCGACCCTTCATCTCCTCGCTCGGGAGCTCCACCCACGTGGTCGAGTGGTCGGCCGACGATGCGGCGGCCTGCCGCTGCATCGCCTCCACGAGGATCTCCCGCGCCCGCTCCTCGGCGTTCGCCTGGGTACGGCGCTCGAGCCGGCGCAGCTCCACCGCCGCGTCGGCCTCGGCACGGCTGAGCAGCGTCGCGGTCAGCTCCGCACGCGCCTCCTCGACCGTGGTCCGCGCGACGGCTGCCAACGCGGCGGCACGCTCGTCCTCGAGGTGGGCGCGCTGCCGGGCGAGTCGCCTCTCGTCACGCACCACCACGGACGTGCGCTCCTCGAGCGAACGCGCGTACTGCTGGGCGTTGCGCTGATCGCTCGCGGCATCCTTCTCGCGTTGAAGGGAATGCTCCTCGCGACGCTTGACCTCCGCCAGGCGTGCGCTCGCCTCCTCGCGCAGCATGGCTGCCTCGCTGCGCGCGGCCTCGCGCTCCGCCGAGGCCTCGCGCCGGGCGAAGAGCACCAGCAGCAGCGACACGAGGCTGGAGCCGAGCAGCACCAGGATCGTCAGTGTCTGCCCCACCGGCCGCTCCTTCCCTGTCGCGCGAGACTAGTCATCCTCGCTATCGGCACGCCGCAAGTCTTTCACGAGTGCGAATGCGAGCGAGCTCGGGTATCCCTTGCGCCCGAGCATCGCGACCACGCGCCTCGCCCGCACGTCCTCGGGATGAGCGGCGAGCTGGTCCCACCGCCGCCGGGCGAGCTCGGCTGCACGCTCGCGCTCGTCGTCGTCGTCGATCTGCCCGAGGGCATCCGCGATGTCACCGTCCTCGAAGCCCTTGCGCGCGAGCTCCATGCGGATCGCGCGTCGCGACTGCCCACGCTCGGCATGGCGGGTACGCGTGATGGTCGCCGCGAGCCCGGCATCGTCGATGAGTCCCACCTCGGAGTACCTCTCCACGATCTCCTCGGCGAGGCGGGGCTCGACGCGTCTCGCGACGAGCGCGTCCCGCAGCTGCGCGGACGAGCGCGACGCGCGTGTGAGGATGCCGAGCGCGATCTCACGGGCCTTCTCGGGGTCCGTGATCGGTGCATCGTCGGTGGACGCGCCGCGGCCCGCGGGGCGACGGCTACGTCGCGCCGCGGGCCGGCCGTGGTGCTCGCTCATGGGCTAGAAGCTGCTCTTGCCCTTCTTGCCCGCGGGCGCGGACGCGGCCTCGACCGGAGCGACGTCCTGGTTCTCCTCGCCCGCAGGCTGGATCCCCACGCCGAGCTTGGCCTTGACCTTGCGCTCGATCTCGTCCGCCAGCTGCGGGTTGTCCTTGAGGAAGTTGCGGGCGTTCTCCTTGCCCTGGCCCAGCTGATCGCCCTCGTAGGTGTACCAGGCGCCCGACTTCTTCACGAAGCCGTGCTCCACGCCGAGGTCGATGATCCCGCCCTCACGCGAGATCCCCTGGCCGTAGAGGATGTCGAACTCGGCCTGCTTGAACGGCGGGGCCATCTTGTTCTTCACCACCTTGACGCGGGTGCGGTTGCCGACGGGCTCGGTGCCCTCCTTGAGGGTCTCGATGCGTCGCACGTCGAGGCGCACCGACGCGTAGAACTTGAGCGCCTTTCCACCGGTGGTGGTCTCGGGGCTGCCGAAGAACACGCCGATCTTCTCGCGCAGCTGGTTGATGAAGATCGCGGTGGTGCCGGTCGTGTTGAGCGCACCGGTGATCTTGCGCAGCGCCTGCGACATGAGGCGGGCCTGGAGACCGACGTGGCTGTCGCCCATCTCGCCCTCGATCTCGGCCTTGGGCACGAGCGCGGCGACCGAGTCGATCACGAGGATGTCGATACCACCGGAGCGCACCAGGATGTCCGCGATCTCGAGCGCCTGCTCACCCGTGTCGGGCTGCGAGACGATGAGGTTGTCCACGTCCACGCCCAGCTTGCGGGCGTACTCGGGGTCGAGCGCGTGCTCCGCGTCGACGAAGGCCGCGGTGCCGCCCGCCTTCTGCATGTTGGCGACGGCGTGGAGCGCGACGGTGGTCTTACCGGACGACTCGGGGCCGTAGATCTCGACGATGCGGCCGCGCGGGAGCCCGCCGATGCCGAGCGCGATGTCGAGCGCGAGCGAGCTGGTGGGGATCGCCTCGACGGGGACGACGGTCTTCTCGCCCATCCGCATCGCCGACCCCTTGCCGAACTGGCGGTCGATCTGTCCGAGCGCCGCCTCGAGCGCCTTCGCGCGGTCCTGTGCCTGTGCCATGTCGGTTCCTCACATCCATCCGGGGCAGGTCTGCCGTGTCGCGTCCGACGCTACGCCGGACCACTGACACCGCCGCGGCGACCGTCATCCCCCGGGGAGGAGGCGGACCGCGCGGCGTCCTGGGGACCACGCTATATCGAACAACTGTTCGAAGGGAAACGACACGCCGTAGGCTAGCGCCGCGGCGGCGGGACCATCCGGCGGTCGTCGCCGCCGTCGCGACGCGCGAGAGGGACGTCCATCTGCTCGCACCAGGCATGCCACACGTCGCGGGGTGCCCGTCCCGCCTCGAGCGCCTCCGCGGGCGTGAGCGAGTCGAGGCCCGTCAGCGCGAGCTCGCGCGCGAGCGTGCGCGAGTACGACGCTCCGAACACCGCGTCCGCGAGGTTCCAGAACTCGCTGAGCCGCACGACCTCAGCGGGTGCGCATCGAGCTGAGGAGCTCGGGCACCGTGTCAGGGATCGACGGCATGACCGGGACGGTCTCGAGCGACTCGGCCGCGGCGAAGCGGTCGGAGACCTCGCGCAGGATGATCGACATGGGCATGTCCAGCGCGTCGCAGATCGAGGCGAGGAGCTCCGAGGACGCCTCCTTCTGCCCGCGCTCGACCTCGGAGAGATATCCGAGGGAGACCCGGGCGCCGGAGGAGATGTCTCGCAGCGTCTTGCCCTGGGTGAGGCGCACGTCACGCAACACCTCGCCGATCTCGTTGCGAAGCACGGGCATGCGCCCTCCCCTCATCGTCGTCATGCGGCCTTGGTCCATGGTGACACAACGCACCATACCCCACGCCTGTTCCGCCTCTGTTGCGGGAGCATCACCCGGCGACCACGTCCTGCGCGAGCGCCTCGAGCACCGCGGCGAGCGCGGAGTCGACCGCGCCGGCCCTGACCGCGGCACGGTCCCCGGTCAGGTTGTGGTGCATCCGCAGCACCCGCGTGGGCCCCGCCACCGCGAGATGGACCGTGCCCACGGGCGCGCCGTCGTGGGAAGCGGGCCCGGCCACGCCCGTGGTCGCGACGCCGATCGACGCTCCCGTCGCGTCGCGCGCGCCCCGGGCCATCGCCTCCGCGACCTCTGCGGACACGACCCCGTGCTCGCGGATGGCGTCCGGGTCGACCCCGAGCAGCCTGGCCTTGACGTCCGCGGTGTAGGCGACGATGCCGCCGCGCACCACCGCGGAGGCGCCGGGCACCGTCACGAGCGCCGAGCACAGCGCCCCGCCGGTGAGCGACTCCGCCGTGGCGATGGTGAGGCCTCGCTCACGCAGCGCGGCGATCACCGCCTCAGGCTGCGGCACGACCGTCCGCATGCTGACCGCGCGCCGCCTGCACGATCTTGACCGTGTAGTCGATGCCCGTGACGAGCGCGAGCGCCGTCGCGACGAGCAGCACCCACCACGCGGCCTGATCGACCCACGCCGGCATGCCCGGGAGCAGGTAGAGCCAGATCGCGAGCAGCTGCGCCATGGTCTTGAGCTTGCCGCCGGGCGACGCCGGGATCACGGTGCCCGACGCGACCAGCAGGCGTCCCACGGTCACCCAGAGCTCGCGCACCGCGATGATCGCCACCGGCCACCACGGCACCCCGTCCGTGATGACCAGCACCGCGAGGACACCGAGCACGAGCGCCTTGTCCGCGATCGGGTCGGCGAGCTTCCCGAACGGGCTCACCACACCCCAGCGCCGTGCGAGATAGCCGTCGAAGAAGTCGGTCGCGGCAGCG
Source organism: Demequina gelatinilytica (assembly GCF_000971115.1). Classification (GTDB taxonomy): domain Bacteria; phylum Actinomycetota; class Actinomycetes; order Actinomycetales; family Demequinaceae; genus Demequina; species Demequina gelatinilytica. Next base: position 38,572 of record NZ_BBLV01000013.1, on the reverse strand, counting down.
ATCATGAACAGGACGAGCGCCCACACGCGTGCCGCACCCTCGTCGCCATCGTCGACGAGCAGCAGCAGGAGCACCACCGGCACCATCACGAGGCGCGCGACGGTGAGCACGTTCGGAACTGCGGAGGTCACGCACACACCCTAATGCGGACGCGGGGGCGAGGCGCGCGGCGGGCCGTCCGAGGCGCGGGATACTTGTGCCATGCCCCGCCCCACCCGTCATGGCCCCGCGCGCGCCGCCGCCGTCCCGCTCGGGATGGTCCTGGCGGTGGTCGCCGCGCTCGTGGTCGGCGCGACCGTCGGATGGACGGCGGGCAGCGCGGGCGAGGCGGACGAGGTGGGCGCGTCGCCGACCAACGCCGCCATCACGGTGCCGGAGACCTCCGACACGGCCGAGGCCCAGGCGTCCGAGGACGCCGACCGCTCCCCCGCATCGTCGCCGTCGCCGTCGCCGTCGGAGACGGAGGCCGTCCCGCAGGACATCACCTTCTCGCTGGTCGCCGGCGGCGACGTGCTGCCGCACACGCCGGTCAACACCTCGGCCGCCACGGCGGGCGGCTACGACTACACGGCCCTCTTCGCGGGGATCGAGCCGTACATCGCGGGCGCCGACCTCGCGATCTGCCACATGGAGGTCCCGGTCTCCCCCGACGGCGGCAAGCCGTCGGGCTACCCCATCTTCTCCGCCCCGGACGCGCTCGTGCGCGACCTCGCCGAGGTCGGCTGGGACGGATGCTCGACCGCATCGAACCACAGCGTGGACAAGGGCATGGCCGGCGTGACGGCGACGCTCGACGCGTTCGACGACGCGCTGCTCCAGCACGCGGGGACGGCCCGTAGCGAGAGCGAGTCCCAGCAGGTCTCGTACTACGTGGTCGGGGACGGCGACAGGCTCATCAAGGTCGCTCACCTGAGCTTCGCCTACGGCACCAACGGCATGCCCGTCGCCAACCCCTGGTCGGTCGACCTCTTCGACGCGGACGCGGAGGACGCCACGCCGATCATCGAGGCCGCCCAGCGCGCCCGCGACGACGGCGCCGACGTGGTGGTCGCCTCGGTCCACTGCTGCGTCGAGTACCGGACCGCGCCCTCGGACGCCCAGCGCGCCATCGCGCAGCAGATCGCCGACTCCGGCCTGGTGGACCTGTACATCGGCCACCACGCGCACGTCCCTCAGCCCATCGAGCTGCTCCCGGGCGGACCCTCCGGCGATGGCATGTGGACGGCCTTCGGGCTGGGGAACATGCTCTCGAACCAGGACTCGGTCTGCTGCGTCGCCGCCACCGCGAACGGCGTGCTGCTCGACGCGACGTTCACGGTGAGCCCGGACGGCGACGTGGGGGTCGACGTCGGCTGGTACGCGACGACGGTCGACAAGCGTGGGGGCCACCGCATCTACGCGCTCGCGGACGTCGCCGACGGCGTGGGCACCCTGAGCGCGGCCGAGGTCGCCACGCGACACGCGGCCGTGCGCGACGCGGTCGGTGACGATGCGCCCGAGCAGACCGCACCGCCGACGAGCCTCGCCCAGCGCGCGAGCGCGCTGCTCGCACCCCCGCCGGGCGCCTAGGGTCCTCCCCGCAACGACCGCGGGTGCAGGCGAGGTGCGCGGGCGCGCCGCTCGGGGTCGTCAGGAAAGGGCACGCCGTGACGCGATAATGCCTCCGTGACCTCGCCCCGCCGACCGGCCCCGCTCCGCGTCCTGCGGACTGCGCTCGCCGCAGCGATGGTCGTCGCGATCCCGGTCGGGCTCGCCCTGAGCGCGGGGGCGTCGGAGGACGATGCGGTCGCGCCCGGCGCGGCCGCGTCCCCGACGGCCGCGGTCGGGGCCCCCAGCGCGATCCCCTCGACGACCGCGCCGTCGCCCTCCCCGTCGGCCACGCGCGTCGAGGCAGAGCCGAGCGCCGAGGCGAGCGAGGCACCGGAGCCCGAGCCGGGCCCGGTGCGGTTCACCCTGGTCGCCGGCGGCGACGTGCTCCCGCACGGATCCGTCAACGCCTCCGCCTCGACCGGCGACGGCTACGACTACACCGCCTTGATGGAGGGCGTCCGCCCCTACATCGAGGGCGCCGACCTCGCGCTTTGCCACATGGAGGTGCCCGTGGCGCCCGCGGGGACGAGCCCGTCGACGGTACCGCCGTTCGCCGCTCCCCCCGAGCTGGTGCGCGACCTCGGCGCCGTCGGCTGGGACGGCTGCTCGACCGCCTCGAACCACAGCGTGGACCAGGGTGCGTCGGGCGTGGCGGCCACGCTCGCGGCCTTCGACGACGCCCTCATGCAGCATGCCGGCACCGCACGGAGCCAGGACGAGGCCGCGCAGACCTCCTTCTACGCGGTCCGGGACGGGGACACCGTCATCAAGGTCGCGCACCTCAGCTTCACGTGGAGCACCAACGGCCTGCCCGTGAGCGCGCCCTGGGAGGTCGGGACCGTCAACGTCCACGCGGTGGATGCCGCGCCGATCCTCGAGGCGGCGCAACGCGCGCGCGACGAGGGCGCCGACGTGGTGGTCGCGTCGGTGCACTGCTGCGTCGAGTACGAGGCCGCGCCGACGGCGGCGCAGCGAGCGCTGGCGGCCAAGGTCGCGGAGTCCGGGCTCGTCGACCTCTACGTGGGCCATCACGCGCATGTGCCGCAGCCCATCGAGCTGCTGCCGGGCGGGCCTGCAGGCGAAGGCATGTGGACCGCGTACGGCCTGGGCAACTTCCTGTCCAGCCAGGCCGCGGACTGCTGTGCGCCGGCCTCCACCAGCGGGGTGCTCCTCGCCGCGACGTTCACCGTCGACCCTGACGGGGCGGTCGGCGTCGACGCCGGCTGGGTGCCCATCACGGTCGACCGCAGCAGCTCGCATGCGATGCACGTGCTCACCGAGATCCCCCAGGGTGCGGGCCACCTGAGCGCCGCCGAGGTGGCCGCCCGGCTCGCGATGGTGCGCGATGCCGTCGGCGACGATGCCCGGGAGCTCACCGCACCGCCGCGGCACGGCGCCGATCACGCCTTCCCCCTGCTCAACCCCGCACCGGCCGACTAGCGGGCAGGCGGCGACGCGCTAGCGCTCGCGGAAGATCGCGTCCGGCTCGGCCGGGCGCGGGTCGATGAGGCTCGAGCCGGTGAACGGATGCTGCGCGAGCACGGTCGCCGCGGGCTGGGCCACACCGAAGAGCCAGCCTTGGCCGTAGCGCCACCCGCAGTCCGCGAGGAACTCCGCCTGCGCCTCCGTCTCGATGCCCTCCGCGATGGTCGCGAGACCCAGCTCGCGGGCAAGCGCGCCGAGGGCGCGCGACACGCGCGCGCCCGCCGGGTCCTCGGGGATGCCCGCCACGAACGACATGTCGAGCTTCACCCCCGACACCGGGAGGTCACGCAGGTAGGACAGCGGCGACACGCCCGTGCCGAAGTCGTCGAGCAGGATCGGCACGCCCGCGTTGCGCAGCTCGGTGAGCTCGTGGCGGATGCGGGTGTTCGGGGCGACGAGCGAGGCCTCCGTGAGCTCGACCACCACCCGCTGGGGGCCCAGCTGGTAGCGGCCGATCGATGCGAGCACGCCGTCGGCGAACGCGGAGTCGCCCAGCTGGTCCGCCGAGACGTTGAGCGAGACCCATGTGGTGTCGGACGGCGTGCGCGCGAGGAACTGCGCGGCCTGCTCGACCAGCGCCGCACCCGCGGTCGCCGCGAGCCCCTTGTCGCTGATGAGCGGCAGGAAGGCGCCCGGCAGCAGCAGGCCCCGCGTGGGGTGCTGCCACCGGACGAGCGCCTCGTAGCCCACCACGGTGCGCGTGGCGAGCTCGAGGATCGGCTGGTAGTGGAGCACCAGGTCGCCGTGCTCGATCGCACGCGCGAGCTCGGCGGCGAGCGCCGAGTGGTGGTCGTCGGCGATCCGCATGGACGGCTCGAAGACCTCGGTGCGGCTCTTCCCCGCGGCCTTGGCGCGGTACATCGCCGCATCGGCGGCGGTGAGCAGGCTCGCGCCGCCGCCCGCGATGGTCTCCTCGTCCGCCATCGCGATGCCGAGCGACGCCGCGAGCTGGAGCTGGTGGCGCTTGACCGCGAGCGGCTTGCGCATGCCCTCGTGGATCGCCGCCGCGATCTCGACGAGCGCCTTCGAGCAGTCGGGGTCGTGGACCGCGATGACGAACTCGTCGCCGCCGAGCCTCGCGACCGTGCCGCGCCCCCCGGTCGCGGCGCGGAGGACGCCCGCGACATGCACGAGCGCGCTGTCGCCCGCGGCGTGGCCGAACCGGTCGTTGAGCCCCTTGAAACCGTCGAGGTCGACGGCGATCACGCCCACGCGGGTGTCCGCATCGGGCTTGGCGAGCAGCTCCTCGAGGACGTCGTTGAAGAGGTTGCGGTTCGCGAGGCCCGTCAAGGGGTCGTGCATCGCACGATGCTGCATGAGCTCCGAACGCATGCGCACCTCGGTGGTGTCGCGCACGTGGACCACGTAGTGGTCGGGCGCGCCGCCCGCGTAGCGGACCATCGCGACCTCGAGCACCGCCCACACGACGTTGCCGTCCGCCTTGACGTACCGCTTCTCCACCGAGAAGCGGTTCTGGTGGCCGTCGTACAGACGCTGCAGCTGATCGCGCTCGGCGTGGAGGTCCTGGGGATGGGACAGGGCGCTGAACGGGGTGCCGCGCAGCGCGGCGACCGTCGACCCCATCATCTCCGCGAAGGCGCGGTTGACCTCCATCAGTCGCCACTCGAGGTCCACGAGCGCCATCCCTGTAGGGGCGTTCTCCATCGCGCGGCGGAACTGGGCGTCGGACCTGCTCAGCGCCTCGGCGGCCTCGCGCAGCCCGGTGGTGTCCATGACCGTGATGATGCGCACCTGCTGGCCGTCGCCCGGATCCTGCACCTTGCGCGAGCGCACGTGCAGCCAGCGGATGTCCTCGGCTCCGCGGCGTCCGGGCACCCCGATGACACGCGGCCGTCCGTCCTCGGTCGGGGCGAAGGCGTCCCCCGGCAGCAGCGGCCGGAGGTTCGAGTCGACGGCTCGCACCGGGATGCGCGTCAGCGCCATGCCCGTCGCCTCGGCGGCGTTCAGCCCCAGGATGGTGGTCGCGATGTCGGAGATGAGGGCGACCTCGCCGTCCTCGGTCACGAGCAGCACTCCGTCGCGCGACGACGTCATCACGGCGTCGAACTGATGGCGCAGGCGACGCTCACGGGCCAGGGCCCGGTCCCGCGCCGCGCGCTCGCGCCCGGACCGCCAGAAGAAGTAGAACGCGCAGAGCGCGAGCAGGACGAGCAGCGCGCCGACCCCGGCGACGAACGCCGGCTGCGCGAAGAGCTCTAGGACTCCACCCATTCCTCGTCCTCAGCATCGGGGTTGACGGTGGCCGTGCTTACCGTAGCGCCTCCGTCGCCCCGCAGGACAGCCAGGGTGGACGCGAGCTCGTCCGGTGTGACCAACACGTCACGCGCCTTGGATCCCTGCGACGGCCCGACGATCTCCCTGGTCTCGAGGAGGTCCATGAGCCGGCCCGCCTTGGCGAAGCCCATCTTGAGCTTGCGCTGGAGCATCGAGGTGGATCCCAGCTGCGTGGTGATGACCAGCTCGGCCGCCTGGAGGAGGTCGTCGAGATCGTCGCCGATGTCCTCCGCGACCGCAGCGGTCCCCGTGGCCGCCTGGGTGACGTCGTCGCGGTACTCGGGGTCCGCCTGACGCTTCGCATGGTCGACCGCCCCGTGGATCTCGGTCTCCGTCACCCACGATCCCTGCACGCGCATCGGCTTGCTCTCGCCCATGGGCAGGAACAGGGCGTCGCCCTGGCCGATGAGCTTCTCCGCTCCCGGGGTGTCGAGGACCACGCGCGAGTCCGCGAGCGACGAGGTCGCGAACGCGAGGCGCGACGGCACGTTGGCCTTGATGGTGCCCGTGATGATGTCGACCGAGGGTCGCTGCGTCGCGAGCACCAGGTGGATGCCGGCGGCACGCGCGAGCTGCGTGATGCGCTGGATCGACTCCTCGACGTCGCGCGGCGCGACCATCATGAGGTCCGCGAGCTCGTCGACGATCACCAGCAGGTAGGGGTAGGTCTTGATCCTGCGCTCGGAGCCCGGCAGCGGCTTGACCTTGCCCGCACGGACGGCCTTGTTGAAGTCGTCGATGTGCTTGAAGCCGAACAGCGCGAGGTCGTCGTAGCGCATGTCCATCTCCTTCACCACCCACTCGAGGGCCTGCGCGGCCTTCTTCGCATCGGTGATGATGGGCGTGATGAGGTGCGGGATGCCCTCGTAGATGGTGAGCTCGACGCGCTTGGGGTCGACCAGGACCATGCGCACCTCGTTCGGCGTCGCGCGCATGAGGATCGACGTGATGAGCGAGTTGACGAACCCGGACTTGCCGGCGCCCGTGGCGCCCGCGACCAGCAGGTGCGGCATCTTCGCCAGGTTGGCCATGACGTAGCCGCCCTCGACGTCCTTGCCGATGCCGATCGCCATGGGGTGGTCGTTGCGCTGCGCGACCGAGGACCGCAGCACATCGCCGAGCGCCACCGTCTCGCGGTCGACGTTCGGGATCTCGATGCCGATCGCCGACTTGCCGGGGATCGGGGACAGGATGCGCACGTCCGCGCTGGCGACCGCGTAGGCGATGTTCTTGCTCAGCTGCGTGATCTTCTCGACCTTGACGCCCGCGCCCAGCTCGACCTCGTAGCGCGTGACCGTCGGGCCGCGCGTGAAGCCGGTGACCTCCGCATCGACGCCGAACTGCTGGAGGACGTCGCGCAGCGCCGCCACCACGCGGTCGTTCGCGGCCGAGCGCTCCTTGTGCGGCGCGCCCTTCGCGAGGATCTCGAGGGACGGCAGCGCGTACGGGTTCGAGTTCTCGAGGATCCCCTGCTCGCCCTCGGGCACGATGCTCGTGGTGGCGGGTGCCGGGTGGTCGTCGGCGACGGCGATGGCCTGGGTGGGGACGTCCTCCGGCGCGGGAGCGTAGGCGGGCTCGTCGTCCCACGGCGCGGACTCCTCGATCGCGCCGAAGTCGTAGGGCGAGATCACCTCGGTGACGGGGGCCTGGCCGCCTTCGGGGTCGATGATGTCGTCGAACTCCGTGCGGTCCACCTGGGCGGCGTGCGCGAAGGCCTCGTCGGCCTCGTACTCGTCGATCGCGGCATCGCCCGGCTGCTCGCCGTGCAGCGCGCGGTCGATCATGCGCTTCGCGCGGCCCTTGGCGGGCTTGAGCGTCTTGGTGTCCCCCGGGCGCTCGAGCGTGCGGTGCTCCGGGAGGTCGAGCTCGCCCGAGCCCGTGTCCTCGCGCTCGCCGTCGGCGCGGACCTTGCCGGTGACCTCGGCCACCCACGCGACCGCCTCGCGCACGGAGACGCCGAAGATGATGAGCACGGACAGCAGCGCGAGCAGCACCAGGACCACGATCGCGAGCGGGACCGTGACCAGCGACGCGAGCGGCGTGCCGATGAGGAAGCCCAGCACGCCTCCGGCCTCCTGGAGGCCCTGGGCGCCGTCGGTCGGTCCGGGCTGGTCCTTCGCGAGGTGGATGATCGCGTCGACCATGAGGGCGAGCAGGAGCACGCCGAACGTGATCCGGTGGTTGGTGCCTTCCTCCTGGGGCGCGCGCATCAGCCGCACCGCAATGATGGCCAGCACCACGGGGACGCCGTACGCGAGCACACCGAACGCTCCCGCGACCACCCAGTGGATGCCCGTCCCGGCCCAGCTGGGCAGCTCGAACCACTCGCGAGCGGCGACCAGGATCGCCAGGATGATGAGGGTGATGGCGATGCCGTCGCGTCGGACGGCGGGGGGCACGTCACGCGCGCCGTGGCCGATGCTGCGCACGCCGGAGCCGACGGCGTTCGCGGTGCCGCGGCCGATCGCGGCGATGCCGCGCAGGATTGCGGGAGGCCGGCGCTTGGCCTGCGCTGCCGAGCGCGAGCTCGACGACGAGGAGCGCTTCGCCTGCTGCGTCCTCGGCGCGGGTCGTGACTGTCGCGTCTGTGCCATGGCACAGCACGGTAGTGCCCCGGGGCGCGGCCGTGGGTTCGCCACCCCGCCGGGGCCCGCATCGTCCCCCGGAAGGGACGATGCGGGGCGCGGCTCAGGCCTCGATGACGATCGGGACGATCATGGGGCGCCGGCGCAGCTTGGTGCCCACGAACCGGCCCAGCACGCGTCGGGCGACCTGCTGGAGCTGGTGGGTGTCGGTCGAGCCGCCGCGGGCGGCGTCCTCGATCGCCTTCTTGATCTCGGGAAGGATCGCGTCGAACACCGAGTCGCCCTCCGCGAGCCCGCGTGCGTGGACCTCGGGGCCGCTGACGACGCGTCCGTTGCTCGAGTCCACGACCGCGAAGACCGAGACGAAGCCCTCCTCGGAGAGGATCCGGCGGTCCTTGAGCTCGGCGTCGGTGATCTCGCCGATCGAGGAGCCGTCGACGTAGACGTTGTGCACCTCGACGGCACCCACCACGCGTGCCACGCCGTCCTTGAGGTCGACGACTGTGCCGTTCTCCGCGAACATCACGTTCTCCTGCGCGATGCCGGTCTTCATCGCCAGGTGGCCGTTGGCCAGGAGGTGACGGACCTCGCCGTGGATCGGCATGACGTTCCTGGGACGCAGGATGTTGTAGCAGTACAGCAGCTCGCCGGCGCTCGCGTGACCGGAGACGTGGACGCGCGCGCTGCCCTGGTGGACCACGGTCGCACCCAGGCGCATGAGCCCGTTGATGACGCGGAAGACCGCGTTCTCGTTGCCCGGGATCAGGGACGAGGCGAGGATCACCAGGTCGCCCTCCCCCACCGTCACCTTGTGGTCGCCGCTCGCCATGCGGCTGAGCGCGGCCATCGGCTCGCCCTGCGAGCCGGTGGACATGTAGACCACCTGCTCGCCCGGCATGTCGTCGGCCTTCTTGGGATCCACGAGGATGCCGTCGGGCACGCGCAGGTAGCCCATGTCCGCCGCGATGCCCATGTTGCGCACCATCGAGCGACCCACGAAGGCCACCTTGCGGCCGTGGGACTCGGCGGCGTCGATCACCTGCTGGACGCGGTGGACGTGGCTCGCGAAGGACGCGACCACGATCCGGCCGGTGGCCTGCGCGAACAGGCGGTCGAGCACGGGGCCGATCTCCACCTCGGCGGTGGTGAAGCCGGGGACCTCGGCGTTGGTCGAGTCGACCTGGAAGACGTCGACGCCCTCCTCGCCCAGCCGCGCGAAGCCGCGCAGGTCGGTGATGCGCCCGTCGAGCGGCAGCTGGTCCATCTTGAAGTCGCCGGTGTTGAGCACGGTGCCGGCGGACGTGCGCACGAACACCGCGAGAGCGTCGGGGATCGAGTGGTTGACCGCGAGGAACTCGAGATCGAAGATGCCGAGCTTCTCCCGCTGTCCCTCCTTGACGGCGAGCGTCACGGGGCTGATGCGGTGCTCGCGCAGCTTGGCCTCGACGAAGGCGAGCGTGAGCTGCGAGCCGAGGATCGGGATGTCCTGGCGCATGCGCAGCAGGTACGGGACGGCTCCGATGTGGTCCTCGTGGCCGTGCGTGAGCACGATCGCCTCGACGTCGTCGAGACGGTCCTCGATGTAGCTGAAGTCCGGGAGGATGAGGTCGACGCCGGGCTGGTGGTCCTCGGGGAAGAGCACGCCGCAGTCGATGATGAGCAGGCGCCCGTCGAGCTCGAGCACGTGCATGTTGCGGCCCACCTCGCCCAGGCCCCCCAGCGGGACGAGCCGGAGGGTGCCGGGTTCGAGCGCGGGAGGCGGGAGCAGGTCGGGGTTGAAGGTCATGCGGTCTCCGTCAGGGGTGGATGCCGGCGGCCTCGAGGCGCAGGATCAGCGCGTCGTGCTCGGCCGGCGGGTTGGGAAGCAAGGGAAGCCGCATCGCCCGGCTCGGGACGACGCCCAGCCAGTGCACCGCGGACTTCGCGTTGATGGCGCCGGGGCCGGAGAAGACGGCCTCGTGCACCGGGAGCAGGGACTCGTGGAGGCGCTCGGCCTCCGCGGTGTCGCCTGCCTCATGCGCGGCGATCATCGCCGCGATCTCCCGCCCCACTACGTGGGACGAGACGGACACGACGCCGACGGCGCCTGCCCGGAGGAAGTCGAGGGTGAGCGGGTCGTCGCCCGAGTACCAGGCGAGCCCGGTGCGCGCGATCCGCTCCTTGGCCGCCTCGACGCCGCCCGTGGCGTCCTTGACGGCCACCACGCGGGGGTGTGCTGCGAGCTCGTCGTAGCTCTGGTCGGAGATCGCGAGTGCCGTCCGGCCAGGGATGTCGTAGAGCATCGCCGGCAGGCCCGTCGCGCCGAGGATCGCACGGAAGTGCGCGACCACGCCGGCCTGCGTGGGCTTCGAGTAGTACGGCGTGAGCGCGAGGATGCCGTCGGCGCCGGCCTCCTCGCCCTGCTCGGCCATGCGCACCGCGTGGGCGGTGTCGTTGGAGCCGGCACCCGTGAGGATGGTGACGTCGGGTCCGACCGCCTCGCGCACGGCGACGAGGAGGTCGACCTTCTCGGGCGCGTGCGTGGTCGGCGCCTCGCCGGTGGTGCCCGACAGGACGAGCCCGTCGGACCCGTGCGCGACCAGGAACTTCGCGAGCTCCTGGGCGCCCTTGAGGTCCAGCGCGCCTCCCTCGTGCATCGGGGTGACCATCGCGGTCAGCACCGTTCCGAACGGGCGCGTGGAGGAAGTCATGGCACTCAACCTACCGCGCGCGACGGGTGACCTGCGGTCGCCTCGGCGCCGTCAGGCCCGCGTCGCGACCGTGAGCAGCATCGCGGAGTCCGCGAGCGCATGCAGGCCGTGCCGTTCGGGCGGGAGGACCAGGTAGTCACCCGGCGAGAGCGTCACACCTCCGGACGCGCTGCCGAGCTCCAGCTCGCCGCTGATGACCTGGAGGGTCGCCTCGCCCGGGCTCTCGTGGTCGTGGAGCCGATGGCCCGCCGCGAGCGCGATCACCGTCTGCCTCAGGTCGCTGGCCCGGTCCCCCATGAGGGTGACCGAGTGGCGCCCGCTCGACTCCACCCGCGCGAGCTCGAGCTGGTCCTCCGCGACCGCCCCGAGGTTCTCCACATCCATGCGCGGCCTCCCTTCCCGGGCGCGCGGCCCGGTCCCGCTCCAGTGTCGCGCAGGCGGGGACGATGCGCGCGGGCGCCCAGCCCGCACGCTCGCCGGCACGTCGTGCCGATTCGCCCCATGGCGCGTGCATCGGAGTGCGCCCGGCGCCGCTAGATTGAGCGCACGGCTCGGCGCGCGTGCGTGTGCGGCCGACGGCAACCTCACCCCCCGATGGGAGCCGTACCCACCCATCGGAGGCCGCATGGTCTCCCCACCAGGAGAGAGCACCACCACATGAAGCTGAGGTCCACCGTCGCCGCGATCGCCGGCGTCGTCATCGCGCTCACGGGCGCCACCGCCGCGAACGCGGACGACACACCCAAGGTCGACCGCTACGAGTTCGCGCACATCTCGCTCGGCCAGACCTTCGACAAGACGATCGCCCGCTTCGACTCGAAGGGCACGCAGGTCGAGACCTACAAGGAGGGCGGCTACGCCCACCAGATCCGCGCGTGGCAGGTCACGACCTCCGAGCTCGGCTTCGTGTACCTGGATCTGGTCAAGGTCAACGGCGTGTGGCGCGTCAACGGCAAGCTCGCGGCCTGGCTCGACGGCCCGAAGCAGACCACGGACAAGATGACCAAGGCGGAGTACCGCTCATTCGCGAAGGGCGCGACCATCGCCGAGGTGCGCGCGATCGCCGGCACCGCCGGTCGGACCCAGATCGAGCTGCGCGACAGCGAGACCAAGACGCTGACCGTCGAGTGGCCCGTGCCCGGCTCCGAGTACGGCTACACGAGCGTCGACTTCACATGGAAGGACGGCGCCTTCCGGGTCGCTTCCAAGACGGCCGTCTGGGGCTGAGGCCCCGTCCCGCACCGCGCAGGCGGCGCCGGCTCACGACCGGAGCGGGACACCACCACCGCCTCACGGCACGACGATCTCGAAGCCGGGATCGCCCGGATCGAGCACGCCGAGCAGCTGCGGGAGCACGGCGGGGTCACCCGTGATGTCGAGCCCCGGCGAGTCGAGGTCGCCCGCGAGCACCGCGAGCAGCCGGGGCTTGGTCAGGGCGAGCGTCACACCGGCGTCGCCCGCCGCGCCGCCCTCGACAGCGACCATCACGCCGTGGCGCAGCGTGAGATGGAAGGCGCGGTCCAGGTCGGTGAGCACCACGTCGATCGCGAGGTCGAGGTCCCACGCCCGGGGCCCGTCCACCGTGATCGCGATCGCGTCGAAGATCTGCTCGGGGCTCAGCTGCGCGACCAGGTCCGGGGCGGCGGTCGCCACCGGCGTGCCGAACGACCCCTCGCGCAGCTCGGTCGCGCCGGAGAGGTAGAAGCTGCGCCACGTGCCGTTCTCGGAGCCGTAGGCGAGCTGCTCGAGGGTGTCCGCGTAGAGCTCGCGCGCCGCCGCATGGTCCGGCGAGGCGAACACCGCGTGGTCGAGCAGGGTGGCGGCCCATCGGAGGTCGCCGCCGTCGTAGGCCGCTCGCGCGAGCGCGACCACGCGGTCGACGCCGCCGATCGCGGCGACATAGCGCTCTGCGAGCGCCTGCGGCGGATGCGGCCAGAGCCGTGCCGGGTTGCCGTCGAACCACCCCAGGTAGCGCTGGTAGATCGCCTTGACGTTGTGCGACACGGAGCCGTAGTAGCCGTGCGTGCCCCAGACCCTCTCGAGCGCGGGCGGCACCGTCATCTCCTCGGCGATCTCCGCTCCTGTGAGGCCCTTGTTGAGCATGCGCAGCGTCTGATCGTGCAGGTACTTGTAGAGGTCGCGCTGGAGGCCGAGGTACTCGACCAGCCGGTCACGGCCCCACGTGGGCCAGTGGTGCGACGCGAACATCACGTCCGCACGGTCCCCGAAGAGCCGGATCGCCTCGGTGAGATAGCTCGCCCAGACGTTGGGATCGCGCACCAGCGCGCCGCGCAGCGTCAGCAGGTTGTGGAGGTTGTGCGTGACGTTCTCCGCCATGCACAGCGCGGCGTAGCGCGGCACCAGGAAGTGGAGCTCCGCGGGCGCCTCGGTGCCGGGCGCCATCTGGAACTCGAGCTCGACGCCGTCGACGGTGACCGTCTGCCCGGTGGTCGTGACGTCATGCGTGGGAGGGATGATGCCGGGGTGGCCCGTCGACGTCGTCTGGCCCAGGCCCGCGCCGACCTGCCCGCGGGGCCCGCGCGCGAGCGCAGCGCCGTACATGTACCCCGCACGCCTCGCCATCGCGGTGCCGGCGTACACGTTCTCCGCGACGGCGTGGGCCACGAGACCCTCGGGTGCGATGATCGGGACCCGCCGCGCGGCCGCCTCCTCCGCGGTGATGATGCCGAGCGCGCCGCCGAAGTGGTCGAGGTGCGAGTGCGTGTAGACCATCCCCGTCACCGCCCGGTCCCCCCGGTGCTCGCGGTAGAGCGCGAGCGCAGCCGCGGCCGTCTCCTTGCTGATGAGCGGGTCCACCACGATGACGCCCGTGTCCCCCTCGATGAGCGACATCACCGAGAGGTCGAGCCCGCGGACCTGGTAGAGGCCCTCCACCACCTCGTACAGCCCGTGGCGCGCGGCGAGCGTCGACTGCCGCCACAGGCTCGGATGGACCGTGGTGGGCGCCTGGCCCTCGAGGAAGCCGTAGGACGATGCATCCCACACCACGGCGCCGTCGGCGTCGCGGATCACGGGGTCCGCGAGGGTGCCGAGGAAGCCGCGGTCGGCGTCCTCGAAGTCCCGCTCGTCCTCGAAAGGAAGGGTCGCGAGGTGGCGTGCGTGCGCCTCCGCGATCGCGGGGATGGGGTCGTTCTGGCGCATGGCAGCCTCCGGCGTGAGCGGGGACCCGTCTTCAGGCTCGTCCTGTGCGGGGGCCGCCGCAACCGGGAGGCTGCAGGCGCCCGTCCCCGCTCGCCGGGCGCGGGCGCCGCAGCATCGTCCGGCGCCGCGCGTACGCTGGAGCCCGTGACCGCGATCCCCACCCCGTACGAGGACCTGCTGCGCGACGTGATGGCCACCGGCACCCCCAAGGGTGACCGGACCGGCACCGGCACCGTCTCGGTCTTCGGCCGTCAGATCCGCTACGACCTCTCCCAGGGCTTCCCCCTCATCACCACCAAGCGCGTCCACACGCGCTCGGTCATCGGCGAGCTGCTGTGGTTCCTGCGCGGCGACACCAACGTGCGATGGCTCCAGGAGCGTGGCATCACCATCTGGGACGAGTGGGCTGACGAGCACGGCGAGCTGGGCCCGGTGTACGGCCACCAGTGGCGCTCGTGGCCCGCACCGGACGGCCGTCACATCGACCAGATCGCGGAGGTGGTCGAGCAGATCCGGTCCAACCCCGACTCGCGACGTCTGCTGGTCTCCGCGTGGAACCCCGCGGACATCCCGCAGATGGCGCTCGCCCCCTGCCACGCGATGTTCCAGTTCTACGTCGCGGACGGCAGGCTCAGCTGCCAGCTGTACCAGCGCAGCGCCGACCTCTTCCTGGGGGTGCCGTTCAACATCGCGTCGTATGCGCTGCTCACCCACATGATCGCCGCGCAGACCGGCCTCGAGGTGGGCGACTTCGTGTGGACCGGCGGCGACTGCCACATCTACAGCAACCACTTCGAGCAGGTGGAGCGGCAGCTCGCGCGCGATCCCTTCCCGTACCCGACGCTGCGCCTCGAGGCCAAGGACTCGCTGTTCGACTACGACATCGACGACGTGGTCATCGAGGACTACCAGCACCACCCGGGCATCAAGGCGCCGGTGGCCGTCTAGTGATCAAGGCCATCTGGGCGCAGGCCCGGGACGCGCAGGGGCGCCCTGTCATCGGTCTCGACGGCACGATGCCGTGGCACCTCCCGGAGGACCTCGCGCACTTCCAGCAGCTCACGCGCGGGCATGCGGTCGTGATGGGGCGCCGCACCTGGGAGTCGCTGCCGCCGCGCTTCCGCCCCCTGCCGGGTCGCGTCAACGTCGTGGTGACCTCCGGCGACGCGCCCGCAGGCGCGACCCGCGCATCGTCCCTCCACGATGCGCTGGACACCGCGGCGGCGCTGTCGCCGGGCACCGACAGGTGGGTCATCGGCGGCGCGGGCCTGTTCGCCGAGGCGCTCGCGCACGCCGATGTCCTCGAGATCACCGAGATCGACGCCGTGGTGGAGGGCGACACGTTCGCGCCGCTCCTCGCGTCCGACGACTGGGCCGTCGAGGCCGCCACGGAACCCTCCACCTCCGCCTCGGGCCTCGCGTACCGGTTCGTCACCTACGTGCCCGCCGAGGGTCACCGCCAGGACTGACGAGGGGCCGCCTGTGGGGCGCCTGGCCCCGCGGCGGGATGCCAGGATGAACGCCATGACCTGGCGCATCCCGGCACGCATCGAGACCGAGCGGCTGGTGCTGCGCCCGCTGGAGGGCGAGGACGACGTCGCGGCGTACCACGCATCGCTCGTCGCCCATGCCGAGCACCTGCGCCCGTGGATGGCGTGGGCCGTGGAGGAGCCGCTCCCGATCGAGAAGCACCGCGAGTGGATCGAGCAGTGCCTCGCCTGGATCGCCGCGGGCGGCAACGCCTACCTCGGCGTCTTCGACCGGGCCACCGGCGCGTTCCTGGGCACGTGCGGATTCCACGCGACCGACGACCCGAGCGTGCGTGAGATCGGGTACTGGCTCGGCGCGGATGCCGAGGGCCACGGCTACGCGAGCGAGGCCGCCATCGCGCTCATGGCGGTCGGGTTGCTTCACGCACGCGCCTCGCGCGTCGAGATCCGCGTGGTGCCCGCCAACGCGCGATCGAGCGCGGTCGCGCGCCGCTGCGGCTTCACGCTCGAGGGCGTCACGGCCCGCGAGGGCGAGGAGGCCATGGAGGTGTGGGTCGCGGACGTCGCGACGCTCACGCGGGAGCCCGCGGCCTCCACGCCCCTCCCCCGGCTCGCGGACGCCGCGGGCGCGACGCTCCCCTGGCCGCTGTGGCGCGTCCCCGCCCGCATCGAGACCGAGCGCCTGGTAGTCCGCCGCTTCCGGAACGAGGACGCCCCCGACGTCTCGCGCGTCATCGCGGCCAACCGTGAGCACCTGGTGCGGTTCCTGTCCTGGGCCGAGGACGAGCCGAGGAGCCCCGAGGCGCGCGCCGCCAAGCTCGCCCAGAACATCGCGCACCACGAGGCCGGCGTGGACTTCCTCATGGGGCTCTTCGACCGCGAGAGCGGCGAGTACCTGGGCAGCGCCGGCCTGCACCCGCTCGACGACCGCCCGGGCCTCGAGATCGGCTACTGGCTCTCCGCCGAGCACCAGGGCCGCGGGCTCATGTCCGAGGCGGTCGCCGCGCTCACCCGTGTCGGGCTGAGCCACGCCGGCGCCGAGACCGTCGAGATCTACCACCGGCCTGACAACACCCGCTCCGCGGCCGTCCCCCGTCGGCTGGGATTCGCCGACGCGGGGCTGACACGCGACACCGACGACGGCGACGAGGCCGCGCGCTGGGTCGCCGATCGGGGCACGCTCGCCCGAGAGCCGCTCGCGACGGCGCCGTTCCCCCGCCTAGAGGACGCGGACGGCACCCCGATCCCGTGGGAGATGTGGGACGTGCCGCCACGCGTCGAGACCGAGCGGCTGGTGCTGCGTCGCTACGAACCCGGCGACCTCGAGGGGATGCACGCGTCGATCCTCGACAACCTCGACCACCTGCGCCCCTTCATCCCGTGGGCGAAGCACGAGCCGCTCAGCCTCGCAGAGCGCGAGGAGCAGCTGGCCGAGTACCGCCGCGCCTTCGATGCGGGCGAGCAGTTCCGCTACGCGGTGGTCGACCGCGCCACCGGCGCGTTCATCGGCGGCGCCGGCCTGCACACCCGCGTGGGACCCGACGCGCTCGAGATCGGCTACTGGATCTCCGCCGACCGCGAGGGCCAGGGCCTGGCTTCGGAGGCGGTCCGCGCGCTCACGCGGGCCGCCTTCGCCGCGGGCGCGAGGCGGGCAGAGATCTGGTGCGACCTGGAGAATGCACGGTCCAACGCCGTCGCGGAACGCTGCGGCTTCGCCGCGCTCGGCGCGCGCCCGCGCGGAGGCGAGACGCTCTTCGCATGGGCGCTCGACGCCCCGACGGCGCCGTGACCCGCCGGCGTCTCGACGCGACGCGGCAGCAGGCGCTGTCGGTGTCGCTCGCCACCGGGGCGTACGGCCTCAGCTTCGGCGCGCTCTCGGTCGCGGCGGGGCTCGACGTGTGGCAGACGTGCGCGCTCTCCCTCCTGGTGTTCTCCGGAGGGTCCCAGTTCGCCTTCATCGGGGTGATCGGCGCGGGCGGCAACCCGTTCTCCGCAGTGGCCACCTCGACCTTCCTGGGCCTGCGCAACGGGTTCTACGGCGTGGGGCTCGCGCCCGTGCTGAGGCCGATGCACGGGTGGCGCCGCGCGGCGGCCGCCCAGGTCACCATCGACGAGTCGACCGCCGTGGCCCTCGCCCAGCCGGCCGAGGACCCCGACGCGCGCCGGACCGGGTTCTGGTGGACGGGAGCCGGGGTGTTCGTGGCCTGGAACGCGATCACGCTGCTCGGTGCGCTGCTGGGATCGCGCATCGGCGATCCCCGGGACTGGGGCCTCGACGCGGCCGCCGCGGCGGCGTTCCTCGCGCTCGTGTGGCCCCGCCTCGCGCATCGTCGCGCACAGGCCGTGGCCGCCGCCTCGTCCGTGCTCGCCCTCGCGCTCACCCCTGTGGTCCCCGCCGGGCTCCCCGTGCTCGCAGCCGCCACCGTCGCGATCGTCGCCGGCTGGGGCCATCCACGGCCCGAGGAGGTGCCGGAGTGAGCGCCTACGCATGGATGTGGGTCGCCATCGTCGCGGCAGGCCTGCTGTCGTGGGCGACCAAGCTCGCGGGCCACGCCGTCCCCGAGGCGTGGCTCGAGAACCCTCGCGTCCACCGCATCGCGGCCTTCGTGACCGTCGCGCTCCTCTCGGCGCTGGTCGGCGTCCAGACGTTCGCGAGCGGACGGACGCTCGTGGTCGACGCGCGGCTCGCCGCGATCGCGGTCGCCGCCGTGCTCCTGTGGCGGCGCGCTCCGTTCATCGTGGTGGTGGCGGTCGCGGCGGCGGTCGCAGCCGGCCTGCGTGCGCTGGGGTGGGGCTGAGCCGCCTACGCTGGTCCGCATGATCCACGCAGACGTCTCCGCCCGCCCCGCCGTCCCCGGTGACGAGGAGGCGATCGCCGCAATCCAGCTGGCCGCGTGGCGGGGATGGCTGGGCGACGCCGTCGACGCGCTGCCCGCCGAGGAGGTCGGGGCGCGATGGGCCGCCGCCATCGTGTCGCCGCCCTCGCGCGAGCACAAGGTGTTCGTCGCGTGCGACGGCCCGCGCGTGGTGGGCTTCGCGGCTCTCCAGCCCAGCGAGATCATCGCCCTCGAGGTCGCTCCCGAGCATCGTCGCGCCGGTCACGCCTCGCGCCTGCTGTCCGCGTGCATCGACACGCTGCGGGTGCAGGGGCGCGAGGAGGTCCGGGCCTGGACCCTGCAAGGAGATGAGGCGCGCGTCGCGTTCCTCACGTCCGCGGGCCTGGCCGAGGGCGGGCTTCGCCGCACCCTCGAGGGGCCCGCCGGAGACCTCGTCGAGGTCATGTACCGCGCGGGGCTGTGAAGCCTCACCCCGCCGCATCGCGACAGTGCCAACGGATCTCGCAGCGCCACGCCGTGGAAACCGTCCTGCCAGGCGTCGGCGCGCGGCGTGTCGGATCGAGCTCCGTTGCCGCTGTCAGCGTTGGGCGCGGAACAGCTCCGCCGCGTGCCGCAGCGCCTTGCGGGCCTCGGCCTTCTCCTTGACCTCGTCGTAGGCGAACGCGAGGTGGAACCATGCGGCCCAGTCCTCGGGCGCGAGCTCCACGCCCTGGCGTGCGACGTCGTACAGGTCGAGGGCCGCCTGCTCAGTGAGCCGGCCGGCGGGCGAGCGCTCGCCGTCATGGCGAGGGAGCCTGTCCTCGGCCTCGAGGCGCGAGGCCATCCGCTGGACCGTGATGCCGAGGCGCCACTCGTTGACCAGGTACCAGAGCGCGATCGCAGGGATGACGAGCACCAGGACCCCGAGCAGCTTGCCCACCACGCCGGTGGACTGCAGGAGCGCGAGGGCGATGTTCACCACGAAGCCCAGCAGCAGCGCGGCGAGCACCGTGGTCGCGATGGCCGCCATGAAGGCCGGCCGACGCATCACGCTCACAGCGACAGGTACCCGTCGAGCCCCACCGTGAGGCCCGGGCGACGCGCCACCTCCCGGACACCCAGCAGCACGCCGGGCATGAAGCTCACGCGGTCGAAGCTGTCCGTGCGGATGGTGAGCTGCTCGCCGGGGTTGCCGAGCAGGATCTCCTCGTGCGCGACGAGGCCGCGCAGGCGGACGGCGTGGATGTGGACGCCGTCGACCACGGCGCCGCGCGCGCCGTCGGGATCGTGAGTGGTGGCGTCGGGCGAGGGGCCGATGCCGGCGGCCGCCCGCGCGGCGGCGATGCCTGCCGCGGTGTGGAGCGCGGTCCCCGACGGCGCGTCGACCTTGTCCGGGTGGTGCAGCTCGACGATCTCGACCGACTCGAAGTAGCGGGCCGCCGCCGCGGCGAAACGCATCGAGAGCACCGCGCCGAGCGCGAAGTTCGGGGCGATGAGCACCCCGAGCTCGGGCCGCTCCTTGAGGTGCTCGTCGACCCGCAGCAACGCCTCCTCGGTCCACCCGGTGGTGCCCACCACCGCGTGGACGCCGGCGTCGATGAGCGCGTGGACGTTGGCCTCGGTCGCGCTCGGCACCGTGAAGTCGACGGCGACGTGCGCCCCCGCGCGCCCCGCCTCGGCGACGTCGTCAGCATGGTCCAGCGCGGCGACGAGCGCGAGATCCTCCGCTCCGTTCACCGCCTCGACCACATGGGAACCCATGCGCCCGGAGGCGCCCAGCACGGCGACGGAGATCATGCGTCGAGCGTACCGGGCGCCTCCGGGCGCGGGTTCCACGGTGCCTGCTATCCCTGGGGTCCTCCCTGGAAGCCGCCCTGCGGCATGCCACCGCCGGGGAACTGGCCCATCTGCTGCTGGTCGCTCGATCCCGAGTCTCCGTCGAGGCCCGACAGCAGGCCTCCCGAGCTGTCGGAGGACTCGTCGTCCGAGGTGACGGAGGCCGTCAGGTCCGCGAGGACCACCTGGTCCCCTGCGTCCAGCCCCGACAGGACCTCGGTGTAGACCGCGCCGATCGCCCCCGTCTCGATCGCGACGGACGACGCGGCGCCGTCCTCGCCCACCACCTGCACGGTCGCATCGCCGGCCGCGTCCGAGATCGCCGACGTGGGCACCACGAGCACGCCCGTCGCGCTGGCCACCGTGATCTGCATCCGCGTGGCCGCGCCGATCCGGATGTCGAATCCCGGGTCCGGCACCGCGATGGTCACCGCGTACGACTGCGAGTAGTCGTTGCCCGAGTTCACGTGCGAGACGCTCGAGACCGTGCCCGCCACCACCTCGCCGGTGCTGGTGAGCGTGAGCTCGGCGTCCTGCCCGGCCTCGAGCAGCTGGGCCTCCGTCAGGCTCACGGAGAGCGAGACGAGGTACGTGTTGTCGGCGATCAGGGTGATCGCGGTGGACGTGTCGCCGCCGGTCACCGAGTCGTCCTCGTCGAAGCCGATCGCCACGATCTCGCCGGCGACGGGCGCGGTGAGGGTCGCGTGCTCGAGCTGCGACCGCGCGACCGCGAGCTCGGCCTTCGCCGCGGTGATGTCGGCCTTGTCCGCGAGGATGTCGGCCGCGCTCGGCACGGATGAGGACGAGGATGAGGACCCGCCCATGCCCCCCGAGGACTGGGAGGACGAGCCGTCCGTGCCGCTCATCCCGCTCATCCCGCTTGCGCCGGAGCCGTCCTGCGAGGCGGCGTCGCCGCTCGGCGTCCCGGAAAGCTCCTGGTCGCCGCTCATGCCGCCCTGGTCGGACTCGCCGCCCTGAGCGGTGCCGGAGCCGCCACCCGTGCTGCCGCTCGTGCCGCCGCTCGTGCCGCCGTCGGCGGTGCCGGTGCCGCTCGCCGCGGCGGCGATCGCCTCCTGCAGCGTCGCCACGGCATCGTCGACGGCCGCAGCAAGCTCCATGAGCGTCGCCTGCGCGTCGATCGAGGCCTGCGATGCCGCGAGCGCGGCGGACGTGGCCTCCTGGCATGCGGCGAGCGCGTCCGCGGCATCGTCCGCGGAGCCGTCGTCGGAGGTGTCCGCGCCGTCGTCGTCCGCGGTGCCGGAACCGTCCCCGGCGGCATCGTCGTCGGTCGTCGCCGCGAAGGCGGCGCAGACCTCCTGTGCGGCGGTCGCGGCGTCCTGGGCCTCGGCCAGCAGGGCGGTCGCAAGGTCGTACTGCTCGAGCAGCGCGTCCTGCGCCGCGACGAGCGCCGCGCGCGCCGCCTCGACGGCGTCCGACGACTCCTCCGCGACGGTCACGATGCTCGTGTCGCCGGGCACGTACAACGCGGCGGTCACGGTGACAGCCGCCGAGGAACCTGCCGTCGAGCCATCGGTCGAGTACGACGCGGAGCTGGTGGTCGTGCTCGAGCTGCTCGACGTGCCCTCGGCCTGAGCCTCGAGGTCGTCCGCGAGCGCCTCCTTGGCATCCGCGAGCGCCTCCTTGGCCTCGGTGACGGCGTCGTCGAGATCGCTCGTGTCGAGCGTTGCGAGGACGTCGCCCGCCTCGACCACGTCACCGACCGCGACAGCGAGCGACTCGACGGTGCCGTCGAGCTGGAATGCGAGATCCTGCTCGCTCGCGGACGCGAGAGACCCCGTCGCCGTGAGCGTCTGGGTGACGTCGCCCGTTCCTGCCGTCGCGACCCGGTACTGGGCCGATGCCGAGGACGCCCCCGTGAGGAGCACCACCGCCACCACGCCGCCGACCGCGATCGGCGCCGCCGCGACGTGCCAGCCGCGGACGCGTCGCCGGGCCATCATCCCTCGCTCTCGAGCGCCGGCTCGCCGACGGCGGCCTGGTCGCCGTCGCCCCCGGGCATCCCGCCCATGCCGCCACGCCCGCCGAAGCCGCTCATCGAGACGCAGCCCTCGTCCCCGCCGTCGAATACGTAGAGCGAGGTCGCGGTGTAGCCGCCGGCGTCGTCCGAGGTGCCCGTCGCCGTGAGGCACATGCCCGCCTCGACGGCGTCGGCGTCAGCGGCCTCGCGCCCGGTGATGGCGGCGTCGCCGGAGACCGAGATGGTGGTCGACGCGCCGTCCGCGTCCTCCACGGTGAGGGTGCCGTCCGCGACGGCCGTCACGGTGCCGGTCGTGGCCGGCGTGAATCCGCCGCCCGTGGGCATCTCCGCCCCGTCGGGCATCTCCGCCCCGTCGGGCAGCTCCATGCCGTCGGGAGCCCCACCCTCGGGCAGCTCCATGCCGTCCGGCATGGCGGTCGGCATGTCGGACGGCATGCCCGCATCGTCACCGCCGCCGAAGCCGCCGCCGCCGAAGCCCGTCGCGCATGAGCCGTCCTCATCCGCGTCGGTGACCGTGATCTCCGTCGCGTCGTCATCGTCGTCCAGCGTGGCGACCACGCACTGCCCCACCTCGATGTCCGCGAGCGCGAGGGTCACCTGCCGGGTGATCTCCGTGTCCTCGGAGAAGGTCACCGCGGTCTGCGAGTCGCCGTCCTGCACCTGCGCGACGCCGTCCGAGACGTACGCGATCTCGCCGGTGAGCCCGCCGCGGCCTCCCCCGCCCATCTGCTCGTCGCCCTGACCGCCGCCGGGCACCTCGCCCAGCACGGCATCCGCGCCTGCCGACGATGCGGTCTCGGGCGCCGCGGAGGCCTCGGCCTCCGAGGCATCGGCCGAGCATCCGGCCAGCAGCGCGACGCCGCACAAGGTCGCCAGGGCGGTCATCCGGTTCGTGGTCCTACGGTTCATGGTCATGGTCCTTGGTTCCTGTTCTGATCTGTTCACGTCTACTGGTCGCGCAGCGCATCGATGGGGGCGAGCTTGGCGGCACGCGCCGCCGGGTACACGCCGAACACCGCGCCGATCCCGACCGCGACGACCACCGAGACCACCAGGGCGAGGCCCGAGATCACGATGGTCGAGCCGAGCACCGAGGGCAGCGCCAGCGCGAGCCCCACACCGATCGCGACCCCGATCGCGCCACCGCTGAGCCCGAGGATCATCGCCTCGATGAGGAACTGGTTGCGGATGTTCGCGGGAGCCGCGCCGAGCGCCTTGCGCAGGCCGATCTCCCTGGTGCGCTCGGTCACCGACACCAGCATGATGTTCATGACCCCGATGCCGCCCACGAGCAGCGCCAGCGCGGCGATCCCGGTGAGCAGCACCGTGAGCTTCTGGTACACGGACGTCGCCGCGTCGAGCAGCGAGTCCTGGACATCGATGGTGAAGTCCGCGTCATCGGCAGCCGCGATCCCGTGGAGGTTGAGCAGCAGCGACTCCGCCTCCTGCGAGGCGGCGCTCAGCAGGTTCGATGCCGCCGCCTTGATGTAGATGGTCGCGACGGACTCGCTCGAGCCCGAGTCGTCGAGCTGCTCCACCAGCGTGGTCATCGGCACCACCGCCATGTCGTCGAGCGACGTGTCGCCCGAGGACCCGGCCTCGCTCAGCACCCCGACCACCTCGTAGGTGTCGTCGTCGATGGTGACGTCCTGACCCACCACCGCCGCGGTGCCGAACAGCTCCTCCGCGGTCTCCGCGCCCAGCACGATCACGCTCGCGCCGGAGTCGACGTCCTCGTCCGTGAAGAACGAGCCGTACAGCAGCTCGCGCGAGCGGACCTCGGGCCAGCTGGTCGACGTGCCCGTGACGGTGGTGGTCCAGTTGCTCTCGCCGTACTCGAGCGAGACGCTCGCGGTCTTCTCCGCGGCGACCGCCATCGCGTCGGGCACCGCGACGGTCGAGGCGAGCGCATCGGCGTCGGCACGGGTCAGGGTGGTCCCCGAGCCGAAGCCGCCGCGCATGCCGCTCTCGTCCGTCGAGGACCCGGGCGACACGATGAGGAGGTCCGAGCCGAGCGCCGCGATCTGCTCGCTGACGTCCTTCTGCGTCCCGAGCCCCAGACCCACGGTGAGCACCACGGAGGCGATGCCGACCACGATGCCGAGCATCGTGAGCGCCGAGCGCATCTTGTGCGAGCGGATCGCACGCCAGGAGCTGGCGAGCAGGTCGGCGGGCCTCATTTGGCGATCTCCGTTCCCGTGCCGACGAACTGCCCGTCGGTCACGTTGTAGACCGTGCCGGCACGCGCCGCCACGTCGGACTCGTGCGTGATGAGCACGATGGTGCTGCCCTCCGCATGGAGGTCGTCGAGCATCCCGAGCACGTCCCTCGTGGAATGCGAGTCGAGGTTTCCCGTGGGCTCGTCGGCGAGGACGATCGCGGGCTCCGTCACCAGCGCACGCGCGATCGCGACACGTTGCTGCTGGCCCCCGGAGAGCTGGCCCGGGTGGTTGCGGCTCTTGTCTCCCAGCCCGACCCGCTCGAGCGCGACCATCGCGCGCTTGCGGCGCTCGGCCGGGGCGACCCCCGCGTAGATGAGCGGGAGCTCGACGTTGCCCAGCGCGGTCAGGCTCGAGAGCAGGTGGAACTGCTGGAAGACGAAGCCGATGCGGCGGTTGCGGGCGGAGGCGAGCGCGACCTCGTCCATGTGCGAGACGTCCTCGCCCGCGAGCACGTAGCTCCCGCTCGTGAGGACGTCGAGGCACCCCAGGATGTTCATGAGGGTGGACTTGCCGGATCCTGAGGGACCGACGATGGCGACGTACTCGCCCGGGTAGATGCGGCAGTCGATGCCCCGCAGGGCCTCGAACTCGATGTCCCCCGTGTGGTACGTCTTGCGGGCACCCGAGAGCTCGATGACCGGTGCGGCGGTCTCGAAGTGCGTGGTGGTGATGGCGGTGGCGGTCATGTGCGTCCTCGTCCGATAGATCCAGGTCGATGCGTGCCGGCCTACTGGCCGGGCATCGCGCCCATGCCGCCGGTCGGCATCTGGCCGCCGCCGAAGTCGCCCGTCGGCATCTCGCCGCCGCCGGGGAACTGGCCCCACTGCTGCTCGTCGGTGCCGCTGTCGGATCCGGAGCCGCCGGTGGCCACCGTCACGGCGAGCTGCTCGCCCTCCTCGAGGCCGTCGGTGACCTCGGTGTACGTGCCGATCGCCTCGCCCAGCGTGACGGTCCGCTCCTCCTCGTCGCCCGCATCGTCCACCACCGTCACGGTGGAGACGCCGTCGGCGGTGGTGATCGCGTTGGTGGGGATCGCGAGCACGTCGACCTGGCGGAGGTAGACGATCTCCGCGGTGACCGAGGTGCCCTCGTACAGGCCCTCGACGTCGCCGGTGACCTGCAGCTCGACCGCGTACGTGGCGCTGCCGCCGGTGGTGGTCGGCAGGTTCGCGATCTCGGTCACGATCCCGTAGAACTCGGAGTCGACGTCGTCGGCCGTGAAGGTCACCTGGTCGCCCTCGTCGATCAGCGCGACCTCGTCCTCCGACAGGCTCACGGACACCGTCCAGTCGTCCTGACCCACGATGGTGACGCCGCTCGACGTGGTGGTCGAGGTCGACGCCGTCGACATGCCGGTCGACCCGGAACCGCCGGACGACCCGCTCGAGACCACGTCGCCCACCTCGTAGGGCTGCGACGTGACCAGGCCGGCCATGTCCGCGACCAGCGTCGCGTCCTCCATGGCGTCCTCGGCGTCCGCGACCGACTCCTTGAGGAGCGCGACCTGCGCCTTGGCCGCCGCGATCTGCTTCTCGCTGGCCTCCGAGTCGTCGTCCTCATCCTTGAGGTTGGAGAGGTTGGCCCTCGCCTCCGCGAGGTCCGCCTGCGCCGCGCGCAGCGACGCCGTGAGCTGGAGGGTGTCGATGGTGGCGATCACGTCGCCCTCCTCGACCACGTCGCCGGCCGCCACGTTGACGGCGGTCACCGTGCCCGAGGCCTCGAACGCGAGGGAGTCCGTCGACACGGCCGCGAGCGAGCCCGTGGCGGAGACGGTCTCCTCGAGCGTCTGCAGCGACACGGTCACGGTCTGCTGACCGCTCGCGTCCATCGATCGCGTCTCCTGCACCGGGTCCGACCCGGTGCCCCACAGCGCCATCGCACCTGCGCCGAGTCCTGCGCCGGCCAGCAGGGTGCCGGTGGGGATCCCCCACGCTCGCACGCGGGTCCACCTCGAAGTGTTCTTGGGCATCGTCCGTCCGTTCGCATCGTCACGCCTTGACGATGCGAAGTTACGAACGGAACCTGGGAGAAGCCTGGGAGGTGGATAAGCGCAACATAAGCACTGCGCTCAGACGTCGTTATGCCGGGCCGACGCGCACCGAGACGCGCTCGCGCGACGCGATGTCCGCCGCGAGCGCGCGCACCTGGTCGGTGGTGACCGCGTGGACGTCGTCGAGCATCTCGGCGATGGACCACAGGTCGCCGAACACCAGCTCGGCCTTGCCCAGCCGCGACATGCGCGAGTACGAGTCCTCGAGGCGCAGCACCATGGAGCCCGCGATCTGGCCCTTGGCGCGCTCGAGCTCGGAGGCCGTGATGCCCTCGGCCATCCGCTCGAGCTCGACGGCCATGAGGCGCTCGACCTCGTCGACCTTGGCGGACGTGCATGCGCCGTAGACGCCGAACACTCCCGTCTCCGTGCTCGGGGCGCCGAACGAGTACACGGCATAGGTGAGGCCGCGCTTCTCACGGATCTCCTGGAACAGGCGCGAGCTCATGCCGCCGCCCAGGATCGCGTTGTAGACCGCGAGCACGCTGCGACGCTCGTCGGTCGCGCTGAAACCGCGCGTGCCGAGCAGCACGTGCGCCTGCTCGAGCTCGTGGCGGGTGATGCGGACCTCGGGCGTCAGGGTCGCCTCGACGGGCGCGAAGCGATCGCGACGGCCCGCGGGGACCACACCGTCCGCCAGCGTCCACCCGCCGCGCACCAGCGCCTCGGCGACCATGGCGCACACCGCGTCGTGGTCCACTCCCCCGGCGGCCGTGATGATGAGCCCCTCGGGCGTGTAGTGCTGCTGGTAATGCTCCCACACCGCGTCGCGCGTCACCGCGTTGATGATCTCGGGCGTGCCTCCGATGGGGCGGCCCAGGACGTGCCCGCCCAGGACCGCCTCGGTGAAGCGCTCGTGGATGACGTCGCCCGGGTCGTCCTCGTTCATCGCGAGCTCCTCGAGGATCACCCCGCGCTCCATGTCGAAGTCGGCCTGGTCGAGCCGGGCGCTGGTGACCATGTCGAGGATCACGTCGATGGCCATCGGCAGGTCCGTGTCGATCACCCGCGCGTAGTAGCAGGTGTACTCCTTGCCGGTGAGCGCGTTGGACTCGCCGCCCACGCGGTCGAACTCCTCCGCGATGTCGAGCGCGGTCCGGCGTCGGGTCCCCTTGAACAGCAGGTGCTCGAGGAAGTGCGTCGAGCCGGCGTGCTCCGGCGCCTCGTCACGCGAGCCGACGCCGATCCACGCGCCGAGCGTCGCCGAGCGCATGCCCGGGATCTGCTCGGTGAGCACGCGCACGCCTCCCGGCAGGATCGAGCGGCGGATGACCGCGCCGTGGTCCTGCTCGACGGTGATGTCGGAGCCGATGGCGCCGGCGTGCACGAGGGGAAGCATGTGAGGCATGAGGGCGAGCCTAGTCGCGGCGCGACGCTCCCACCGCCCGCGCTCGGTGCGCGGAGCCCCGTGCCTGCGCAGGAACGCCGAAGGGCGGCCGGGTCACCCCGACCGCCCTTCGAGCGGAACTGCGTCAGACCGGGCTTACGCCTCGACGGTCTCCTCGGCGGACGCCTCGGCACCCGCCTCCTCGACCACGCCGAGCGAGAGCTTGCCGCGCGGGTCGACCTCGGTGATCTCCACCTGGATCTTCTGGCCCACGGACAGGACGTCCTCGACGTTGTCGACGCGCTTGCCGCCCACGAGCTTGCGGATCTGCGAGATGTGCAGAAGGCCGTCCTTGCCCGGGGTGAGCGAGATGAAGGCGCCGAACGCGACGGTCTTCACCACGGTGCCGACGAAGCGCTCGCCGACCTCGGGGACGTGCGGGTTCGCGATCGCGTTGATCGCGGCGCGCGCGGCCTCCGCCGACGGACCGTCGGTGGCGCCGATGTACACGGTGCCGTCGTCCTCGATCGAGATGTCGGCGCCCGTGTCGTCCTGGATCTGGTTGATCATCTTGCCCTTGGGGCCGATGACCTCGCCGATCTTGTCGACGGGGATGCGCACCGCGATCACGCGCGGGGCGTGCGGGCTCATCTCGTCGGGCTCGGAGATGGCCTGCGCCATCACGCCGAGGATGTGGACGCGGGCGTCGTACGCCTGCTGCAGCGCGCCGGCCAGGACCGAGGCGGGGATGCCGTCGAGCTTGGTGTCGAGCTGGATCGCGGTGACGAACTCGGAGGTACCGGCGACCTTGAAGTCCATGTCGCCGAACGCGTCCTCGGCGCCCAGGATGTCGGTGAGCGCCGCGTAGCGGGTCTCGCCGTCGACCGTGTCGGACACGAGGCCCATCGCGATGCCCGCGACGGGGGCCTTGAGCGGCACACCGGCGTTGAGCATGGCGAGCGTCGACGCGCAGACCGAGCCCATCGAGGTCGAGCCGTTCGAGCCGAGCGCCTCGGACACCTCACGGATCGCGTAGGGGAAGTCCTCGCGCGACGGGAGCACGGGCACCAGGGCACGCTCGGCGAGCGCACCGTGGCCGATCTCGCGGCGCTTCGGCGAGCCCACGCGGCCCGTCTCACCCGTCGAGAACGGCGGGAAGTTGTAGTGGTGCATGTAGCGCTTGTGCGTCTCGGGCGAGAACGAGTCGATCTGCTGCTCCATCTTGAGCATGTTGAGCGTGGTGATACCCATGATCTGGGTCTCGCCGCGCTCGAAGATCGCGGAGCCGTGCACGCGGGGCACCACGGCGACCTCGGCCGAGAGCGGACGGATGTCCTTGAGGCCGCGGCCGTCGATGCGGACGCCGTCCTTGAGGATGCGCTGGCGGATGGTCTGCTTGGTGACCGAGCGGACCACCGCGGAGATCTCCTTCTCGCGGCCCTCGAACTGGCCCGAGAACTGGTCGAGCGCGCCGGCCTTGATCTCGTCGAGGCGGTTCTCACGCGTCTGCTTGTCCGCGATCTGGAGCGCCTCGGCGAGGTCGCCCTCGATCGCGGGCGCCACGGCGCCGAACACGTCGTCCTGGTAGTCGAGGAAGCGCGGGAACTCCGCGGTCTCCTTGGCCGCCTTCGCCGCGACGTCGGCCTGCGCCTCGCACAGCGCGCGGATGAACGGCTTGGCGGCCTCGAGGCCCTCGGCCACGACGGTCTCGGTGGGCGCCTGAGCACCCTCGGAGATGAGGTCGAAGGCGTTCTCGGTCGCCTCGGCCTCGACCATCATGATCGCGACGTCGTCACCGACGACACGGCCGGCCACGACCATGTTGAAGACGGCGTTCTCCATCTCCGACCAGCGCGGGAAGCACACCCACTGGCCCTCGACGAGCGCGATGCGCACGCCACCGATGGGGCCCGAGAAGGGCAGGCCTGCGAGCTGGGTGGACATCGAGGCCGCGTTGATCGCGATGACGTCGTACTGGTCGTCCGGGTGGATCGCGAGGACGTCGACGACGACCTGGATCTCGTTGCGCAGACCCGACACGAAGGACGGGCGCAGCGGACGGTCGATCAGACGGCACGTGAGGATGGCGTCCGTGGTGGGACGGCCCTCGCGGCGGAAGAACGAGCCGGGGATCTTGCCGGCGGCGTACTGACGCTCCTCGACATCCACGGTCAGGGGGAAGAAGTCGAAGCCGTCGCGCGGGGCCTTCGAGGCCGTGGTCGCGGACAGCAGCATGGTCTCACCGTCGAGGTACGCGACGGCGGAGCCGGCGGCCTGCTTGGCGAGACGTCCCGTCTCGAACCGGACGGTGCGGGTGCCGAAGCGACCGTTGTCGATCGTGGCCTCGGCGAACTGGATCTCAGGACCCTCCATCAGGAGCTGCTCCTTGCCTATTCGTGGCAGGCAGGCGGATGCGGCTCACGCCGCGTCACTGATCGTCAGTCGAAACGCGCAGAAGAATCCCATCGAGGTGGGGTTCTGATCGTCACCACCGAGGATCAGCATCCGGCTGGCCTGCCAGGTTGAGTTGGGTGGCCCGGCGAACCGGACCGCGAACATCCTATCAGCGGGGACGCACGATGCGCGGCGGACGGACGGCCCGCATCGTCCCCGGATACGCGAAAGCCCGGCCGCTGCGACCTCGGAATGGAGGGAGCGGCCGGGCAGACGCCTGGCGGGGCTGCGCGCTTAGCGGCGCAGGCCCAGACGGGCGATGAGGGCGCGGTAGCGCTCCACGTCGACACGCTGGAGGTAGTTGAGGAGGTTGCGGCGACGGCCGACCAGGAGGAGCAGGCCACGACGCGAGTGGTGGTCGTGCTTGTGCTCCTTCAGGTGCTCCGTCAGGTCCTTGATGCGCTGGGTCAGGACGGCGACCTGGACCTCGGGAGAGCCGGTGTCGCCCTCGCGGGTCGCGTACTCGGCCATGATGGACTGCTTCACTGCTGCGTCGAGCGCCACTGTGATCTCTCTTTCGTCTCGCTGCGCGGCGCAACCGGGCTTGTTCTCCGGTGCTCTGGGATCCGCGGCCGTTCTTACGGCGACGATCAAGCATACAGGACGCGGGCGCTCCGCCGCGACCGCACCCAGGCGGGCGCGCTACCGGCTGTCGCCCGTGCGCGTGTTGTGCCGCAGCGACTGCGCGGTCGGGTCACCAAGATACGCCTGACGGCGGCGCTCGCCCTCGTCGTCGCCGGGGCGCCGCTGCGGGATCGGGCGCGACTCGGGACGCCGCCCCGCGCCGAACACCGGGTCGCCGGCGTGCGCCCCCTCCTCCCGGGCAGGTCCACCGACGCCGGACTGCGGGATGGGACCCGCAGGGCCGATCTCGGGAGGCTCGATGCCCTTCCCTCCCCCGCCCTCGCGCAGGCGGCGCTCGACGAA
Source organism: Demequina gelatinilytica (assembly GCF_000971115.1). Taxonomy (GTDB): domain Bacteria; phylum Actinomycetota; class Actinomycetes; order Actinomycetales; family Demequinaceae; genus Demequina; species Demequina gelatinilytica. The sequence goes on along the minus strand of NZ_BBLV01000013.1, from coordinate 7,644 downwards.
GGTGGCCAGCCGCGAGACGGACATGTTGATGAGGATGTAGATCCCCGCGCCCACCGTGAAGAACACGATGCGCGACTCCGAGCCGAAGAACTCGGAGTTGAGCTTCATGGTCCGCAGCAGCTCCTCGTAGGCGATGATGAAGCCGAGCGACGTGTCCTTGAGCAGCACCACCAGCTGGGAGATCAGAGCCGGGAGCATGATGCGCACGGCCTGCGGCAGCTCGATGATGAGCGTGGTGCGCATCGTGGACAGGCCGATGCTCAGCCCGGCCTCGCGTTGCCCCTTCGGGAGCGCGGCCAGCCCGGCGCGCAGGATCTCCGCGACCACGGCCGCGTTGTAGACCACCAGGCCGAAGACCACGGACCAGAGGAACGGCCAGCCGAAGACAAGCTTCGCGAGGAACATCAGCAGCAGCACCGGGAGGCCGCGCGCGAGCTCGGTGAGCACGGTGGGCGGCACCGACACCCAGCGCGAGCGGGCCCCGCGGCGGATGATCGCGATCCCGCCGCCGATGAGCATCGCGATGGGCGCCGCGATGCCGGCCGCGAGCAGCGTCCTGCCGAGGCCGCGAGCGAGCGATCCCCAGACGTCCGCCGGGGTCTGGCCGCGCGCGCCCTCCCACAGCACAGCCCAGCGGTCGTTGAAGATGTCGCGCTGCCAGAACGAGTACCCGATCCACGCGACGACGGCCACGAAGACGAGCGAGAAGACGATGTTGAGGGTCCGGTCCAGGCGCTTCGCGCGCGGGCCGGGGGCGTCGTAGAGGATCGATCCGCTCATCGGGCGAATGCCACCTTCCGCTCGATCCGGGCCGCCAGGAGGCCCAGCGGGATGGTGATGACCAGGTACATGAGGCCGATCCCGAAGAAGATGACGATGCCGTCCGCCGGGTGCTTGTTGGTGAGCCGCTGCATGCTCGCGACCAGCTCGAAGTACGCGAAGCCGGCCGCGACCGAGGTGTTCTTCGTGTGCGCGATGAGCACCGAGATGAGCGGCGGGATCGCGGTCCGCCACGCCTGCGGGAGCACCACCTGGGAGAGGGTCTGGCCGAACGTCAGGCCGATGCTGCGCGCGGCCTCGGCCTGCCCGACCCCCACCGAGTTCACGCCGGAGCGCAGCGCCTCGCACACGAACGACGAGGTGTACAGCGTCATGGCGATGACCGCGATCCAGAACCCCAGCGGCGGCACGAAGCCGATGGACGGGGCGACGAAGACCCAGAAGAAGAACATCACCGTGAGCGGGGTGTTGCGCACCAGCTCCACGTACCCCGTCCCGAAGGTGCGCAGGGGCCCGACCGGCGAGACGCGCATCACCGCGAGCAGGGTGCCCCACACGAGCGCGAGAGCGCCCGACACCACGGTGAGGCTCAGCGTCGCGAGGAACGCGCCCCAGATGGTGCCGAACTCGTCGATGAACGTGCCCATGCTCTCCTCCGGACGTACCGTGCGGCCCGTCCTGCGACGGGCCGCACGGCGATGCCGCTAGTTCTCGTAGCGGTCCACGGTCGGGACCTCGGGCTCCGGCAGGATGTCGCCGACGTTCTCGTTCCACGCCTCGAGCCAGCGGCCGTCCTCGAAGATCTCCTCGAGCACGTCGTTGATCCACATGCGGAACTCGGTGTCGTCGTGCGCGAGGCCGATCCCGTACGGCTCCTCGGTGAAGGGCTCGCCTACCACCTTGAACTCGTCCGGGTACTGGTCGACGTAGCCCGCGAGGATCACGTTGTCGGTGGTGACCACGTCGACCTGGCCGTTGCGCAGCGGGTCGAGGCAGTCGCCGTACGCCGCGAAGAGCGACAGCTCGGCGTCGGGGTAGTTCTCCTCGATGTTCGCCGCGGGGGTCGACCCCTCGACGGAGCAGACCTTCTTCCCCGCGAGGTCGTCGGGGCTGGAGATGTCCTCGTTGTCGACCATCACCATGAGCGCCTGGCCCGCGTTGTAGTAGGGCCCGGCGAAGCTCACCAGCTCCTTGCGGTCGTCGTTGATGGTGTACGTCGCGACGACGATGTCGACCGAGCCGTCCTGGATGAACGGCTCGCGGTTCGCCGAGACGGTCTCGACCCACTCGATCGAGTCCTCGTCGATGCCCAGCTCCGACGCGATGATCTTGCCGATCGACACGTCGAAGCCCACCGGGTCGCCCGAGGGCGGCTTGAGCCCGAAGAGCGGCTGGTCGAACTTGGTGCCGATGGTGATGCTTCCCGCCTCGGCGAGCGCCGCCATCGTCGACCCCTCGGGGAAGTCCCCCGCGGTCATGGCATCGTCGCCTGCCATCGAGTCGTCGGTCTCCGAGCCGTCGTCGGACCCGCATGCGGCGAGCATCGCCGCGGCGGCCACTCCGAGCGCGGCTACCGCCGCCTTCCTCCGGATCATCATGGTCCTTCTCCTCTCCCTCGCCCCTGCCAGGGCGCTGATGTTGGAACCTGGGGAACCCCTAGTGCGTGAGGATCTTCGACAGGAAGTCCTTCGCCCGCTCCGACCGCGGGTTCGTGAAGAACTCCTCCGGCGTGGCCTGCTCGTGGATGCGTCCGTCCGCCATGAACACCACGCGGTTCGCGGCCTTGCGGGCGAAGCCCATCTCGTGGGTGACGACGATCATGGTCATGCCCTCGTGCGCGAGCGTGACCATGACGTCGAGCACCTCGTTGATCATCTCGGGGTCGAGCGCGCTGGTGGGCTCGTCGAACAGCATCACCTTGGGCTTCATCGCGAGGGACCGCGCGATCGCGACGCGCTGCTGCTGGCCGCCGGACAGCTGCGCGGGGTACTTCTGCGCCTGGTTCGCGACGCCCACGCGCTCGAGAAGCGCCATCGCCTCCTCGCGGGCCTGCGCCTTGGGCTCCTTCTTCACCTTGACGGGCCCGAGCGTGACGTTCTCGAGGATGGTCTTGTGCGCGAAGAGGTTGAAGGACTGGAACACCATCCCGACCTCGGCGCGCATCTGCGCGAGCGCCTTGCCCTCCTGCGGCTGCACCTCCCCGTCGACCGTGATGGTGCCGGAGTCGATGGTCTCGAGACGGTTGATCGCGCGGCACAGCGTCGACTTCCCCGAGCCCGAGGGGCCGATCACGATGACCACCTCGCCGCGCGCGACGGTGAGGTCGATGTCCTGGAGCACGTGGAGCTCCCCGAAGTGCTTGTTGACCTTGTCGAGCACCACGAGAGCGTCGCTGGAGGCTGGCATCTTTCGACCATAGCCCGCCGAACCGGACAAAGCGCGATAGCGACGCGATCGTGACCGAGACTTAATCCCCTGGTAACACCCTCCGCGGTGGGATCACGCGCGAATCGCGAGCACCTCGCGGCACCAGTCGACGTCCTCGCCGAGCGCCTCGATGAGCGCGTCGAGCGACCCGAAGTCGAGCATCGGCCGGCGCCACTCGACCAGGTCGAGGGCGACCTCCGCGTCGTACAGGTCGATGCCCGTCCGGTCGATCGCGAACGCCTCGACCCGGAGGTCCGTGCCACCCACCGTGTAGTTCATCCCGAGGCTCACGGCTGCGGGCATCCGCTGCCCCACCAGGCCCTCCGCCCGGGCGTTGCCGCGCGCGTCGAGCACCGTGAGCCATGCCGCGAAGACGCCGTGGCGCGGGATCATCCCTGCGGAGTGGTCGAGGTTCGCGGTCGGGAAGCCGATCTCGCGTCCGAGCGCGTCGCCGTGGATCACCGTGCCGCGGATGCGGTGCTCACGTCCCAGGACGTCGTTGGCGCCCGGCAGGTCGCCGGACTCGAGCAGCTCGCGCACCCAGGTCGACGACCAGCGGCGGCCGGACTCGGACACCGCGCAGGCGTCGTCGATGATGTCCACCGCGAAGCCGAGCTCGGATCCGAGCTCCCGCATGGTCGCCACGTCCCCGGCGTTCCCGCGCCCGAAGCGGGTGTCGCGTCCGACCACCACGCACGAGGCCCGCAGGCCCCGCACCAGGTAGTCGCGAACGAACTCCTCGGGCGTCTGGCGCGCGAAGTCGAGCGTGTAGCGCACCACCAGGACCCCGTCGAGCCCCGTGGCGGCGAGCCGCTCGAGGCGGTCCTCGATGCCCGTGATGAGCTCGGGCGTGTGGGCGGGATCATGCACCGCCTTGGGGTGCGGGTCGAATGTCATCGCGAGCGCGACGTGACCGCGCGCACGCGCATCGGCGACCATCGCCTCGAGCACCGCCTGGTGCCCCCGATGGACGCCGTCGAAGTTCCCGAGCGTCACCACGGCCGGGCCGAGGTCGGGGATCTCCGCGAGCGAGCGCCACACATGCATGAGGGACATTGTGCCCGAGCGGGCGGGAACCGCCGGTCAGGAGGCGGACGATGCGCCGGCGGGCTCGAAGACCACGACCGGCTTGGCGCGGCCGCCCTTGGGCTCGAGCACAGCGATCGCGCGAGGTCCGGGGGCGATCGCCACCGTGGGGCCGCCGACCGTCGCGTCGATGAACTGCCCGAAGCCGAGCGCCGTCGCGTCAGCGTCGGAGACCTCGAGGACGGGAAGCGTGGCCGAGGCCGCCTCCGCGAGCGACGTGCGGGGCAGCTCCTGCCCCGCCTCGACAACGGCTCCGAGATCCTCGAGCGTGCGCGCGAGGTCGAGCCCGATGCCGCCGACGCGGGTGCGGCGCAGCGCCGTGAGATGGCCCCCGACCCCAAGAGCGGCTCCCAGGTCGCGCGCGAGCGCGCGGACGTAGGTGCCCGAGGACACCTGGACCGAGACGTCGAGGTCGATCACGGCGGTGCCGTCCTCGGCCTCCGTGCGCCGGATGGCGAGGACGTCGAACGCCGCGACCGTCACCGGTCGCTCTGGCAGCTCGACGTCCTCGCCCCCGCGCACACGCGCATACGCGCGCTTGCCGTCGACCTTGATCGCGCTCACCGCGCTCGGTCGCTGGAGGATCTCCCCCGTGAGCCGGGCGATGGCGGGAAGGATGGCCTCGTCCGTGACCGCGGACGTGTCCGTGGCCCCGGTGACCTCTCCTTCCGCATCGTCCGTGACAGTCGCCTGTCCGAGGCGGATCGTCGCCTCGTAGCCCTTATCGTGCCCGACGATGTACGTGAGCAGGCGCGTGGCGCGCCCAATTCCCAGAACCAGCACCCCGGTGGCCATGGGGTCGAGCGTGCCGGCGTGGCCGACCTTGGAGGTCTGCGCCAAGCGCCGCACACGCCCGACCACGTCGTGGGACGTCCAGCCCTGAGGCTTGTCCACGACGACGATGCCCGGAGCGGGCTCCGGGCCTCGCCTGCCCATGTCCTAGTCCTGGTCCTCGTCGGCGGGACGCTTGTAGGGGTCCGCGCCGCCGGCGTAGTCCGCGTTCTCACGCAGCCGCTTGAGCTCCTCGTCCCGCACATGCGCCTCGTGGAGGGCACGGTCGAGCGACGCCGCCGTCTCAGGCACGGCATCGAGGTGGAACTCGAGCGTCGGCGTGAGACGGATGCCGAGGCCCGCGCCCACGAGGGACCGCAGCCGGCCCTTGGCCTTCTGCAGCGCCTTCGCGGCGTCCTCCCGCTCGGTGTCGCCACCCATGACGGTGTAGAACACCGAGGCCTGCTGGAGGTCGCCGGTGACGCGCACATCGGTCACCGTGACGAACGCCAGCCGCGGATCCTTGATCTCGGTCTGGAGCCCGCGGGCGACGATCTTCTTGATCGTGCCCGCGAGCTTCAGAGCCCTCGCCTTGTCAGCCATCAGGACCTCGGGATCTCGACCATCTCGAAGGTCTCGATGATGTCGCCGACCTGGATGTCGTTGAACTTGCCGAGGCCGATACCGCACTCGTAGCCGTCGCGCACCTCGGTGGCGTCGTCCTTGAAGCGGCGCAGCGTCTCGATGGTCGGCTCGCCGATGACGACGCCGTTGCGCACCACCTTGGCCTTCGCGTTGCGGCGGATGACACCGGTGCGCACCAGCGAACCGGCGATGTTGCCGAACTTGGAGGAGCGGAAGATCTCCATGATCTCCGCGCCACCGACCTGACGCTCCTCGAACTCGGGCTTGAGCATGCCCTTGAGCGAGGCCTCGACGTCCTCGAGCGCACGGTAGATGACCGAGTAGAAGCGCATGTCCACGCCCTCGCGATCCGCGAGGTCCTGGACGCGCTCGGCCGGGCGCACGTTGAAGCCGATGATGATCGCGTTGTCGACCGTCGCGAGGTTGACGTCGTTCTGCGTCACCGCACCGACACCGCGGTGGATGATGCGCAGGTCGACCTCGTCGCCCACGTCGATCTGGAGCAGCGCGTCCTCGAGGGCCTCGACGGCACCGGACACATCACCCTTGATGATGAGGTTGAGGGTGTCGACCTTGCCCTCCTCGAGGGCCTTGTTGAAGTCCTCGAGGGAGATGCGCTTGCGACGCTTCGCGAGCTGTGCGGCGCGCTCGGCGGCCTCACGCTTCTCGGCGATCTGACGGGCCGTGCGGTCGTCGTCCGCCACCAGGAAGGTGTCGCCGGCGCGGGGCACCGACGTGAGGCCGATGACCATGACCGGACGCGCGGGCAGCGCCTCCTGGACCTGGTTGTCGTGCTCGTCGAACATCGCACGGACGCGGCCGTAGGCCGTGCCCGCGACGATCGCGTCGCCGACCTTCAGCGTTCCCGAGTTGACCAGGACGGTCGCCACGGCGCCGCGGCCCTTGTCGAGGTGCGCCTCGACGGCCACACCGCGGGCGTCCTTGTTCGGGTTCGCACGCAGGTCCAGACCGGCGTCGGCGGTGAGCAGGACGGCCTCGAGGAGGTCCTCGATGCCCTGGCCCTTGAGCGCGGAGACGTCGACGAACATCGTGTCGCCGCCGTACTCCTCGGCCACCAGGTTGTACTCGGTGAGCTGCTGGCGGATCTTGGCCGGGTTCGCACCCTCCTTGTCCACCTTGTTGACCGCGACCACGATCGGCACGTCGGCCGCCTGGGCGTGGTTGAGCGCCTCGATGGTCTGCGGCATCACGCCGTCGTCCGCCGCGACCACGAGGATCGCGATGTCCGTGACCTTCGCACCACGGGCACGCATGGCGGTGAACGCCTCGTGACCCGGGGTGTCGATGAACGTGATGGCGCGGTCGTTGCCCTCGTGGGTGGTGTGCACCTGGTAGGCACCGATGTGCTGGGTGATGCCACCGGCCTCGCCCGAGATGACGTCCGCGTTGCGGATCGCGTCGAGAAGGCGCGTCTTTCCGTGGTCGACGTGACCCATGACGGTGACGACCGGCGGACGTGCCTCGAGCTCCTCATCGGTCTCGGCGGCCAGCTCGGCCTCGATGTCGATGTTGAAGTCCTCGAGCAGCTCGCGGTCCTCCTCCTCGGGGGACACGATCTGGATGACGTAGCCCAGCTCGCTGCCGAGAGCCTCGAAGGTGTCCTCGTCGAGCGACTGCGTCGCGGTGGCCATCTCCCCCAGGTGGAAGAGGACGGTCACGAGCGACGCGGGGTTGACGTCGATCTTCTCGGCGAAGTCGGTGAGCGTCGCACCGCGGCGCAGACGGATCAGCGTGTTGCCGTCGCCCCGAGGGATCTGCACGCCGCCGATCGCGGGAGCCTGCTGCTGCTCGTACTCTGCCCGCTTCGCGCGCTTCGACTTCCGACCGCGGACGGGCTTGCCTCCGGCACGACCGAACGCACCAGCGGTGCCGCCGCCACGGCCACGGCCACCGGGAGCCGGACGGCCGCCGGGG
>NZ_BBLV01000014.1 GCF_000971115.1 Demequina gelatinilytica | reverse complement strand
ATGCGGGCCAGCACGGAGCCGACCTCGGCGATCTCGTCCTCGGCCACCAGGATCTCCGTGAGCACGCCCGCGAAGGGCGACGGGATCTCGGTGTCGACCTTGTCGGTCGAGACCTCGAGGAGCGGCTCGTCCGCGTCGACGGAGTCGCCGACCGCCTTGAGCCAGCGGGTGACGGTGCCCTCGGTGACGGACTCGCCCAGCGCGGGAAGGGTCACGTCGCGGCCGCCTGCGGCCGGGGCAGCGGTGGGCGCCGGTGCGGCGGGAGCCGGGGCCGGCTCCTCGACCGGGGCGGGCGCGGCCTCGGGCGCCGGGGTCGCGGCCTCGGGGGCCGGAGCGGCGGCAGGCGCCTCGCCGGCCTCGCCGATGCGCGCGAGGATCGCGCCGACCTCGGCCTCCTCGTCCTCCTGGACGAGGATCTCGAGGAGCGTGCCCGCGAAGGGCGACGGGATCTCGGTGTCGACCTTGTCGGTCGAGACCTCGAGGAGCGGCTCGTCCGCGGCGACGGTGTCGCCGACGGCCTTGAGCCAGCGGGTGACGGTGCCCTCGGTGACGGACTCGCCGAGAGCGGGAAGGGTGACGTCGTTGCTCATGGGTTCTTCTTCCTCAGTCGAAGCGGATCAGTCGTGGGCGTGCAGGGGCTTGCCGGCGAGCGCGAGGTGCGCCTCTCCGAGAGCCTCGTTCTGCGTCGGGTGGGCGTGGATGAGCGGGGCGACGTCCTCGGGGTGCGCCTCCCAGCTCACGATGAGCTGCGCCTCGCCGATCTGCTCGCCCACGCGGGCGCCGAGCATGTGGACGCCGACGACGGGTCCGTCCTGGACGCGCACGAGCTTGACGAAGCCGGTGGTGCCGAGGATCTGGCTCTTGCCGTTGCCGCCGAGGTTGTACTCGAGGGTCTGGACCTTGTCCTCGCCGTACTGCTCCTTGGCCTTGGCCTCCGTGAGGCCCACGGACGCGACCTCGGGGTCGCAGTAGGTGACGCGCGGGATGTTCGCCTCGACGATCGGCTGCGGCGCGAGGCCCGCGATCTGCTCGGCGACGAAGATGCCCTGCTGGAAGCCGCGGTGCGCGAGCTGCAGGCCGGGGACGATGTCGCCGACCGCGTAGATGTTGCCCACGCCCGTGTGGAGGCGCTCATCGGTGAGCACGAAGCCGCGGTCGACGCGGATGCCCTGCTCCTCGTAGCCGAGGTCCGCGGTGCGCGGGCCACGGCCCACGGCGACCAGCATGACGTCGGCCTCCAGGACGGTGCCGTCCTCGAGGGTGACCTTGACGCCCGCATCGGACTGCTCGACGCCCTGGAAGCGGACGCCGACCTTGAAGTTGATGCCGCGCTTGCGGAACGCGCGCTCGAGCCCCTTGGACAGCGCCTCGTCCTCGTTGGGGGCGAGGTGGGGGAGCGCCTCGACGATGGTGACGTCCGCGCCGAAGGACTTCCACACGGAGGCGAACTCGACGCCGATGACGCCGCCGCCGAGCACGATCGCGCGCTGCGGGACCCACTCCATGCCGAGCGCCTGGTCGGACGTGATGACACGGCCGCCGATCTCGAGGCCGGGGAGCGAGCGCGCGTACGAGCCCGTGCCGAGGATGATGTTCGAGCCGGTGTAGCGCTCGCCGTCCACCTCGATGGTGTCGGGGCCGACCAGACGGCCGTGGCCCTCGATGACGTGGACCTTGCGCGACTTCACGAGGCCCTGGAGGCCGCGGTAGAGGCGGTCGATGACACCCTGCTTGTAGGAGTTCACCTTGGTCATGTCGATGCCGTGGAGCTGCGAGTTGACGCCGTACTTCTCGCCCTCGCGCGCGTTGTCCGCGAGCTCCGCGGCGTGAAGAAGGGCCTTCGTCGGGATGCAGCCGTTATGGAGGCACGTGCCCCCCACCTTCGACTCCTCGACCAGTCCGACCGTGAGGCCGAGCTGGGAGGCGCGCAGGGCAGCGGCATAGCCGCCCGACCCGCCGCCGAGGATGAGGACATCAAACGAGCGTGGGGTGGACTCGGACACTATGGGATCTCCTTGTAAGGGATGTCTGTACCGCCTCATCTTGCCACGGTGCGAGTCGCCCGAGAACCGTGCGCGTTGCGCGCCGTGACGATACCCGGTGGCTACGCTGGGCTCATGGGTCTGTTCTCGTGGATGTCGCGGTCGAAGCACACATCGTCTCCCCAGGGAGGGGGGCGAGATGCGAAGGCCGAGACCATCGCTCACCTCAAGGACTTCGTCGCGTCCCACACCGGTTGCGAGGCCTTCATCGAGCCGCCGACGCGCGTGACGCAGACGACCATGGTCATCGTCGCCGACACGGGCGAGTGGACGCGCCGACGGGTCCCCGACGAGGCCGCCGCGCGCAAGCTCGCGCAGCAGCTCTCGCTGCCCGCCTTCGACGTCAACCTGTCGGGCTACCCGTCGCGCATGCGCGAGTGGAACGAGAAGCAGCGCAAGAGCCACGGCTGACGCCCGCACGACGCGCGCCGACAGTCACAACGGAGGGCGTCCCGGTTTCGCGGTGTGTCGCCACGGTTGCGGCCCGACACGCCCGCGATCCGGGACCAGCTCCGTTCGGACTGTCAGAGGAAAGGCCCGGCCCCCTCGCGGGGGCCGGGCCTTCGCGGCGTTCAGCGCGTGATCACGCCTGCGCGCGCTCCTCGAGGAAGCGGAACAGGGTGCGCAGCGAGTGCCCGGTCGAGCCCGCGACGTTCTCGGCCCACGGCTTGCCCTCGTTGTAGGACGGGCGCGCGATGTCGAGGTGCGCCCACGGGGTGTCGCCCACGAACTCGCGGAGGAAGATGCCGGCGGAGAGCATGCCGCCGCCCTGCGGGTCGCCGATGTTCTGCAGGTCCGCGATCTTGGAGTCGATCGACTCGCGCAGGTGCTCGGGCAGGGGCATCGCCCACATCGCCTCGTCGACCTCGTTCGCGCGGGCCACGATCTCGTCGCGGATCTCGGCGGTGCCCATGACCCCCGAGGTGCGGGTGCCGAGCGCGACGCCCTGCGCGCCGGTGAGGGTCGCGACGTCGAGCAGCACGTCCGGGTTCTCCTCGCGTGCCTTGACCAGGCCGTCGGCCATGACCAGGCGGCCCTCGGCGTCGGTGTTGAGCACCTCGACGGTCTGACCGCCGTAGATGCGGATGACGTCGGAGGGACGCTGCGCGGTGCCGGAGGGCATGTTCTCCGCGATGCACAGCCAGGCGGTGACCGCGATGGGGAGCTCGGCACGCGCTGCCGCGATGACGGCGTGCAGCACCGTGGCGGCGCCGGTCATGTCGGACTTCATGGTCTCCATCGACTTCGACGGCTTGAGCGAGATGCCGCCGGTGTCGAACGTGATGCCCTTGCCCACGAGCGCCACGGTCTGCGTCGCACCCTCGGGCTTGTAGGCCACCTTCACCAGGCGCGGCAGGCGGGAGGAGCCCATGCCGACGGCGAGGATGCCGCCGAAGCCCTCCGTCGCGAGGCGGTTCGCGTCCCAGACCTCGACCTCGGCGCCGACCTGGGCGCCCAGCTGCTCGGCGACCTCGGCGAACGAGCCGGGGTAGAGGTCCAGCGGCGGGGTGTTGACGAGGTCGCGGATGCCCGCGGCGGCCTGCACCAGGATGGTGGCGCGCTCGATCGCGGCCTCCGAGGCGCCGGCGACGACCCACTCGGTGTCGGTACCGGCGTTCTCGTCGGACTTGTAGTCGGTGAACGTGTACGCGCCGAGCACGGCGCCCTGCGCGATGGCGACGGCGTCCGTGTCCGATGCGATCGGGAGCGCGACGACGACCTTGGACGGCTTCTTGCCGACCTGGCGCGAGGCCTCGCCGGCGGCGGCACGGAGGTCCGCGTCCGAGCCCGAGCCGATGCCGACGACCACGATGCGGCGGGCCTCGGTGCCGGCGCCCGGCACGACGGTGACCTTGCCGGCCTTGGAGGAGGCGTCGAGGAGCTCGGCGCCGGCGGCGATGGTCTCGCGCGCCTCGTCGGAGAGCAGCGGGTGGGCTGCGACGGTGCTGTCGGCCGTCCAGCCGACGATGATGGCGTCGGCCTCGAGGGACGCGACCTGGTCCTGGGTGGTGGTGATGGAGGTCATGGCGTCGAGCCTAGCCCCGGTAGTTTGGGACTCGTGTACGTCCCCCTCTACCGCCATGTCCTCTCGCACGTCGACGCCGAGCGTGCGCACCGCTTCGGGGTCGCCGCGATCGGCCGCAACGCCTGGGCCTTCCGGACCATGCGTGCCGTCGGCCTCGTCGCCCGGCCCCACCGCGCGGGTGCGGTGGAGACGCTCGGGCTGACCTTCCCTGCCCCCGTGGGTCTCGCGGCGGGCATGGACAAGGACGCGGAGGCGGTCGCGGGGCTCGCGGCCGCGGGCTTCGGGTTCGTCGAGGTGGGGACCGTGACCCCGAAGGGCCAGCCGGGCAACGAGAAGCCGCGCTCGTGGCGCGAGAAGGACGTCAGCGGCCTGCGCAACCGCATGGGGTTCAACAACGAGGGCGCGGATGCGATGGCGGCCCGCCTCGCGGCGCTGCGCGCCACCGCAGCCGGCCGACGCATCGTGCTCGGCGTGAACCTGGGCAAGAACAAGACGACGGCACCCGAGGACGCGGCGGCAGACTACGCGTACTCGGCGCGGCTGCTCGCGCCGTATGCCTCCTACCTGGTGGTGAACGTGTCCTCGCCCAACACCCCTGGCCTGCGCGACCTGCAGTCCGTCGAGACGCTGCGTCCCATCCTGGCCGCGACCCGTGCGGCCGCGGACCAGGCGGTCGCCGACCGCAAGGTGCCGCTGCTGGTGAAGATCGCCCCCGATCTTGCGGACGACGACGTGGACGCCGTCGCCGCGCTCGCTCTCGAGCTGGGGCTCGACGGCATCGTGGCGTCGAACACGACCATCGCGCACGACCGCGGACCAGGCGGCCTCTCCGGCCCCGTGCTGCTGCCGCGCCTTCTCGAGGTGGTCGCGCGCCTGAGGGCGCGCGTGGGTCCCGACATGTGCCTCATCGGCGTGGGCGGGATCTCCTCCGAGCCGGACGCGCGCGCGGTCCTCGCGGCAGGGGCCACGCTGCTCCAGGTGTACACGGCCTTCGTCTACCAGGGCCCGTGGTGGGTCGCGCGTCTCAACCGGTCGCTCACCGCCTCCTGATCCCGCCTCCGGAGCCGGGACGCGCACCTGCACCCCTAGGCCGCGACGAGCTCCTGCGGGCCGCTCACCTTGCGCGCGTCTCGCACGGTCCCCCTCGCAGCCACGCCCCACCCGGCGAGCAGCAGGGCGAACAGCGCGACCGCGACCGCATCGAGAGCCACCGCGCCGGTGTGCGAAGCGAGGGACGATGCCCCGGTCACCATGGTCCCCACGGGGAACGTGAACGCCCACCACGCGAGCGAGAACGGCAGGCCCTCCCGCGCCGTGACCGCGGTCACCGCGCCCGCGATCGCGAGCCACAGCAGCGCGAAGCCCATCACCGGGATCCCGTACAGCAGCGCGAACAGCGTGAGCGCGTGCTCGGTCACCCCCAACGCCGGGCCCGCATGGTCCGCGAGCAGACCCGCCGCGGTCACCGACTGGCCCAGCGGTCCCAGCACGATCCACATGGTCGGCACCGTCCGCAGCTCGGCGCGCCCGTGGTGGGCGAGGCGGGACCAGACCTGGGGGATGAGGGCGAGCGCGGCAAGCGCGGAGGCGCCGAACATCGCGTAGCAGGCGAGCGCCATGGTCTGCGCCGCCGTCCCCTCGAGGTGGGGCAGCAGCAGCGCGCCGGCGGCGGCGGACACCATGGGCGGGACGACCGGCATGAGCCACGCTCCCGTCGCGGCGTCGGCCTCGACGCGGTGGCGCGTGAAGGCGAGCACCGGCACCCCCACCGCGGTGGCGAGCCCGAGCGCCGTGCCGAGCGTCCAGAGCGCGATGTCGATCGCGAGCGCCGCGTCCCCGAGCACGGGCGACGCGACCAGCAGCGTCGCGGTCCCGAAGGCGAGCAGGCCCATCGCCGGTGCGCCGTAGAAGTGCGCGACCGCGGGGTCGAGGAGGTATCCGCGCAGCGCCGCGGGGTCGCTGCGCAGGTGCGCGACCGTGCCCGCGACGGCCGCCACCAGCAGGATGCCGGCGAGCGCCCATGCGGTCCACGCGAGCGCCGCGAGGCCTGGGAGCCTCACCGGGAGGGAGTGCGCCGCGGTGGCGATGATCGACGTCCCCATCACGGCCGCGAACCAGTTCGGCGGGACGGGCACGATGCGGGAGATGGTCATGGACCCACCATCCCAAGCGCAGCATGCGGTCGGTAGTGCGAGAATCATGGCGAACCACAAGCACAGGTTGTGACGGAGGATGCATGGCGGCGACGTCGATCGAGGAGCTGCGGATGCTGGTCGAGGTCGAGCTTCGGGGGAGCCTCACCGGCGCCGCCCAGCAGCTCGGTGTGAGCCAGCAGGCGGTGTCGCAGCGGATGCGCGCGCTCGAACGACGCTGGGGCCTCGCATTGTTCTCGCGCACCGCGCGCGGCACCGCCCTGACCGACCACGGCGTGATGGTGGCGGGCTGGGCGGGCACGGTGCTGCAGCACGTCGACGGCTTCGAGTCGGCCGTCGCGGCTCTGAGGTCGGACCGCGCGGCGCATGTGCGCATCGGCGCGAGCCTCACCGTCGCCGAGCATCTGCTCCCGGGCTGGCTCGTCGCCTATGCGGCGGAGCCGGACGCGGCGCAGGTGGAGCTCACGGCGGTCAACAGCGCGACGGTCGCCGAGCGCGTCCGTGCCGGCACCTACGACCTCGGCTTCGTCGAGACGCCGGAGCCGCCCGCGCGGCTCGCGGCGCTCGTGGTCGCGCACGACGAGGTCGCGATCGTGGTCGCCGCGGGGCATCCCTGGGCGCGTCGCACCTCGGTGTCGGCCGCCGAGCTCGCGCGCACGCCGCTCCTCAGCCGCGAGCCGGGCTCCGGCACGCGGCTCACCCTCGAGCGTGCGCTCGAGAGCGTCCTCGGGCCGGACTCCGTGGCCGCGCCGGCGGCGGAGCTGTCGACCACAGCAGCGATCCGGGCGACGGTGCTCGCGGGCGGGGGAGTGGCCGCGCTGAGCGAGCGCGCCGTTCGCGACGACGTCGAGGCGGGCCGCCTGCATCGTGTCCGTGTCGACGGGCCGCTGCTCACGCGCCCGCTCGCGGCCGTGTGGGACCCCCGTCGCCGCCTGTCGCCTGCGGCGTCACGCATCCTCGCCATCGCCGACAGCGGGCGCTGACCCCGCCTCGGCGAGGCGGCGCAGCACCTCGGCATCGGGGGTCTGCGAGAAGTCGAGGTACCACTGACCCACCGCCATGAGCCGGTCCGGGATGAGAGCTGCGAGGGCGAGATCCGCGCTGCCGTCGCGCATGAGCGCGTGGAGGGAGTCGGGCGCGGCGACGCCCGCGGCGACGATGACCCGCGTCGCCCCGGCCGCGCGCGCGACGCGGGCCGCCGCCCTGGCCGTGCCTCCCGTCGCGATCCCGTCGTCGACCACGATCGCGGTGCGTCCGCCGAGCGGTACCCGGGTGCGGACCGCGCGGTACCGCGCCACCGCATCGTCCAGGCGCGCCCGCTCCCGCGCCTCGACCGCCGCGACGTCGGCCTCGTCGAGCTGGAGCGCGCGCATCGAGTCCTCGTCGACCACCCGCACCCCGCCCTCGCCGATCGCGCCGAAGCCGTACTCGGGGTTGCCCGGCGCGCCCAGCTTGCGCACCACGCACACGTCGAGCGGGAGCCCCAGGCCGCGCGCGATCGCGGCGCCGACGGGCACCCCGCCGCGCGGCAGCGCGAGCACCACGGCCTCGGTGCCTGCGCCCTGCGTCACGAGGGGCGACAGGAGCCACGTGAGCCTCCCGCCCGCATCGTCGCGGTCGCGCAACATGTCCACGCCTCCAGTGTGCGCCCGGGGCGGGAACAGACGCGAGGGTCCGTGCGTTCCCCTCATGCACGCACCTGCCAGGCGTGCACGCATTGTTTTCTCCTTTGATGCAGCGAAGGCCCCGGGGTCACCCCCCGGGGCCTTCGTCATGCGGGACGGCTCAGCGGTGCGCGGGGCCGGCCTCCGTGGTGCGGGCGGGGTCGCGCTCGACCACGTCTCCCAGGACCTCGTCGATCCTGGTCATGAGCTCTGCGGGGATCTCCACGCCGGAGGCCTTCGCGTTGTCGCGCACCTGCTCGGGGCGCGAGGCGCCGATGATCGCCGCGGCGACGTTGTCGTTCTGCAGCACCCACGCGATCGCGAGCTGCGCCATGGTGAGGCCCAGCTCGTCCGCGATGGGCTGCAGCCCCTGGACGCGCGTGAGGATGTCCTCGCCCATCCAGCGCTCGATGAAGCGCGCTCCGGACTTCTCGTCGGTCGCGCGCGAACCCGCGGGGGCCGGCTGGCCGGGCTTGTACTTGCCGGTGAGCACGCCCTGCGCGACGGGCGACCAGACGATCTGGCTCACGCCCACCTCCTTCGAGGCGGGCACCACCTGGTCCTCGATGACGCGCCACAGCATCGAGTACTGGGGCTGCGAGGACACGAACGGGATGCGCAGCTCCTTCGCGAGCGCGGCGCCCGCGCGGATCTGGTCCGCGGTCCATTCGCTGACGCCGATGTAGTGCGCCTTGCCGGCGTGGACGATGTCCGCGAACGCGCTCATCGTCTCCTCGAGCGGCGTGTCGTAGTCGTAGCGGTGCGCCTGGTAGAGATCGACGTAGTCGGTCTGGAGCCGCTTCAGCGACCCGTTGATGGACTCCATGATGTGCTTGCGGGACAGGCCCATGTCGTTGGCGCCGCCGGGGCCGGTGGACCAGAACACCTTGGTGAAGATCTCGAGGCTCTCGCGCCGCTCGCCCTTGAGCGCCTCGCCCAGGACCACCTCGGCCTGGGTGTTCGCGTACACGTCCGCGGTGTCGAAGGAGCTGATGCCCACGTCGAGGGCGGCCTGCACGCACGCCTTCGCCTGGTCGTTCTCGACCTGTGATGCGTGGGTGATCCAGTTGCCGTAGGTGAGCTCGGTGATCTTGAGCCCGGAGTTGCCGAGGTAGCGATAGTTGACCATCCCTCGACCCTAGGACACATCTCCGGCACCAGGGTGCGCCGCGAAGCGCGAAGGGCGCCCAGGGCACAGGGATGGACCTGTGCCGAGGACGCCCTTCGGGACGATGCGGTTCAGACGGGGTACTCGCCCCGCTTGACCTTCGGCTTGGGCGCGCGGAAGCGTCGCAGGTTGAGGTGGCGCGCGATGACGTAGAACGTCCAGCCGCGGGGGAGCTTGTTCTCGCCGAACTTCGCGATGAAGCGCTTCTTGAGGCGGCGCGTCATGATGAAGGTCTCGATGCCGACCACGAGCACCATGAAGTAGAACAGCGCGATGAGCGCGACCGCCGCGGCGCCCGTCACCGCGAGCGACAGGATCACGAAGACGATCGACAGGGGGAGCAGGAACTCGCCCGGCGCGGTGCGCGCGTCGACGTAGTCGCGGAGGAACCGGCGCTCGGGGCCGCGGTGCTCGAGCGGCATGTGCCGCTCGTCGCCCTCGCGCATCGCCTGCCACTCCTTGTCGCGCGCCGTCCGCTGCTGCTCGCGCTGCTGCTTCTTGGCCGCCTTGGTGTCGGCGATGACCGGGCGCCTGCGCAGCGCCTCCTGGTCCTTGCGCTTCGGGGTCGGCTTGCCCTTCTTACCGGGGACCTCGACGCCGGGGAGGTCGGTCTCGGGGGTGTTCTTGTCGCTCATGGTGTCTAGATCAGTCCTTGGCAGGGTTCTTGGCGGGAAGCGCGAGCATACGGTCGAGCGCGATCTTCGCGAGCCGCTGGGTCTCGTCGTCCACGACGATGACGTTGGGCACATCGCCGGCGACCAGCGACTCGAGCGCCCACACGAGGTGCGGGAGGTCGATGCGGTTCATCGTCGAGCAGAAGCAGACCGTGTCCTCGAGGAAGTGGATGTCCTTGTCCGGGTGCGCGTTCGCGAGGCGGCGCACCAGGTTGAGCTCGGTGCCGATCACCCAGGACGAGCCGGGCTCGGCCGCGTCGAGGGCCTTGATGATGTACTCGGTCGAGCCGACCATGTCGGCCGCCGTGACCACCTCATGCGTGCACTCCGGGTGCACCAGCACGTTGATGCCGGGCACCTCCTCACGGAAGCGGTCGACGTGCGCCTTGCGGAAGCGGCCGTGCACCGAGCAGTGGCCCTTCCACAGGATCATCCGGGCAGCCTCGACCGCCTCGGGCGTGTTGCCGCCCAGCGGCTTGCGGGGGTCCCAGACGATGCAGTCGTCGAGGGACAGGCCGAGCTGCAGGACCGCCGTGTTGCGTCCCAGGTGCTGGTCGGGCAGGAACAGCACCTTGCCGTCGCCGTCGACGCCGCCCACCTGGCCGAAGGCCCAGTCGAGCGCGACCTCGGCGTTGGAGGACGTGCAGACCACGCCGCCGTGCTCCCCGCAGAACGCCTTGATCGCGGCGGTCGAGTTCATGTACGTGACGGGCACCGTGCGGGAGGCGATGCCGGCCTCCTCGAGCTGGGCCCAGGCATCGTCCACCTGGTTGATGTTGGCCATGTCGGCCATCGAGCAGCCGGCTGCCATGTCCGGCAGGATGACCTGCTGCACGTCGGACGTGAGGATGTCCGCGGACTCCGCCATGAAGTGCACGCCGCAGAACACGATGAACTCAGCCGCGGGACGCGCGGCCGCGTCGCGCGCGAGCTTGAACGAGTCGCCCGTGACGTCCGCGAACTGGATGACCTCGTCGCGCTGATAGTGGTGACCGAGGATGAACACGCGGTCACCGAGCGCCTCCTTGGCGGCGCGGGCGCGGTCCACCAGATCGGGATCCGAGGGCGACGGCAGGGTGCCCGGGCAGTCGACGCCACGCTCCGACAGCGGGTCGCGACGCTCGCCCAGGAGCATCAGCGCAGACGGCGAGGGCTCGTGGAAGGTCTGGGTCATTCGCACATTGTCGCATGCATGGCAGGGCACACTTGAGGCCATGCGTGCCGTCATCGCCGCCCAGAGCTGGCCCCGTGGGGGTGCTGGGACACTCCCTCCTCCCGACACCGCCCGGATCGTCCGAGATGCCTGGTCCGCCACTGCTTCGCACGTGTCGCTCGACGTGGTCCCGACGCCCTCGGGCGGCCCGCGCAGCGCCGATGCGCTGATCGGCACGGAGCATCGCGTCGGCGGGGCGCTCGCTCGCCGGGTGGGCCCGGCGCTGGTGCTGGCGCCGGCCTCCGGCGCCCGCTGGGAGCCGTCCGCGCTGCGCGCCGCGCTGCTGGGGCTCGCCGCGGCGGGGGAGAAGGGGCCCGTGGTGGTCCCGCTCGGCGATGAGGCGCCCGCCGGGGACGCCGTCGACGTCTGGGGCGGCGGGCTCGAGGCCGCGCGCGCCGCCGTGGCGGACCTGGATGTGGTCGCGCTCGTGGGCGCGGACCGCCCGCTCCTCGGGTTCACCGGGATGAGCGCCGCCGTGCGCGACGGACGGGAGCACGATGCGGCGCTCGCCCTCGCGGCGCAGGAGCAGGAGGAGCGCTGGACCGCGGTGGCTCGCGAGGCCGATGCGGTCGCGTCGCGTCGCGCGCTGATCGGCCCGTCACGCCTGTCCGACCAGCCCGGCTCGGGCGCCGCCGGAGGGCTCGCCTACGTCCTCGGTGCGATGGGAGCGCGGCTGGCGCCGGCGGCGGCGGCCCTCGCGGCCCTCACCGGCCTCGAGGCGGCCGCAGCGGACGCGGATGTGGTGGTCGCCGTCGTCGGGCGCCTTCATGCCTCGGACCTGGACCACGGCGCCGCCTCGGCCGCAGCAGCCCTGGCTGCGCGTCGCGGCGTCCCGTGCGTGGTGGTCGCCGCCGAGCTCGGCGTCGGCATGCGGGACCTGATGGCTGCGGGCATCGTCTCGGCGCACGAGGGAGCCCCGGGGGAGGACGGTCTCAGGGATCAGATCCGCCGCGTGGCGCAGACCTGGACGCCGAATCGGTGACATGTCCACCAATTCGCGAGCCGGGGGTACGGAATACCTGCGGACCGGCGTACGCTTGAATCAACACCGAGAGAGAGGAGGCGTCAGTGACTGATATCGCAACCGAGACCAAGTCGCACGGCGTCGTCATCACCGATGCTGCGGCGGCCAAGGTCAGGAGCCTGCTCGAGCAGGAGGGCCGCGACGACCTTCGACTGCGCCTCGCGGTGCAGCCCGGCGGTTGCTCGGGCCTCATCTACCAGCTCTACTTCGACGAGCGTGCGCTGGACGGGGACGCGATCCGCGACTTCGACGGCGTGGAGGTCGTTGTCGACAAGATGTCGGTCCCGTACCTCGACGGTGCGACGATCGACTTCGCGGACACCATCGAGAAGCAGGGTTTCACCATCGACAACCCGAACGCCTCGAGCTCCTGCGCGTGCGGAGACTCCTTCAGCTGATCTGATTCAGCGCAGACGGACGGTGAGGGCTACGCCTTCACCGTCCGTTTCGCTTTCCCCCACGAACTCGTTGCCGGTCATGCGGGCCCATGCGGGCACGTCGATCCGTGCAGCGAGGTCGGTGCACAGCACCGTGAGCTCGGTACCGGGCTCCCGACCACGTGCCGCCTTCGCGAGCTCGATGATCGGCAGCGGGCACAGCAGCCCGGTCGCGTCGACCGTGACGTGGGCGCCGTCCCCGACGGCCGCATCGTCCGCGGTCACGTCACAGCTCCGGCGCGCCGGCCTCGGCGCGAAGATCGGCGAGCACCCGGGGCATGAGGGCGAGCAGGCGCGAGACGTCCGCGTCGGTGACGCCGGGGTGCAGGCCCAGCCGCACGTTGCCGTGGCTCAGCGCACCGACCGCGGCGAGGACGCGGCTCGGCTCGAGCGTGCTGGTGGTGCACGCGGAGCCGGATCCGACCGCGATGCCCTCGCGATCCAGACGTGACAGCAGCGCCTCGCCGTCGACGTAGAGGCACGAGAACGTCACCACATGGGGGAGCCGCTCATCCGGGTCGCCGACCACGTCGACGCCGGGCCACGTCGCGGCCGTCGCCCGCACCCGGTCGACGAGCCCTCGCAGGCGCCCCTGCGTCGCGTCGCGCTGCTCGAGGCGCTCCTGGAGCGCGACCGCCGCGGCGAGCACCGCGGGCACGAGCAGCCCGCCCGGCGCCCAGTCGTCGCCCTCGGGCCACGCGGGCAGCCAGCGCGTACGCGGGCGCATCGCGACCACGCCGAGACCGGCAGGGCCGCCCCAGTCCGCGGGGTTGGCGACCATGGCGTCCCAATGCTCGGGCGCAGGTCCGTGACCGATGCTCGCGGTCGCGTCCACCACGAGCGGCACCTTGGCGGCCGAGGCCGCCTCCATGACCGCGTCGAGCCGCTGCACGGTGCCGATCTCGTGGTTCGCGTGCTGCACCGCGGCGAGCGCGACGTCGGGAACGCCGAGCTCGTGCGACAAGGCGTCCAGGTCGACATGGCCGAGCCGGTCGACCGGCACCGTGGTGACGCGGCCTCCGGTGAGGTGGTGCGCGGCGTGCAGCGTCGCGTCGCGCTCGACCGCCGAGGCGACGATGCGGTCGCGCCCCCGACGCGCCGTGAAGACGCCCGCGAGCACACGCTCGATCGCCAGGTGCGGCGACTGCGACAGGAAGGTGTGCTCGGGTCGCGAGCCGAGCGCCTCGGCGAGCGCCTCGCGCGATGCATCGACGAGCTGCCTGGCACGTCGCGACTCGGTGTGCAGACGGCTCGGGTCGGCCCACCCGTCCGCGAGACCGGAGTGGAACGCCTCGAGCGTCCTGTTCGTCATAGGGGAGGACCCCGAGGCGTCCAGGAACATGCGTGCGGCCTGCATGGCTTCACCGTACAGCGCGCTACACTGCCCGTGTGTCCCTGCTTTCACGTCCCCGCGTGCCCGGAAAAGCCCTGGCAGGCATCGCTGTCCTGGGACTGACGTCCCTCCTGGCAGGATGCGCCAACGGCATCGAGAACGGCGCCCTCCCGAGTTCCCCTGACATCACCAACCACACGGGTCGGATCATCACCCTGTGGAACGGCTCCTGGATCGCCGCGCTCGCCGTCGGCGCCATCACGTGGGGCCTGATCCTGTGGTGCGTGGCGGTCTACCGCAAGCGCAAGGGGGACAACAAGCTCCCCATGCAGACGCGTGCGAACATCCCGCTCGAGCTGATGTACACCATCGTCCCGCTGCTCATGATCGGCGTGCTGTTCAAGTACACCGCCGAGGACATCGCCGCGATCCAGGACACGTCGGCCGAGCCCGACATCCAGATCAACGTGGTCGGCAAGCAGTGGAGCTGGGACTTCAACTACATCGACGACGATGTCTACGACCCGGGCGTCCAGGCGACGCTCACCGGCGAGGAGGGTGTCGAGGAGACGCTCCCCACGCTCTACCTCCCGGTCGACGAGAACGTCGAGTTCACCATCGAGTCGCGCGACGTCATCCACTCGTTCTGGATCCCCGCCTTCCTCTACAAGGTCGACGCGGTCCCCGGCCGCACCAACACCTTCCAGGTGACCCCCACCGAGGAGGGCACGTATCAGGGCAAGTGCGCCGAGCTCTGCGGCGAGTACCACGCCTCGATGCTGTTCAACGTCAAGGTCGTCTCCCGCGAGGAGTACGACGCGCACATGGATGAGCTCCGCGCTGCGGGCTACGAGGGTCAGATCGGCGTCGACGAGTACAGCCGCGACCAGGTGGTCCAGCTCACCGAGGAGCACGAGGAGGCTCAGTCCTGATGGCCACCGTCCCCTACGAGGCCGCTGACACCCAGCGCACCGTCTCCATCCCCGCCGCGCCCACGCGTCGCGGCTCGCTGGTCATCAAGTGGATCACCTCCACCGACCACAAGACCATCGGGTACATGTACCTGATCACGTCGTTCTTCTTCTTCGTCGTGGGCGGTCTGCTCGCGCTGCTGATCCGCGCCGAGCTCTTCGAGCCCGGCATGCAGGTGGTGCAGTCGGCCGAGCAGTACAACCAGCTGTTCACGATGCACGGCACGATCATGCTGCTGCTGTTCGCCACCCCGCTGTTCGCGGGCTTCGCGAACTTCATCATGCCGCTGCAGATCGGTGCGCCCGATGTCGCGTTCCCGCGACTCAACATGCTCGCGTACTGGCTCTACCTCTTCGGCGGCGTCATCGCGATGGCGGGCTTCTTCACGCCCCAGGGCGCGGCGTCGTTCGGCTGGTTCGCCTACGCGCCGCTGTCGAACTCGATCTACTCGCCCGGCGTGGGCGGGGACCTGTGGGTCTTCGGCCTCGCGCTCGGCGGCTTCGGCACCATCCTCGGCTCGGTGAACTTCATC
Source organism: Demequina gelatinilytica (assembly GCF_000971115.1). Lineage (GTDB taxonomy): Bacteria > Actinomycetota > Actinomycetes > Actinomycetales > Demequinaceae > Demequina > Demequina gelatinilytica. The sequence goes on along the minus strand of NZ_BBLV01000014.1, from coordinate 68,035 downwards.
ACCACCATCGTCACCATGCGCGCGCCGGGCATGACCATGTTCCGCATGCCGATCTTCACCTGGAACATCCTGGTGACGTCGATGCTGGTGCTGCTCGCGTTCCCCCCGCTCGCGTCGGCGCTGTTCGCGCTCGGCTCGGACCGCGTGCTCCACTCGCAGGTCTTCAACCCGGACAACGGCGGCGCCATCCTGTGGCAGCACCTGTTCTGGTTCTTCGGCCATCCCGAGGTGTACATCATCGCGCTGCCGTTCTTCGGCATCGTCTCCGAGATCTTCCCGGTGTTCTCGCGCAAGCCGCTGTTCGGCTACCACGGCCTCGTGTACGCGACCATCGCGATCGCCGCGCTGTCCGTGACCGTGTGGGCGCACCACATGTACGTCACCGGCGCGGTGCTGCTGCCGTACTTCTCGTTCATGACGATGCTCATCGCGGTCCCGACCGGTGTGAAGTTCTTCAACTGGATCGGCACCATGTGGAGGGGCAAGATCACCTTCGAGACGCCGATGCTGTGGTCGATCGGCTTCCTGGTCACGTTCCTCTTCGGCGGCCTCACGGGCATCATCCTGAGCTCGTCGGTGCTCGACTTCCCGCTGTCCGACTCGTACTTCGTGGTCGCGCACTTCCACTACGTGGTGTTCGGCACCGTGGTGTTCGCGATGTTCGCCGGCTTCTACTTCTGGTGGCCCAAGTTCACCGGCAAGATGCTCGATGAGCGGCTGGGCAAGATCCACTTCTGGCTGCTGTTCGTCGGCTTCCACACCACCTTCCTGGTCCAGCACTGGCTCGGTGCGTGGGGCATGGCGCGTCGCTACGTCGACTACATGCCCGAGGACGGCTTCACGTGGATGAACCAGCTGTCGACCATCGGCGCGTTCGTGCTCGCCGCCTCGACGCTGCCGTTCTTCTGGAACGTCTACATCACCTCGCGCAAGGCGCCCCGGGTGGAGGTCGACGACCCGTGGGGCTTCGGCAACTCGCTCGAGTGGGCGACGTCCTGCCCGCCGCCGCGCCACAACTTCACGTCCATCCCGCGCATCCGCTCGGAGCGCCCCGCGTTCGACCTGCACCACCCCGGTGCCGCGGCACGGGACCACCACCAGGCCGAGCGCGACTCGACCGACCACGCGCCGGTCGCGTAAGGAGGATCCAGCATGCGTACCGAAGCCAACGTCTTCATCGTCCCCGGAGCCTTCTTCTTCCTTGCCGGCACCGCGTACGGCATCTTCACCCACTGGTCCGAGTGGGTCGGGTTCCTCGCGATCTACCTGACCGGCGGCATGTTCGCGATGGTCGCGGTGTACTTCAAGATGCTCGAGAAGCGTCACGGGAAGCGCGCCGAGGACCGTGAGGACGCCGAGATCTCCGAGGATGCGGGCGTGCAGGGCACGTTCGCGCCGTGGAGCTGGTGGCCGCTGCTGTGCGGCGCCGGCGCAGCCCTCGCGTTCGTCGCGATGGCCGTGGGCTGGTGGATCATGGCGCCCGCTGCCGTGGTCGGCGTCTTCGGCCTGGTCGGCTGGGTCATGGAGTTCTCGCGCGGCCAGCACGCGCACTGACCTCAGGCGTTCTCGGAAGCGGCCCGTCCCCGGTGGGGGCGGGCCGCTTCCGCGTGCGGTCCCGGTCGCGGTTGATCATCATCGGCACCCGACCTAAGGTGCCAGCAGGGCGTCGGGGAGATGCCCGGAACGGAGCCGCTCGTGTCCTTCCAGGCGTATCTCGACGCGGTCGAGGCCAAGACCGGCCTGACCCCGCGCCAGCTTGTCGATCTGGCTCATGCCAAGGGATGGGGGCCGGGCACCAAGGCCACGCCTATCGTGGAGTGGCTCCGCGACGACTACGGCCTCGGGCGCGGGCATGCGATGGCGATGGTGCACGTCATCACCAAGGGGGACGCGGTCGATCCCAAGCACGTGGGCTCGGGCGGCACTCACGCGGATCCCTCCGCCCGGCTGTGGCTCGACGGCAAGGACTCGAAGCCCGCCGGCTACTGAGGCGGGCCGCACGCGCGGCGCGGCCCCGTGTGCCATCATCGGCGCCATGCTGATCCGTGACCTCGACGGCGATCCCGGGCTCGAGCTCCTCCCGTTCGTGGTCGACGCCTTCGACTGGAGGGGCAACCAGGGCTGGACGCTCGAGTCGGTCCTCGCCCATCCGCACGTGTCGGCGTATGCGGCCGAGTGGGGGTCCAGGGCAGGTGACCTGGCCCTGGTCGCCGTGGACGATGCGGGGTCACCGGTGGGCGCGGGGTGGTGGCGGTTCGCGGAGCCGGGCCGTCCCGGCTACGGCTACGTCGCGGCCGACATCCCCGAGCTCGGGCTCGGCGTGTCGCGCTCCCACCGCGGCCGCGGGATCGGGAGCGCGCTGCTCGACGCGCTCGTGGCTCGGGCCCGCGAGACAGGGCTGCGCGGCCTCAGCCTCAGCGTCGAGGACGGCAACGACGGTGCCCGGCGCCTGTACGTCCGGAGCGGCTTCGTCACGGTCGGCAGGTCCGGCGAGGCGGACACGATGGTGCTCGACCTCGCGCCCTGAACGCGCGATGTCGGTGCGCCACGCCACAATGGTGACCGTCGCATCGTCCCCCACGACGGGAGCCCCCATGCCCGAGCCCGCGCACGTCGCCGACACCCACGACCTGATCCGGGTCGAAGGTGCCCGTGAGAACAACCTCAAGGACGTCACGGTCGCGATCCCCAAGCGCCGTATCACGGCGTTCACCGGGGTGTCCGGCTCCGGCAAGAGCTCGTTGGTCTTCGACACCATCGCCGCGGAGTCGCAGCGCATGATCAACGAGACCTATTCGGCGTTCGTGCAGGGGTTCATGGACACGCTCGCGCGGCCCGATGTCGACCGGCTCGCGGGGCTCACCACCGCGATCATCGTGGACCAGGAGCGCCTGGGCGCCAACGCGCGCTCGACTGTCGGCACGGTGACCGATGCGAACGCGCTCCTGCGGATCCTCTTCAGCAGGCTGGGCGACCCTCACCTCGGCTCCCCGCAGGCGTACTCCTTCAACGTGCCCTCGGTCTCGGGCCAGGGCGCGATCTCCGTCTCCGGGGGCAAGAAGGAGGTCCGGCCGTTCTCGCAGCTGGGCGGCATGTGCCCGCGCTGCGAGGGCATGGGGAACGTCTCCGACATCGACCTCGGCCAGCTGGTGGACGAGTCGCTGACGCTCAAGGAGGGCGCGATCACGGTCCCCGGCTACACCGCCGACGGCTGGGCCGTGCGGCTCATCGCCAACGTGGTGCCTGGGGACGTGCCGGTCAAGGACTTCACCGCGAAGCAGCGCGAGGAGTTCCTTTACGCGAAGCCCCGGAAGGTCAAGGCCGAGGGCATCAACCTCACCTACGAGGGCCTGGTGCCCAAGATCCAGAAGTCGATGCTGTCCAAGGACGTCGACTCGATGCAGCCGCACATCCGTGCGTTCGTGGAGCGTGCCGTCACCTTCCAGACGTGCCCCGAATGCGTCGGCACGCGGCTCGCGGAGGGCGCCCGCGCATCGCGGATCGCGGGCGTGAGCATCGCCGACGCGTGCGCGATGCAGATCACCGACCTCGCGACGTGGGTGCGCTCGCTCGAGGAGCCGACCGTCGCGCCGCTGCTGCGCTCGCTGGCGGACCTGTGCGAGGGCTTCGTGGAGATCGGGCTGGGCTACCTCTCGCTCGACCGGCCGTCCGGGACCCTGAGCGGCGGCGAGGCGCAGCGCGTCAAGATGATCCGGCACCTGGGCTCCTCGCTCACCGACGTGACCTACGTGTTCGACGAGCCGACCGTGGGCCTCCACCCGCATGACATCCGCCGGATGAACGACCTCCTGGTACGTCTGCGGGACAAGGGCAACACCGTGCTCGTGGTCGAGCACAAGCCCGAGGCGATCGCGATCGCGGACCACGTGGTGGACTTGGGCCCCGGTGCCGGCGCCGGGGGAGGGACCGTGTGCTTCGAGGGCAGCGTCGCCGCGCTGCGCGCGAGCGGCACCCTCACCGGTCGTCATCTGGACGACCGCGCCCGGCTCAAGGAGGCGGTGCGCGACGCCACCGGGACCATCCAGGTGCGCGGCGCGGCGTCCCACAACCTCAAGGACGTCGACGTCGACATCCCGCTGGGCGTGCTGTGCGTGGTGACCGGTGTGGCGGGATCCGGCAAGAGCTCGCTGATCCGGGACTCCATCCCGGCCGGGGAGGACGTGGTCTACGTCGACCAGACGGCCATCAAGGGCTCGCGGCGGTCCAACCCCGCGACCTACACCGGACTGCTCGAGCCGGTCCGCAAGGCCTTCGCCAAGGCCAACGGGGTGAAGCCCGCGCTGTTCAGCGCGAACTCCGAGGGCGCGTGCCCCGTGTGCAACGGCGCGGGCGTGATCTTCACCGACCTGGGCCCGATGGCGACCGTGTCGTCGACGTGCGAGGAGTGCGAGGGGCGTCGCTTCCAGGCGTCGGTGCTCGGGTACACCCTGGGCGGCCGCTCGATCGCCGACGTGCTCGAGATGCCCGTCACCGAGGCGCGCGAGTACTTCGCCGAGGGCGAGGCCCGCACGCCGGCCGCAGCCGCGATCGTCGAGCGGCTCGCGGCGGTGGGGCTCGGCTACCTGAGCCTGGGACAGCCGCTGTCGACGCTGTCCGGCGGGGAGCGGCAGCGCCTCAAGCTCGCGGTCCACATGGGGGACAAGGGCGGCGTGTACGTGCTCGACGAGCCGACCACCGGGCTGCACCTCGCGGACGTCCAGCACCTGCTCGGGCTCCTCGACCACCTGGTGGACTCCGGGCGCTCCGTCATCGTGATCGAGCATCATCAGGCCGTCATGGCGCATGCGGACTGGATCATCGACCTCGGACCGGGTGCCGGCCACGACGGCGGGCGCATCGTCTACGAGGGGACCCCGGCGGACCTGGTCGCCGCGCGGTCGACCCTCACGGGCGAGCATCTCGCCGAGTACGTGGGGGCGTAGCCCGTCAGGAGGGGTCGGTGTCGCGCGGGGCGAAGCCCGCGACGCCCACCAGGCGGGCGATGACCACAGCCACGTAGAGGGTCCCGAGCACCGCCTCGAAGGACCATAGCGAGCGCGCCCACGGTGTCACCGGGACGATGTCGCCGAAGCCGAGCGTCGCGAGCGTCACGTAGCTTCCATAGGTCAGGCCCTGCCAGGTGAGGGTGCCGGTCGCTGCGTTGGGATCGGCGAAGCTGCCGGGGTGGGCGAGCTCGATGAGGCTGGACACGACGCCGAAGACGCCGCCGAGCAGCAGGTACGTGCACACCGCCACGAGCAGGAGGTCGATGGTGCGGACGCCCGGAGGCGGGCTCACGAGCGAGCGCGCAAGAGTCACCACGAGCGCGAGCTGGAGCACCCCCATGCTGGCGAGCATCGCTGCGACCGCGGTCGCGTCCTGCTGCTCGAACGCGTACCACGTGGTCCCCACGACCAGGCCGAGCGAGGCGATGAAGAGCGGCCAGTACCGGCGGCGGTCGGCGTTCGCGCGGCGGATGCTGAACACGACGATGCCGATGTAGGTCAGCAGGTAGACGAGCGTCCACGCGGTGCCCCCGTACGTCACCGGGTACCCGAACTGCAGGACCACCAGCGTGACGAGCAGCAGCCACATCATGGGGCGGTGCTCGATCTCGTCCTCGGCGGTCTCCTCGAGGTGCGAGCCGGTGGTAGCCATGCTCCCACCGTAGCGTCCTCCCTGGTGCCGGAGCAGGAGCGGGGCTGGGACGCACGCTGGGGCGGCCTCCCCTGCGGGAGACCGCCCCTGCGGACGATGCGCGGGCGCCTAGGCGACGATGAGCCCCTGCGTGGCCGTCGCCGTGATGAAGCGCTGCTGGACGTTGGCCCAGTCCACGACGTTCCACCACGCGTTGACGTAGTCGGCCTTGACGTTCTTGTACTGCAGGTAGAACGCGTGCTCCCACATGTCGAGCATGAGCAGCGGGATGAGGCCCACGGGGACGTTGCCCTGCTGGTCGTAGAGCTGGACGATGATGAGCTTCTTGCCGATCGTGTCCCACGCGAGGATCGACCAGCCGGAGCCCATGATGGTCATGGCGTTGTTGGTGAAGTGCGCGCGGAAGCCGTCGAACGAGCCGAAGTGCTCGTCGATCGCCGCGGCCAGCTCGCCCTCGGGCTTGTCGCCGCCGTCGGGCGACATGTTGGTCCAGAACACCGAGTGGTTGGTGTGGCCGCCCAGGTTGAAGGCGAGCGCCTTCTCGAGGCCCGCGATGGCGCCGAAGTCGCCGGACTCGCGCGCGCCCGCCATCTTCTCGAGCGCGGTGTTCGCGCCGGCGACGTAGGCGGCGTGGTGCTTGCTGTGGTGGAGCTCCATGATCTCGCCCGCGATGTACGGGTCGAGGGCACCATAGTCGTAGCTGAGGTCCGGCAGCGTGTAGTCGGCCATTCTTCCTCCAAGGTCGGGCCGCGCTGCCAGGGAGGCGACGCGGCCGGTTTTCCGGGAACGTTCCGAGCCTAGCGGTGACCGGGGACGGAACGTGATGGGACATCCACTCCAACCGGGCCGCATGCCAGGGCATTCCGACACCCCGCAAGCCCTCCCCGAAGTGGTAGGTGATGGTCGGTTCCAGCAGAATCCGCCGCCGCAGTGGTCGCTGGTTGTCGTGAGCACGTGTCGCTGCCTTGCCGGTCGCCTCGCCGCACCGGCGACCAAGGACCACCGCTGCGACGCGTGGACTGCCGCACGCCGGCATCGACCTACCGCTTCGGGGTGGGGAGCGCCTCATGCATCGTCCCCTGGAACGCCGAAGGGGCGCCCGGCAGATGCCGGACGCCCCTTCGATCGGATACCTCAGTGGTGCGCGTGCTGCGCCTCCGCGAGCTCCTCCGGGGTGACGGGGGAGATGCGCTTCTCGAAGTAGAGGCGCGAGAGCCGCTGCTTGAAGCGGTCCCAGCGGTAGCCCTTGCGGCGCACGCCGCGGTCGTTGTACTCGGGCTCGATCTCGAGCGGCGCGATGTCGTCGTAGGACACGAGGACCCAACGCTCCTGATCGGTGAGCGGCTCGTGGACCTCCTGGTACTCGCCGTGCTCGTGACGGACGATGCGGCCCGTCTCCTTGCCGTGCAGCACCAGCTCGCGGTCCTTGCGCTGGAGACCGATCGCCAGGCGGCGGGTGATCCAGAACGCGAGGACCGGGATCACGAAGATGCCGATCCGGAAGAAGTAGGTGAGGTCGTTGAGCGACAGGTGGAACAGGTTCGCGATGATGTCGTTCGAGCCCTCCATCACGAGGATCACGTAGAACGAGATCAGCGCGACGCCGATGCCCGTGCGGACCGGCGCGTTGCGCGGGCGGTCGAGCACGTGCTTCTCGCCGCGGTCGCCCGTGGCCCATGCCTCGATCCACGGGTACAGCGCCAGGAAGCCGAAGAACAGGCCCGGCAGGATCAGCGCGGGGGTGAGGATGTTGAGGGACAGCGTGTAGCCCCAGAACTCCCACTCCATCGGGATGACGTCGAAGAGCCAGCCCGGCATGAGGCGGAGCGCACCGTCGACGAACAGGATGTACCAGTCGGGCTGGGTGCCCGCGGACACCGGCGACGGGTCGTACGGGCCGTAGTTCCACACCGGGTTGATGGTGAAGATCGCCGCGACCAGCGCGATGACGCCGAACACCACGAAGAAGAAGCCGCCGGCCTTCGCGGTGTACACCGGGAAGAGGGGGAGGCCCACGACGTTGGTGTCCTTGCGGCCGCCACCCGGGTACTGCGTGTGCTTGTGCAGGAACACCAGGAACAGGTGCAGCGCGACGAGCACGAGGATGAGGCCCGGAACCAGCAGCACGTGCATGGTGAAGAGGCGGGGGATGAGGATCTCGCCGGGGAACTCCCCGCCGAAGATCCAGTACGAGATGTACTCGCCGACGATCGGCACCGAGCGGGTGACGCCCTCGATGATGCGCAGGCCGTTGCCGGAGAGCACGTCGTCGGGGAGCGAGTAGCCGGAGAAGCCGGCCGCGAGCGACAGGATCATCAGGGTGAAGCCGACGAGCCAGTTGAGCTCACGCGGCTTGCGGAACGCGCCCGTGAAGAACACGCGCGCCATGTGCGTGACGATCGCCGCGGTGAACAGCAGCGCCGACCAGTGGTGGATCTGGCGCATGAGGAGGCCGCCGGGGACCTCGAAGGACATGTGCAGCGTCGAGGCGAAGGCCTCCGACATCTCCACGCCCTTCATGGTCGCGAGCGGGCCGTCGTACTCGACGATGGTCATCGACGGCACGAAGAAGGCTGTGAGGAACACGCCCGAGAGCAGCAGGACCACGAACGAGTACAGCGCGATCTCGCCCAGCATGAACGACCAGTGGTCGGGGAACAGCTTGCGCGCGAAGAACTTGACGAAGCCTCCGATGGAGGTGCGCTCGTCGACCCAGTTCGCGGTGCCGGCGGCGGCGGTGTTGACGCGAGCGCCCATCAGTGGCTGCTCCCCTCGGAGTCGTCGGCGTGCATGCCGTCGGACGTGTCCTTGAGGCGCGTCCAGTAGGACGGGCCGATCGGCTCGTGGAAGTCGCTCTGCGCGACGATGTAGCCCTCGTCGTCGATCGCGATCGGGAGCTGCGGGAGCGGGCGCTTGGCCGGCCCGAAGACCACCTTGGCGCCGTCCGAGACGTCGAACGTCGACTGGTGGCAGGGGCAGAGCAGGTGGTGCGTCTGCTGCTCGTACAGCGCGACGGGGCAGCCGACGTGCGTGCAGATCTTGGAGTACGCGACGATGCCGTCGAACGACCAGTCCTCGCGGCCCTCAGGGATCTTGAGGTCGCGCGGGTCCAGGCGGAGAAGGAGGACGACGGCCTTGGCCTTCTCCTCGATCTTGTGGTGCTCGAGCTCGTTGAGCCCCTCGGGGATCACGTGGAACGCCGAGCCGATGGTGACGTCGGACGCCTTGATGGGCGTGCCGTCGGGGTCACGCGTCAGACGCATGCCCTTGCGCCACATCGTGTGGCCGAAGTTCGACGTGTTCCAGTCGGCGCCCATGTTGCCGATCTGCGGCCACAGGACCGCGAGCGGGGCGAGCAGCAGCGCGGACAGGCCCGTGCCGACCAGGACCGGGCGACGCTTGACGCCGATGCCGGAGTCCTCCGCGCCGTCCTTGAGGTTCTGGATGGCCCCGGCGCGCGCCTCCTCGGAGGAGCGGAGCTCGTGGCGCTCCTCGACCATCTCGTGGTCCCGCATGAGCGTCTTGGCCCAGTGGATCGCACCGAAGCCGATGCCGATCATCGCGAGGAAGATGCCCAGGCCGATCATCATGTTGACGAACCGGATCGAGTCGATCTCGTCCGTCATGTCGAGGGCCATGTAGGCGCCGACGGCGACGATGGTGCCCACGATGGACACCCCGAACAGCGCGGCGACCTGGCGCTCGGCCTTCTTCTCCGCCTTCGGGTCGACGTCCGCGCGGCGCGGACGGTGGTAGGGGAGGCCCGGGTCCTCGAAGGACTCCGGGGTGGTGTGCTCCGACTCGTGCGAGGTCGGGTTCTCAGTGGTGCTCATGAAGAACGTGCTCCGATCCACACGGTGCTGGCGATGATGAGTCCGAGGGCGACGAGCCACCCCCACATGCCCTCGGCGACGGGGCCGATGGTGCCCAGGCGGAGACCGCCGGGGGAACCCTCGTCCTGCGCCTTGAGGTAGGCGATGATGTCGCGCTTGCCCTCGGGCGTGATGTTGGCGTCGTTGAACACCGGCATGGACTGCGGGCCGGTGAGCATCGCCTCGTAGATGTGGGTGGGAGTGGTCTCCCAGAGGTTCGGCGCGTACTTGCCCTGCGTGAGGGCACCGCCGCCGCCGACCGAGCCGTGGCACATCGCGCAGTTGGTGCGGAAGAGCTCCATGCCCTTGGCCGCGTCGCCCAGCTCGGGGTCGACCTGCTCGGCGGTGGGGATGGCGGGACCGGCGCCCAGCGAGGCGACGTAGGCGGCGAGCTGCGAGATCTCCTCCTCGGAGAACTGCGTGCGCTTGGCGATGGCCTGCGGGCCCGAGGACTGCATGGGCATGCGGCCGGTGCCGACCTGGAAGTCGACGGCCGCGGCGCCCACGCCCACGAGCGACGGCGCGACGCCGTCGGTGCCGGTGGCGTCGAGGCCGTGGCACGAGGCGCAGTTGGCGGCGAAGAGCTTCTGGCCCTCGGCGGCGTCCTCAGCGGTCGTCGCGGTGGCGGCATCGGCGGACGATGCGGTGGAGACGGCCGCTGCGACGCCCGTGATGAGCGCGAGCAGCAGCAGGACGAGGACGACCGGGGCCGCGCGGTGGTAGCGGTGACGTGCGAGTGCGTTCACGGTGGGCCCCTTACTGCAGGATGTAGATCACGGCGAAAAGCGCGATCCACACCACGTCGACGAAGTGCCAGTAGTACGAGACCACGATGGCCGTGGTCGCCTCATGCGTCCCGAACTTCTTCGCTGCGAACGAGCGCGCCAGCACGAACAGCATGGCGATGAGACCGCCGAGCACGTGGAGGCCGTGGAAGCCGGTGGTGAGGTAGAAGACGGAGCCGTACGGGCTCGACGAGATGGTGAGGCCCTCGGAGATCAGCATCGCGTACTCGTACACCTGGCCGGCGATGAACACCGAGCCCATGATGTAGGTCAGCACGAACCACTCATGCATGCCCCAGCCCTTGAGCTGGTAGAGCTTGCCGGTGCGGCGGCGCTGGTAGCGCTCGGCCGCCCACACGCCCGCCTGGGCCGTGAAGGAGGAGAGCACCAGCACCGAGGTGTTGAGTGCGGCGAAGGGGATGTTCAGCAGCTCGGTCTTGTCGGCCCAGACCTCGGGTACCTGAGCCCGGAGGGTGAAGTACATCGCGAAGAGGCCCGCGAAGAACATCAGCTCGGAGCTCAGCCACACGATGGTGCCGACGGCTACCTGATTGGGCCTGGTCGCGTGGATGGGCGACGGCGCAGTCGTGGCGTGGGACATAGGTCCCATTAAAGCGTACGGAGCAGCCGGGACTCACCAACCAACGTGCAGGCGTGCCGCGGTGTTCCCGTGGCCGTCCCGGTATGCCCGTGCCGGGGCGCCGGATGGGCCGGGAGCAGGGGCGGGCCGTGCCAGAATGGGCGCCATGAGCGACGTGGTCAAGCACGAGTCCGGGGACGTCTCCGTCCGCAAGGCACGCATCCTTCTGTACAGCGACGATCGCAACGTGCGGGAGAAGGTGCGCTTCGCGGTGGGCCCGACCACCCACGGACAGCCGATCGAGTGGACCGAGACCGCGACCCACGCCGCGGTGACGCAGCAGCTGGACGAGGGCTCGTTCGACCTGGTGATCCTCGACGGCGAGGCCGCGAAGGTCGGCGGCATGGCCGTCGCCCGCCAGATGAAGAACGAGCTCTACACGTGCCCTCCCATCCTCCTGCTCGTGGGACGTCCCGGCGACGCCTGGCTCGCGACGTGGTCCGAGGCGGATGCGGCCGTGTCCCACCCGCTCGACCCGTTCGTCCTGCGCGACGCGGTCGACGCCTTCTTCGCGCCCGCGAGCGCCTGAGGCGCGCGACGATGGCGACGCTCCAGGACCTGCTCGCGCGCCTCGTCGAGCATGAGGACCTCACCGCGGAGGAGACCGCGGCGGTGATGGACTCCGTCCTCACCGATTCCGCGTCGCCCGTGGCGATGGGTGCGTTCCTCGCGGCCCTGCGCGTCAAGCGCGAGACGCCTGCCGAGGTCGCCGGCCTCGCCCAGGCGATGCTCGCCCACGCCGTGCGGTTCGAGGTGCCCGGCCGCACCGTCGACATCGTCGGCACGGGCGGCGACGGTGCGCACACCGTGAACATCTCGACGATGGCGTCGATCGTCATCGCCGGAGCCGGCCCGACGGTGGTCAAGCACGGCAACCGGGCGGCCACCTCGAAGTCGGGCTCGGCTGATGTGCTGGGCGCGCTCGGCGTGCGGCTCGACCTTCCGGTCGACCGGGTCAAGGAGCTCGCGACGGAGGTGGGCATCACCTTCTGCTTCGCGCAGGTGTTCCACCCGTCGATGCGGTTCGCGATGCCCATCCGCAAGGAGCTGGGCGTCCCCACCACCTTCAACATCCTGGGCCCGCTCACCAACCCCGCGCAGCCTCAGGCGACCGCCATCGGGTCGTCGTCCCTGCGCGTCTCGCCCGTCCTGGCGGGTGTCATCGCGCAGCAGGGGCGGGAGGCGCTGGTCTTCCACGGCGACGACGGCCTCGACGAGCTCGCACCCACCGGTGCCGCCACCGTCTGGGAGGTCCGTGGCGGGGGCGTCACCGAGCTCCGCCTCGACCCGGTCGGGGATCTGGGCCTGGCGCGTATCACCATCGACGACCTCCGCGGTGGCGAGGCGGAGGAGAACGCGGCCGTGGTGCGTCGTGTGCTCGCGGGCGAGCCCGGCGCCGTCCGCGACACGGTGCTGCTCAACGCTGCGGCGGGCCTTGTCGCGGATGCCACGCTTTCGGGCACGTCGAGCGGCACGCTCGTCGAGCGTTTCGAGGCGGGCCTGGAGCACGCGGCACGAGCCGTGGACTCCGGCGCGGCGGCCGATGTGCTGGACCGCTGGGTGGCCGCGACGCAGGCGTAGCCGCCTCGACCGTTCGTGGCCTGCTCGACACCGGACGTTTGCCTGGACGTCACCTGCCCTTAGACTGCGGCGGTGATCGATTCTGTACGCGAGGACCCCGCTTCGCCCGACATGGTGAGTCCGCGGCCCTCGTGGAGGTCGTGGCTGGGTTCCGGCGCGGCGCGGGAGATCGTGTTCGTGCTCCTGCTCTACGGGATCTACTCGCTCGCGCGCCTCGCGGCGCAGGGCGACTTCGGGGTCGCCACCGCCACGGCGACCGACATCCATCGCTTCGAGCACTGGCTCGGCATCGACATCGAGCAGTCGTGGAACCGCTGGGCGGCCGGCACCCCCGGTGTCGCCTTCGCCACCGCGCTCTGGTACGCCACGTGGCACTTCGTCGCGACCATCGGGGTCCTCGTGGTGCTGTGGACGCGGCATCGTCCGCTCTACCGGCCGCTGTTCGTGGCGCTTGCCGGCACCACGCTCACGGCGCTGGTGATGTTCATCGCGCTTCCTACCGCTCCGCCGCGGCTCATGCGCGGCTTCGTCGATGTGCTCGAGGAGACCGGGCGGATGGGCTTCTGGGATCGGGGCCCGCAGGGTGCCGACGGGCTCTCGAGCACCACGAACGAGCTTGCGGCCTTCCCGTCGTTGCATGCGGGGTGGTCGCTGTGGGTCGCGCTGGCCGTGTGCATCATGACGCGCCGCGTCTGGCTGCGCGTCGTGGCCGTGTCCTACGCGCTCATCACAGGCGCGGTGGTGATCCTGACCGCGAACCACTGGGTGATCGACATCTGGGCGGGGTGGGCCATCACCGGCGTGTGGGTGGTCGTGGCCATGAGCGTCTACCGCAGGCGCGGCGCCACCGTGACGGCGGGGGCGACCCTCGCACCAGCGGCCGCCGCCGCATAGGAGCCCGCCTCACCCCTCCGCACGCTTGGCGAGCGGGCGGGCGTCGCGGTCCGCGCGGCGGGCCTCGACCCAGCGGGCATGGCGCCCGGCGCCGTTGACGGGGTTGGACCACTCGCCGTCGACGTAGAGCAGCCGCGTGCCCGGCGCCTCGATCCATCGGGCGACCAGCTCGCGCTCCTCGACCAGGACCTCCTGGGCGACGTCGAGGTCGTCGGTGAGCGTGCGAAGGCGATCGGCCGCGTCCCACACGCCCTCTGTCACGCGTTCCGTGCCTGCGAGCGCGCCGCGGCGGAAGGCCGCGACGTCCCATGAACCGTCCACCGGTCGCACCGCGACGATCGAGCACCGCGCGAGCGCGGCGAGCCGCTGCGCCCGCATCGCGCCGTCGACCACGGCGCTCACCCCGTCCCGGAGCTCGGCGGCACGCTCGTAGTCGAGCGACTCGGCGCGTTCGGCGATCTGCTGCTCGAGGGCGCTCACGACGGGTGATGGATCGGTGCCGAGAGCGTCGCGCATCGCGGCCGTGGTCTCGTCGTAGCCCGACCCTTCGCCGCGCACGCACGGTGCGGCGCATGCGCCCAGGTCCTTGAGCAGGCATGCGCGGGCGTTCGCGCGCGGGGTGATGGGCAGGCGGGTGGTGCACGTGCGCACCCCGAGCGCCGATTGGACCGCCTCGATCGCGAGCCTCGCGTCCGCGCCCGAACGCATCGGTCCCAGCGAGCCCTCGGGTCCGGCGACGGCGCGCGACACCGCGAGCCGCGGATAGCGCTCCTCGGTGATGCGGACCCAGGGCGTGCGTTCCGGCCGGGCGGAACGGCGGTTGTAGCGCGGGCGGTGCTCGGAGATCAGGCGTACCTCGCGCACGTTGGCCTCGAGCTCCGTGGCGCACACCAGCGTGTCGACATCGACGGCGAGCTCGAGCATGTCCCGTACCGACCGACGCTGCTCGCCGGTGGTGAAGTAGGACTTCACGCGCGAGCGGAGGTTCTTCGACGTGCCCACGTACAGACGCTCGCCGCGGGGGCCGCGGAAGACGTAGACGCCGGGCTTCGCGGGCACGCGGTCGGCCATGGTGGCCTTCTTGCGGATGCGCTCGGGCATGGGGTTCCGCAGCGACTCCAGGTCCTCGCGGTGCGTGATGCCGAACGCCGCGACGCGCTCCAGCATCCGATGCAGGATCTCCGACGTCGCGCGCGCGTCCTCGAGGGCGCGGTGGTTCGGCTCGACCACGGTGCCGAAGACCCGCGCGAGGGTCGACAGCTTCTTGTTGGGCGCCTCCTCCTTGGTGGTGGCGCGCCGTGCGAGCGTGACGGTGTCCACCACCTGGTTGCCCGGCCACCGGTAGCCGTGGGCGCGGCACGCGGCACGCAGGAAGCCCGTGTCGAAGGGCGCGTTGTGGGCGACCAGGACCGCATCACCCAGGAACTCGAGGAAGGAGGGCAGGACCTGCTCGATGCGGGGCGCGGCGACGACCATCGCGTCGGTGATGCCGGTGAGCGCGACGATGAACGGCGGGATGGGGGAGCCCGGGTCCACGAGCGTCTGGAACTCGCCGACCACCTCGCCCCCGCGCGTCTTGACCGCGCCGATCTCCGTGATGCCGGCCTTGTCGGGCGAGGTGCCGGTGGTCTCGAGGTCGACCACCACGAACGTGGTGCGATGCAGAGGCTCGCCGACGTCCTCGAGCGAGCGCTGCTGATGGAGCAGCTGCTCGACGGTCTCGGCGGGGGAGGTCACACGACGACGGTACGGCCACCCACCGACAGCGCCGTCCACGGGCCGTCGCACCAGCCATGACGTTGCGATGTCGGACCCCCTCCCTAGCGTGGGACGCATGGTGATCGACCGTGATCCGTGCCCCATGCACGGCGTGCCGAGAGGACGCGGCGCGCACCGGCGCAGCACCGGAGGAAGGGAAGGGCATGGCCATGCTGATCGACTGCGACTCATGCGAGATGAGGGGCAGGAGCTGCGGCGACTGCGTCGTCTCCTTCCTCACCATCGAGGTGCGGCCATCGGACCGCTCGACGGTCGAGCTCGATGAGGAGCAGGCGCATGCGCTCGACGCGCTCGCCGCAGGCGGTCTCGTGCCGCCGCTGCGCCTCGTGAGGCCCCCGCGAGCCTCCTGACCGTCCTGTGCGCCGACGTCGCGCACAGACGCGCCGCGCGAGCCGTGGTGCTCGGCGCGGCGCGTCGACCGACGCTGCGCGTGCCGTCAGTGCGCCGCGCCGTGGCGGCGCAGCATCGTGCCATCCGGATCGTAGGACAGGCGGATCGTGTCGAGCCTGTCGTGCGCGGCGCCGACCAGGACGCCCTCCTCGACGGGGTGCTCCACGAAGTTGGCGTACTGGTGAGCGCTCGCCCAGGGCTCGAGAGCGGCGAGCGCGGTCTCGACGGCGCGGGTAGCCGCGGCGAGGTCCGCCACGGGGGTCGCGGGTGCGACGGCGACCGCCGCGACGGCGCCCGCGAGCCCGGTGAGGGCGGCATCGTGCCCGGACTCGGGCGACAGCGCCCCGCCCAGCTGGCGTAGGTCCGCCGCGACGACGCCCGCGCAGGCCGGGGCCTCGAGCGCCTCGAGCCACGCGTCGACCGCTGCCTCGCCGAACGAGGCGAGCACGACGCCTTCCGCGGCGCCCTCCGAGGGGTCCGGGGGGTCCATGGCCAGGTGGCCGAGCGCGTCAGGGGAGACCGGGGCGACGTCGTCCATCACGGGCTCGAGCGCGCGCAGCGGCGCAAGCAGCCGGTCGGCGAGCGCGACCGGGCCTGCCACCGCGGCCTGGACGAGCACCATCCGCGCGCCACGCAGGTGCGGCGGGAGGGGATCGATGTCGGGGAAGGTCAGCACGCGCGCGACCGTGGTGATCTCGCGGGGAAGGACGGGGATGAGGCGGGCCCAGGCCTTGAGCACCTCCGCGGCACGCTCGCGCGGCCACCAGAGGCTGCCGGCGACCAGCTCGGGGACCTCGACCAGGCGCAGCGTCAGCTCCGTGACCACCCCGGCGCCGCCGCCTCCGCGAAGCGCCCACCAGAGGTCGGCGTGCTCCGACGGCGAGGCGATCACCACGGCGCCGCCGGGAAGGGCGACGCGCGCCGCCAGGATCGACCCCGCGCCCAGGCCATGCAGGCGCCCCAGCCAGCCGAGGCCGCCGCCGAGGCAGTAGCCGACCACGCCGACGGTGCGCGACGAGCCGGCGAGCCCGGCAAGGCCGTACGGGGAGGCGGCGTCGGACACGTCCCCCCAGGTGGCGCCCGCGCCGACGGTCGCGGTACGGGCGACGGGATCGACGGCGACCCGCGAGAGCGCGCTCGTGCGCAGCAGGATGGCGCCGTCGAGCGGGCCGAGCGCGACCGCGCCGTGGCCCGACGACTGCGGTGCCACGCGCACCCCCATGCGGGTCGCGAGCCGCAGCGAGCGAGCGACGTCGGCCTCGCTCGCGGCGAGCACCACCGCGACGGGGCGCTGGTCGGCGCCGAGCTGCCACGCGGCGCGCGCCGCGTCCCAATCGGGATCGGAGCGGCGGACGATGCCGCCGTCGAGACGCCCGGCGAGCTCGTCGAGCGCGGCCTCGAGCGCGGTGCCGACGAGGCGGCTCGACAGGGTGGTGCGACGGGGATTGGAGACGGTGGTGCGCTCGGGGGCGGCGAGCGACGGCGCATCGGTGGACAGGGACATGGTGAGAACCTCCGGTCTGGATTCCGGATCATGCTCGCGCTGTCCGGAATGTCCTGCCAGACCCGAGTTGTGGTGCCACCAGCGCGGGGGGCATAGGGCACGCCATGCCGTCGCACGCGACGATGCCCGCGTTCCGTATGGAAGGCGGGCATCGTGGGGTCGGACGGGCGTCCGCGCGGTGTCGGCGTGCGGGTGTCAGCGCGCGAAGCGCGCCCCCACGGGTCGGGGCCTGGGCGAGGCGATCGGCACCAGCACGAGCTCGAGCTCGGCGCGCGCAGCCGCGTCGCGTCGCGGGAACCGTGCGCCGATGGGGTGCCGGGGCCGGAGCGCTCGCCGGTAGAGCCTCACGTGCGTGGTGGGTTCGCCTCCGCGGCGGAAGCGCGCGCCGATCGGCGCAGGCACGCGGCGCGAGCGGGCTACCGGCAGCTCACGCGTGACGGATGCGACGGCGGTGTCGGGTGCTGACGTGGTGGAGATGACGTAGGGCATGTGATCCTCCGGGTCGGTGGTGCCTCCAGGCTCACCGGAGGACCCCGCCCATGACAGCCCCGACTTGTGGTGCCACTACCCCTGGGGGCATACGGCACCTCGTGCCCCCGCCGGCGCCCGTCAGCGCGCGGACGTCGCGTACAGCGCCTCGACGTCGGCCGCGAAGTCGCGCAGCACCTGAGCACGCTTGACCTTGAGCGACGGCGTCAGGTGCCCGGCCTCGACGGTGAAGTCGGTGGGCAGGATCTCCCAGCGGCGGATCGACTCGGCGCGCGAGACGGCGCCGTTCGCCCTGGTGACGGCGTTGTCGAGGTGCTCCCGCACCACGGGGTGCTGCGCTGCCTCGGCGGCGGGCATCGGGGGCAGCCCGTGGCTGGTGAGCCAGCCCGGAAGGGCCTCCTCGTCGAGCGTGAGGAGCGCCGCGATGAACGGCTTCGCCTCGCCCACCACCACGCACTGGCTGACGAGCGCGTACCCGCGCACGCGGTCCTCGAGCACGGCGGGCGCGACGTTCTTGCCCGCGGCGGTCACGATGATCTCCTTCTTGCGGCCCGTGATGGTGAGGAAGCCCTCGGCGTCGAGCTGCCCGATGTCGCCCGTGTGGAACCACCCGTCGCGCATCGCCTCGGCCGTCGCCTCGGGGTTCCGGTGGTAGCCCTGGAACAGCATGTCGCCGCGCATGAGCACCTCGCCGTCCTCGGCGATGACGGTCTCGAAGCCGGGCAGGGCGGGTCCGACGGTGCCGATCTTCGACCGGGTGGTGCGGTTCACGTGGGCCGCCGCGGTCACCTCGGTGAGACCGTAGCCCTCCATGACCTGGAGCCCGAGCCCGTTGTAGAAGTGGCCCAGGCGCTCGCCGAGCGGTGCCGAGCCCGAGATCGCGTGGACGGCCTTGCCGCCCAGCACCTCGCGGATCTTCGCGAGCACCAGGCGGTCCGCCACCGCGTGGCGCGCCTTGAGGGCGAGCGACGGGCCCGGGTCCGTGTCGAGCGCGCGCGAGTAGTCGATCGACTGCTTCGCGGCCCACCGGAAGATCCGCACCTTGCCGCCGGCCGCGGCCTTCTGCTCGGCCGCGTTGTAGACCTTCTCGAACACGCGCGGCACCGCGAGCAGCAGCGTGGGCTGGAACGTCGCGATGTAGGGCACGAGCTTGCGCGAGTCGGGGCAGAAGCCGATGGTGGTGCCGCACGCGAGCAGCACCACCTCGACCAGCCGCGCGAGCGAGTGGGCGAGCGTGAGGAACAGGACGGAGCTCGACTCCTCGCGCAGGAGGACATCGGGGAGCGCCTGCTGGATGCCGCGCGTGTGGACCACGAAGTTCCGGTGGGTCAGCACAGCGCCCTTGGGGCGGCCGGTGGTGCCCGACGTGTAGACGATGGTCGCGGGGGTGTCGAGCGTCGCGAGGGCGGCCCGCTCCGCGACGAGCGTGTCCGGGATCCCGGCGCCACCGGCCCGCAGGTCCTCGACGCAGCCATGGTCGATCACAAGGATGTCGCGCAGCGGGCTCTCGGGGTCGCTCGCGACCTGGTGCGCGAGCGCCGCGTGCGCCTCTGTCTCGACGAACAGCACCGCGATGTCGGCGTCGGACGTGATCCAGTCGATCTGGGAGGCCGACGATGTGTCGTAGATGGGGACGGGGAGGGCCCCCACCGTCCAGATGGCGACGTCGAGGATGGACCACTCGATGCGGGTACGGGCCATGATCCCGACGCTCTGGCCCGGCTGGATCCCGCGCGCGATGAGCCCCTTCGCCACCTCGGTGACCCAGGCCTGCGCCTGCGCGCCCGTGACGTCGATCCACTCGTCGTCGGCATCGGTGTGACGCATCACCACCCTGTCGGCGTGGGTGCGCCACGCCTGCGAGATGAGGGCGACGATGTTCTCGGCGTCGTCGGTGTGCGCGGGCTGGCTCATGCTTTAGGACTCCCATGGCAGTAGGGGGGACGCGTCAGACGATAGCCTTGACTGAGTCCCAGCGAGGTAGCGGAAGGCCATAGAGAATGCATGCAATCGGCGTAGACATCGGCGGCACCAAGATCGCGGTCGGTGTGGTCGACGAGGACGGCGCCATCATTGCCAAGACCAAGCGCAAGACCAAGCCGCAGGATCCGGCCGGGATCGACGCGGCCATCGCCGATGCGGTGGCCGAGCTCGCGGTCGACCACGAGTTCCACGCGGTGGGCCTCGCCGCGGCAGGATTCGTCTCCTCGGACCAGGAGAACGTGCTGTTCGCGCCGAACATCGCGTGGCGCGACTACCCCCTCGCCGCGAACGTGGGCGCGCTCATCGGCCGTGACGATGTCGCCGTGGTCGTCGAGAACGATGCGAACGCGGCCGGATGGGCCGAGTTCGCCTTCGGTGCGGCACGGGACGCGAAGCACATGGTGCTGCTCACCATCGGCACGGGCCTGGGTGCCGCGCTGGTGGTCGACGGCAAGCTGGTGCGTGGCGCGTACGGCTTCGCGGCGGAGCTCGGTCACCTGCGCGTGGTCCCGAACGGTCATCCGTGCGGCTGCGGCCTCCACGGCTGCTGGGAGCAGTACGCCTCCGGCTCCGCGCTGACCCGCGAGGCGCGCCGCGCCGCGATGGACCGCCCGGTGCGCGCCGCCGGCCTGCTCGAGCTCGCGGACGGCGATGCGGCTGCGATCACCGGCCCGCAGGTGACCCAGATCGCCATGGACGGCGACGAGCTGGGGCTCGAGCTCCTCGCCGAGCTCGGCCGCTGGATCGGCGAGGGCTCCGCGTCCCTCGCCGCCGCGCTCGACCCCGAGCTGTTCGTGATCGGCGGTGGCGTGGTCGCCGCCGGCGACCTGCTGCTGCACCCGGCCCGCAAGGCGTTCGAGGCGAACCTGCCCGCGCGCGGCCACCGCCCCATCGTCCCCATCGTCGCCGCAGAGATGGGCAACGATGCCGGCATCGTCGGCGCGGCCGACCTCGCCCGCATCGCCTCCGCCAACCGCTAGGAACCTCCCCGGACATCATGAGCGACACCTACTACCGCCTCTTCAAGCACGTGCTGCTGGGCCCCGCGCTCAAGGGCGTGTACAAGCCCTGGGTCGAGGGGCAGGAGCACATCCCCGAGACCGGGGGCGCGATCCTCGCCTCCAACCACCTGTCCTTCTCGGACTCGGTGTTCCTGCCCGTGGTCATCAGCCGCAAGGTGGTGTTCCTGGGCAAGGAGGAGTACTTCACCGGCAAGGGCGTGAAGGGCTATGCGACCAAGGCCTTCATGGAGGGCGTGGGCACCATCCCCGTCCACCGCGGCGGTGGGCGGGCGTCCGAGGCGGCGCTGCGCACCGGCCTCCAGGTGGTGCAGGGCGGCGAGCTGCTCGGCATCTACCCCGAGGGCACGCGCAGCCCCGACGGCCGGCTCTACCGGGGCAAGACGGGCGTCGCACGCCTCGCGATCGAGTCCGGCGCTCCCGTGATCCCGGTCGCGATGATCGACACGCACATCGCGCAGCCCATCGGCCAGAAGGTGCCCAAGCGCCATCCGATCGGCGTGCGCATCGGTGCTCCTATCGACCTGTCGGAGTTCGACGGCCGTCAGGAGGACCGCGCCGCGCTGCGCGAGGCGACCGATCGGATCATGGCGGCCATCGCGGAGCTCTCCGGCCAGGAGTACGTCGAGCGCGACGCCGCGATCGTCAAGCGCGAGCTCGCGAAGGAGCAGCAGTCCTCGGAGGCGGGGGAGTAGGTCTCCCGTCCCGGCTCCCGGCGCCTTGTCGCGCGCCTAGAATGACCACGAAATCCGCAAGACACACAACGAAAGGTCCGTCATGTCGGTTCGCCGCGTTGCACTCCTGACCGCCGGTGGGTTCGCCCCCTGCCTCTCCTCCGCGGTGGGAGGCCTGATCGAGCGCTACACCGAGATCGCCCCCGAGGTGGAGATCATCGCCTATGAGCACGGCTACTGGGGCCTGCTGCTCGGCAAGAAGATCGTGATCGACGACGAGGTCCGCAAGCACGCGGGCCTGCTCCACGAGTTCGGCGGCTCGCCCATCGGCAACTCGCGCGTGAAGCTCACCAACGTCGCGGACTGCGTCAAGCGCGGCCTGGTCAAGGACGGCGAGGACCCGCTCGCGGTCGCCGCGGAGCAGCTCAAGGCCGATGGCGTCGACGTCCTCCACACCATCGGTGGCGACGACACCAACACGACCGCCGCGGACCTTGCCGCGTACCTCGCGGAGAACGACTACGGCCTCACCGTGGTGGGCCTGCCCAAGACCATCGACAACGACGTGGTGCCCATCCGCCAGTCGTTGGGCGCGTGGACCGCCGCCGAGGAGGCCGCGAAGTTCGGCCGCAACATCATCGGCGAGCACCGTTCGGGCCCGCGCATGCTGATCATCCACGAGGTCATGGGCCGTGCGTGCGGCTGGCTCACCGCCGCCGCCGCGATGAAGTACCGCGAGGACCTCGAGACGCGCACGTTCCTCCCGGGCATCGGCCTCACCAAGGAGCGCTGGGACATCCACGCCGTGTACGTGCCCGAGCAGAGCCTCGACATCGACGCCGAGGCCGCGCGCCTGCGCACCGTCATGGACGAGGTCGGCAACGTCAACATCTTCCTGTCGGAGGGCGCCGGCGTGCCCGAGATCATCGCGGAGATGGAGGCCTCGGGCCAGGAGGTCAAGCGTGACCCGTTCGGCCACGTGCGCCTCGACGAGATCAACCCCGGCCAGTGGTTCGCCAAGCAGTTCGCGGAGAAGCTGGGCGCCGAGAAGGTCATGGTCCAGAAGTCGGGCTACTTCTCGCGTGCCGCTGCGGCGAACGCCGAGGACCTGCGTCTCATCAAGTCGATGACGGACTACGCGGTCGAGTGCGCCCTGCGCGGCGAGCCCGGCGTGATCGGCCACGACGAGGAGGACGGCGACCGCCTCAAGGCGATCCCGTTCCCGCGCATCGCGGGCCACAAGCCGTTCGACACCACGACCCCGTGGTACGTCGAGACCCTCGAGGCGATCGGGCAGGCGTAATCAGATGACAGAGGCTGCCCTGGCGGCGGCGGGCGTCGACTCGTACCTCTCCAAGGAGGCGAGGCAGCAGCCGCAGTGGCCCGATGCCGCTGCGCTGCGACGCGCGACCGACCGTCTCACGCAGGTCCCCCCTCTGGTGTTCGCGGGCGAGGCGGACCGGCTGCGCGCGCAGCTGGCCGCCGCGTCCCGCGGCGAGGCCTTTGTCCTCCAGGGCGGCGACTGTGCCGAGATCTTCGCGGAGGCCACGGCCGACCGCATCCGCAACAAGATCAAGACCATCCTCCAGATGGCCGTGATCCTCACGTACGGCGCCTCCACGCCCGTGGTGAAGATCGGTCGCATGGCGGGCCAGTACGCGAAGCCGCGCTCGTCCGACACGGAGACCCGTGACGGCGTGACGCTGCCCGTGTACCGCGGCGACATCGTCAACTCCTCGGGGTTCACCGAGGAGGAGCGGATCCCGAACCCGGATCGGCTGGTCGACGCGTACCACGTGTCCGCGTCGACGCTGAACCTGATCCGCGCCTTCACCCAGGGCGGCTTCGCGGACCTGCGCCGCGTCCACCAGTGGAACAAGGGCTTCGCGGCGAACCCGGCCTACGCCAAGTACGAGCAGCTCTCCCAGGAGATCGACCGTGCGGTGCGCTTCATGGGCGCGGCGGGTGGCGACTTCGAGGCGCTCAAGACGGTCGAGCTGTTCTCGAGCCACGAGGCGCTGCTGCTCGACTACGAGCGGGCGCTCACGCGCATCGACTCGCGCTCGGGTCTCGCGTACGACTGCTCCGCCCACTTCCTGTGGATCGGGGAGCGCACGCGTCAGCTCGACGGCGCGCACGTCGAGTTCCTGTCGAAGGTGCACAACCCCCTTGCGGTGAAGCTGGGCCCCACGGCCACGTCGGCCGATGCCGTAGAGCTCGCGGAGCGCCTCAACCCGGAGAACATCCCGGGCCGCCTCACGTTCGTCGCCCGCATGGGTGCGGACAAGGTGCGCGAAGCGCTCCCCGGCATCGTCGAGGGCGTGCGCGACTCGGGCGTGACGGTGACGTGGCTCACCGACCCCATGCACGGCAACACGTTCACGTCGGACTCGGGCTACAAGACCCGGAAGTTCGACACGATCCTCGACGAGGTCACGGGCTTCTTCGAGGTGCACGAGGCGCTGGGCACCGTCCCGGGCGGCCTGCACGTGGAGCTCACGGGCGACGACGTCACCGAGGTCATGGGCGGCACCGAGAAGATCGACGACGAGGGGCTGGCCCGTCGCTACGAGACCAAGGTGGACCCGCGTCTCAACCACCAGCAGTCGCTGGAGCTCGCGTTCCTCGTGTCGGACCTGCTGGCCCGCCACAACGCGCTCCGGCCGCATGAGGTCGAGGAGCTCGCGTAACCCGCGCATCGACCAGCGGCACGACGACAGAGGCCCCGTCCCGGTGATCCCGGGCGGGGCCTCTGTCGTCGGACGATGCGCCGCGTCAGTTGTACTTGAACGTGATGGTGGTGCCGCGTTCGACCTGGTTGCCGGGGATGAGCGACTGGTCGACGATCGACCCCTTCGAGCTCCACGGCCAGAAGGCGTACAGCTGGACGTCGAGCCCGGCCGCGCGTGCGGCGCTCTCCGCCGCGTCGACATCCATGCCGACGTAGTCGTCGACGGTCACGAGGGGAGGGCCGTCCGACACCGTGATGGTGATGGAGTCGAGGCGGTGCCCGGTCTCGTCCGCCGCGGGGGACTGGGCGAAGACGATGCCCTTGTCGGCCTCGTCGGTGCGCTCGTGGTCGACCGTGACGTCCAGGGCGTACTCGTCCTCGAGCAGCGCGACCGCGTCCGCCTCGGTCATGTCGGCGACGTCCGGGAACTCGATGGGCGCAGGGCCGTCCGAGACGACGAGGTCCACCGGGGTGTCGTGCCGCACCGACTCGCCCGCGGCGGGGGAGATGGACATGACCTCGCCGACCGGGACCGTGTCGGAGCTCTTGCCCGCGACCTCCCCGAGCGGCAGGCCCAGCTCCTCGAGGCGCGCCTCGGCATCGTCCTGCTGCTCGCCCACGAGCTTGGGGACGGTCGTCATGCGGGGTCCGTCGGAGACCGTGATGGTGACCACCGCGTTGTTGAGCACGCGTTCCTGGGCTGCCGGCGTCGCGGAGATCACGATGCCCTCGGGGACGTCGTCGTCGAACGTATGCTCGACCGACGGGGTGAGGCCGGCGCCGCGGATGATCGCGGTGGCATCGTCCTCGGTCTCGCTCACCACCGACGGGACCGTGGTGTACGCGCCCGGGCCGATCGAGTTGTACCACCACAGCCCGCCGCCGCCGAGGACCAGGAGCGCGACGACGACGGCCGCGATCCACCAGCCGGCGCGCCGTTCGGTGCGCTTGGGATCGCGCGCCTCCGGGTCGTCGTCGGGCAGCGCCGCGAGGTCGGTGCCGACGGCGGGGAACGGGTGGCCGAGGCCGATGGGGAGGGCCACGGTGCTCCCGGGGGATGCGGTGGTGAGCACCGCCGTGGCGTCGTCGTCCTTCACCACCGGCGTCGCGCCCGAGGGCGGGTCGGCGCGCCGGTCGAGGGTGGGCTCGTCGAGCAGGCCATGCGTGCGCCGCATGAGCTGCAGCGCCGCGCCGGCGTCCTGCGGGCGCTGGTCGGGGTCGCGTGCGGTGAGCGCGGCCACGAGGTCGTCGATCTCGGTCGGCAGCCATGCGACGACGCTCGAGGGCGCGGGCACGTCGTCGTGGACGTGCTTGGTCGCGACCTGGATCGCGGTGGTGCCCGTGTGGGGCTGGCGTCCCGTGATGAGCTCGTACAGGAGCACGCCGGCGGCGTACACGTCGGTGCGCGCGTCGGAGACCCCGTTCGAGATCAGCTCCGGCCCCAGGTAGGCGACCGTGCCGAGGATGGTGCCGGAGGTGCTCGACGTCACCTCGGTGACGGCGCGTGCCAGGCCGAAGTCGGCGACGCGCGGGCGCCCCTCGGAGTCGATGAGGACGTTCTCGGGCTTGACGTCCTGGTGGACCAGGCCCTGGCGGTGGGCGGAGCCGAGGGCGTCGAGCACGTGCTCGACCGTGGTGAGGGCCACGCCGAGAGGCAGGGTGGCCTCGTGCGCGAGGACCTCGCGCAGGTTCTCGCCGTCGACGTACTCCATGGTGAGGTAGGAGATGTCCTCGTCGACCCCCTGGTCGTACACCCGCACCACGCCCGGGTGGGTGAGCCTTGCCGCCGCCTTGGCCTCGCGGCGGAACCGCGCGACGAACTCGCGCGAGTTCGGGTCGACCTCGAGGTGGCGGTGCATGACCTTGAGCGCGATGTCGCGCTCGAGCCTCCGGTCGAAGGCGAGGTACACGGTCGCCATCCCCCCGGCGGCGATGCGCTCGCACACCTCGTACCGGCCGTCGATCACGCGGCCGAGCAGGGGATCGGTGAGGGTGCTGGACACGGGGTCCATTCTAGGCGGGACGTCGGGCGGGTCCGACGGTGCGTGCGCGGCGCGTCCCGCGGCTCGCGCACGCACCGCGGCCGGTTCAGCGGAAGCGGGACATGAGCGCCTTGACGCTCGCGACGTAGCCGACGGTGTCGTGGTGGTACCCGTGGTCGATGACCGCCGCGGCGCCCTGGTAGTAGCCCGCGATCGCGTCGTCGACGCTGGTGAAGGTGCGGTCGAGCGCGCGCAGGATCAGCACGCCCGCGAGCACGTTGTCGCGCGGGTCCAGGAGATCGAGGCGACGTCCGGCCATGTCCGAGGCCCACTCGCCCGAGGTCGGGATCACCTGCATGACGCCCACGGCGTTCGCGGGGGACACGGCGCGCATGTCGAAGCCCGACTCCTGGTACGAGATCGCCTGCGCGAGCGCGGGGTCGACGCCGTGCTCGCGTGCGGTGGCGACCACGATGTCCTGCATCTTCTCCCGGGACGGCACGGTGCGGCTCAGCAGCACCGCCTTGTTCTGGTTCGCGGCCCGCACCACGTCGTTCGCATAGGTGCGGCCCGCGAAGGTCGAGCCCACGAGCGGCTCGGTGGCGTCGCCGGGCACCGCGAGCCGCTGGCCGACGCGGATCAGGGAGGCGTTCGCGAGGGAGTTCTGCTGGGCGAGCACCGCGACGGTGGTCCCGTGGCGCTGCGCGATCGCGGCGAGCGTGTCGCCCGTCTTGACGGTGTAGTAGGACGATGCCGTCGCCTGCGGGGTGCTGCGCGCCTTGGTCGCGGTGGAGCGCGCGGGCGTCGAGGAGGTCCCCGGGATGGTGAGGCGCTGGCCGATCGTGATGAGGGAGGCGTTCGCGAGCGTGTTCGCCTTCGCGAGCGCCGCGACGGTGGTGCCGTGGCGGTGGGCGATCTCCGAGAGGGTGTCGCCGGCCTTGACCGTGTAGCCGGTGCTCGCCCGCGCGGGGGTCGCGGCGGGCTCCGGAGCCTGCCGAGCCTGGCCGCCGCCGCCGATGGTGAGGCGCTGACCGGGGAAGATGAGCGAGGAGTTCGCGAGGCGGTTGTCGCGCGCGAGGGTCGCGACGGTGGTTCCGTGGCGGTGGGCGATCTCCGAGAGGGTGTCGCCGGCCTTGACCGTGTAGGTGGCGGACAGGCTCGTCACGCTCGAGCGCGCCGCGGAGGGCTTGCCGTCGGGCACGGTGACGGTCGTGCCCACGTAGATGGTCGCCCGCGCGTCGAGGTCGTTCGCGGCCACGATCGCGGGGATGGTGCTGCCGTAGCGGTCGGCAAGCGCCGAGACGGTGTCGCCGGGTTGGACGCGGTGCTGCTCGTCCGCCCAGGCGGGGGAGGCGGACGCGAGGCCGACCACCGTGGCAAGAGCGGCGGTGGTCGCGGCGGGGCGGGTCTGCGCGAGGGGGGACGTCGCTGCCATGCGTGCCTCCAGTGTGAGTGATGGTGCCGATGTGACAGATGTGACAAAAGTGACGGTAACCCCCGGACCGCGCAGGCCGCAAGACGTGCGCCAGGTGTCAGTACCCTGGAGCCATGACTGACGCCGCCTGGCTTACCGTGCCCGACTTCGCCGACCGCCTGGGGACCACCCCGAGCAAGGTGCGCGAGATGCTCCGCGAGGGCGAGCTGCTCGCGGTCCGCCGCGGTGAGCGGCAGACGATCCAGGTGCCCGCCGGGGTGATCGTCGACGGCGAGCGCGGGCCCGAGGTGCTCGCGACGCTCCGCGGCACCCTTACGCTGCTGAGGGACGCGGGGATGGACGACGCCGAGGCGGCGGAGTGGCTCCTCGCCGACGAGCCCGAGCTGGGCATGGCGCCCCTCGACGCGCTGCGCGAGGGACGTCGCGCTCACGTGCGCCGCATCGCGCAGTCGCTCCTGTAGCGCGCCGTCGCGGGGCTCGGGAGGGCCCTGGGGCTCAGGCGGTGCGGTCGACCGCCGCGTCGACGAGCGCGAGCACCGGTGCGGGCGCATCGAGCGTCTCCGTCAGCGCCGCGCGGGCGAGGCCGGCCTGCGCCGAGATCTCGCGCTCGGCGGCTGCCAGCGCACCCGAGGACCCGATCGCCGCGATCGCCGTGGCGGTGGCCTCCGCGGTCGCGGAAGGGTTGCCCAGCACCGCGTGGACGGCGTCGCGCTCCGCGCGGTCCCCGTGCGCGAGCGCGTGCCACACGAGGAGCGTCCGCTTGCCCTCGCGGAGGTCGTCGCCGACGGGCTTGCCGGTGGTCTCGGGGCTGCCGGTGAGGCCGAGCACGTCGTCGCGCAGCTGGAACGCCACGCCGAGCGGGAGCCCCGCCGCGCGCAGCGCCACGACCGTCGCAGGGTCCGCACCCGCCGCGGCCGCACCGAGCGCGAGGGGGAACTCGGCGGTGTAGGAGGCGGTCTTGGCGCGCATCACGGCGCGGATGTCGCGCTCGAGCGAGCCGAGGTCGGCCCACGGCGCGGCCGCGACGCGCATGTCCAGGTGCTGGCCCGCCGTGACCAGCGCGGCCATCTCGTCGAACAGGTCCGCGACCGTGTCGCCGGCACGGCGCGCCGCGACCGAGGCGCCGCGCATGGCCGCGACGAGCGCGACGTCTCCCGCGAGGATCGCACCTGCCCGACCATAGGCGGCTGAATCGCCCGGCCACTTGGCCTCGCGGTGGAGCTGCTCGAAGGCACGATGCGCGGACGGACGGCCCCGCCGGGTGTCGGAGCCGTCGAGCACGTCGTCGTGCAGCAGCGCCGCCGTCTGGAACAGCTCGAGCGCTCCCGCGAGCTGCTCCGCGGGGAGCCGGTCGCCGCCGCCCGCAGCCTCGAAGGTTGCGAGCAGCAGCCGGCCGCGGAACACCTTGCCGCCGTCGGAGGAGACCATCAGCTGCTCGGCGAGCTCGTGCCCGGCCTCCAGGCCGGGCGCCATGGCCTGTGCCGCCCACGCGAGCAGCTCGGCTGTGCGCTCGGCGATGACGGCGCGGGTGTCCGTGGGTGTCGCGTGCATGGCATCAGGGTAGGGGTGGGGGAGAGCGCGATGTCCCCAGGCCGCGCCGGTCGGTCCTCCGTCCACGGCCGTGAGCGGCGCCGACAGGATCGGGTCCCATGGCGGCGACGCTCGTGCCATGACGACGATCACCGGTCCTGGCGAGCTCGCCTCGCTCGTCCCCTCCCTCATCGGCTTCCAGCCCGAGGACTCCGTGGTCGCCGTGCTCATCCGCGAGCGCGGCGAGCTCGGGGCGCTCGTGCGGCTCGACGAACGTGACCTGGTGGGGGAGGACGGCCATGAGGTCGCGCACGCGCTCGCGGTCCACGCGATGCGTGAAGGCGCGCGCCGGGCGGTGGTGCTCGCGTACACCGAGGACACGGAGACCGTGCTCGACGCGATCGACGTCGCCATCCGCGCGCTCGAGGAGACGGTCGCGACGGTCGAGGGTTGGGTGGTGGCGGGCGGCCGCTACTTCAGCCCCGGCTGCGAGGACGCGCGGTGCTGCCCGCCGGGCGGCAGGCCCGTGCCCGCGGGAGGGCGGGGGCCCGTAGGCGACGTGCGGCTGCGCCGCGATCCAGGCTCGTCGAGGGCGCCCGCGCCGCAACGGCGCCTCGCCGCTCGCGCCGCACGCCGGTGGGAGGCGCGGGCGGCGCGGGACCTGTCCGCGTGGCGCCAGGCGTCCGCGTCGCGATGGCGGCGGGCCCTCGACGATGCGCCCGACGGGCCCGCGGCCTGGGGTGCGCTCGCGGCGGGTCTCGCCGACGTCCGCGTGCGCGACGCCGTGCTCCTCATGCTGGTCCCGGACGCCGAGGACGCGGTGCGGGACGCTCTTGCGGGCCACGACTCCGACGCGGTCGCACAGGCGTTGGGGCACGGCCTTGTCCCTTCCGCTCCGCCGCGCCCCGAGCGCGCCGATCAGGCACGACGGCTGCTGATCGCGGTGCTCGAGCATGCGCCTGGACGCCTGTGCGCGCCCGCCGCCGCGACCTTGGCCGTGATCGCCTGGTGGTGCGAGCCCCCGGCCGTCGCACGCGCGTGGTGCGCGATCGCGCTCGACCACGATCGGGAGTATCGTCTAGCGCTCCTTGTGCTCGCGCTCATCGACACCGGGCCCCGCGCGCTCTGATCGGCGCCGGCCGCCGCCGGACGCGCTCATCGATGTGTCGCGGTGGGAACCAACCGCTTGACGTGGGCGTTACAATCTAATGGATTTGCGCGAGGCGATCAGCGGGGCCTCACCATCCACTCCGTGACAGGTCGAGAGGGAAGCCGTGTCGCCACAGCTGCACAGTCGCGCCGACGGCGCACCCGGAGCCGGCCAGCCGCGCGCCCGGGTGAACCCTGCCGACGCATCCCGCGCATCGTCCGACGCTTCGCTGCCTGCTCACGGCAGCTCTACCGAGAAGGAGAAGGCCACGACTACGTCAGCCGCATCCAAGTCCCCCGGCGCTTCGACCACCACCGCGCGCAAGCGCGCGGCGAAGGCCGAGCCGGAGGCCACCGAGGAGACCACCGACACCGTCGCGGCTCCGAAGCGCAAGGCCGCACCCAAGCGCACCACCAAGGCGACCCCGAAGACCGCCAAGGGTGCGAAGGGTGCCGAGGACGTCGAGGACGCCGAGCCCACCGACCTCGAGGAGGTCGAGCCCGGCGACGAGGAGGTCGAGGCGGGCGAGGACGCTTCCGACGCGGAGTCGAAGCCCGCCGGCAAGGAGGACGAGACCGAGAGCCGTGGCTTCGTGCTCGGCACCGGCGACGACGATGCCCCGGTCCAGCAGGTCATGACCGCGGGCGCCACCGCGGACCCGGTCAAGGACTACCTCAAGCAGATCGGAAAGGTCGCGCTCCTCAACGCCGAGCAGGAGGTCGACCTCGCGAAGCGCATCGAGGCGGGCCTGTTCGCCGAGGAGAAGCTCGGCTCGGGCGAGAAGCTCGCCCCGAAGCTGCGCCGCGAGCTCGAGTGGATCGCGAACGACGGCCGTCACGCCAAGAACCACCTGCTCGAGGCGAACCTGCGCCTCGTGGTCTCGCTCGCCAAGCGCTACACGGGTCGCGGCATGCTGTTCCTGGACCTCATCCAGGAGGGCAACCTCGGTCTGATCCGTGCGGTCGAGAAGTTCGACTACACCAAGGGCTACAAGTTCTCGACCTACGCGACGTGGTGGATCCGCCAGGCGATCACGCGTGCGATGGCGGACCAGGCGCGCACCATCCGTATCCCGGTGCACATGGTCGAGGTCATCAACAAGCTCGCGCGTGTCCAGCGCCAGATGCTCCAGGACCTGGGCCGCGAGCCCACGCCCGAGGAGCTGGCCAAGGAGCTCGACATGACGCCCGAGAAGGTCGTCGAGGTCCAGAAGTACGGCCGCGAGCCCATCTCGCTTCACACCCCGCTCGGTGAGGACGGCGACTCCGAGTTCGGCGATCTGATCGAGGACTCGGAGGCCGTGGTCCCCGCCGACGCGGTGGGCTTCACGCTGCTCCAGGAGGAGCTCAGCAAGGTCATGGACACGCTCAGCGAGCGCGAGGCCGGCGTGGTCGGCATGCGCTTCGGCCTGACCGATGGTCAGCCCAAGACGCTCGACGAGATCGGCCGCGTCTTCGGCGTCACGCGCGAGCGGATCCGCCAGATCGAGTCCAAGACGATGTCGAAGCTCCGCCACCCGTCGCGTTCGCAGGTCCTGCGCGACTACCTGGACTGAGCCTTCGGCACCGATCTTTCGGCACGCCACCTTCGAGGCGCCCTTCCCCGCATGGGGGAGGGCGCCTCAGCGCGTAGGAGGCGCCTGCGCATCGTCCCGAGGTGCCAGCCCCGTGACGGTGCGCTCGTCCTCCCAGACCTCGACGCCGCGCAGCCCGGGCAGCCGATCGCGCGTGAAGACGGGGTCCCGGCCCGCGCGACGCTGCGCGGAGAAGTCCTTGAGCAGCGCGAAGGCGTGGCGTGACAGGGGTGCGAGCGCGAGGAGGTTGACCACCGCGAGCACCCCGAGCAGGAGGTCGGCGAGCGACCAGACCACCGAGGCCGAGACGATGCCTCCCACGAGCACCGCACCCACCACCAGCACGCGGTACAGCCACAGCGCCCACGCGCGTCGCGTCATGAACTCGACGTTCGCCTCGCCGTAGAAGTACAGGCCCAGGATGGTGCTGAACGCGAGCATGAAGACGATGACCGAGAGCAGCGCGCCGGCCCAGCTGCCGAGCGAGCCGACGATCGCGTCATGGGTGAGCGCGATCCCCGGATCCGCCTCGGCGAGGTCGGGACGGGTCACAAGGATGATGAACGCGGTGATGGAGCAGACGAAGAAGGTGTCGAAGTAGACGCCCAGGGTCTGCACCAGACCCTGCTTCACGGGGTGGGTGGTGGCGGCGCTCGCAGCAGCGTTGGGTGCGGTGCCGAACCCGGCCTCGTTCGAGAACATGCCGCGCTGGACGCCCGTGAGGATCACCGTGCCGATCGCGCCGCCCGCCACCGCCTGGCCGGTGACGGCGTCGTGGAGGATCGAGCCGAGCACGGGGCCGATCGCGTCGACGTGGAGCGCGACGATCACCACGCCGAGCACCAGGTAGAGGACGGCCATCGCCGGGACGAGCGTCTCCGTGACCACGGCGATGCGATGGGTGCCGCCGAGCACCACCGCCGCGGTGGCGATCGCGACCAGGCTCGCGACGGCGGGTCCGACCCACGCCGGGGCGCCGCCGGTGACGCTCGAGGTGACCGTCTCGACGATGGTGAACGACTGCAGCATGTTGACCGCGAAGGGCGCCGCGACGATGAGCACGATCGCGAGCACGAAGCCGAGCCAGCGCTGCCCGAGGCCCCGCTGGATGTAGTAGGCCGGGCCCCCGCGGAAGCCCGTGGCGTCCCGATGCTTGTAGAGCTGCGCGAGCGTCGCCTCGACGAAGCCCGTGGCGGACCCGAAGATCGCCATGAGCCACATCCACGCGACCGCGCCCGGGCCGCCGACGGCGATGGCGGTGCCCACCCCGGCGATGTTCCCGATGCCCACGCGCGATGCGGCGGACACGGTGAACGCCTGGAAGGCGGACAGCGACTGCGCCCGCCCCGCCTCGTCGGTCGGGGTGCGATCGGTGAGGCCACGGATCATCTGCGGGAGCATCCTCAGCTGCACCGCGCCCGATCGCAGCGTGAAGGAGACGCCGAGCACCCCGACCAGCGGGAGCACGAGCCAGGTCCACAGGGTGTCGCTGGAGCCGACGATCCAGTTCTCGAGGTCGCTCATAGGACTCCCACGGTAGGCGAGCGTCCGTGTCGGTGCCGGGTCAGGCGCCCAGCACCTTCGCCTTCGCGGCCGCGAACTCCTCGGGGGTGAGCGCGCCGGTCGAGTGCAGCGCGGCGAGCCGCTCGAGCGCCTCCACCGCCGCGAGGTCGGGCGAGGCCGCGGCCGCCGCCTCGCGCGGACGATGCCGGAGCACGATCCCACGCAGGTCCGGCGCGCTGACGCCCTCGGCCTCGCACAGGATCGGGGCGCCGTCACGGGGCTCGATCAGCGCATACGACGCGCCCTCGCGCTTGGGGACCGCGAAGGCGAGGAAGCCGAGAGCCACGAACCGACCCGCGGTGACACGTTCCTGGATCATCGCGGCACCGTCCACGGTGACCTCGGCGAGGTCGGCCCATGCCAGCATCGTGCCGGGTCGGTCGAGCGCGGGGGCCACCTCGAGCCCCGCGGGCCCGGCCCACAGGAAGGCGGGGTCGCCCTCCACGGCGACCACCAGGCCTCTCGCGTGCTCGCGGAAGGCGCGGTGCGCCTCCGGGAGCGCATCGAGCGCGGGCGAGATGTCGTCGAAGTCGACGGGACCGCTGGAGCGGGAGGCGCGGCGGGCCTCGTGGCGGGCCGCATCCAGGGCCCTCTCGCGGCCACGCTCCCGCATGCGTCGCTCGTACTCGGCCTGCTTGGCACGCTCGCGCTGCCAGCGCTGCTCCTCGCGGCTCAGCTCGGTCCCCGTCATCGTCCCCCCAAGGTGGCGCGCGTGGCGCGCGTCGCGTGCTCCGAACGTAACCCATGCCCGGGGCGATAGCATCGTGCCGTTCGAAGCCCAGATCCAAGGAGAGACCTGTGACCGCCCTGCGATACGCCCTGCTCGTGCTCCACTTCGTGGGTCTCGCCGCGATCCTCGGACCGTTCATGGAGCAGCTCAAGGAGCAGACCAAGCGCATCACCATGGTGATGGTCTGGGGTGCGCGGGCCCAGATCCTCACCGGGCTTGCGCTGACGGGCGTCGCCTACGCACGCTCCGACGAGACGGGCTACGAGCCCGACCACGTGAAGATCGCGGTCAAGCTCCTGGTCGCGCTCGCGATCGCGGGCCTCGCGGAGGCGACGCGCAAGCGCGAGAACCCCGTGGTGCCGTTCTGGCTCATCGGCGGGCTCACGCTCGTCAACATCGTCGTCGCCGTCGCGTGGCGCTGAGGTGACGGAGGTCCGTCCCGCCACCGAGGAGGACGCCGCCGAGATCGTCCACCTGGGCGCCCTCATGTACAAGGCGGTCGGCGCCAAGCCGACGCCCACCTGGGCCGTCGAGTCGACGCGCACGGTGCGTGAGCGCCTCGGAACGGACCTCTTCGGGATGGTGATCGATGCGCCCGAGGGGGGTCTCGCGGCCTGCGGACTGGTCAACATCGCGCCGCGCCTGGCACGCCCGGGCGCGCAGGCGCATCAGATGGGCTACATCCAGTGGGTGTCCACGGCGCCCCAGCACCAGCGCAAGGGCTACGCGCGCACCATCATGGAGGCGCTGCTCGCCGAGACCGACAGGCGGGGCATCGAGGTGGTCGAGCTGCATGCGAGCCCTGCGGGCCTCCACCTCTACCAGGACCTCGGATTCTTCATCAAGCATGACAACGTCGCGATGACGTCGCAGCGCCTGCGACCTCGACGCTAGCGCTCGGCGACGTCGCCGCGCCGCCGTCGGGCGCGTCGCAGCGCGCGGATGCCCGCGGCCACCGTCGCGACCGCCGTGGTCAGCACCACGGCGCCGCCCGCGATCAGCGCGGTCCATCCGACGATCGCGTCGAGGGGCCTCCCGTGAAGCCTCCCGTCCGCGATCCACGCGAGCACCCACACGAACCCCACCGTCATCGCCCACGCGAGCACGGGAGCGGGGGACAGGTCGCGCGCGATCGCGATGCCCAGGAAGCCCGTGCCGACGAGGACGCCCGCGGCCGCGGCGACGCCCGCGTCGGGCGGGGTGCCGAGCCACCAGGCCCCGAGCGCGGTCGTATGGGAGACCGTCGCGGCGGCGCCCCAGCCGAGGTAGAGGCCCACCGGCAGGTCGACCGCGGCCGCCTCGAGGATCGACGCCGCCGGAGCGCGTACGAGCACCGCGGCGGCCCATCCGAGGCTCGCGAGGATGCCGGCGTCGATCAGGATCGATGCGGCGAGCGCCTCGTGCTGCACCGCGAACGCCCAGGCGAACGTGAGCATCATCGCGAGCAGCATCGGCAGCGAGGCTGCGCGCACGCGGGCGCGCGAGCCGGGCATCGGCACCGCCTGCGCGACCGCGAACGCCGCGAGGCCGATCCCGATGACGACGCGGATGCCCGCGGACGATGCGGCGGGGGACAGCAGCGTGGCACCGGGGGCGAGCGCGCCGTCCGCGACCTGGTCGAGCGGGGTCCCGCCGAACGAGCCCGTCGCCCAGGCCGCCCCCACGAGCGCGAGCACGGTCGCACCCGCGACGAGGCCGCGCGCGGCCAGGTCTCCTGGAGAGATGCGCCATTGCGTGTCCACCGTCATCGGGCCCCCATCCTGCCAGGCATCACGCTCCCATATCTGGGTCGGATCCGCACGTCCGACGGTGCGGCTGCGCCCGGCCGTCTGCCACCCCAACTAGGATGTCCGCCGTGGCGAACGACTACTCCGCTAGGCATCTGTCCGTCCTCGAGGGCCTCGAGGCGGTGCGCAAGCGTCCCGGCATGTACATCGGCACCACGGACTCGCGTGGTCTCATGCACTGCCTGTGGGAGATCATCGACAACTCGGTGGATGAGGCGCTCGGAGGCTTCGGCGACCGCATCGAGATCGTGCTGCACCCGGACGACTCCGTCGAGGTGCGCGACCTGGGCCGCGGCATCCCGGTCGACGTCGAGCCCAAGACGGGTCTCACGGGCGTCGAGGTGGTCATGACCAAGCTGCACGCGGGAGGAAAGTTCGGCGGCGGCTCGTACGCCGCGTCGGGCGGCCTCCATGGCGTGGGTGCCTCGGTGGTGAACGCGCTGTCCGAGCGTCTCGACGTGTGGGTGGATCGCGGCGGAAAGACCCACCACATGGGCTTCCGCCGCGGCGAGCCCGGCTACTTCCAGGATCCCGCATCCGGCCCCGTGCCGGATGCCGAGTTCGTGCCGTTCGTCACCGGCTCGGAGCTCGCGATCGTGGGCAAGGTCGCGAAGGCGCGCACCGGCACCCGGATCCGCTACTGGGCGGACCGCCAGATCTTCAACAAGGGCGCCTCCTTCAGCTTCGACGACCTCCTGGTGCGTGCGCGGCAGACGGCGTTCCTGGTGCCCGGGCTCGCCCTGGTGGTGCGCGACGAGCGCGATCCGGAGAACGTGAGCGAGCAGACCTTCCGCTACGAGGGCGGCGCCAAGGACTTCGTCGACTTCATCGCGGCCGACGCCGCGGTCACCGACACGTGGGAGCTCACGGGCCACGGCACCTACAAGGAGACCGTCCCCGTGCTCAAGCCCAACGGGCACCTGGTGTCGGAGGAGGTCGAGCGCGAGTGCGCGGTCGACATCGCCCTGCGCTGGGGCACGGGCTACGAGTCGGAGGCCCGCTCGTTCGTCAACATCATCTCGACGCCCAAGGGCGGCACCCACCTCGCCGGCTTCGAGCAGGGGATCGTCAAGGTGCTCCGTGCGCAGATCAGCGCGAACGCCCGCCGTCTCAAGCTCACGGGCAAGGACGGCGCCGAGCGCATCGAGAAGGACGACATCATGGCGGGTCTCACCGCCGTGGTGACGGTCCGGATCCCCGAGCCGCAGTTCGAGGGCCAGACCAAGGAGGTGCTCGGCACCGGACCCGTCCGAGGCATCGTCGCCAAGGTCGTCGAGCAGGAGCTCACGGCCATCCTCACGTCCTCCAAGCGTGACACCAAGGCGCAGGCCAACACCGTGCTCGAGAAGGTGGTCGCGGAGATGCGTGCGCGCGTCGCGGCGCGCAAGCAGAAGGAGATCTCGCGGCGCAAGAACGCGCTCGAGACCTCGTCCCTGCCCGCGAAGCTCGCGGACTGCCGCTCGAACGACGTCGAGCAGTCCGAGCTGTTCATCGTCGAGGGGGACTCGGCGCTCGGCACCGCCAAGCTGGCGCGCCGCTCCGATTTCCAGGCGCTGCTGCCCATCCGCGGCAAGATCCTCAACGTGCAGAAGGCATCCGTCACGGACATGCTGCACAACGCCGAGTGCGCATCGATCATCCAGGTGGTCGGCGCGGGCTCGGGCCGCACGTTCGATCTCGACGCCGCGCGCTACGGCAAGATCATCCTCATGACCGACGCCGATGTGGACGGCGCCCACATCCGCACGCTGCTGCTCACGCTGTTCTTCCGCTACATGCGGCCGCTCGTGGATGCGGGTCGCGTGTTCGCCGCGGTACCGCCGCTGCACCGCATCGAGGTGTCCGGATCCGCGCGTCGGGAGAAGGAGTACCTGTACACGTACTCCGAGAAGGAGCTCACGGACACGCTGCGCGAGCTCAAGCGGGCCGGCCGCCGCTACAAGGACGACATCCAGCGCTACAAGGGACTCGGCGAGATGGACGCCGACCAGCTCGCGGAGACCACCATGGACCCGACCAAGCGGACGTTGCGCCGTGTCACCAGCGCCGACGCGGCCGCCGCGGAGCGCGTGTTCGAGCTCCTCATGGGCAACGACGTCGCACCGCGCCGCGACTTCATCATCGCGGGCGCCGCGTCGCTCGACCACTCGAGGATCGACGCATGAGCGGCCTGCCGCAGCGCGCCCCCGAGGCGCATGAGGGAGCACCTGCGTGCCCCGTGCATCCCTACGGCTACCACCTCACGCCGCGGGTCAACCCCGCGGGCAGGCATCGTGTGTTCCGCGATGCGTCGCTGCTGGGTGTCCCGCGACGCTGCGCGCTGCTCGAGGAGGAGCTCATGGAGGCCGAGCGCGAGCTCGACCTGCTCGACGAGCTCTGGGTCCGGGAGCGTGCCTCCTCGGGCCGCCCGCTCACGGCCCTGGCGGGCATGGGCGCGACCGCCGCGCTCGTGATCGCCGTGGTCGCGGAGGTCCCCGCCGGTGGGATCGTCGGCGTCGCGCTCGGCGCGGCGGCCGCGATCGTCGGAGTCTCGCGGGCGGAGGCGGTGCTGCTGCGCACGCGTCTGTGGCGCATCCGCGACTGGCACAAGCGCGTGGGCGTGCCCCGCTGAAACTGCCACAATGAAGTCCCCGGAGAACCACACGGCCCTGCGGCCGCATCGATACGAGGGGTGACATGGCAGATCCAGCCGCCGAGCACCGGGATCCCGAGCATTCGCTCGAGCCCGTCGGGCTGATCGGGCAATCCGGCGCGATCCTTCGGATGGGCCGCATGATGCTCGCGGCCGGGACCGCGAGCTATCGCGTCAAGGAGGCGATGGGGGCCGTCGCGCATGCGCTCGGCGTCGACCGCCATACGGCGGCGGTCACGCTCACGGAGATCACGGCGACCACGCACCGAGGGGCGATCTTCCGTACCGAGGTCACCGAGGTGCGCAAGTTCGGCGTCAACGCCGAGCGGATCAAGCTGCTCGACGACTTCCGCTCGGGTCTTCCGGAGCACATCACGGTCGAGGAGGTCCACGCCGAGCTCGACCGGATCGAGGCGCGGCCCGCGCTCTACCCGGCGGTCGCCAACGCGCTCTCCGCGGGTGCGGCGTGCGCGGCGTTCGGCGTCCTCAACAACGCGCGCCCGCTCGAGGTCATCGCGGTGCTCGTCGCCGCCACGGCAGGCCAGTTCCTGCGGCGCGCCCTCGCGCATCGCGGCTTCAACCCGTTCGGCACCACCCTGGTCGCCGCTGCGCTCGCATGCGGCCTGTACCTCGCCTCGGTCGCGCTCTACGGCGCGTTCGGGCTCGGCGTGGATGTCCATGCGTCGGGGTACATCGCCTGCACCCTGTTCCTGCTGCCCGGCTTCCCGCTCATCACGGCCGCGCTGGACATGGCGAAGCTCGACTTCTCCGCCGGCATATCCCGGCTGGTGTTCGCGACCATGATGATCGTGGGCGCGGCGTTGTCGGTGTGGGGCATCACGCTCATCGGCGCGCTCGACGCGAGCACGCGCGCGCCCATCCCCTTGGACGCGGTCCCGCACTACGCGATGATGGCGGCCGCGAGCTTCGTCGGTGTGCTGGGCTTCGCTTTCATGTTCAACTCGCCCGTGCGCATGGCGGTCTCCGCGGCGCTCATCGGCATGGTGTCCAACACCGCGCGTCTGTACATGGCGGACCA
The DNA here is from genome assembly GCF_000971115.1 of Demequina gelatinilytica. Lineage (GTDB taxonomy): Bacteria > Actinomycetota > Actinomycetes > Actinomycetales > Demequinaceae > Demequina > Demequina gelatinilytica. The sequence goes on along the minus strand of NZ_BBLV01000014.1, from coordinate 28,615 downwards.
CGGGGTGATGATCCAGATGGCGACCGTGCTCGCGTGCGTGCTGGTCGGCGTGCTGGTCGCGCTTGCGGCGCCGCGGACCCCGTCGCCGATCATCACGCTGCAGGTGCCCGCCGTGCTCGTGATGATCCCCGGGGTGCTCGCATTCCAGTCCGTGGTGAGCCTCAACGAGGGCGACTACACGGCGACCATCGGTGCGATCCTCCAGGTGGTGCTGGTGGTGCTGTCGATCATGGTCGGGCTCGTGATCGCGAAGCTCTTCACCGATCGCCAGTGGGCGTTCGACCGTGGGTGAGCAGGACGGCGCGGAGGTCCTCGAGACCACCCGCAGCATCGCGGTGCTGGACGCGCATCGGCTGAGCCCGCGCGCGGCGGTCAGGCTTGCGGCCGCGGCGTCCCGGCTGGTGCTCCTGTCCACCGATGCGCTCTTCGACGCCACCGAGCGTTTCCACGACATCGCCCCGGACCTCGAGGTGGTCGACGGCGGGCTGGTCCGGGGAGACGTCCGCGAGGCCGTGTCCCGCGCCGCCGAGCTGGGCTGTGTGCTGCTCGCGGTCCCGCCGCCCCCGCGTCGCCGCAGGTTCCTGCACCTCGCGGTCAACGGCGCGATCGATGCCGCCGACGCCGGCTTCCCGACGGTGGCGGTGCTGGTGCTGCGCGATCACGAGGTCCCGGGCGACGTCGCCGTCTTCTCCAACACGGGGGAGGCCTCGGGCTACGGGCTGGCCTTCGCCGCGGAGATCGCGATGCGTCGTGGCGTGGACGTCGCACGGATCCTGCCCAAGAAGGGCCTCTACGTGCGGCGCACCGCCGAGGTGGGCCACCTCGCGGACGTCGAGGCCGGGCGGCGGGGCGTCAAGGTCCGCTACCGCAAGGTCGCGAACCCGCTCGAGACCGTGCTGCGCGGCCAGTACACGCTCGCGGTCCACTCGGTGCTCGATGTGATCGGTCGTCGTTCGTCGCGGGCCGAACCGGGCGCGCCCGCGCGCCTCCAGCACGATGCGAACGTCGATGCGGTCCTGTGGCTGCTGCGCTTCTTCCGCGGCGACGTGCTGCTCGTGGGCGACACCGTGCGGCTGCGGTCGAGCGCAGGCTCCTCCGACGCGCCGCTCGCCTGACGGACGTCGGGTCCGAGGTCAGCCGAGCGGATCTCCGGGCAGGAGCTCCCACGAGCGGTCGTGGCGACGGTAGCCGAGGGCGGGGTAGTAGCCCGCCGCGTCGGGTGCGGCGGACAGGCGGACCTTGCAGTGCGGCCCGAGCTGTGCGCGCATGAGGCGCTGAAGCTCGAGCCCGATGCCGCGGCGCTGGTAGGCGGCATCGACCCCGAGGTCCTGGAGGTAGCACATGAGCTCGAAATCGGTCAGCGCGCGGGCGAAGCCCACCAGCAGCGCCCCGTCCCACGCGGTCACCAGCAGGTTCGAGGCCGCAAGGGCGCGCTCGAACACGGCGGGATCGTCAGTGGGCCTGCGTTCGCCCAGGGTCGAGCGGTCGAGCGCGTCCAGGTACTGCGCCGCGGTGACGGGCGCATCGGTCCGGTAGGAGAGCGTCACCCGATCCCGCCGACGGGCGTGGGCATCGAGGTGCCCGACCCGTCGCGCTTGCCGGGCTCCGCGGGAAGGTCCACCGGCTGGCCCGCGGAGGTCGAGGCGCGCGGGGGAGTGGGGCCCACCCAGGCGAGGAGGAGGGTGTCCTCGCCCTTGAGGAAGCGGTGCGCCCGGACGCCGCCGGTCGCGCGGCCCTTGGCCGGGAACTCCTCGAGAGGCGTCCACTTCGCGGATCCCGCGGCGACCCCCGGGAGGCCGTCGGACGGTCCCGCGATGGTCGCGACCGCGCCCTCCGTACCCGCCCGCGCGATGCCGAAGAACAGCACGCGCGCGCCGTCACCAAGCTTGATGCCGGCCATGCCGCCGCCCGCGCGGCCCTGGGGGCGCACGTTCTTGGCATCGAAGTGCAGCATGCTCGCATCGGTCGAGACGAAGATGAGGTCGTCGCCGTCGGATGCGGCACCCGCTCCCACCACCACATCGCCGTCGGCGAGCGCGATGACCTCCCATTCGTCCTTGTTCGGGATGTCATCGGCCTTGACGCGCTTGACCACGCCCTGGAGGGTGCCGAGCGCGAGCGGGGTGGTGCCGTCGAGCGGCACGAGCCCCACCACCTCCTCGCCCTTGGCGAGCTCGACCAGCTCGGCGACGGGGGTGCCGCCGCCCAGCGACGGCGGCTCGGTGGTGGGTGCCAGCGCGGGGACCTCGAGGAGCGAGACCCGCACCACGCGGCCCCGGTTGGTGACGATGCCCACGTCCGCGCGGGCCGAGGCGTGCACCACGCTCCGCAGCGCGTCGTGGGGCGAGCGACGACCGTCGCGGGCCGGCGCCTCGTCCTCGGCCGTGCGCGCGATGAGTCCCGTGGTCGACAGCATCGCGTAGCAGGGGGTGTCCTCGATCTCGAGCGACAGGGCGGGTGCCTTGGCGCCGGTGCGCGTCCCGGCGGCACCCACGGACGCGGCCGAGGACACGGCGCCTCCGTTGGCGAGCAGGATGGTGCGGCGCGGCGTGCCGTACTGCGTGGCGGCGGCCTCCATCTCGCGGCCGACCACGTCCCTCAGGACCACGTCGGAGCCGAGGATCTCCTGGAGCTCCGCGATCTCCGCGAGCAGCTGGGCCTTCTCGTTCTCGAGCTCGACGCGCGAGAACTTGGTGAGGCGGCGCAGGCGCAGCTCGAGGATGTACTCCGCCTGGATCTCGGACAGGTCGAAGGCGGTGCGGAGGCGCTCCCGCGCGACCGAGGCATCGTCCGCGGCGCGGATGATCTGGATGACCTCGTCGATGTCGAGGATCGCGATGAGCAGGCCGTCGACCAGGTGCAGGCGGTCCTGGCGCGCCTTGAGGCGGAACGCGGAGCGGCGCCGGACCACCTCGAGGCGGTGGTCGACCCACACGCGCAGGAGCTCCTTGAGGCCCAGCGTGCGCGGCTCGCCGTCGACGAGCGCGACGTTGTTGATGGAGAAGGACTCCTCGAGCGGGGTGTACCTGTACAGCTTCTCGAGCACGGCCTCGGGGTTGAAGCCGTTCTTGATCTCGATGACCAGGCGCAGGCCGTGGTGGCGGTCCGTGAGGTCGGTGACCGCGGAGATGCCGTCGAGCTTCTTGGCGGAGACGCCGTCCTTGATCTTCTCGATGACCTTCTCGGGGCCCACGCCGTACGGCAGCTCGGTGACCACGATGCCCTGGCGGCGCGCGGTCACCTTCTCGATGCGGGTGGTGGCGCGGGTGATGAACTTGCCGCGGCCCGACTCGTAGGCCTCCTTGACGCCTTCGAGACCGACGATCTTGCCGCCTCCGGGGAGGTCGGGACCCGGCACGAAGCGCATGAGCTCCTCGAGCGTGGCGCCGGGGTGGGACAGCAGGTGACGCGCGGCGGAGACCACCTCGATGAGGTTGTGCGGCGCCATGTTGGTCGCCATGCCGACCGCGATGCCCGCGGCGCCGTTGACCAGCAGGTTCGGGACGGCCGAGGGCAGCACGGCGGGCTGCGTGAGCTTGTTGTCGTAGTTGGGCACGAAGTCCACGACGTCCTCGTCGAGGTTCTCCGTCATCACCATCGACGCGGGCGCCAGGCGGCACTCGGTGTAGCGCGAGGCGGCAGGGCCGTCGTCGAGCGAGCCGAAGTTGCCGTGGCCGTCGACCAGCGGCAGGCGCAGCGACCAGGACTGCGCCATGCGCACGAGCGCGTCGTAGATGGCGCTGTCGCCGTGCGGGTGCAGCTTTCCCATGACCTCGCCGACCACACGGGCCGACTTCACATAGGCGCGCTCGGGGCGCAGCCCCATGTCCTGCATCATGTAGACGATGCGTCGCTGGACGGGCTTGAGCCCGTCGCGGGCGTCGGGGAGGGCGCGGGAGTAGATCACCGAGTAGGCGTACTCGAGGAACGACGTCTCCATCTCGGCGCTCACGTCGATGTCGACGATCTGCGAGTCGGGCGCGTCGGTCATCAGTCACCTCGGATCTGCTCGGTCGGTCAGGGCCAGCCCGTATTGTCTCGCGTCCGTCGGACACGCGCGCACAGGCTCGCGGGGCGGACCCGCGCATCGTCCGTATGGATCGCGGCCGGCCGCCCCCGAAGGTGAGACAATAGCGGCCATGTCACAGACCCTCGACCAGGCCGTACGCATCGCGGGCTACTACCCGGCGCTGGCGACCTCCGTCCTCCGTTCCGCGATCGGCGCCGAGAAGGTGCTGGGGCACTTCGTCCACGCGGAGACCACGTTCGACGACCGCGAGGTCCGCCGCCACATGACCGTGCTGGTGATCACCGGGACCCGGCTGCTGCGTGTGCACATGGACGACGGCGCAGGTCACGGCGCGGAGGGCGGGCACGAGGCGTCTGCCACGGTCGAGGCCACCGCGCTGAGCGCGATCCGCAACACCGCGATGACCCACGTGGTGCACGAGCCCGAGCACTTCAAGGACGGCGACCTCCCGAGCGAGCTCGTGCTCGCGGTCGGCGGCTCCGTCCACTCGCGCCTCGACCTCGAGCCCGCGACCTGCGGGGACCAGAGCTGCGAGGCGGACCACGGCTACACCGGCACGCTCACGTCGGACGACATCCTGGTGCGCGTGAGCCTCATCGCCGACGGCGAGGCCTCGATCCGTGCGCTCCAGGACTTCTCGTCCGTCCTGCAGGGGGCGATCGGGGCCCGGGGGTGACTCCGGGGGAACGGCTGGCCGCCGCGGGGCTGTCCGTCCCCGACTACGGAGGCCTCGAGCTCGGTGCGGTCCTGCCGGGCGCCCTCGCGGCGGTCGGCGCAGCCGATGCGGTCGCGGCCCGCGACGCCGAGGCCGACCGCGTCCGCCTGGGCATCCCGCGTGCCGAGCACGTGGTGGTGGTGCTCATCGACGGGCTCGGCCACCGTCAGCTCGACGCGCGCAAGGGGCACGCGCCGTTCCTGCGGACCACCGAGTCCGCCGTCATCACCGCAGGCTTCCCGACCACCACGGCGACCTCGCTCGCGCTGTTCGGCACGGGCCGCGCGTCGGGCGCGACAGGCATGACGGGGTACACGGCGCACAACCCGCGCACCGGCGCGGCCGCGAACCTCGTCTCCTGGGAAGGGGCGGACGCCCCCGAGCACTGGCAGCGCGAGCCCTCCCTGCTGCGGACGGCCCACGAGGGAGGCCTCGCGGTGTCGACGCTGGGCAAGGCCAAGTTCGCCGGCTCGGGCCTCACGCGTGCCGCTCTCGCCGGCGGCGAGTTCGTGGGCCGCGCGCGCCTGGCCGAGCGCGTCGACGAGGCGATCAGGCGTGCCCGGACGCCGGGCCTCACCTACCTCTACTGGGGCGACATCGACCGCATGGGCCACAAGCACGGCTGGCAGTCCGAGGCCTGGACCGCCGCGCTCGAGGACGTGGACCAGGAGCTGCGGCGTCTGCGCGCGCGGCTCCCGCGGCACGCCGCCGTCGTGGTGACCGCCGACCACGGGATGGTCGATGTCACGGGCGCACCGCGATGGGACATCGCCGCGCTGCCCGCGCTCGGGAGCGATGTCCGCCTGGTGGCAGGGGAGCCGCGCATGCTGCACCTCCACACGGACCATGCGTCGCTCGCCCCCGCGGTCGCGGAGCGGTGGCGCGGCGTGCTCGGGGCGGACGCCGCGGTGCTGCTGCGATCCGAGGCCGTCGCGCTGGGCCTGTTCGGGCCGGTGGTGGCGGAGCACGTCGAGGACCGGATCGGCGACGTGGTCGTCGCGATGGCCGGCCGCGCCACGGTGGTCGACTCGCGCACGCAGACGCCCGAGGCGGTCGCGCTCGTGGGCGTGCACGGCTCGCTCACGCTCGAGGAGCTCGAGATCCCGCTGCTGGTCGCGTACGACGGCTGAGCCAGGCCACCCCCATCCCACCGCACCCGAGCCCCCACCCCCATCTCGAAAGTGGTACGTGGTGGTCGGTTTCGCAAGGTCGCGGCTTCACAGTGGTGGCCTGTGGTCGCGGTTCCTTGCCGACGCTGAGCCCACCGGTGACGGCGTGACGGGCGGCTCAACGGCGTGCGCACCGCCCGGACCGGCAACCATCCACCACTGTGAGGGCGAAACGTCGCAGAACCGACTCTCACCTACCACTTTCGAGATGGGGTGGGGACGGTGCGGGCGGCAGGGGAGGGTCGCTCAGCCCTGGTCGTTCTTGGCGCCGAAGACGATCTCGTCCCAGCTGGGCACGGAAGCGCGGCCGCGCTTCGACGACCGCCGGTCCGCAGGCTCCTCGGGCTTCGCCGGGGCCGGCGCGGGAGAGGGCTCCGGCGCGTTCTTGCGCGTGGCGGGGTGAGCGAACCCGGTGTCGGCCTGACGGGCGCGCTGCGCGGGACCGAAGCCCTCGAACGCATCGTCCTCCTCGTCGTCCTCCTCGGGCTCCGCGATGGCCTCGCGCGTTCCCCGGCGCAGGTCGAGGTCGTTGAGCAGCAGCTCGGTCTGCGTCGGCTCGGGAGCGCGCACGGGCTCGGGGACCTCCGCCTCGGCGGCCTCGAGGTCCTCGACGAGCGGCACCGGCTCGGTGGGCGCCGGGGGGCGCGTGGCCTGGAGCGGGCGGGCCGCGTCGGCCTCGGCGTCCCGCACCGCGCTGAGGTGGCGCCGGGGGATCGGCACGTCGAGGAGCTCGGTCTCGGAGAGCCAGCGCGCCTCCTCGTCCTCGGCGGTGAGCGTGCGGGCCGAGTGGTCGAAGGTCCACAGCGCGCGCACGCCGCGACCCGACACGCGGTAGTCGGCCGCGACTCGCCACGGCTCGTCGATCTCACGCCAGGCGTCCCACGTCACCGACTCCGGATCCACACCACGTGCCGCGAGGCGGTCCGTGACCAGGTCGCCCAGCTGGGGAGCGCTCGGGTCGCGACCGATGCGCGTCTCGCGTGCGAGGTCCGCGATGTACTGACGCTCGGCGACCACCGGACCCTCGTACTTCTCGATCGAGGACAGCGAGGCGCCCGTGAGCTCCGCGAGCTCGGCCGCACTGAGACCTGCGCGGATGCGCTGCTGGATCTCGCGTGGCGTCATGGTCGGGCCGTCGGCATCGTCCGCAGGGGCCGATGCCACGGTGCTCGCCGGCCGCGTGTAGCGCACGGCGTGGCGCAGCTCGTCGGAGAGGGGAAGCTCGAAGCGGTCGCCGGACTCGGTCTCCACCACGAGGTGGAGGCCATCCTCGGAGGGGCCCACGAGCGAGAGGCGCGTCATGGCATCAGGGTGCCACGGGCTCGCGCCCGTGCCGGCACGACACCCCGGTTCGGGTCGATTGCCGGTATCGCGCTCGGCGCCTCCTCCTACGATGGGCGCATGACTGCTCCCTCCGCGCTGCTCGACGTCGCCTCGGCCCTCGCGGAGGAGGTGGGTGAGCTCATCGTCACGGGGCGCGGCTCCGCGCATGTGGCCGACACCAAGTCCTCCGATGTCGACATCGTCACCCAGATGGATCTCGCCGCGGAGCGCCTGCTGCGCGAGCGGCTCGCGGAGCTCCGCCCGGACGACGGGATCCTGGGGGAGGAGGGCGAGGACGTGGTGGGCACCTCCGGCATCACATGGGTCCTCGATCCCATCGACGGCACCGTCAACTACCTCTACGGGATCCCGCACTACTCGGTGTCCGTCGCGGCGGTCAGCGGGGATCCCGATCCGCGCCGCTGGACGGTCGAGGCGGGCGCGGTGAGGGACGGGTCGGGCGTGCTGTGGGCCGCCGCCCGGGGCCTCGGGGCCTGGCGCGACGGCGAGCGCCTGCACCGCGACGGCGCCCCGCCGCTCGAGCGCACGCTCGTCGCGACCGGCTTCCAGTACACCGCGGAACGTCGCGCGAAGCAGGGCGCGCTCGTCGCGCGGCTGCTGCCCCAGGTGAGGGACATCCGGCGCCTCGGCTCCGCGTCGGTCGACCTGTGCAACGTCGCGGCGGGGCTGGTGGACGCGTACTACGAGCAGGGTCTGCACCCGTGGGACTTCGCCGCCGCCGCGCTCATCGCGTCGGAGGCAGGTGTCCGTGTGGCGTCCGTCGACGGTGGACCGCCCGACGAGTCGCTGGTGATCGCGGCGATGCCCGGGGCCTGGGAGGAGCTGCGGGACGCGCTCGTCGCGGCGGGCATCCAGCCGTTCTGAGGCGTCGCACGCGCTACAGGTCGCAATCTTCCCCGGGATGGTGCAGAATGCGTCAGCCGCGCGGGAACAAAAGGTCCTCGCCGGGCATTAGACAGCCACAGGATACGTGGAAGGGACTTCAGCCGTATGGCAACCGATTACGACGCGCCGCGCAAGACCGACGACGAGATCTCGGCCGACTCCATCGAGGAGCTCAAGGCCCGTCGGGCGGACAAGACCTCCGGCGTGGTCGATGAGGACGAGACCGAGGCCGCAGAGGGCTTCGAGCTCCCGGGCGCCGACCTCTCCGGCGAGGAGCTCTCGGTCCGCGTGCTTCCGGCGCAGCAGGACGAGTTCACGTGCATGTCGTGCTTCCTGGTGCACCACCGCAGCCAGCTCGCGACCTTCAAGAACGATCAGCCGATCTGCTCGGAGTGCGCGGCCTGACGCATGGCCGACCTCGAGATCCTCGTCAGCACGACCGAGCCGGACGTGCCGCTGCCGCGATACTCGCATCCGGGTGACGCGGGAGCGGACATCACCACGCGCATCGACGTGCAGCTCGCTCCCGGTGAGCGGGCCACCGTGCCGACCGGGCTGCGCATCGCGCTCCCGGCCGGCTACGCGGCCTTCGTCCACCCGCGCTCGGGGCTCGCGGCGCGCCACGGTGTGACCGTGGTCAACGCGCCGGGCACCGTGGACGCGGGCTATCGCGGCGAGATCGCGGTGACCCTGCTCAACACCGACGCCCACGAGCCTGTCACGCTGGCCCGCGGCGACCGCATCGCCCAGCTGGTGATCCAGCGGGTCGAGCTCGCCGAGTTCGTGGCCGTGGAGGACCTGCCCGGGTCGCATCGCGGCGAGGGCGGCTTCGGCTCGACCGGCGTCGCGACCGCGGAGGCACCGGCGTGACCTCCGCCGGCGGCACCTGCGCGATCGCCGACGTCGAGCCGCGCGGGGTCGCCCGCGTGGAGGGCCGTGTGGTGGCCATCCAGGTCGAGCCGAGCGACGCGCCCCCGGCCTTCACCGTGAGGCTCGAGGACCGCACCGGGCGCATCGACGCCGTCTTCATGGGGCGCAGGGACGTGCCGGGCATCGCGCCCGGCGTCGAGCTCGCCGTCGAGGGCCGCGTGTGCGCGACCGAGTCCGTGCCGCGCCTGTACAACCCGCGCTACGAGCTGATGCACGCATCATGACCGGCGAGCGACCGACCACCGAGAACCGGGCCGCGAGCCTGCTCGGTGGCGAGTCCTTCGACCTGCACGCCGCGATCGGCGGCTGGCGCGGCTTCGTCGAGTCGTCGCTGCCCGGCATCGTGTTCGTGGTCGCGTACCTCGTCTGGGGCGGCTTCCGGATGCCCGTGCTGGCTGCGGCCGGCGTCATGGTCGTCCTCGTCGTGGTCCGGCTGGTCCAGCGCACGCCCATCACGCAGGCCCTCGCCGGCGCGGCCGGAGTCGCGATCGGCGCGATCTGGGCCTGGCGCTCGGGGGACGCCGCGGGCTACTTCGAGCCCGGGATGTGGATCAACGCCGCGTACCTCGCGGGGATCCTCGTGTCGATGATCGCGGGGTGGCCCGTGGTCGGCATCGTCATGGGCCTCATCCACGGCGAAGGGACCTCGTGGCGTCAGCGCCCGGGGGAGCGACGCCGGTACCAGCTCGCGTCCGGGGTGCTCGCCGCGATGTTCGCGCTTCGCCTGGCGGTGCAGCTGCCGCTGCTCCTCGCGGGTCAGCTCGCGGTGCTCGGCACCGTCAAGCTCGCGATGGGCGTGCCGCTGTTCGCGCTCACGCTGTGGGGCGTATGGCTGCTGTCCCGCGACGCAGGACCTGCTCGAGAGCCTCGGGATCCGCCTCCGACGACACGATGAAGAGCAGCTCGTCGTGAGCCTCGAGGGTGTCGTCCGGCGTCGGCGCGATGGTGCGGTCGCCTCGGATGATGCACGCGAGCACGATGTCGACGGGCCACTGGATCTCGCGCAGGAGCACGCCCACCACGGGTGACGATGCGGGCAGGGTCACCTCGACCATCGCGGCGCCGGACTGGCGGAAGGTGAACACGCGCACGAGGTCGCCGACCGCGACCGCCTCCTCGACCATCGCGGTCATGATGCGCGGCGTCGACACCGCGACATCCACGCCCCACTGCGCGTCGTACATCCACTCGTTGCGCGGGTTGTTGACGCGCGCGACGGTGCGGGGGACCCCGAACTCCGTCTTGGCGAGGAAGGACACGACGAGGTTCGCCTTGTCGTCGCCCGTGGCCGCGACCACCACGTCCATGGTCTCGATCTGCGCGTCGCGCAGCGCGGACATCTCGCACACGTCCGCGAGCATCCACTCGGCCTCCGCGACCTGCGCGACGCGCATGGCGGCGGGGTTGGAGTCGATGAGCAGCACCTCGTGCCCGTGCTCGAGCAGGTCGCGCGCGATCGAGCGGCCGACCGAGCCGGCCCCGGCGATCATGACCTTCATCGCGTCACCTCCGGGGAGCGGCCGGCGACGCGCGCGGGCACCGAGCCGGCGCCGGGGAGCATCGTGAAGTAGGTCTCGTCACCCTCCTGGACGAGCGTGCCCGCATCGGGAAGCAGCGCCTCGCCGAACCGCACGAGGTACGCGACGCGAGCCCGCGTCTGCGCCTCGAGCTCGGTGTAGCGCCTGCCCACCCAGCCGGAGTCGATCGGCAGGCGGCTGAGGCTCACGCCCGCGCTCGGGTCGTGATAGAGCGCGTCGGAGCCGCCGGGAAGGAGCCTGGAGACGATCTGCGCGGCCGTCCACGGGACGGGCGCGACGGTCGGGATGCCCAGCCGGCGGTACACCTCGGCACGGCCGAAGTCCGCGATGCGCGCGACCACGTTGTCGATGCCGTACGTCTCGCGCACCACGCGGGCCGCAAGGATGTTCGAGTTGTCGCCGTCGGAGACCGCGGCGAAGGCGTAGGCGTCCTCGACTCCAGCGGACACGAGCGTGTCGCGGTCGAAGCCGATCCCGGTGATGCGCTGGCCCGCGAAGCCCGACGGCAGCCGGCGGAACGCGTCGCCCGACTGGTCGATCACCGCGACGGTGTGGCCACGGGCCTCGAACTCGGTCGCCAGCGTCGCGCCGGTGCGGCCACAACCCATGATCACGATGTGCACGGCAACCCACCGTATACCCCTTGAGCCTAGGATGGTGCGACGTGCGAAGGTTTCTGTCGACCCTGAAACTGCTGGTGTTCGGGCGGCCCATCGCGACGGGGCGGATCCAGCGTGCGCAGCTGCGCACCCGCCTCGCGCTACCCGTGTTCGGCGCGAGCCTGCTGTCCACCGTGACGTACGCGCCCGATGCGGTGGTGGACGCGCTGCGCAAGGGAGGCGTGCAGTCCACGTTGCCGCTCATGGCGCTCGGCGTCGTGGCGATCATGCTGCTGCTCGGCTTCGCCTACCGCTCCAACGTGCGCAAGCGTCCCGATGCGCGCGGCGACTACGGGCTCGTGTCGGACAAGCTCGGTCCGGAGGCGGCGCTCGTCACGGGCGCCTCGCTGCTGGTCGACTACGTGTTCACCGTCGCGGTGTCGGTCGCGGCCATCGCGCAGTTCATCGCGTTCGTGGTGCCCGGGCTCGACAACGCGCACGCCTCGATCGCCGTCGGCGCGATCCTGGTGATGACGCTCGCCAACCTGCGCGGCGTGCGCGAGCGTGCGCACCTGCTGCTCATCGTCTGGTTCGGCTTCCTCGGCGTCATCCTGCTCCAGCTCATCGTGGGGGCGACCCGCGACGACATCGCGCCGCTCACCACCACCCCGCCCGAACCGACGTGGTCCACGGCCCTCGCCTTCGCCGGCGCCATCGCGTCCGGCGCGGTGATGCTCACCGGCATCGAGCACCTCGCCTCCTCGGGGCCCGCGCACGCGGAGCCGCGCGGCAAGCGGGCCGGCCGGACCCTCATCCTCGCGGTGCTCGCCGGTGCGATCGCCTTCTCCGCGGTGATCGTCATGGTGTGGCGCTACCGGGTCTCTGGTTGGGCCTCGGGGCCGGTCCTGCTGCAGACCGCGGAGCGCATCTTCGAGTCCTCGTGGCCCGTCTGGCTGGTGGCGATCCCGTCCGTCGCGATCCTGTACGCCGCCGCATCGGCCGTGTTCCGACGCTTCGCGGACCTCACGTCCCTCCTCGCGAGCGACTCCTACCTCCCGCGCCAGCTCTCCCAGCAGAACGACCGCCTGGTCCTGCGCGGCGGAGTCCTCTGGGTGGCGCTCGCCTCCGCGGTGATCGTCGTGGTGACGGGGGCGCGGCTCCAGCAGCTCGTGCACATGTACCTCATCGGCGCCTTCGCCGCGATCGTGCTGAGCCAGGTCGCGATGGTGCGCTACCAGAGCCTCCGCATCGCGCTCGAGCCGAGCGGACGCACGCGCCTGCGGATGAAGGGGACGCGGGTGCTGCACGCCTCCGCGGCCGTGGTGGCTGCCGCGGTCTGGCTCGTCATCGCGATCTTCAACTTCCTCGCGGGCGCGTGGTTCGCGCTCGTGCTCGTGACCGCTCTCGTGTTCCTCATGCGGGGGATCCACCGCCACTACGCGAACGTGAAGGAGCAGCTCGCGATCCTTCCGGACGACCCTGCGTCGGCACGTCCGAGCGCGACCCACGGCATCGTGCTGGTCGCGCAGCTGCACCGCCCCGCGCTGCGTGCCATCGCCTACGCGAAGGCCGCGCGCCACTCGTCGCTCGAGGCCGTCGCGGTGCAGGTCGACCCCGCCGCGACCCGCGTCCTCCAGCGGCGCTGGGGCGAGCTCGGGCTCAGCATCCCGCTCGTGGTGCTCGACTCGCCCTACCGCGACCTCGTGGCACCGGTGCTCGACCATGTGCGGTCGATCCACCGCGAGTCGCCCCGGGACATGGTCGTCGTGTACGTACCCGAGTACATCGTGGGACGCTGGTGGGAACGGTTCCTGCACAACCGCGCGACCATGCGTCTGCGCGCCAAGCTCCTGTCCGTGCCGCGCGTGGTGGTGGCGGCGGTGCCGTGGCACCTGTCGTCGTCGCTCGCGGTCCTGGACGGCGAGCCGCTCACGCGGGAGCTCCCGCGACTGGAGAAGGACGAGGCCACCCATGCGTGAACTGCTCGAGCTCGAGATCGGCGCGGTGGCCCACGGCGGCCACTGCGTCGCACGGCACGAGGGCCGCGTGGTGTTCGTCCGTCACGCGCTGCCAGGCGAGGTGGTGCGCGCGCGTCTCACGGAGGCCGGGGACGATGCCCGGCTCTGGCGCGCGGATGCGGTCGAGGTCCTCGAGGCGTCGCCCGACCGCGTGCCGAGCGCATGGCCCGATGCCGGCCCCGGCGGCGTGGGCGGGGGAGAGCTCGCCCACGTCTCGCTCCCGGCGCAGCGGCGCTGGAAGCATGACGTCCTGCGCGAGGCGTTCGCACGCTTCGCCGACCGCGAGTTCCCGGGCGACGTGTCCGCGGCGCCCGGCGACGACGAGCGCGGTGGGCTCGGATACCGCACGCGCGTCACCGTGGTGGCCGGACCCGACGGGAGGGCGGCCATGCACGTCCACCGGTCCCGTGCCGTGAAGGCGCTCGACACGCTGCCCATCGCGGCGCCCGCGCTCGAGGAGCTGGTGCTGGGCACACGCTTCCCCGCCGCGTCGCACATCCAGGGCGTCGCGCCGGCGGGCGAGGACCCACGGCTCGTGGTCGACGGCACGCCGTGGAAGGGTGGACGTCCCGATCGCCGCACCAACGCCCCGCGCCGGGTCCGGGAGCGGGTCGTGTCGGCGCATGGCGAATGGGGCTACCAGGTCGACGCCGAGGGCTTCTGGCAGGTCCACCGCGAGGCGCCGGCCGTGCTGGTCGACGCGGTGCTGTCGCGCGTCGGTGAGGCGGAGACCGTGCTCGACCTCTACGCCGGAGCGGGGCTGTTCACGGTCCCCCTGGCAGCCGGCGGCCGTTCCGTCACCTCGGTCGAGTCCGATGCACGTGCCTCCCGCGACGCGCGCCGCAACGCGCACGACGTCCCCGGCGCGAGCATCGTCCACGCGGACACCCGCGCCTTCCTCGACGCCACCGGCGTGACCGCTGATGCGGTGGTGCTCGACCCGCCGCGCTCGGGCGCGGGGGCGAAGACCATCGACGTCCTCGCGAAGGTGGGCGCGGGCCGCATCGTCTACGTGGCGTGCGACCCGGTCGCGCTCGCACGCGACACGGCCCTGCTCGCCCACCATGGGTACGCGCTCGAGGAGGCGCAGGGCCTCGACCTGTTCCCGATGACGCATCACATCGAGACGGTCGCCACATTCGTCAAGGAGTAGGGCGCGCGGGGAGAATGCCGCTGGCATCCGCCCCGATAGGATGACGCCAGACCCGAAGATGGGACACCCCGAACCACGGAGGAGACGCATGAGCGCGAACACCCTTGGATCCAAGTCGACGCTGCAGGTAGGACCGCAGCAGTACGAGATCTTCCGACTCGACGCGGTTCCAGGGCTCGAGCGCCTGCCGTACTCGCTGAAGATCCTCGCCGAGGCGCTGCTGCGCACCGAGGACGGCGCGAACATCACGGCGGACCACGTCACCGCGCTCGCGCAGTGGGAGCCCACCGCGGACCCCGACACCGAGATCCAGTTCACCCCGGCCCGCGTGGTGATGCAGGACTTCACCGGCGTCCCCTGCGTGGTGGACCTCGCGACCATGCGTGAGGCCGTGAGCGCCCTGGGCGGCGACCCCTCGGTCATCAACCCGCTCGCGCCCGCGGAGATGGTCATCGACCACTCGGTGGTCATCGACATCTTCGGACGCAAGGACGCGCTCGAGCGCAACACCGACCTCGAGTACGAGCGCAACCGCGAGCGCTACCAGTTCCTGCGCTGGGGCCAGACGGCCTTCGACAACTTCAAGGTGGTGCCGCCGGGCACCGGGATCGTCCACCAGGTCAACCTCGAGTACCTCGCGCGCGGCGTCATGACGCGCGAGCTCGACGGCGCGACGCAGGCGTACCCGGACTCGTGCGTCGGCACCGACTCGCACACCACGATGATCAACGGCCTCGGCGTGCTCGGCTGGGGCGTGGGCGGCATCGAGGCCGAGGCGGCCATGCTGGGCCAGCCCGTGTCCATGCTCATCCCGAAGGTGGTCGGCTTCAAGCTCACGGGTGCGATCCCCGCGGGCGCGACCGCCACCGACGTGGTGCTCACCATCACCCAGATGCTCCGCCAGCACGGCGTGGTGGGCAAGTTCGTCGAGTTCTACGGCGAGGGCGTGGGCGCGGTCCCGCTCGCCAACCGCGCGACCATCGGCAACATGAGCCCCGAGTTCGGCTCGACCGCGGCGATCTTCCCCATCGACGAGGTCACGGTGGACTACCTGCGCCTGACCGGCCGCTCGGCGGAGCAGGTCGCGCTGGTCGAGGCCTACTGCAAGGAGCAGGGCCTCTGGCACGACCCGTCGCGCGAGGCCGCGTACTCCGAGTACCTCGAGCTCGACCTCTCGACCGTGGTCCCCTCGATCGCCGGCCCGAAGCGTCCGCAGGACCGCATCGAGCTCACCGACGCGAAGGCGTCGTTCGGCCGCTCGATCCTCGACTACGCGCAGCACGAGGAGATGCACGGCCTCGACGAGTCGGTCGAGGAGACCTTCCCGGCCTCCGACCCCATCGCTGCCGAGGCGCACGCGGGCGAGGCGGACGCGCCGGCCCACGGATCCTCCACGGCGGTCAAGACCCGCCCGCACAAGCACGCGCCGGTCACGCTCGCCGACGGCACGGAGACCGCGCTCGACCACGGCGCCGTGGTGATCGCCTCGATCACCTCGTGCACCAACACGTCGAACCCGTCGGTCATGCTCGCGGCGGCGCTGCTCGCGCGCAACGCGAACGCCAAGGGCCTCACGTCCAAGCCCTGGGTGAAGACCTCGATGGCGCCTGGCTCGCAGGTGGTCACCGACTACTACGAGAAGGCCGGGCTGTGGCCCGACCTCGAGGCGCTCGGCTTCCACCTGGTCGGCTACGGCTGCACCACGTGCATCGGCAACTCGGGCCCGCTCCCGCAGGAGGTCTCCGACGTGGTGAACGAGAACGACCTCGCGGTCGTCTCGGTGCTGTCCGGCAACCGCAACTTCGAGGGTCGCATCAACCCCGACGTGAAGATGAACTACCTCGCGTCGCCGCCGCTCGTCATCGCGTACGCGCTCGCCGGCACCATGGACCACGACTTCGAGGCGGACCCGCTGGGCACCGACTCCGACGGCAACGACGTGTACCTGCGCGACATCTGGCCCGACGCGGCCGAGGTCGAGCAGATCGTCGGCTCCTCCATCACCCAGGAGATGTTCGAGAAGGACTACGCGGACGTGTTCGCGGGCGACTCGCGTTGGCAGAACCTGCCCACGCCGGCCGGCAAGACCTTCGAGTGGGCGGACGACTCGACCTACGTGCGCAAGCCCCCGTACTTCGAGGGCATGGGCCTCGAGCCCGAGCCCGTCGAGGACATCGCCGGCGCCCGCGTGCTCGCGCTGCTGGGCGACTCGGTCACCACCGACCACATCTCTCCGGCCGGCTCGATCAAGGCGGACAGCCCCGCGGGCGTCTACCTGGCCGAGCACGGCGTCGAGCGCCGCGACTTCAACAGCTACGGCTCGCGCCGCGGCAACCACGAGGTCATGATCCGCGGCACGTTCGCGAACATCCGCCTCAAGAACCTGCTGCTGGACGGGGTCGAGGGCGGCTTCACCCTCAACCACCTCACCGGCGAGCAGACCACCATCTACGACGCGTCGGTCGCGTACCAGGCCGCGGGTGTGCCGCTCGTGGTGCTCGCCGGCAAGGAGTACGGCTCCGGCTCGTCGCGCGACTGGGCGGCCAAGGGCACGTCGCTGCTGGGCGTCCGCGCGGTCATCACCGAGAGCTTCGAGCGCATCCACCGCTCCAACCTCATCGGCATGGGCGTGATCCCGCTCCAGTTCCCGGCGGGGGAGAGCGCCGCGTCGCTCGGGCTCGACGGCACCGAGACCTTCGACATCGCCGGCGTCTCGGCGTTCTCCGCAGGCGAGCACCCGCGCACGCTCGCGGTGAAGGCGACCAAGGCCGACGGCTCCGTGGTCGAGTTCGATGCGGTGGTCCGGATCGACACGCCCGGCGAGGCGGACTACTTCCGCAACGGCGGCATCCTCCAGTACGTGCTGCGGTCGCTGGTGAAGTAGCCGCGACCAGGCCCGAGCGGCCCCGCCCGGCGCGAGCCGGGCGGGGCCGCTTCCTTGGGTCGGGCGCCCGGCGCCGTGGGCCCGCAGGGCGAGGCCGTACAGTGGAACGTCATACAGCAGTGAGGAGCACCAGGTGCTGGAACGCATCGGGTCGCCCGCGGACCTCCGCGGCCTGACCTACGAGGAGCTGGCGGAGCTCGCCGCGGAGATCCGCACCTTCCTCGTCGACAACGTGTCGCGCACGGGCGGCCACCTCGGGCCCAACCTCGGGGTGGTCGAGCTCACCATCGGGATCCACCGGGTGTTCCACTCGCCGCACGACTCCATCGTCTTCGACACCGGTCATCAGGCGTATGTGCACAAGCTGCTCACGGGCCGCCAGAACTTCTCCACGCTGCGCCGTCGCGGCGGCCTGTCGGGGTATCCGGATCGGCAGGAGAGCGTCCACGACATCGTCGAGAACTCGCACGCGTCGACCGCGCTGTCCTGGGCCGCCGGCATCGCACGAGGGCACACGCTGCGGGGCGAGAGCGCTCGCAGCACGGTCGCGGTGATCGGCGACGGCGCTCTCACGGGCGGCATGGCGTGGGAGGCGCTCAACTCGCTCGGCGCCTCGCGCGACCGCGTGGTCGTGGTGATCAACGACAACGGACGCTCCTACGCGCCGACCATCGGTGGCCTCGCGCGCAAGCTGGACGGGATCCGCACGGACCGCCGCTACGAGGACTTCCTCGGATGGGGCAAGCGGACCTTCGAGCGCCGTGGGCGCCTCCGCAACTTCACGTACCAGACCGTGATGCACGCGAAGCGTGCGCTCAAGGGCCTGCTCACCGACGACGGCGTGTTCTCCGACCTGGGTCTCAAGTACATCGGCCCCATCGACGGTCACGACCAGCGCCAGGTCGAGCGCGCGTTGCGTCAGGCGCATGAGTTCGGCGAGCCCGTGATCGTCCATGTCCTCACGGACAAGGGGCGCGGCTACTCGCCGGCGGAGCAGGATGTCGCCGACAGGTTCCACGCCGTCGGGAAGATCCACCCCGAGACGGGCCTGCCGATCGAGCGGTCCCGCTTCGGATGGACGTCGGTCTTCGCGGACGAGATCCTCGCGGCGGCCGAGGAGCGCCCCGATGTGGTGGCGCTCACGGCGGCGATGCTCGCCCCGGTGGGGCTCCAGCCGCTTGCCGATGCCTACCCCGATCGCGTGATCGACGTCGGGATCGCGGAGCAGCACGCGGTGACGAGCGCCGCGGGCCTCGCCTATGCGGGCCTGCACCCCGTGGTCGCGGTGTACGCGACGTTCCTCAACCGCGCCTTCGACCAGGTGCTCATGGACGTGGCCCTCCACCGCGCCGGGGTGACCTTCATGCTGGACCGCGCGGGCATCACGGGCGACGACGGCCCCAGCCACAACGGCATGTGGGACATGGCGCTCCTGCGCCACGTCCCCGGGCTGCGGCTCGCGGCGCCGCGCGACGAGGCGACGCTCCGGCAGGCGTTCCGGGAGGCGCTCGACGTGGACGACGCGCCCACGGTGGTCCGTTACCCCAAGGGCGCGGTGGGCGAGCCGCTCCCCGCGGCGAGGACCGTCGGCGACCTCGAGGTGCTCGCGGAGCATGGCGACGGCCCGCGCGTGATCGTGATCGGGCTCGGCTCCATGGCGGCGACCGCGATCGCGGCCGCGGACAAGATCGCCGCCGAGGGGATCGACACGCTCGCGGCGACCGCGACGTGGGTGCACCCCGTGCCTGCGGGCCTCGAGGAGCTGGTCCGCGACGCCGAGCTCGTGGTGACAGTCGAGGACGGGCTCACGGACGCGGGCCTGGGCGAGGAGTGGGCGTCCTACGCGCGCCTGCACGGCCTCACGGCGGCGTGGGCCCATCACGGCGTCCGGCGTGAGTTCCTCCAGCACGCGTCCCGCGCTCAGCTCATCGACGACATGGGGCTCGACCCCTCCGCGATCGCGGCGGGCACCATCGCGCAGCTCGACGCGCGCTGACGAGCGGGACAACTCGCCCAAACCGCGCGGAACGGCTCTGACCAGGGGTGATCCCCGTCACGGTGCGTTGCCTGCGCTTCTCGCGGATCGCTAGAGTGCTCGGCGATGAGGACGGGATCGCAGCTCGCCGAGCTGCCGCTCCCGCTGAGCTGAGGGGCATCCTGTCATGACCGAGCACGACACCGCACGCCGTTCCGACGGACCGGACCAGGGCTTCTACACGCTCCAGGCGGACGGCACCTACGGGTACCACGAGCCTCAGGCGGACGGCTCGTACGTCTACCACCAGAAGCTCGCGGACGGCACGTACGGTTACTACCTCCCGCAGCCCGACGGCACGCAGCTCTACCACCGGCGCCTCGCGGACGGCTCGTTCGAGCAGTGGCGCCTGGGGTTCGACGGGACGTTCCAGGCGGTCGCGCCCGCGCCGGCCGTGGACGCTGCCGCGGTCGCCGCGCCTGCGGCCCCCGCCGCGGACCCCGCATCGTCCCCCGCGACGGTGCCCGTGCCCGCCGTGCCCGTGCGCTCCCGCAGGCCGGCGGTCATCGCGGGCGTGGCCGCTGGCGTCGTGGTGCTCCTCGCCGGCGGTGCGGTCGGCGCCTACGTGCTTCTTGGCGGAGGCGACGATGCGGCAGGCGACGATGTCCCGGTGCTCGCCGACATCGTCGACAAGCCGGGCGAGGCCTGGTCCGTCGACCTGCTGCTCGGCGACGACGCTCCCTACGTGTCGTACGCCGGCTCCTGGGCGATCGGCACCGATGCCCTGGCCGTGAGCCCGGTGTTCGACTACTACGCCTTCGAGGCCGACCACTCCTCCGACTACTGGTACGACGGTGTCGAATGGACCCCGGAGTACGACGCGCAGTACGACGAGGGCTGGGAGGCCGGCGCGGAGTACTACCTGGCGTACGAGAACTACGACTGGTACACGGACGACTACCCGTACCTCGAGGACTTCTGGCCTGGCGCGTCCGACTACTACGACGCCGACCCCGCCGTCGACGGCGGGATGATCCACGGCTTCGCTGACGGCAGCAACGGCGAGGCCCTGGGCGCGCACAGGCTCCCCGAGCCCGTCGAGCCCGACTTCGCGCCGCAGGCCTCGCTCATCTCGCTCGAGACGGGCGAGGAGCTGTGGACCACGCCCCTCGGCGACTACGCGGGCTCCGGCGAGGTGTCGGTCATGCTACGCGAGGGATCCGACGGCTCCTCGGTGGTCGCCATGGTGAGCACCGTCGGCGACTCCGACGTGGCCAACCGGCTGGTGGTGCTCGCACGCGACGGCGGCACGGTCATCGGCGAGACCCGGCTGCCGGACGGCTACATCAGCGTGCAGTCGGAAGGCGACGACCTGTACGTGATGATCGAGACGAGCGCGGACGACGACTACTTCACCACGGTGTCCCGCTACTCGCTCCTGGATCTCGAGTCGGGTGAGGCCTGGTCCGCGGACGTCGACGGGAGCGTGTACTCGCTGGGCCTCGAGGACGGCATCGTGTCGGTGTACGCCAACGAGGTGGTGCTGCTGGACCAGCTGACAGGCGACCCGCATCCGCTCAGCAGGCTGACGGACGAGGACACCTCGGTGACGCGCATCGGCGACGTGTATGTCCGCATCGATCGCGAGGACGACGGCGACGTCACGCTCATGGCCGTCGACGAGGAGCGCAACGAGCTCTGGGACGATGCCGTGGAGGCCGAGATGTACGGCGTCGTGGGCGGCGTGCTGTTCGTGGGCGATGAGTCCGACGACTACGGGTTCGAGGACCTCATGCGTGTGGACGTCGCCACCGGCGAGGGCGCCTGGGAGCAGGCGGTCGACGGCGATGACTGGCGTCTCGAAGGCGTGCACGACGGGAAGGTGTACGTCTCCTCGGACGACGCCCTGGTGCAGCTGTCGCTCAAGGACGGCGAGGAGCTCGGCGGCTTCCCGACGGATGCGGACCAGGTCTACCTCGCGGAGTCCATGCTGTTCGTGGTCGAGGGCGACGAGATCGTGGCGGTGAGCACGGAGGACATGAAGGACGTGTGGTCGTACAGGTTCGACGACGACTCGTACTCGGTCTCGAGCCTCGGGACCTTCCTGGTCCTGTGGAGCAACGCGACGAGCGAGCTCATCGGGCTGGGAGCCGCCTCGGGCGCGGACGCCTGACGCTGCTCCGGCGCGATCAGCCCTCGGGCGCCTCCTGAGCCTCCGCCGCGGCGGCCTGTGCCTCGATGAAGGCGGCGGCGAGCTCGGGCGCGGTGAGGTCGATCTGCCACGGGCGCGCGCCGCGGGAGGCGAGGAAGTCGCGGATCCAGGCCTCGCCGCCTCCCGTGTACTCCCAGCACGTGCGCCGCATGGCGTCTGGCTGGAGCAGGTTCTCCGCGGGGACCTCGTGGGTCTCGACCAGGGCCGCGATGCGTTCGCGCGCGGCGCCGAGCCGGGCGAAGGCCTCGGGGCGCTTGTCCTTCCACACACGCTGCTGCGGCGGGCCGTCGCCGGCAGGGGCGCGCCGCGCGGGAAGCTCCCGCTCGGTCAGCGCCATGGCCTTCTCGATGGCCGTGTACCACTGCGGCGCACGACGCTTGGTGCCCTTCGACTGGAACTCTCGCACGCCCAGGAGCGCGTCGAGCGACGCGGGCTTCGCCATGGCGGCCGCCACGATCGCCTGATCGCGCAGCACGCGACCCGGGGAGATGTCCCTCCGGCGGGCCTCCTTGTCGCGCGCCTCCCACAGGGAGCGCACGATCGCGAGCCCCCGCGGGTCACGGACCTGGTGGCAGCCCGAGGTGCGACGCCACGGCTCCTCGCGCGGCTCCGGAGGAGGAGCGAGGCGCACGGCCTCGAACTCCTGCTCCGCCCATGCGAGCTTGCCCGCGGCCTCGAGATGCGCGCCGAGCCGTTCGCGGAGGTCGAGGAGCACCTCGACGTCGAGCGCCGCGTAGACGAGCCAGTCGTGGGGGAGGGGGCGTGTGGACCAGTCCTGCGCGGAGTGCTCCTTCGCGAGCGCGAAGCCGAGCTCGCGCTCGACCACGGCGGCCAGCCCCACACGCGGCCACCCCAGGATGCGCGCGCCCAGCTCCGTGTCGAAGACGCGTGCGGGCGTCATCCCGAGCTCGCGCATGCCCGGCAGGTCCTGGCTCGCGGCGTGGAACACCCACTCCGCGTCGCCGAGCGCCGCGCCGAACGTCGAGAGGTCAGGGAGCGCCGCCGTGTCGATGAGCGCGATCCCGGCACCCGCGCGCTTGAACTGCGCGAGGTAGGTGCCCTGGCCGTACCGGAAGCCCGAGGCGCGCTCCGCATCGGCCGCGACGGGTCCCGTGCCCGCCGCGAAGGCGGCGCAGGCCGCCGCGAGCGCCTCGGGTGTGTCGATGATCGGGGGGACGCCGCCCTCGGGCTCGGTCAGAGGGATGGGCGTGATCGCATCGTCCTCGGTGGACGATGCGGTGGTCGGCTCGGTCACAGGGTCCTTCCCGGCAGCGCACGCACCCCGTCCTGCGTCGGAGGGACGCCCGCGCATGCCGCCATGAGTTCCGTCCAGGCCGCGATGTGCGGCGCCAGATCGGTGGTGGTGGGCGTCCAGGACGCCCGTAGCTCGATCGAGACCTCGCCGGGACGCTCGGCCAGCTCGCCGAACGACTCGGAGGTCACCTTGGTCACGGTACCGCCGCGAGCGTGGTGAGGTGCGCTCGCGAGGGCCTCCGTGAGCCATGACCACGCGACCGCACCCCAGAGGTCGTCGCGCCCGACCTCGGGATCGGCGACGGCCTTCACCAGGGCGACGATGCGCATCGTCCCGTCCCAGGCGGGCTGGCCGTCGGGATCGTGCAGGATGACGAACCGGCCCGAGGCCTCGGCGCCGTCCACCTCGCCCTGCACCGCGGCCGCGAACGGAGCGATGCGATGGGGGGCCGGGACCTCCGCGAGGCGCACGGCGGGATGCGTGGGGGCGTCACGAAGCGACAGCAGCGCGGCCCGGAAATCCGCGGGCGCCGAGTCGAGGTCGCTGGCCATAGTCGGAGCCTAAGCCCGGCTCCTCCAGGCGGGACGTACGCCACGCGCACCGTGAGCGTCTAGGCTGGGCCGGGTATCCCCGGAACGAGAAGGATGGACGATGGCGCTTGCTCAGATCGGTGTGACCGGACTTGCGGTCATGGGGCGCAACCTGGCCCGCAACTTCGCTCGCAACGGCTTCACGGTCGCGGTGCACAACCGCTCGCCCCAGAAGATGCACTCGCTCCTGGAGGAGCACGGCGACGAGGGCACCTTCATCGGCTCCGAGACGCTCGAGGACTTCGTCGCGTCGCTCCAGAAGCCCCGCACCGTGGTCGTCATGGTGCAGGCAGGCGGCCCGACCGATGCGGTCATCGACCAGCTCACGGGTCTGCTCGAGCAGGGCGACATCATCGTCGATGCGGGCAACGCGCTCTACACGGACACGATGCGCCGCGAGAAGGACCTTGCGGCCAAGGGCCTCCACTTCGTGGGATCCGGCGTGTCCGGCGGCGAGGAGGGTGCGCTGCTCGGCCCGTCGATCATGCCCGGCGGCCCGGCCGAGTCGTACGTGACGCTCGGCCCGATCCTCGAGAAGATCGCCGCGAAGGCGGAGGACGGCACGCCGTGCTGCGTGCACATCGGCCCCGATGGCGCCGGCCACTTCGTCAAGATGGTCCACAACGGCATCGAGTACGCCGACATGCAGCTCATCGGTGAGGCCTACGACCTCCTGCGCACGGGGCTCGACCTCGAGCCCGCGGAGATCGCGGACATCTTCGCCGAGTGGAACCAGGGCGACCTCGAGTCCTTCCTCATCGAGATCACCGCCGAGGTGCTGCGTCAGACCGACGCGATCACCGGCAAGGCGCTGGTCGACGTCATCAAGGACGAGGCGGGCCAGAAGGGCACCGGTCGCTGGACCGTGAAGTCCGCGCTCGACCTGGGCGTCCCCGTCACCGGCATCGCCGAGGCGACGTTCGCCCGCGCGATCTCCTCGCAGGTGTCGCAGCGCGCGGCCGCGCGCAATGTGCTGACCGCGTCGACCGGCGACTTCCACATCAACAACCGCGAGGGCTTCGTCGAGGACGTGCGCCTCGCGCTCTACGCGTCCAAGGTGGTCGCGTACGCGCAGGGCTTCGACCAGATCCGTGCCGCGTCCGAGGAGTTCGGCTGGGACATCACGCTGGGCGACATGGCGAAGATCTGGCGTGCGGGCTGCATCATCCGCGCGCGCTTCCTCGACCGCATCACCGACGCGTTCACGCGTGATGCAGACCTGCCCACGCTCCTGGTCGACCCGTACTTCTCGGACGAGATCGCCGGCGGCGTGGGTGCATGGCGCCGCGTGGTCGCGCAGGCCGCCCTCACCGGCGTGCCGGCGCCCGCCTTCGGCTCGTCGCTCGCGTACTACGACTCGCTGCGCGCCGAGCGCCTGCCGGCCGCGCTGATCCAGGGACAGCGCGACTTCTTCGGCGCGCACACCTACAAGCGCGTCGACCGTGACGGCACGTTCCACACGCTGTGGTCGGGCGACCGCACCGAGGTCGAGGCCTGAGCGCACGGATGACGATGCGAGGCGCGCTGGGGTTCCCCGGCGCGCCTCGCGCCGTCTCGGGGAGCCTCCGGTGACCCTCCAGCTGATCGGGCGTCGGCCCGTGGTCGCTCCCGAGGACCTCATCGCGGGGCTGGTGCCGCCGCCGCACTTCGGGCAGGCGTCGTTCTCGACGTACGTGCCCGATCCCGAGCATCCGTCGCAGGCGGCCGCGCTGGCGGCCGTGCGCGACTTCGCGGCGCCTCATCTGCGGCGGCTGCGGGCACGCAAGGGTCCCGGTGCCGGGCTGTACCTGGACGGCGGCTTCGGAGTAGGCAAGACGCACCTGCTCACGTCGCTCGCGCATGCGCTCGGGCCGTCGCGCGCCGTGTTCGGGACGTTCGTCGAGTACACCAACCTGGTGGGCGCGCTCGGCTTCATCGCCGCCCGTGAGGCGCTGTCGACGTTCGCCGTGGTGTGCATCGACGAGTTCGAGCTCGACGACCCCGGCGACACCCTGATCATGGCGCGGCTCATGCGCGAGCTCACCGACGCGGGCGTATGCGTCGCGGCGACGTCGAACACGCTGCCCGACGCGCTGGGGGAGGGGCGCTTCGCGTCGGAGGACTTCCAGCGCGAGGTCCAGACGGTGGCCCGGGTCTTCACCACGGTCCGGATCGACGGGCCCGACTACCGCCACCGCGGGGAGCTGGACTTCCCGCCGCCGGCGTCCGCGGAGGTGGTCGCCGCGGTGGCGGGCGCGCCGCGCGGCGCTCAGGTGGCGTGGCCCGACCTGCTCCAGGACCTCACCCAGGTGCATCCTTCCCGCTACGGCGCTTACGTCGACGGGATCGCCGCGCTGGCCGTCACCGACGTGGGGCCGCTCGACGACCAGAACCAGGCGCTCCGAGTGGTGGCGCTCGTGGACCGGCTCTACGACCGCGACGCTGTGCTGGCCGCGTCCGGCTCGCCGCTGGACACCGTGTTCACCCCCGAGATGCTGCGGGGCGGGTACCGCAAGAAGTACCTGCGATGCCTGTCGCGGCTCTCGTCGATGACGCATGCCGCGATGGAGCACACCCGGCCGGTCTGACGCGGGGACCGCCCGGCCGCGCGCGCCGTTTGCGCCGCCCACGCATCGTCCCGTTGCGGCGCGCGGCGGCGCCTGATAATCAGGAGTCGGGTCCCCGATGATCCGACAGGGGGGTGTGGCATGGCGAGCAACACAGGTGCGGCCGCGGGTGGCGGCGGGTACTTCCTCGCGATGATCGGCTCTGCGGTGTGGTTCTGGAACCAGGCCGACGGCTTCTGGGAGCACGTAGGCGCGTTGCTGCAGGCGCTCGTGTGGCCCGCGTTCCTCATCTACGACATCTTCGCGTTCCTCAACACGTAGGCATCTCAGGCGGGGATGTCGACCACCATGGTCCCGCCGTGGTGCGGCGTGATCGCGCCCGCGGTCGCCGCTGCCAGGTCGGCATCGAAGGTCGCCACGTCCGCCGGCGGCACGCGGACGACGAGCCGCGCCATGGCGCCGTACTCCGGCTCCGCCAGGGTGCCCGCATGAGCCGCGACCCAGGTGTGGCAGAAGGCGAGCAGGCGGCCCGCCTCGGCGTGCGGCACGTCGAGCGTGACGGCGGTGAGGCGCCTCCGGTGCACGGGGCGGGCGACGTCGAGCGTCTCCGCGACCGCGGCGGTGTAGGCGCGGACCAGGCCGCCCGCGCCCAGGAGGACACCACCGAACCAACGGCTCACGATCGCGACGACGTCGGTGACCTCGCGGCGTCTCAGGACCTCGAGCATCGGCACTCCTGCGGTGCCGGCGGGCTCGCCGTCGTCGCTCGAGCGCTGGCGGTCGGCGTGCGTGCCCAGCACCATCGCGACGCAGTGGTGGCGCGCGTCCCACCGCTCCTTGCGGATCCGGGCGATGATCGCGTCCGCCTCCTCCATCGAGGCGACCGGCGCGAGATGGGTGAGGAAGATCGAGCGCTTGATCTCGAGCGTGTGCTCGACCGGCTCCGCGATGGTGGAGGGGAGGTCGGCGTCGGAGGTCACCTAGGCAGGGTAGCCGGGCCTCTCCGGCGTGATGTCACGCCGCGATGCTGCGTAGCCAGCTGAGGGTGGGCTTGTCCGTGTCGATCTCGTGGAAGTCGGGGTGGAAGCTCAGACGCTTGGCGCTCTCCGCGAGGCTCAGCGCCGTGGACGCAGCGGTGCGCATCGTCCGCTCGTCGCCCACGGCCTCCGCGGAGCGGATCAGGGCCACGTGCCACCGGAACATCAGCGTGTCGAGGTGAAGCGGGCGTCGCTTGCGCCAGGTCTGGAGCAGGTCCACCGCCTCGTCGACGTCGCCGTGCGCGCTGCGGTCCAGCAGCAGCTCCGCCAGCGCGACCTCGACGCCGCCTGAGGTGCCGACGCCGTCCGGGTGCTCGGTGAGGAGCTCGCGATAGCGGTAGATCGCACCGGCCCGGTCGCCGCGATCCGCCGCGATCTGGGCGAGGGCCTCACGCGCGCCCGGGTGCGGGTCTGCGCCGGGGACCGTGACGGAGCGGTCGAGGAGCGCGCGGGCTTCGTCCGTGTGGTCGTCGTGCTCCGTGCACAGGTGGAGGGCCAGGCCTGCGAGGCGCAGGGCCTCCTCGCGCCCGGCCGGGTTCTCGCGTGCGACGCGGGCTTCGAGGGCGGTACGTGCCGCATCGTCCCATGTGACATGGATCACACGCGCAGATGACATGCCTGCATCTTGGCCCTTCCCGGGCGTGGGCGCCAGGCGGCGCGCGGGAAGAGGCGGACTCGAGTGCCTGTCGAGGCGGGGTGGTGCGGTGTTCGTGTGCCGGCGGCGGGCGAGACCTGCTTTGCGGCATGGTGTGACAATTCACACAAGCTCGCGCGATGGGTCCCGGGATGACGAACTCTCCAGCGGGTGACCGGAACCGAAGGCGATCTCGCGCTGAGGTACCTGCGGTGCGTTCCATGGGCCGTGCGGGGATTCCTGCGTCTCCGGGGTCGGGTGGTGCGAGGCGCCCGCCGGGGCTGGCGGCAGGGCCGGTCGACGCCGTGCCGTTGTCGGCGCAGGTCGATACGGTCGCCAAGGGAGCATGTCGCTCCTCGATGCTCGAGCACCGCGTAGGCGGCGTCGGTTCACGACCGTGTTCGGGCGCGCGTATCAGCCGGGGGTGCTGGCGCAGGAGGTATTGCCGTGAAGAACTTCATCAAGCCGATGCTCGCTGCCGTGGTGGGCGTCGCGCTGGCGGTAGGTACGGGACCGGTCGCGCTTGCGGATTCGAGCCCGAGCATCGACCGCAACGAATACGCGCAGATCAAGCGGGGCATGACGCTCAAGCAGGTCAAGGACATCGCTGACTCGTGGGGCACCGTGACCAGCGAGTTCAGCACCAGCCTCAATCGCTACCAGTTCCGAGAGTGGGCGGTGACGACGTCGACGAGCCCCGTCGCGTCGGCGGACATCGACTTCGTCCGCAAGAACGGGGCGTGGATCGTCGACGAGAAGTCGGTGTGGTGGACGTTCGATCCCAAGCAGACGGCCGACAAGGTGACCAAGTCGGAGTTCCGGAGCGTGTCGCGCAACATGCCCTACTGGAAGGTGAAGCGCGTGTTCGGCACCTGGGGAACCAAGTCCTATGAGCGCTCCAGCGAGTACGGGCGCACCTTGTCCGTGCTGTGGCCTGTGCCCGGCTCGATCTGGGGTGACGTCGAGGTCGATTTCGAGTGGCGCAACGGGCGCTGGGAGCTTGAGGGCAAGAGCGCGTACTGGGGCTGATCCTGGGTCACCTGCCCGCGGGGTGATGTCCCCAGGCCGAAAACTGGTGTTGTTTTCCACATCTACCAGGGT
>NZ_BBLV01000015.1:19955-67696 GCF_000971115.1 Demequina gelatinilytica | reverse complement strand
AAGGACTGGGTGAATAACAGGTTCTTCGTCTTCTCAGTGGCACTGAGCGCCGATACCTTGCGACTGCGCCGGGTGATGCCGCGCGCCTACGTTCGTCAAGGAGAGAACATGAATCGACCCGCGTCGCGGGTGCTGACCCTGGGGGCTACCGGTGCTGCCGGCCTCCTCGTGGCAGCGCTCGCCGTTCCCGCTCAGGCCGTTGAGACCATCGAGGAGGCCGTCGAGGTCCAGGTCCTGGGCATCAACGACTTCCACGGGCGCATCCTGCCCGACACGTACAACGGTGTCGCGGGGGCGGCCTCGCTCGCGACGGCGGTCGCCGACCTCGAGTCGGAGTACCCCAACACCGTCTTCGCGGCGGCGGGCGACCTCATCGGCGCCTCGACGTTCGAGAGCTTCATCGCGAAGGACAAGCCGACCATCGACGCGCTCAACGCGATGGGCCTCGACGTCTCCGCGGTGGGCAACCACGAGTTCGACCAGGGCTACGAGGACCTGGTCGACCGGGTCATGGCGGCCTACGACGAGGAGACGAACCCGTACGGCGGTGCGACCTGGGAGTACCTGGGCGCGAATGTCCGCTTCGTGGACACGGGCGACCCGGCGCTTCCGGAGACCTGGATCCAGGACTTCGACGGCGTCGAGGTGGGCTTCATCGGCGCGGTGACGGAGGAGACCCCGTCGCTCGTCTCGCCCGACGGCGTGTCGATGCTCGAGTTCGAGGACGAGGCCGTCGCGGCCAACCGCTCGGCGGAGGTCCTCGAGGAGGAGGGCGCGGACGTCATCGTGCTGCTGGTGCACGAGGGCGCGCCGACCACCGCCTATGCCGACGCGGTCGACACCTCGAACAACTTCGGGCAGATGCTCGCCGACCTGGACCCGAGCATCGACGCGGTCATCTCCGGCCACACCCACATGGCCTACGACCACAAGGTCCCGGTCCAGGAGTGGATCGACGAGGGCCGCGCGGTCACCGAGCGCCCCGTGGTCTCCGCCGGCCAGTACGGCATGAACCTCAACCGCTTGATCTTCACCGTCGGCGCCGACAGCGGCTCGATCGCGGACGTCGAGACGAGCATCGTCGACCTGGTCGAGTCCGGCGCCTCCTCCCCGGTGTGGGCGGCGGACCCGGACGTCGCGGCGATCGTGTCCGCGGCGCAGTCCAACGCTGACGTGCTCGGCGCCGAGGTGCTCGGCGAGATGGACCAGCCGCTCTACCGCGCGACCACGGCGTCCGGCACGTCCGGTTCGAGCCGCGGCGGCGAGTCGACGCTGGGCAACGCCGTGGCCGAGGTCCAGCGCTGGGCGACCGAGGGCCTGGGCGCGCAGATCGCGTTCATGAACCCGGGCGGCCTGCGCGCCGACATGATCGGCGCCGAGGGCGACGGCACGGGCGAGATCACGTACAAGGCGGCGGCCGGCGTGCAGCCGTTCGCGAACACCCTGGTGACCATGACGCTGACGGGCGAGCAGCTCGCCGCGGTCCTCGAGGAGCAGTGGCAGCCCTCCGGATCGTCGCGTCCGTTCCTGCGCCTGGGCGTCTCGGAGGGCTTCGAGTACACCTACGACGCGACCGCCGCGGAGGGCGAGCGCATCCTCCAGATGTGGCTTGACGGCGTGCTCATCGAGCCCGCCGACACCTTCACGGTGACCATGAACTCGTTCCTCGCGGCCGGCGGTGACAACTTCACCACGTTCGCCGAGGGCACGGATGTGGCCGACTCGGGCCGCATCGACCTCGCCGCGATGGTCGACTACCTCGCCGACAACGGCTCGCTGGGCACGGACTACGCGCAGCACGCCATCGGTCTGCAGGGCCTCGACTCGTTCGACGTCACCGCCGGCGAGGAGCTGTCGTTCGACCTCACGTCGCTGATGTTCACCGGCGCGAGCGACCTCACGGACGACAACGTCGTGGTGAGCCTCGACGGCGACGCGCTCGGCACCTTCCCGGTGACCAACACGGCGCCGACCGACATCCTCGACGAGCACGGCACCGCGTCCGTGGCCGTCACCATCCCCGAGGGCCTCGTGGGCGAGCAGCTGCTCGAGATCGAGGGCGACGTCACGGGTACCTCGTTCGCCGTCGCGATCGACGTGGCGTCCCCGGAGCCGGTGGCGTTCGAGTCGGCACCCAAGCCGGTCATCGAGGGAGCGGCCCAGTTCGGCAGCACGCTGACCGCCGACCTGGGCGCGTGGGAGCCCACCCCGGCGACCTACACCTACCAGTGGCTGCGCAACGGCGAGCCGATCTCGGGTGCGACCCACCCGACGTACCGCATCCGCAAGTCCGACATGGGCAAGCGCGTCACCGTCAAGGTGACCGCCTCGCTCGAGGGCTACGTCACCACCACGGTCAAGGCGACCCCGGTCAAGGTCCTCAAGGAATGGGACACCCCCGCCCGTCCGCACATCGCGGGCACGGTCGAGCCCAAGACGACCATCACCGCGCCGAAGCCGATGTTCCGCCCACGTCCGGACGAGCTCACCTACCAGTGGCTCCGTGACGGCAAGCCGATCAAGGGCGCGACGGACAGCACCTACACCCCGCGCTTCTGGGACCAGGGCCACCTCATCAAGGTGCGCATCACCGCGGAGAAGGACGGCTACGTCACCGACTCGGTGAGCTCGTGGCCGCGGCTGGTGAAGTAGCACCAGGGCGCTGACGCGACGGGGCCGGGCCGCATGGCCCGGCCCCGTTCGCCGTCCCGGGCGGATGCCGCGCGGGGTGCCCGGGACACAGGGGGGCGACGATGCGCAAGAATGGCCCGGTGACCTCCTTCGCCGACCGCCACATCGGACCCGACGCCCATGCCGTGGAGACCATGCTCGAGGCCGTCGGGCATGCCTCGCTGGACTCGCTCGTGGATGCGGCGGTGCCCGCGTCGATCCGGCGCGACGACGTGCTGG
Source organism: Demequina gelatinilytica (assembly GCF_000971115.1). Classification (GTDB taxonomy): domain Bacteria; phylum Actinomycetota; class Actinomycetes; order Actinomycetales; family Demequinaceae; genus Demequina; species Demequina gelatinilytica. The sequence continues at coordinate 64,786 of NZ_BBLV01000015.1, read as the reverse complement.
TGCTGCCCGAGCCGCGCACCGAGACGGAGGTCCTCGCGGACCTCCGCGAGCTGGCGGGACGCAACCGCGTCCAGGTGTCGATGATCGGCCAGGGCTATCACGACACGATCACCCCCATGGTGATCCAGCGCAACGTCCTGGAGAACCCGGCCTGGTACACGGCCTACACGCCGTACCAGGCGGAGATCTCCCAGGGGCGGCTGGAGGCGATGCTCAACTTCCAGACGATGATCGCGGACCTCACCGCGCTGCCGGTCGCGGGCGCGTCGCTGCTCGACGAGGCCACTGCGGTGTCCGAGGCGATGCTGCTGATGCGGCGCGCGGTCCGCGGCAAGGACGGCGGGCGGATCGTGCTCGACGCCGAGTGCCTGCCGCAGACGCTCGAGGTGGTGCGCGCCCAGGCCGAGGCGATCGGGCTCCCGCTCGACGTGCAGGAGCTCGGCGAGGGCTGGGAGGCCCCCGAGGACCTGGTCGGCCTGGTGATCCAGCAGCCCGGCCGCACCGGCGTGGTGCGGGAGATCGCACCGCTCATCGAGTCCGCGCACGCCGCGGGCGCGCTCGTCACGGTCGCGGCGGACCTGCTGTCGCTGTGCGTGATCAAGGCGCCCGGCGAGCTGGGCGCGGACATCGCGGTCGGCTCGGCCCAGCGCTTCGGCGTGCCGCTGTTCTTCGGCGGCCCGCATGCCGCGTACATCTCGGTCCGTGAGGGCCTCGAGCGCCAGCTCCCCGGACGCCTGGTGGGCGTGAGCGTCGATGCGGACGGCGACCCCGCGTACCGCCTCGCGCTCCAGACCCGCGAGCAGCACATCCGGCGCGACAAGGCGACCTCCAACATCTGCACCGCGCAGGCGCTGCTCGCGGTGATCGCGAGCTTCTACGCGGTGTACCACGGGCCGGAGGGGCTGCGTGAGATCGCGCTGCGCGTCCACACCATGGCCGCGACCCTCGCGGATGCGTTGCGCGCCCGCGGCGTCGCGATCCGCCACGAGCACTTCTTCGACACGGTCGTGATCGAGGTCCCCCGCGGAGCCGACTCGGTGATCGCGCGCATCGCCGCGCGCGACATCAACGTGCACCGCCTCGACGGCGATGCGGTCGCGATCGCGTGCGACGAGAAGACCACGCCCGAGATCCTCACCGCGCTCGTCGAGGCCATCCTCGACCGCCGTGCGAACTGGCCCGTCTACACCGGACCGTCGGTCACCATCCCGGTGGGGCTGCGCCGGACGTCGGAGTACCTCGCGCACCCGATCTTCCACGCGCACCGGTCCGAGACCTCGCTCATGCGCTACATGCGGCGGCTCGCCGACCGCGACCTCGCGCTCGACCGCACGATGATCCCGCTCGGCTCGTGCACCATGAAGCTCAACGCCGCCGTGGAGATGGCGGCCGTCAGCTGGCCCGAGTTCGCCCAGATCCACCCGTTCGCCCCCGCGGATCAGACGGCGGGCTACCGCGAGATGATCGCTCAGCTCGAGGAGCAGCTCGCGGAGATCACGGGCTACGCGGCCGTCTCGGTGCAGCCGAACGCCGGCTCGCGCGGCGAGTACGCGGGCCTGCTCGCGATCCGCGGGTACCACCGCTCGCGTGGCGACCTCGATCGCGACGTGTGCCTCATCCCCGCCTCCGCCCACGGCACCAACGCCGCGTCCGCGGTGCTCGCGGGCATGCGCGTCGTGGTGGTCGCGACCGCCGAGGACGGCGAGGTCGACCTCGAGGACCTGCGCACCAAGCTCACGGCCCACGAGGGCCGGGTGAGCTGCATCATGATCACCTACCCGTCGACCCACGGCGTGTTCGAGGAGCACGTGGGCGAGGTCTGCGCGGCGGTGCACGAGGCGGGTGGCCAGGTCTACATCGACGGCGCCAACCTCAACGCCCTCGTGGGGCTCGCCAAGCCCGGGCGGTTCGGCGGCGACGTCTCGCATCTCAACCTCCACAAGACCTTCTGCATCCCCCATGGCGGCGGCGGCCCCGGCGTGGGCCCCGTGGCGGTGGCCTCGCACCTGGTGCCCTTCCTGCCGCGGTCGCTCGCACCCGTGCAGTCGCCGTCGGAGCTCCAGCGCGAGGGCGCGGCCGTCTCCGCGGCGCCGTACGGCTCGGCGGGCATCCTGCCGATCTCCTGGGCCTACATCGCGCTCATGGGCCACGAGGGCCTGCGGCGCGCGACGGAGACCGCCGTCCTGGCCGCGAACTACGTCGCCACGCGCCTCGAGCCGCACTACCCGGTGCTGTTCCGTGGCCCCGGCGGCCTCGTGGCGCACGAGTGCATCCTGGACGTGCGTCCGCTCACCAAGGCGACGGGCGTGACCGCGGAGGACATCGCGAAGCGCCTCATCGACTTCGGCATCCACGCCCCGACCATGTCCTTCCCCGTCGCGGGCACGCTCATGGTCGAGCCCACGGAGTCCGAGGACCTCGCGGAGATCGACCGCTTCATCGACGCCATGATCGTGATCCGCGAGGAGATCGCCGCGATCGAGCGCGGCGACATCGCCGCGGCCGACTCGGCGCTGCGCCACGCGCCCCACACGGTCGCCATGGTGGCCTCGGACACGTGGGACCGCGCGTATCCGCGCGAGCAGGCCGCGTTCCCCGTGCCGTCGCTGCGCGTCGACAAGTACTGGGCGCCGGTGCGCCGCATCGACAACGCCCATGGCGATCGCAACCTGGTGTGCGCCTGCCCGCCGCTCGAGGAGTACGAGGGCTGAGCCGCCCGCCTCGCCGAGGCGACCGCGCGGCGAGGTGCTGGGCGGTATGCGAGCCTTGCGCCGCTACCCTGGCGTCATGAACCCGTCGCACCCTCGTCGTCGCCCGCGCGCCGGGTCCGGAGGGTCATGACGCGTCCGCCCCTCCAGCCGCCGGTGCTCCCCGGCTACTCGCATGTGCGCCCGCTCGGCCAGGGCGGTTTCGCGGATGTGTTCCTGTACCAGCAGGACATGCCGCGCCGGCAGGTGGCGGTCAAGGTGCTCCACGCGCGGATCCGCGACACCGCGGTGCGGGCGCTGGGGGTCGAGGCGGACGTGATGGCGGCGCTGAGCGCGCATCCGTCGATCCTCACGCTGCACGAGGCCTCGGTGTCCGCGGACGGACGGCCCTACATGGTGGTCGAGTACTGCCCGGGCTCGCTCGCCAACCGCTACCGCGCCGAGCGGATCCCGGTCCCCGACGTCCTCGCGGTGGGGATCCAGATCGCGTCCGCGGTCGAGGCGGCCCACCGCATCGGCATGCTGCACCGCGACATCAAGCCTTCGAACATCCTGGTGACGCAGTTCGGGCATCCCGTGCTGTCCGACTTCGGCGTCGCGACGGCGGTGATGGCCGGCGATGCGGACGATGTCGCGATGAGCCCGCCGTGGAGCGCGCCCGAGGTGGTGGACCGCATGAGCTCGGGCACCGTCGCCTCCGACGTGTGGTCGCTCGCGGCCACCGTCTACACGCTGCTCGCCCAGCACAGCCCGTTCGACGAGGCGGACCGGCGCCTGTCCCAGGAGGACCTCAAGGCGCGCATCGTGAAGGCCCGCTACCGCGACGTCGGTCGGGACGACGTCCCCGCCTCGCTCGATGCGGCCCTGGCCGGCGGCATGCGCAAGGACCCGGGCGACCGTTACCGCAGCGCGCTCGCGTTCGGGCAGGCGCTCCAGGCGGTCCAGCGCGAGCTCGACCTCCCGGTGACGCCGCTCGAGGTCCCCACGGAGGCGTGGGCCCACGCCTCCCGGGTGACGGTCGACGACGGCCCGCGCGGCCCCAAGCGCTCCCACGTGCCGATCGCGCAGCGTCGACGCCCCGTGCAGGCGACCGGCACGCTCACGCGCCAGCCGCACGCGACGCCGCGCACCCTGGTCGCCTGGGTGGTGGGTGCGGCCGCCGCCGCGACCGTCACCACCGTGCTCGTGATGACGCTGGCGGGCGGCGGGTGACCGACGTCGGCCGCGCCACCGCCGCGCGACGCCGCAGGACGATGCGCATCGTCACGGGCGTCGCGCTGGTCGCGGCCGCCGTGGGCGTCGCCTTGGCGCCCGGCTTCGACGAGCGCGAGGCCGATGCGATCGATCCGACCGTCTGGGCGCTCCAGACGGCGTCGGGGGAGCGCTACGCGCGGGTCAACACCGCGCTCGCGGAGGTCGACACGGTCAAGGAGGTCGATGCGCCCAACGACATCCTCCAGTACCGCGACCGCCTGCTGGTGCTCTCGTCCGGCCTCACCCGTGCGATCGCGCTCGAGGCGGGCCGGCCCCGTGACCTCGACGCCGCTGCCGAGGGCGCGGTGGAGACGCCGGCGGGGACCACCGCGGTCGTCTCGGAGGGCGATGCCGTCGCATACCTCGCGGCCGACGGCGACGTCCTGGTCGGCCGGATCTCCGACGACACGGTGCTGTCGCCGCGCGAGGTCACGCTCGCGAGCGGCGACGGGCTGCGCGCCGTCGCCATCGCCGTGACGGCGGACGGCGACCTTGCCGCCTACTCCCCCGCCCACGGAGGCGTGGTGCGCGCCGGCCTCGACGGACGCGTGGACGGCATCGACGCGGTCGACGGCGCTCCCGAGGACGCGACGTACCAGGTGTCCTTCGCCGGCGACGACTGGGTGCTGCTCGAGCCCGGATCGGGCGAGCTGTGGCGCGAGTCGATCGACGGAGCGATCGCGACGGGCACCGACGCCGATGCGCGCCTCCAGCACCCGTCGGGGTCCGCCGACGTCGCGATCGCGGACGGCTCGGGGCTGGTGATGGTGCAGGCCGACGGCGGCGCTGCGACGCGGGTCTTCGGGTCCTCCGCCGCGGCGGGCGCGCCGGCCGCGCCCGCCGAGCTCGACGGCGTCGTCTACGCCGCATGGCTGCCGGCCGGCGGAGGCTCGGGGACCCTGTGGAGCTCCGCGGGGCCGACCATCGCGCTCGACTACGCGGACGGCACCCTCGGGGAGCGGCGCGAGCCCGCGCTGCGGTCGAACGGCTCGCGCATGGTGCTCAACGAGGTGCGCAGCGGCTGGGTCTGGGACGTCCCGTCGGGCACGCTCGTCGCCTCGTCGCAGGACTGGGACCCCGAGGACCCGGCGACCACCACCGAGGAGGATCAGCAGCAGGCGACCGAGGTGCGCGACCCGCGGCCGCCGGTGGCCGAGGACGATGCGCTCGGGGTGCGGGCCGGCCGGCAGGTCCGGCTCCCGGTGCTGCTCAACGACCACGATCCGAACGGGGACCTCCTCACCGTCGACGCCGCATCGCTCACCCAGCCCGCCGAGGACTTCGCGAGCATCGCGATCGGTGACGACGGCCAGTCGCTCGTCGCGACCGTCGCCCCCGGCGCGACCGGCACCGCGACCTTCTCCTACGCGGTCTCCGACGGCTCCGGACCCGAGGGCGTCTCGCCTGCGGCGGAGGTCACCCTGACCGTGTCCGCGTCCGAGTCCGCACCCGAGTGGTGCGGGACGGAGGGATGCCTCGCACCGTGGCCGGCGCCGCGCCTCGAGTCCGGCGGCACCGTGACGGTCGACGTGCTCGAGGGCTGGGTGGATCCGGACGGCGACCCCGTGTACCTCGCCGCCGCCGCATCGTCCGACCCCGACGTCGCGGTCGCCGCGGCACCGGACGGCACCGTGGTGGTGCGCCACGGCGGCGACTCGAGCCTCGTGGAGGTCGAGGTCACGGTCGCGGACTCGCGCGGGATGACGGCGACGCGCACTCTCGGCGTCAGCGTGGTGACCTCGCCGCGCCTCAGCGTCGATCCGCTCGCGGTGGCGTCGCTCCAGGGTGTGCGTACTCTCATCGACCTCACGGGCCATGTCACCGGCGGCGCGGGAGCGCCGCTCGTGACGGAGGCGAGCGTGGATCCCGCGGACGCCGCGACGGTCGAGGTCGCGCCCGATGCCTCGGGCGTGCTCTTCGCGGCGGAGGAGCCGGGGACCTACACCGTGCAGCTCACCGTGGTGGACGGCGCGCTCCAGGCCCGGGGCACCGCGCGCGTCACGGTGCTCGCGCCGGAGGACGAGGCGCTCGCGACCGTCCCCCTCACGGCCTTCGTGCGACCGCATGAGGACGTGACGGTCGACGTGCTCGACGCCGTCACCAACCCGGGCGGCCGCGTGCTCCTGCTCTCCGACGCCTCCGTCGACCCCACGGACGGCGCGCGCGTCGAGGCCTCGATCGTCGGTCACGGCGCGCTGCGCCTGTCGGGGACCACCGGCGACGGCGAGCCGGGGGTCCTCGGCGTGGTGTCCTACACGGTGTCCGACGGCTCGGGCCGCGCGGCGATGACGGTGCGCGGCGAGATCACGGTGATGCTGCTCGACGGCTCGGTGCCGGCCCCGCCGCTCGCGACGGACGATGCGATCACCGTCCGGGCGGGCGGCCAGGTGGACGTGCGGGTGCTCGGGAACGACGTGGCGGGCGCCGGCGCGGTGGTCGCGCTCGATCCGGGCTCGGTGGCCGCGCCCGAGGGCGACGGCCTGGCCTTCGCCGCGGGGCCTCTTGTACGCATCCTCGCCCCGGACACCCCCGGCACCTATCGGATCCCCTACGCCTCCTACGTGCTCGGCTACCCGTCGCAGCGGGACACCGCGACCGTGGTCGTGACGGTGACGGACGGGCTGGACAACGCCGCTCCCACGCCCGAGGACATGGCCGGGCGGGCATCGTCCGGCGAAGAGGTCCGGCTCACGTTCGACGGCACCGGGACCGACCCCGACGGCGACGAGGTCCGGCTCGACGCCGTCGTCACGCAGCCGACCAGCGGCGCGGCGCGCGTGAGCGCGGACGGCACGTCGCTCGTGTACACCTCCGTCGCGGGCTTCGCGGGTCAGGACGCGTTCGAGTTCCGTGTGGTCGACGCCCGCGGGCGCTCCGCGACGGCGACGGCGCGCATCGGGGTGGTCGCGGTGGAGGCGGACCCGGCTCCCGTCACGTACTCGGACCTGGTCCAGGTGCAGGCGGGCACGGGCCGGCGCGTGGTGGTCCAGCCGCTCGCGAACGACATCGACCTCACGGGTGGAGAGCTCGAGCTGGTGGGCGTGCGGCCCGACGCGGTCGAGGGTACGCAGGAGCACTCGTCGCTCGAGGCGCTCCTGGGGGATGCCGGTGCGCTCGAGGCGTCGCTGGCGGACGGCCTGGTGTCGTTCGAGGTGCCCGAGGACGTGGGCACCTACGCGTTCCTCTACACCGCGCGCAACGCGACGGGCTCGCTGTCCCAGGGGCGCATCGTCCTCAAGGCGGTGCGCGAGCCCGTGGTGGACGTGCCGATCGTCGCGGACACCGTGCTCTCCCTCGAGGACCGGGACACCTTCCCCGACGGCGTCGATGTCCTCGACGGCACCGTCGCGTGGGCGAGCGGCGACGCGCCCACGCTGTCGCTGTCGCTGTGGCGCGACGAGCAGGACCTCACGGTCGACGGGGCGCGCATCGCCGGCCCCCTGCCGGACCAGACGCGGATCATCCCCTTCCGCGTCGACGGCGAGGACTTCTCGGGCGAGCCCACCACGGGCTACGGCTTCCTCCGGGTGCTCGGCGGCCAGGATCTGCGCCTCGCGCTGCGCGAGGACGCGCGCATCCAGGTCGACGAGGACGGGCAGACCACGGTCGACGTCATCCCGCTGCTCGCGGCACCCACCGGCACCGCGATCGAGGTGGACGCGACCCAGATCGCGGCGGGCGGCGCGCGTGAGGCCGGCCGCTGCGTGAGCGCGGGCGGCACCACGGTCCGGTACGAGGCGGGCCGCGGCGCGCCGTACACCGACGCGTGCCTCATCGCGGTCCGGCTCGAGGGTCAGGACTCGTGGACGATCCTTCCCGTGCCGGTGACGGTGGTGCCCACCGACCCCGTCCCCAGCCTGGTGAGCGCCTCGCTCGAGCTCTCGCCCGGGCGGTCCGCACGGTTCGACCTGGGCGACATGGTGCGGTGGCCTGACGGCGCACCGGCGTCGACGGTCGACGTCGACGCCACCTACTCGGGCCAGCTGTTCCGCGTGACGCGCGACGGCGCAAGCCTGACCATCACGGCCGAGGACTCCGCGGCGCCGGGACGCGCCGAGTCGGTCACGGTGTCGCTGCCGGACCACCCGGAGGTTCAGCCCCGGGTCCTGTCGCTGGTGGTGGGGCCGGCCCCGTCCGAGCTCCCCAAGGGTGGATCGGTGGTGCAGCGATGCTCCCAGGCCCAGGGCGACGGCTGCACCATCACCGTGATCGGTGGCGCGGGAGAGGTCAACCCCCTGCCCGGCACCCCGCTCGAGGTCGTGGACGTCACCGGAGCCGACGACTGCCCCGACGTGACGTTCGCCGTCACCTCCGGCGGCGCGGTGCGCGCGAGCTGGGCGCCCGAGGCCGCGGGAGGTGCGTGCGACGCCGTCTTCCGCGTCCGCGACGCACAGGGCCGCGTGAGCAGCGGAGAGCGCGTCGGCACCATCTCGCTCGACCTCCAGGGGTATCCCCGCTCCGCATCGCGCGTGGTCCAGAGCGACTACGGCGACGGCACGGCGACGCTCGCGGTCACCCCGGGCCCCGCGGCCGGCGCGTATCCGGCGCTGCAGGGCTTCGACATCGTGTCGAACGGCTCGACCGTCGCGACGTGCACCCCGCAAGGCGTGTGCACGCCGGTCACGGGGCTCGCCAACGGCTCCAAGGCGACGTACACCGCGCTCGCGGTCAACGCCGTGGGGCGCGCACGCTCGGGGCCGAGCGTGCAGGCGTGGGCGTACGCCGCCCCCGCGCAGCCGCGGCTCGTCTCGTGGCAGCCCGCGGTCACCTCGGGCGACGGCGGCAGGATCGACATCGTGCTCGACGTCGCGGACACCTCGACCAGCGCGGTGAGGATCGTGGCGGGCGACTCCGAGCAGACCGTCGCGGTCACCGGCGGGCAGCAGCGGCTCGACGGGATCGCGATCGGCTCCAACGCACCGATCGCGGTGACCATCGAGCCGCTGACCGGGCTCGACCTGCCGCCGACGGGCGAGCCCGACGCCGCGGGCGAGTCGTTGAGCTTCACCGCGAACGGCATCGGCCGGCCCACCATCACCGCGGCCACCCACGCGTACACGCCGGGCGACGCGGACGCGACCATCACCGCGACCGTCACCACGGGCGGCGCGGGCTCGACCACGTGGGTGGGCCGCATGACCGGTGGACGCTGCGTGGACATGGTCGAGGCGGGCGGAGGCACCGCGTCCCTCACGGTCGCGGTCGACGGCAACACCGCGAACACGGTCACGGTGTGCGCCGAGAGCCGCGCGGACGACCGCACCTTCGGGGAGGCCGCGACGGTCGACGTGGTGTTCGCCGCCTTCCAGGATCCCGGCGCGCCCGTGCTCCAGCGCGGGTACCGCGTCGCCTCGTCCTGCGTGGGTGGCGGGACCAGCTGCACCACGGCGCTCACGGGCCAGCCGCAATGGCAGCCCGCGCCGGGCCTCGAAGTCTGGTACCGCGGCTCCGACGGCACCACCTCGCGCACCTTCGCGGACGTCCTGGTCGCCGGCCGCGACGTGTCCGTGGTCGCGTACTACTGCGTCGACTTCGGCGGCGGTCAGCGAACGTGCTCGACGCAGACCACGCCCGTCACGCCGGAGTCCGGCGCGTCCTACCGACCGACCGTGACGTTCGCGGCGTGCGCGGTGGGAACCACGCCGCGCCCCACGTACGGTGGCACCGCGGGAGACTTCGCGGCGACCGTGTTCATGCTCGACGCCGACGGCGCGGTCACCGATGACGCAACCCTCATGCGCACCGCGCTCGTGACCGTCGCCTTCCAGGGTGATCTCGCGGGCATCGGGGACTGGACCAGCGCCGCCGTGACCTGCACCGGCGCCCCTCCCGAGACCACCCCCGAACCCACCCCCGACCCGACGGTGACGCCATGACGGCGCGCGCCACGCATCGGCCCCGAGCGGGTCGTCACGAAAGGAGTCCGCTGTGGCCCTGACCTCCGAGCACACGCAGTGGTTCGAGACCACGTTCGGCAAGCTCGTCGACAACGTCGAGCGCGCCGTGGTCGGCAAGCGGCACGTGGTGGAGCTCGCCTTCACCGCCATGATCGCGCAGGGGCACCTGCTGCTCGAGGACGTGCCCGGCACGGGCAAGACGTCGCTCGCGCGCGCCATCGCGCAGACCGTCAAGGGAACGAGCACACGCCTGCAGTTCACGCCGGACCTGCTGCCCGGCGACGTGACGGGGGTGACGGTCTACGACCAGGGACGCTTCGAGTTCCACCATGGGCCGGTGTTCGCGAACGTGGTCCTCGCGGATGAGATCAACCGTGCCTCGCCCAAGACGCAGTCGGCCCTGCTCGAGGTGATGGAGGAGCGCCAGGTCACGGTGGACGGGGTGACGCGCGAGGTCGGTGAGCCGTTCATGGTCGTCGCGACGCAGAACCCGATCGAGCAGGCGGGCACGTACGCGCTTCCCGAGGCGCAGCTCGACCGCTTCCTCATGCGCACCTCGCTCGGCTACCCCGACCACGCGGCGACGCTGCGGATCCTCGAGCCCAAGCGGCGCGCGCGCGTGGTGGTGCCGTCGATCGCCGAGCTCGACACCATCACCACCATGTCGGAGCTCACCCATGACGTCCAGCAGCATGCGCTCATCTCCGACTACATCGCGCGCATCGTCGGGGCGACGCGCAGCGCGACGCAGGTGCGGCTCGGGGCGTCGATGCGAGGCGCGCTCGCGCTCGCGGGCGCGTGCCGCACGTGGGCGCTCGCGCACGGCCGCCACTACGTGGTACCCGACGACGTCAAGGCGCTCGCGGAGGTGGTGCTCGCGCACCGCCTGATCCTCGATCCCGAGGCGGAGTTCGACGGCGTGACGCAGGGTGCCGTGATCGGGCAGATCCTGCTCGACACCGCGCCGCCCAGCCAGCGGGACCTCGTGTGACCGATCGCCCCGACCTCACCGCGACCCGGACGCGCACGTTCGCGACCGGGACGTACTCGACACGCACGGAGGTCGCCGACGCTCCGCGTGGTCGGGTGGTCGGGGCGCGGCTCAGGCTCGATCGCGCGGGGCATGCCGTCGGAGCCGTGGCCGCCGGGGCGTGGCGCACGGTCCGCGGGCTCGTCACCCCCGCAGGCTGGATGGTCGCGGGCTGGACGCTCGCCGGCCTGGTGATGGGGCTGTCCTTCGGATGGGAGGAGGCGCTCGTCGCGGGGCTCGCGGGGCTCGTGGCGCTCGCGGTCGCCGTCCCGTTCCTGCTGGGTGAGCTGAGCTACCGCGTGACGTTCGCGCTCGACCGTGACGCGGTCGTCGCGGGCGAGCCGACCGCGGGCTCCGTGATCGTGGTCAACGAGGCCCGCCATGCCGCCGCTCCCGGGACGGTCGAGCTGCCGGTCGGGGAGGCGCTCGTCGAGCTGCACGTGCCGCTCCTGCGCGGCGGTGTCGAGTGGGCCGACCGCGTGGTGGTCCCCGCCCGCCGGCGGGGGATCGTCGAGGTCGGGCCGGTGTCGTCGGCCCGCACCGATCCCCTGCGGCTGCTGCGCCGGCACCGTGCGTGGGACGAGGTCCAGACTCTCTACGTCCACCCGCGGACCGTCGAGGTGCCCAGCACGTCGCTGGGGTGGGTGCGCGACCTCGAGGGCCAGGCGGTGAGGATCCTGACGAGCGAGGACATCTCCTTCCACGCGGTGCGCGAGTACCAACGGGGCGACGCCCAGCGCCACATCCATTGGAAGTCGACGGCGAAGACCGGGACGCTCATGGTCCGCCAGTTCGAGGAGACCCGGCGCTCGCTGCTCACGCTCGTGCTCGACGTCGACCTCGGGTCCTACCGCGACGAGGACGAGTTCGAGATGGCGGTGAGCGCCTTCGCCTCGCTCGGCACGCGCGCGATCCGCGACGGACGCGAGGTCCGCGCCGTCGCGAGCGGCGAGGTCCCCGAGTTCGCGCGCGCGTCGGTGCGGTCGGTGCGGGCGCTACGCGTGGGAGCGCCTCGTGCGCTGCTCGACGACCTCGCGGGCATCGAGGCGAGCGACGCCGCGATGGACCTCGCGACGGTCACGCGCATGGTCGCGGAGGACGATCCGGGCACCTCGCTCGCGGTGCTGGTGACGGGCTCGGCGCTGGGGCACGAGCGTCTCCGCACCGCGGCGCTGCGCTTCCCCGCCGACGTGTCGGTCGGCGCGATCGTGTGCGCGCCGGCGGCGGAGCCGCGCACCCATGCGCTCGGCAGCCTGCAGCTGGTGAGCCTCGGCGTGCTCGACGACCTCCGGCACCTTCTCTCGCGAGGGGCGGCGCGCGCGTGAGCCGGGCCGAGCGCACGCGCCGCGCCGCGGTCCCTGCCGAGGTGGTGATCGGGGCCTCGGCCTACGCCGCCGCGATGGCCGGGGCGATCATCTTCACGCTGCGCCCGGTCTTCGTCGCCTCGGACGGCGCGCCCGCGCGCTACGGGCTCGTCATGCTCGTCGGCCTCGGGGTCGGGATGGTCGCGAGCCTCGCGTCCGTCCTGGCGCGGCGCGGCCCGGCACCCGCGATCGTGCTCGCGACGCTGGGCTACCTGGCGGCGGCCGTGGTGGTCGCCATCCCCGGTGCGTTGCGCACGCCGCAAGCCTTCGCGAGGGCCGGCATCGAGGCGGTCCGCGCGCCCGTGACCGGGTGGAAGGACATCGTCACCCTGCCGGTGCCGATCGGGCAGTACGGGGCGACCCTCGCGGTGCCGCTCGTGCTGGTGGTCGCGACCGTCGCCGGGATCGTGTGGTCCGGCACGCGGACCCGTTGGTGGGGTCTCAGCGCTGCCGTGGGAGGGGCCGGCTTCGCCGTGGCGGTCCTGCTCGGCCCGGCTGCGCGCACGGACTTCGACCTGCTCCCGGGGTCCGCCGCGGGCCTCAGCCGTGAGATCGTCATCGGCCTGTGCGCATGGGGCGCGACGCTGGCGTGGATGTGGTGGCGCATGGCGCAGCAGCGCCGCGCCGCGCTACGCGCCGCGGGCGGCGGCGTCCGCGGGGAGCGGACGCCGTTCCGCGCGCTCGGGAGGTTCGGGCTCGGCACCGGCGTGCTCGTCGGGGCCGTGCTGGTCGCGGTCGCGGTCGCGGTTCCGGTGGCGCAGTCGCAGCCGCGCGAGGTGGCCCGCACCACGGTCACGCCGCGGCTCGTGGTGGACAGCTCGGTGTCCCCGCTCACCACGTATCGCGCGTCGTTCAGCGATGCGCTCTTCGACGCGCCGCTGTTCAGCGTCAGCGACGTCTCCGGCGACCTCGAGCGCATCCGCATCGCGACCCTGCCGTTCTTCGACGGCAGCGCGTTCACGGCGGTCGCCCCCGACGGCTTCACGCCGCTGCGCTTCCAGCGGGTGCCGTCGAGCCTGCCGCTCGAGGGGGACGATGCGGTGTCCGTGACCATCGCGATCGAGGGCCTCGAGGGGCCGTGGGCGCCCATCCCGGGCGCGCTGGGCGACGCGCGGTTCAGCGGACCGCGCTCGGGCTCGCTCGCGGACTCGTTCTACTACGCGCCCGAGGCCGCAGCCGCGATCGTCGCCCTCGACGGCGGTGTCGCGGCGGGCGACACGCTCACCGTGACCGCGTCCGCACCGGCCGCCACCACGCTCGCCGACGCGGGCGCGTCGCCCGGTGGCGCCGGCATCCCGCGCGACCTCATCCCCGCCTCGCTGAGCGAGTGGGTCGAGCAGCAGGGCGTCACCCGCGACGGCCAGGGCCTCGCGACGCTGGTCGACCGGCTGCGGGCGCGCGGCTACCTCAGCCACGCGCTGACGGCCGAGGTCGCTCCGCTGTGGGCCGCCGGCCTGGGGGACTACGCGTTCGAGCCGTCCGCCTCGGGCCACTCGTACGACCGCATCGACCGGCTCTTCACGGCCCTGCTCGAGCGCGAGGCGGAGGCCGGGGCGGACGCGAGCGACGCCGCGCTGGTCGCCGCCGTAGGCGACGACGAGCAGTTCTCCGTGGCGGTCGCGCTCATGGCGGCCGAGCTGGGGTTCCCCGCGCGGGTGGTCGTCGGGGTCAGGATCGTCGACACCGATGCGCAGGGGTGGACGCCCGAGGCGTGCACCGACGTCTGCCGCGGGCGCCATGTCAGCGCGTGGACCGAGGTGCAGTCGGGCTCGGGCGAATGGATCGCGGTCGACGTCACCCCTCAGCACACCGAGCCCGTGCGGCCCACGGTCGCGACCGAGGCGGACCCCGAGCTGCCCACCGAGACGGACCCCGACCGCGCCGAGCCGATCGACGCCGTGGCCGCCCTCAAGGGCCGGAGCGCGGGTGACGATGCGGCGCCGGCCGTCGAGCACTCGCCGTCATGGTTCACGGGCACCGTGCGCACGGTGGTGCTGATCGGCGTGATCGTGCTGCTGCTGGCGGGGCCGCTGCTCGGCGTGCTCGCCGCCAAGGGCATCCGGCGGCGCAGGCGTCACCGAGCGGCGCCGACCGCCGCCGCCCAGGGCGGGTGGGACGAGTACGTGGATCTCGGCATCGATGCCGGCCTGCCGCCGATGCCGCTGTCGACGCGCGCCGAGGTCGCGGCCGCGTACGGGACCGCGAACGGCGCGACGATCGCCACCGTCGCTGACCGTGCGACCTTCACCGTCGAGGGGGTCGAGACGGACGATGCTGAGCTTGTCTGGGAGCTCCTCGCACTCGACCGCGCGGAGCTGCGGGCGCGTCAGGGTGCGTGGCGTAGGCTCGGCTCGCGCCTGTCGACCCGCTCGCTGCTGGGGCGCGGCTCGGTGGTGAGGGACGAGCAGCACCGTGAGCGGGACCATGGCGACGAGCGTTGGCGGACGGTGCCGTCGCACGGGGCCTCCTCATCGACGAGGAGACGCCGATGACAGTTGCGAGGGAAGGAGCGCGGGGATGACCGAAGGGGTCGTCATGGACGCGACGAGCGAGGTGGCCGCGATCGGCCTCGAGCCTGCCGTCCTCGCGGGCGCGCTGGTCGGCGCGTTCGTGATCGGGGTCGGCTGGATGGGTGCCGCGCTCGGCGCCGTGTACTCGAAGGTGGGTGCGCGGCGGAGCCTCGCCTGGATCCCGGTGGTGCGCTACGCGGCGCTCGCGCACCTGACCCAGTCGTCCGTCGCGGGCACGGTGATCACGCGCAGCGTGGCCGGGCTCGGATGCCTCACGTGGATCCTGGGCCTGACGCTGATCGACAGCTCCACCGTGGCCCTCGCGGGGCTCGGCACCGCCTTCGTCGCAGGTGTGGCCGCCTGGGCGATGTGGATCGTCCAGACCCACCGCTTCGGGCTCGACCACGCCCTCTCCCCCTCGCTGCCCGTGCTCGCCGCGGTGGCGCCCGGCATCTGGGCCGCTGTGGTGGGCTGGGGATCGGGGCTGCCGCAGGCCGCGCCCGCGGCTCCCGCCGGCGCGTTCCCCGCGGCGACGCCGCCTGCGGCGCCCGTGCCGCCGCCGTCACCGTCGGCGGTGCCGGCCGCGCCCCCCGCCGACGAGCCCGCCGAGCCGGACCCCGAGAGCCAGCAGGCGATCTGGGGAGGCTCGCCCGCCGCCGTGCTGTGGGCTCGCGCCCCGGAGCCCGCCGCGAACGTCGACGACATGTACCCGGTCGAGCCGTTCACCGGCACCGACGGCTATCCCCGGCTCAACGCGCCGCAGTGGACCGGGCCCTCGGTGCTGCCTCCGGCGGGACCCTCCCTGCCGCCGTCGCCCGCTCCGGCCCCCGCGCCGTCGCCCGCTCCGGGGCCCGCCGCCGCCCCCCTCGCCCCGTGGGAGCACCCGGCGCCGAGCACGCAGCCGGTCCAGCAGCTGCCCGCGCAAGAGCCCGCGCCCGAGCCCGATCCCGACATCACCGCCGAGCCCGTCCCGCGCGTCTCCCCGTTCGCGTCCCTGGCCCCCGAGGTGCTCGCACGCTCGGCGGAGGAGCGCGCATGGCACCTGTCCGCGCCGGAGCCTGCGGCTCCCGAGGACGCCGCGCCGGACCACGCGCATGAGCCTGGAGCCGTCGCACCCGCGTTCCTGGCGGCCCCCGCACCTCAGGAACCGGAGCCCCAGCCTGCGCCGGAGCCGGAGCCGGAGCCGGAGCCCGCGCCGGAGCCCGCCCCTGAGCCGCCGGCCGTGCCGTCGGCGCCGTACATCGAGGCCACCCCGACCCTGCCCATCAGCCCGTACCTGCGGGGAGGCGCCGCCGCGCCGCCCGAGGCGCCCGCCGCCGTCCCGAGCTTCGAGATGCCTGCGGTCCCGCCTCCTGCCGTCGAACCCGACACCGAGACGGTGGAGGCTCAGTACGCCGCGCCTGCACCGGCGCCGGCGAGCGAACCCGAGCCCGGCATCGTCGCTCCGCCTCCGGTCATGCCCGCCGCTCCCGCGCCGGCTCCGTTCGACGACCACCCCGACGACCGCACGCAGGTCTCGGCTCGCCAGCGCGAGGCCTGGGAGCTCGTGACGTCGGAGGGCGGCGTGTACGGCTTCGACGCCTCGGCGGTGCTGCTGGGCCGCAGCGGAGGGCTCCCCCCGACCGACGGCACCCGCCGACTCGACCTGGCCGACTCGACGCGCACGGTCTCGAAGTCGCATGCACGCCTCACGCTCCAGCGCGGCGTGTGGTGGGTGGAGGACCTCGGGTCCACCAACGGCACCTACGTGGTCGACGCGGCCGGCTACGAGTCGCAGGCGCCCGAAGGGGTCCCCACCGAGGTCACCGGCCGCCTGATCCTGGGCGATGTCGAGGTCGAGATCCGCCGCCGGGGCGGCGCATGACCGCCGGCGGTGCGCCCGAGGTGCTCGGCGGCGGCGCGACGGCCGTGGGCGGCCGCGCGCGCAACGAGGACGCCTACCTCGCCGAGGCGCCCGTGTTCGTGGTCGCGGACGGCATGGGAGGCCACGTCGCCGGCGCCGAGGCCGCGGGTGCCGCGATCGCGGCCTTCCACCCGCTGGTCGGCGCGGTCGCGGTGACGCCGTCGGACGTCGAGCGTGCGCACCTCGAGTCGCGCAGGCTGGTCGCGCAGGTCCAGGCGGAGGTCGGTGCGGCGTCCGGCACCACCCTCACGGGCGCGGTCGCGGTGATGCACGACGGCAGCCCGTGGTGGATGGTGGTCAACGTCGGCGACTCGCGCACGTATGCGCTCGACGGCGGCATGCTGCGGCAGGTGAGCGTGGACCACTCGCACGTCCAGGAGCTGGTCGACGAGGGCTACATCACCCCTGATGAGGCGCTCGTGCACCCCGACCGGAACCTGCTCACCCGCGCGATCGGCGACGACATCCCCGAGATGGATGCGTGGCTGGTGCCGCAGGTCGCGGGCCGCCGGCTCATCGTCGCGAGCGACGGCCTCATGAAGGAGGTCGAGGACCGCGAGATCGGCGATCTCGCGGGGCTCATCGGCGACCCGATCGAGGCCGCGTCGGCCCTGGTCGAGCTTGCGGTGGGGCGTGGGGCACGCGACAACGTCACCGTGGTGGTGGCCGATGCGGTGTCGACCACCGCACCGGAGGCCGATCCTGCACCGTGGTCGGTCTGGGGCCTCGAGGCGCATGAGGACACCACGCCGAGCTCGCGCCGGCGAGGCGGATCATGACGGGCGACGAGACCCACGTGTCGGCGCGCCGCGCGGCCCGCGAGGCGGAGGCGGCGCGCGCGGCGTCGGAGGACCCGGCGTCCGCCGAGGCGGACGGCTCGACGCGCCTGTCGCGGCGGAGGCTCGCGGAGAGCGCGACGCAGCCTGCGACGCAGCAGAGCACCGAGCCCATGGACATCAGCGACACCGTGGCGCCCCGTCGCCGCCCGCGGAGCCGGCCCGAGGACCAGGTCCTGCGTCCCCCGGCGGATCTCGCCGCGACGGACGGCGGAGGCGATGAGGCGGCGTCCGCGACCTTCGGGGGGCCGCCGCAGCACTACTACCCGCGCATCCGGCACACGCAGTCCGCGACCGGCGCGGGGGTGTGGCCGCAGCCGCCGCGTCTCGACGAGCCCGCGACGGAGCGGCAGCCGCAGGTGCTGGATGCGGCGGGCCGAGCCGCACGCACCGAGGAGCGGCTGGTGTCGAGGCGCAGGCGGACGCTCGCGCTGGTCGCCGGCTCCGTGGTCGCCGTCGTCGCCGCGGTCGTCGTGGCGCTCGTGCTCCTGTAGCGCGCTGCCGCCGGCGCCGCATCGTCCCGCCACTACGCTGAGGGGCATGTCCGACGCCATCCTGCGCTCGCCGCTCCACGATCAGCACGTCGCCCTCGGTGCGACGCTCGTGCCCTTCGCCGGCTGGGAGATGCCGGTCCGCTACAGCGGCGACATCGCGGAGCACACCGCGGTGCGCACGGGCGCGGGCCTGTTCGACCTGTCCCACATGGGCGAGATCTCCATCCGCGGCGCCGAGGCGGCGGCGTTCCTCGACTTCGCGCTGGTGGGGCGGCTGTCCGCGCTCGCGCTCGCGGGGGCGAAGTACACCATGCTGTGCACGCCCGAGGGCGGCGTCATCGACGACCTCATCGTGTACCGCCGCGACCACGACCACTTCGTGATCGTCGCCAACGCCTCGAACAAGGATGTGGTGGTCGCCGAGCTCGCGGCGCGGGTCCAGGGCTTCGACGCGAGCGTCGAGGACATCTCCGCCGAGATCGCGCTCATCGCCGTCCAGGGCCCGCTGGCCGAGGGCATCGTCGCGCGCATGTGCGTCCGCGGGGACGACGACATCCGGGCGATGCGCTACTACTCCGCCGCGAACGTCCTGCTCGAGGGCGACATCCACGCGTTCGTCGCCCGCACCGGCTACACGGGCGAGGACGGCTTCGAGCTGTTCGTCGGCGCCGATGAGGCCGCCGCCGTGTGGGAGCTCGCGCTCGCGACCGGAGCCCAGGACGGCATCGTCCCGTGCGGCCTGTCCTCGCGCGACACGCTCCGCCTCGAGGCCGGCATGCCGCTCTACGGTCAGGAGCTCACGCGCGACACCACGCCCTTCGACGCGGGCCTGGGACGCATCGTCGTGTTCGGGACGGCCGCCAAGCCGCGCGGGGACTTCGTGGGTCGGGAGGCGCTTCTCAAGGCCAAGGTCGAGGGGCCGTCGCGCGTCCTCGTCGGGCTGGTCGGGGACGGCCGCCGCGCCGCGCGTGCGGGGTACCCGGTGCTGGACGATGCGGGGGTCGCGGTGGGCACGGTGACCTCGGGCGCGCCGTCGCCCACGCTCGGCAGGCCGATCGCCATGGCGTACGTGCCCGCGGCGCTCGCGGAGCCCGGCACCGTGGTCGGCATCGACGTACGTGGCAGGCGCGAGGACATGACCGTGACGGCGCTACCGTTCTACTCGCGGGGCTCGTAGGCTCATCCCAGGGCGGGCCCTCCGCGTCCTCAGATCTTCATAGACCCGACCCGAGAGGGGTTGTCATGTCGAACGTTCCCGACGAGCTCGCGTACTCCGCGGAGCACGAGTGGGTGGCCGGTGAGCCCGATGCGGGTGCGGAGGTCACGGTGGGCATCACCGAGCACGCCGCCGCCGCGCTGGGCGACATCGTGTACGTCGAGGCGCCCCGGGTGGGCGACACCGTCATCGCGGGCGAGGTCTGCGGCGAGCTCGAGTCGACCAAGGCCGTGAGCGAGCTGTACTCGCCGGTGTCCGGCACCGTCACCGCCGTGAACGAGGGCCTCGAGTCCGCCCCCGAGACCATCAACTCGGACGCGTACGGCGACGGCTGGATCTTCAAGGTCGAGATGACCGAGACCGCGACCGACCTGCTGGACGCCGAGGCGTACGCGGCGACGATCGCCTAGGACCTGGGCACGGGCATGGGAGTCAACACGCGCCTCGTGGTCGCCGCGGCGATCACGGACTCGCTCGACGCCCCGCGGCGCCTGCTGGCCGCGCGTCGCAGCGCCCCGTCCGCTCTCGCGGGCCTGTGGGAGTTCGCCGGCGGCAAGGTCGAGCGCGGAGAGACCGCGGAGGCGGCCCTCCGACGCGAGATCCGGGAGGAGCTGGGCGTCGAGATCGAGATCGGCGAGGAGCTCGTGGGTCCCGACGACGGCACGGGCGTCGAGGCCTCGTGCGACTGCCCGGTGTGGATGCTGCGTCCTGGCGACGCCGACGTGGACCGCCTGGTGATGCGGGTGTGGTGGGCGCGGATCCTGCCCGGCGCGGATGGCGCGCCTGTCGAGCCGCGTCCGCTCGAGGACCATGACGAGCTGCGTTGGCTCGAGCCGGGCGCCTGGCGCGATGTCCCGTGGCTGCCGGCGGACAAGCGCATCGTCGAGGCGCTCCTCACCGACGCCGTCGAGCGTCACCGCCGCGCGTACTGCTGACACCTGCGGCCGTGTGCCGCTCGCTGGTGCCCACCAAGGTGGACATATCCACATCAAGTGGATACAAATGTGGACAACCTGCCCGTTCCGACGCGTGAGCGGTGCTCAGACCCGCGCGGCGACGCACCCCGCGATGTGGTCGTCCACCAGGCCGCAGGCCTGCATCGCGGCGTACATGGTGGTGGGCCCCACGAACACGAAGCCCGCCTTCTTGAGCGCCTTCGCGAGAGCGATGGACTCGGGCGTCGAGGCGGGCACGTCCTCCCAGCTGCCAGGGGCGACGGCGCGCTGCTCGGGGGCGAACGACCAGAACAGCGCGTCGAGGCTGCCGCCCGCCTCGGCGAGCGCCACCGTCGCGCGCGCGTTGATGATCGCGGACTCGATCTTGCGGCGGTTGCGGACGATCCGGGCGTCGTCCATGAGCCGCTCCACGTCAGCCTCGGTGAAGGCTGCGACCGCGGCAGGATCAAAGCCCTCGAACGCCTCCCGGTACCCCTCGCGCTTGCGCAGGATGGTGATCCAGGCTAACCCCGACTGCGCCCCCTCGAGCACGATGCGCTCGAGCAGCGCGGCGTCGCCGTGCACGGGCAGGCCCCACTCCTCGTCGTGGTAGCGCTCGTACAGCGGATCGCCCGCGCCGAAGCAGCGGATGAGGTCGTTCGTCTCCGTGGTCATGGGCCCAGTCTGGCGTGACGATCCGACACCCGCTTCCCCGGTTTGTGGCACTTGTGGACAGTTCAATCGTGGAAAGGTCCGCGGACATCGGGTATGGAACCGGACCAAGGTCACGGGTATCGTGAGCGCGCCATGACCATCCGTGACCTCCTCGCCCTGCCGCGGCCGACGCTCTCGTACGAGCTGTTCCCGCCGCGCTCGCCTGCCGCCGAGTCGACCCTCGAGGATACGATGCGCATGCTGGCGGCGACCCGGCCCGACTTCATGTCGATCACGTACGGCGCCTCAGGCTCGACGCGCGGGACGTCCCGCGGAGTGGTCCACCGCCTGGCCGAGGAGCACACCGTCCCGCCGCTGGCGCACCTCACGTGCGTCGACCAGTCGCGCGCCGAGCTCGTCGAGGTGATCGAGGAGTACCTCGCAGACGGCGTGCGCGACTTCCTCGCGCTCCGGGGCGACCCGCCGCAGGGGCAGACCGACTGGCGCCCGCATCCCGACGGGCTGCTCTACGCCTCGGACCTGGTGGTGCTGCTGCGCGAGGTCGCCCACGCACATGGGCTCGACGACGTCAGCGTCGGCGTGACGGCCTTCCCTGCGCAGCACATGGTTCCCCAGTTCCGGCAGATGGGGCTCGATGTCCTCCGCGCCAAGCAGGATGCCGGCGCCGACTTCGCCATCACCCAGGTGTTCTACCGTGCGCATCAGTACACGCGCCTGGTCGAGGACGCACGTGCCCAGGGCATCACCATCCCGGTGATCCCGGAGATCATGCCGCTCGTGAGCGAGCGTCGCGCGATCCGTGCCGAGCAGCTCACCGAGGTGCGCATCCCGTCCGCCCTGTTCTCCGCGCTCGAGTCCGCGGCCGACGAGGACGCGGCGAGGGCCGCGGGGGTCGACTTCGCTGCGCGGCTGTCGCGCGACCTGCTCGACGCGGGCGCGCCCGGCATCCACATCATCACCTTCAACCAGCATCGCGCGGCGCTCGAGCTGGTCGAGGCCATGGGGCTCGTGCGCGACTGAGGCGTCCGCCGACGCGGTCGTGCCGTGCGACCATCTCTGCATGACCCGTAGCTCCTCGCCCCGCACCGTCCAGCTGTCCCGTGAGTCCGAGCGCGTGTACGTCGCGACCAACGCGAACGGCGACACCCTGCGCTTCGGCCGCGGCGAGGGGCTCCTCTCGCCTGTCGAGCTGCTGCTCGCGGCGATCGCCGGCTGCTCGGCCATCGACGTCGACGTCATGACGTCGCGCCGCGCCGAGCCCGAGCGCTTCGACGTCACGGCCTCCGCCGAGTACGTCACCGAGGACGGCGCGAACATCCTCGAGGACATCCGCGTGCTCTTCGATCTCGCCTTCCCCGCCACCGAGGAGGGCGATGCCGCCCGCAAGCGCATCGGCGCCGCGCTCCGCTCCTCGCATGAGAAGTCCTGCACCGTGTCGCGCACCATCGAGGCCGGCGTGCCCGTGGTGCTCGAGCAGGCGCGCGCCGCGGAGTGACCGCGCCTTCCGGGGTCCGCGAGATCGATCTCGACGCCGCAGCCGACGCTGCAGCCGAGGCCATGGCGGTCCTGCATCGCGCCTTCGACGAGTTCACCGCGAAGGGCGAGACGGCCGGCGTCATGCTCGAGACGCCCGCGACGCTGCGCGAGGAGCTGGCCGGCGGGACGCGGCTCGCGGTCGTGCGGTCGGATGGGCGCATCGTCGCGGTCGCCAAGCACCACGCGACCCCGGACGGCTACCGCTACTTCGGCCGTCTCGGCGTGGATCCCGCCGCACGTGGGCACGGCCACGCGAAGGCCCTGGTCCGGGCGCTCCGGGACGATGCGCTTGCCGCGGGCCTCGCGGGCCTCACCTGCACGGTGCGGGCCGCCGAGCACGGCAACATCGCGCTCTACCAGGGGCTCGGCATGGAGATCACGTCGCGCGGAGAGCGGGTGAGCCGCACCGGCGCGACCATCCCGGTCGTGGAGATGCGCGACGCCTGACGGACGCCATCTTGCTCGACACGCGTCCACCAAGTGGGACGCTTGGTCCAGAACTTGGACAGAAGCCCTAGCGGACACCGTCGTCGCGGGGTAACCTATCGGCGCAACTCGGCGTGATCCGCGTCGACCAAGCGCAATGGCGAGCCCGCCGCGCACCAAGCCTCTATGAGGAACCATGACTGAGCAGAACTCCGTCCGCGTCCCTGCGCCCGCCTTCCCCGGCGGCACCATCCTGGGTTACCCGCGCATCGGCCGAATGCGAGAGCTGAAGAAGGCGCTCGAGTCCTTCTGGAAGGGCGCGACCAGCGCCTCCGAGCTCGAGGCCGCGGCCAAGCAGCTGCGCCTCGCGAACCTCGACCACCTCGCATCGCTGGGCCTGGGCAAGGACGATGCCTCCATCCCGAGCAACTTCTCGTTCTACGACCACGTGCTCGACGCCGCGGTCACGCTCGGCGCGGTGCCCACGCGCTTCGCGGACCTGCGTGCCGCCGACGGCAGCGTCGACCTCGCCGGCTACTCCACCATCGCGCGTGGCGTGGGCGACAAGGCGCCGCTCGAGATGACCAAGTGGTTCGACTCGAACTACCACTACCTGGTGCCCGAGATCGGCCCGGAGACCGAGCTCGCGCTGTCCAGCAACCGCTGGGTCGACGAGTTCCTCGAGGCCAAGGAGGCCGGCTACGTGACGCGGCCCGTCATCACGGGCCCGCTGACGTTCCTCTACCTCGCGAAGGCGAGCGACGAGGCGCCCGAGGGCTTCCGCCCGATCGAGCGGCTCGCGGACGTGCTCGAGGTCTACGGCAACCTGCTCGAGGCCTTCAAGGCCGCCGGTGCGCCGTGGGTCCAGATCGACGAGCCGATCCTGGTCGCCGACATCGACGCCCCGCGCGATGAGGTCCTCGCCAACGCCGCGACGGTCTACGGCTCGCTCGCGACGCTCGCGAACCGACCCGCGCTGTTCGTGGCCGCGCCGTACAACTCGCTCGACGAGGCGCTCCCGGTCCTCAAGGACTCGGGCGTCGAGGCGATCGGGCTCGACCTGGTGCGCGGCTCCGTGCCGTCGGGTACCGACCTCGCGGGTCTCACCGTGGTCGCCGGTGTGGTCGACGGCCACAACATCTGGCGCACCGACCTCGATGCCGCGCTGCGCAAGGCGAAGGAGATCGAGGCGCTCGGCGCCACGGTCGCCGTGTCGAGCTCGACGTCGCTGTTCCACGTGCCTCACACGCTCGAGGGCGAGGAGCACCTGGGTGCCGAGCTGCTGTCGTGGCTCGCCTTCGCCGACCAGAAGGTCGCCGAGGTGGTGACGCTCGCGACGGCGCGCGCCGAGGGCGAGGAGGCGGCGGCCGAGGCGTTCGCCGCGACGCGTGCCGCGCTCGCGTCGCGCAAGGCGCACCCGGGCACCAACAAGGCCGATGTCCGTGCCGCGCTCGCGGCCGTGACGCCCGGCGACCTCGACCGCCCCGCGTACTCCGTGCGCGCCGCGGCTCAGGATGCGCGCTTCGCGCTTCCCGAGCTCGCGACCACCACCATCGGCTCGTTCCCGCAGACGCAGGACATCCGCAAGGCGCGTGCCGCGTGGGCCAAGGGGCAGATCGACGATGCGGCGTACGAGGAGGCCATGAAGGCCGAGATCGCGCGCGTCGTGAAGCTTCAGGAGGACCTGGGGCTGGACGTCCTGGTGCACGGCGAGGCCGAGCGCAACGACATGGTCCAGTACTTCGCCGAGCTGCTCGACGGCTTCGACGTCACGGTCAACGGCTGGGTGCAGTCGTACGGCTCGCGTTGCACGCGACCGTCGATCCTGTGGGGCGATGTCACGCGTCCGGCTCCGATGACGGTCGCATGGACCGCCTATGCGCAGTCGCTCACGGAGAAGCCCATGAAGGGCATGCTCACGGGCCCGGTCACCATCCTCGCGTGGTCGTTCGTGCGCGACGACCAGCCGCTGGGCGTGACCGCCAACCAGGTCGCGCTCGCGCTCCGGGACGAGATCCGCGACCTCGAGGCGGCCGGCATCGGCATCATCCAGGTCGACGAGCCCGCTCTGCGCGAGCTCCTGCCGCTCAAGAAGAAGGACCAGGCGGCGTACCTGGAGTGGTCGGTGAACTCGTTCCGCCTCGCGACGTCGGGCGCGCAGGACGACACGCAGGTCCACACGCACCTGTGCTACTCGGAGTTCGGCGAGATCATCGACGCGATCGACGGTCTCAACGCCGACGTCACCTCGATCGAGGCCGCGCGCTCGCGCATGGAGGTGCTGCCGGCGATCCAGCAGCACGGCTACGAGCGCCAGATCGGCCCCGGCGTCTGGGACATCCACTCGCCGCGCGTGCCGTCGACCGAGGAGATCACCGAGCTGCTCGCGCTGGCCAAGGACTCGATCCCCGGCAAGCAGCTCTGGGTCAACCCGGACTGCGGCCTCAAGACCCGTGCGTATGCGGAGACCACCGCGTCCCTCGAGCACATGATGGCGGCGACGGCCGCCGTGCGCGGCTGACCTCGCGCCGCATCCGACGGCCCGGTCCCTGGAGGGGCCGGGCCGTCGGTGCGTCTCCGCGTGGAGGTTCCGCCGCGTGGCTGCGAGTGGCACCATCGGTCCTATGAACGATGACGGGCAGGGCTTCTCCGCCGACGAGCGTGCAGCCATGAAGGAGACCGCGGCCGAGCGCCGCGCCCAGGCCAAGCGTGCGAAGGCGGCCGACAAGGAGGCGGCGGACCTCCAGGACGTGCTCGACAAGATCGCCGAGATGCCCGACGACGACCGCGCCCTCGCCGAGGCGGTCCACCGGATCGTCGGCGAGGTGGCTCCCGAGCTCGCGGCGCGGACCTGGTACGGGATGCCGGCCTACACCAAGGACGGCAAGGTGGTGTGCTTCTTCAAGCCGGCGGGCAAGTTCAAGTCGCGCTACGCGACGCTGGGGTTCGAGGACGCGGCCGCTCTCGACGACGGTGCGCTCTGGGCCACGTCGCTCGCGGTCCTCGCGATCGGCGCGGACGAGGAGAAGCAGATCGCTGACCTCATCGCTCGCGCCGCCTCCTGACCGGCTGGCTGCTGCGCGCACCTTTCATGCGCGAACGGGCGCGCAGGGGTGAAGGGGTGGCGCGTGCTCGCACCTTTCACGCGCGAACCGCCGCGCAGCGGTGAAGGGGTGGCGCGTGCTCGCGCCTCGTATGCACAAGCGGGCGCGCGCAGGGCCATCGCGCGTGCTCGCGCGCGGGCGCAGGTGCCCACGCGTCCGGCGCCACCCGTGCCCTCGTGCATGAGAGGCGCGAGCGAGGGGTGACGAGGGTGGCGCCACCTGTTGCCTCGCGCATACGAGGCGCGAGCGTGGGGTGACGAGCGTCGGGGCGCTCGCTCCCTCGTGCGTACGAGGCGCGACCGCGGGCAGCTGCCCGCCGCGGCTCGGTAGCGGATGTCCCCGGCGCTCGCGCCCGCGCAGCCGTCCCCAACGACCCCGGTGCCCGCATCACGTGGCTCCCGCGACAGCGCAGATTGTCCGTGGGCGCCCGGCGGCGGCGTGCGGAGGTGCGCGATGCATGGTGGGCGGGACCGGTGGAGCGAGCTGCTCGACGCGGATGCGGCGGTGCCCGTCGCGTTCCCCTACTTCGTCACCGCCGATGTGGCGCGCGCCATCGACACGCCGCAGCGGTGGCTGCGCCTCGCGGCGGAGGACGGCCTGGTGGTCACCATCGCGAGGGGCAAGCACATCGCCGTCCCCCGCCACGCCGCCTGGGGGTGGTTGCCCGACCCCGTCGAGGCGGCATGGCTCGCGGCCGCCGCGCGGTTCGGACGCGCGCTCCCTCACGTGAGCGCGCTGTCCGCCGCGTATCTCCACAGGGTGGTGCCGAGCCTCGACGGCCAGGTGCACGTCACGGTGCCGTCGCAGACGCGGGATCTCGCGTTCCCCGTGCTCGGCGCGACGGTGCGCTTCCATCAGCGGGACCCCGATGAATGCCGAAGGACGGTGCCGTGGCGCTTCCCGTTCGCGAGCGAGGGAGGCCTCGGGATCGACACCATCGCGGGCGAGCTCTGCGAGCTCCGCGTGACATCGCCGGCGCAGACGGTGCTCGACCTGCTGCACAGCCCCACCCGCGCGGGAGACCGTGGACTGGCCCTCCGCGCGGCGAGCAGGCTCGTGCCTGGCGTCGACCCCCGGGAGCTGCGAGCCCTCGCGTGGCGCCAGCGTCGTCTCGACGCGGTGGAGCGCGCCGGAGGGTTCCGCGAGCCGCGTCGCAGGCCCTAGAGGATCAGCTGCCAGAAGCCGACGTCGATCCAACGGTCGAACTTGAGGCCCGCCTCCGGGATGGTCCCGACATGGCGGAACCCGAGCTTCTCGTGCAGCGCGACCGAGGCGGGATGAGGGAGCGCGATGCCCCCGATCACCGAGTGGACGGGCGCATGCTCCGAGTCGCGCAGCGCGCGCAGCCGCTCGAGGAGCTCCGTGTAGAGCGCCGTGCCCACGCCACCCCGCCGTACGTCCGCGTCCAGGTAGATCGACGCCTCGAGCGTGTGCCGGTACGCGACCCGCTCACGGTACGGGCCGGCATACGCGTAGCCCACCACGCGACCCTCGTCCTCGATCACCAGGTAGGGCAGACCCCTGCCGCGGATCTTCTCGATCCGCGCCCACATCTCGTCGCCCGAAACGGGGTCGATCTCGAAGGTCGCGGTGTCGTGCCGCACATAGTGCGCGTAGATCTCGGCGATGCGCGCGGCATCACGGGCGGGGTCGACGTCTCTGATCACGGCGCCATTATGCGGCCACGGGGAGCGGGGCATCACGCGACACCTCCTCCTCGTAGGCGCGCCGGTCGCGCAGGTAGCGCCAGGACAGCAGCGCGATCACCACGCCCGCGGCACCGGCGCAGGCCGTGACCTGGAAGCCCGCCGAGTAGCCGGCGCGGTCGATGACAGCGCCCGCGAGCCATGCGCCCGCCGCGACGCCAAGGTCCATGCCGGTACGCGTCCACGTCATGCCCTCGGTCAGCCGCGAGCGCGGGACCAGCGCATGCGTGACGCCGTCGCCGACCGCCATGGTCGGCGCGATCGCGAGACCCGTGAGGAACATCAGCAGGCCCAGCACCAGCAGGTTCGGCGCGAGCATGAAGGACACCGCGCCGACGCCGGTGATGGTGACGCCCCACAGCAGACGCGACGCGAGGGTGCGCGCCCACACGCGCGAGCCGTACGCCAGGCCGCCGACGAGCGAGCCGACGGCCCACACGGCGAGCACCAGGCCGGCCTTGTCCTTCTGCCCCAGATCCTCCGCGAACGCGACGGTGGCCGCGTCGACGGACGCGAACATCGCGCCCTGCGTCGCAAAGATCGCCGTCGTGACCACGAGTGCCGGGGTGGTGACCAGCAGATGGCCGCGCAGCGCGCCACGGTAGCGCTTGAGCCTGCGGGGTCGCGGCGGGAGGCCGACGCGCTCGAGCGTGCCGTCGATCACCAGCGCCGTCGAATGCTCGTGCTCGGCCTGGAAGCGACGCGCATCGGCCCGGCGCGCGGGCGGCTCGGTCGCGGTGAGGGACAGGAACGCGTACCCGCCGATGGCGAGCGTCGCCACGGCGATCGCGCTGGGCACCCACGACGCGACCTGGGTGGCCAGGACGGTGGCGAGCGCGGGGCCCGCGATGAACAGGACCTCCTCGAGCGACGACTCGAGCGAGAAGGCGGTGTTGAGGGCGTCCTTGTCGGGGACGATGTGCGTCCAACGGGCTCGCGTGTGCGTCGACTGCGTGCCCCCGGCCGCGAACAGCGGCGTGCACAGCAGCAGCACCCAGAGCGGCTGGTGCGTGAGCGCGGCAGCGATGAGGGCGAGACGCCCGGCGATCGCGATCGCGAAGCCGATCCGCAGCACGCGCGACTGCCCGTAGGCGTCGATGAGCTTGCCCACCTGCGGTGAGATGGCCGCATAGGACAGCGCCGTGGTCGCGAGCACCAGCCCGCCGTACTCGTATCGCCCGTACTCGATCTGTACCAGGAGGAACGTCGCGAGACCGGTGAGCCCCATCTGGATGCGCGCGACCAGGCCCCACGCGGTGAACGCGCGCGCGCCGGGCAGCGCGAGGATGCCTCGATAGGGAGAGAGCATGACGGAACCTCACAAGACCTGAGATCTCGCGCGTCCTCGCGCGGAAGCCACGCCAACTGCGCGACGTGGCCGGCGCATCGTCCCCGGGGCATGGCCGCAGCGGGGACGACGGCTCATCGTCTCACACGGGAACCGTTGCCGCGGACGGGTGCCTTGAGCGGCGAGGGGATCCTGTCGGCGAAGCGCATGAGGATCGAGCCGGCCACCGCGAGCGTGAGGACGTAGGCGGCTGCGAGCGGTCCCAGCAGCGGCTGCGCGCCGGCCGCGACGCCCAGCCCCGCGATGACGATCGAGAACTCGCCGCGAGGGATGAGGGACATCGCCGTGCGCCACTGGCCCTTGGGGCCGATGCCCGCGCGCCGGGCTGCCCACACCCCGGTCCCCGCCTTGGTGACCGCCGTGACCACGGCCAGGATGAGCGCGGGGACGATGACCGGGCCCAGGTCGCGCGGATCGATGCCGATGCCGAAGAACACGAAGAAGATCCCGCCGAACACGTCGCGCAAGGGAGGCATGAGGCCGCGGATCTGGTCGGCGACGTTGCCCGACAGCGTGAGACCCAGGAGGAACGCGCCGACCGCGGCGGAGACCTGCACGGCCTCGGCGAGGCCGGCGACCAGGAACGCGAGGCCCAGCACGCCCAGCAGCAGCAGCTCGCGCGAATGCGAGTGGACCACGGCGGAGACATGCCGGGAGAAGCGCACGGCGAGCAGGAAGGCGACGGCCACGATCGCGATCGCGACGCCTGCGGCGAACGCTCCCTGCAGGAACGTCGCACCGGCGAGCATCACCGCGAGCAGCGGCAGGAACACCGCCATGGCGATGTCCTCCATCACCAGCAGGCTCAGGATCACCGGGGTCTCACGGTTCGCGACGCGGTCGAAGTCGTCGAGGAGCCGCGCGATGATGCCCGAGCTCGAGATGTAGGTGACGCCCGCGAGGATGATCGAGGCCTGGACCGACCATCCGAGCAGCTGCGCGACCACGAAGCCGGGGACAGCGTTGAGCACCAGGTCGACGATCCCCGCCTGCCAGGTGGTCCGCATGCCCACCTTGAGGTCGTCGGGCGAGTACTCCAGGCCCAGCAGCAGCAGGAGCAGCACCACGCCGATCTGCGCGCCGATCGACAGGAACTCCTCACCGGCATCGATCGGGATGAACCCGCCCTCGCCCATGATCAGTCCCGCGAGCAGGTACAGCGGGATCGACGGGATGCCGATGCGGTTGGCGAGGCGTCCGAGCAGTGCGAGGACGATGAAGACGAGCCCCAGCTCGATGAGGACGGTCGAGGTCTCCGCGTGGGCGCTCGCCAGCTCGACTCGCAGTCCCGGCAGGGGAGCGGTCGCGGCGAGCATCGCTCAGCCCGTGAGGATCGCGGCCGCGCGGTCGACGGCCTCGTCGGATCCCATCACCAGGACCACGTCGCCCGGCTCGAAGATGAAGGAGGGCTCGATCCCGGGGATGCCCTGGTCGCCGCGGATCACCGCGACGACGGACGCGGACGTCTCGGTGCGGATGCGCCCCTCGGCGAGCGGTCGGCCGACGAGGCCGCCGGCGGCGGGCATGGTCACCCATTCGATCGCGAGTCCGACGATGGTGTGCCTCAGGTCCTCGAGCCGCGCGATGATGTTGGATCCGCCCAGGAGCTCGGCCATCTTGCCGGCATCGCCTTCGGACAGCTCGACGGTGCCGCGGCACGAGTCGGGGTCGTCGCGGTCGTACAGCGCGATGTCGCGCTTGCCGTCGCGACGCACGACCACGCCGACGTGGTCGCCGCCCTCGGCCGTGAACTCGTAACGGACGCCGACTCCGGGGAGCGGGGTCTCGAAGATGTCCATGGGGCTAACTGTCCCACGTACGAGGGGCAACCGGCTACGTCGGCGGACGGGTCACCCGACCTCGACGCGGTGGACCTCGACCGCGTACTCGTCGTCGTAGGTGTCCTTGTCGGGGTCCAGCTCGAGGCGCCGCGGAGTGCCGTCGGTGCTGCGCTCGAGGACCGCGATGTGAGGATCGCCGGTCATGACGAGGTTGTAATGCTCGATGAGCCCGGTCAGAG
Organism: Demequina gelatinilytica; assembly: GCF_000971115.1. Lineage (GTDB taxonomy): Bacteria > Actinomycetota > Actinomycetes > Actinomycetales > Demequinaceae > Demequina > Demequina gelatinilytica. The sequence continues at coordinate 33,824 of NZ_BBLV01000015.1, read as the reverse complement.
TCGGGAACTCCTCGGGAAGGGGGAGGTAGTCGCTCGCGTAGTACTCGGCGATGTCGTCGAGCGGCTCGGCGGACGCGACCTCTCGATCGAGGACCGTGATCCGCCAGGTGCCCGCGGTGGGCCCGAACACGCTGATGGTCGCCTCGTACGTGTAGTCGTCGGGCTCGGACCAGGGTCGGCCCCCGTCAGCGGTCGTCTGCGTCGTCGCTGCCGTCGGCGAGGGCGGGGGCGACGCGGGCACGGACCCTGGCGCAGCGCAGCCGCCTGCCACGAGCACGACCGCTGCGATCCCCGCCCAGCCGCGCCCGCGCATCGTCCCTAGGCCTCGTGCGCGAGGCCCAGCTCGATGAGGCGTTCCCAGGCCATGCGGGCCAGGAACGGGTCGTCGAGCTCGATGTGGGTGAGCGCGGCGTAGAGCTGGTACGCCTGCGCGCGCCAGGCGGTCGCGGTGCTGACCTCGCCGTAGCCCGCGTACAGCTCGTCGCGCATGTCGAGCGGGATCACGGTGGCGGCGCCGCCCAGGTCCGCGGCGGGGTCCCCCGCGCCGAAGCGGTGCCAGATGAGGATCCCCGCGAACTGTCCGCGGTCCGACTGGATCGAGCGGGGCTCGAGCCGTCCGTGCGTCCACGTCTGCGGGATGTCGACGGGGGCGACGGCGCCCACGCGGAACAGCGAGTCGACCGACTCGACGTCGAGCACCCGGTTCTCCGGCGCGCCGCGCAGCGAGGCGAAGACGAGCAGCCGGTCCCACTCGCTCAGCAGGCTCGCGAGCCCGGGCGCGGTCGCGGGGTTGGTCGGCGCGTCGGCGGGCGCCGGGGTGTGGATCTGGCGGATCGCGGCGCCGAGCGAGCGCGCGGAGCTCGCGTGCAGCGGCACGAAGGCCGCGGTCGATGCCGAGACCCACCGCACGAGCGTCCAGTGGTACGGGAAGCCATGCCCCGGGCGGCCCGTGTCGATCGGGGCGCTCACGGGGAAGCTGAAGCGCGGGAGGTGGGGCGCGAGGATGCCCGCCGAACGCGCGAACAGGGGATCGTCGAGCGCGAAGCGCGGGAAAAGGGCGCCGTGATGGTCGCCGATGCGCACCGCGATGTGGTCCTCGTGCGTGTAGCGCCGACCGACCTCCTGGTCTGCCAGGTGGGGGAACTGGTCGTCGATGAGCGCGCGCACCTGATCGTCGTCGACCGTGACCGGCCGGGCGATGCGCGAGCTCGGGAGCATGGGCGCCACCCTAGCGAAGTTCGCAGGTGCGGTGTGAGATCCGCCACAGATCACGCGGGCGCGTGCCGGGAACGTGGCTTTTGCCCGTCTGTTCGCGGTATGGCGCGCGCAGCCCGAGGGTTCAACGCGGCCGGCCCACGGGGAGCGTCAGCGTGAACGATGCGCCCCGACCCGGCCCCTCGGAGGCTGCCGTCACGTCGCCCCCGTGCGCGCGGGCCAGGGACCGTGCGATGGTGAGCCCGATGCCGCGGCCGGAACGCGAGCCCGCGTCCGCGCCGCGGTAGAAGCGCTCGAACACGCGCGCGAGCTCCTCGGGAGCGATCCCCGCGCCCTCATCGATCACGGTGGCGTGCGCCGTCCCGTCCGTCGCCGCGGCACGCACGACGACGCGGCCGCCCTGGTCGCTGTGCGCGAGCGCGTTCCCCAAGAGGTTGACGAGCACCTGGATGATGCGGTCGGCATCCGCGTCCACCGGCACGGGCGCGGGCGCCTCGACATCGAGCGCGACCCCGAGGTGCTCGAACTGCGGGTGCAGCCGATGCGCGGCGTCGGCGGCGAGCCGGGCAAGATCGGTAGGCGCGAGGTCGAGCGCGAGCGTGCTCTCCTCCGCGCGGGACAGCGTCGACAGGTCCTCTGCGAGCCTGCCGAGCCGCGAGGCCTCCGCCGCGACCCGCTCGTACGCCTCGGGTCCGGCCTCGATCACCCCGTCGAGCAGGCCCTCCATGGTGCCGCCGATGGTGGTGAGCGGCGTCCGCATCTCATGCGCGACCTCGTCGATCAGCTGCGCGCGGCGCTCCTCCGCGTCGCCCAGCCGCGCGGCGAGCGCGTTGATGTCCTCCGCGACGGCCGCGAGCTCCGCCTCCGGCGCACGCGGCACCCGGCGCGAGTAGTCGCCCGCGGCGATCGCACGCGTCGCCTCCTGGACCTCGGCGAGCGGGCCCGCGATGCGCCGCGAGACCCAGAGGGCTGCGATCGCGGCGGCGACGATGCCCGCGGCCGCGCCCCAGCCGAGCGCGAGCGGAAGCGCATCGGCGAGCGCCTGCTGAGCCGAGTCGGCGCGCATCATCGCGCCGTGCATCGTCCCCATGCGGCGCTGGTAGGCGACGCCGCCGACGGTGGCGCCGACCACGAGGAGCACCAGCACCCCCGCCGCCGCGACCGCGAGGTGCGACGCGAGCAGCCGGCCGCGCAGGGTGCTCATGAGCCCGCCAGCTTGTAGCCCACCCCGCGCACCGTGAGGATCAGGCGGGGGTCCTCGGCCGGGTCGCCGAGCGCGCGGCGGAGCTTGCGGATGTGCACGTCGACGATGCGCTCGTCGCCGTAGAAGTCCCATCCCCACACACGCTCGATGAGCTGGCGTCGCGTGAACACCCGTCCCGGCGCCGTGGCGAGCGCCCCGAGCAGGTCGAACTCGAGCGCGGTGAGCACCGCGGGCTCGCCGCCGACCGTGACCTCGTGCGCGGCGGCGTCGATCCGGAGCTCCCCGATCACCATGCGCTCGTCCGCGGACGTCGGGTCCCCGCGCCGCAGGATCGCCCGCACGCGCGCGACCACCTCGCGCGGGCTGAAGGGCTTGGTGACGTAGTCGTCGGCGCCGAGCTCGAGGCCCACGATGCGGTCGGCCTCCTCGGCGCGCGCCGTGAGCAGCAGGACCGGTACGGAGGAGGTGCGCCGCACGCGGCGCAGGGTCTCCATCCCGTCGATGCCGGGCAGCCGCACGTCGAGGATCACGAGGTCGATGCGGGAGGCGGCGAGCGCCGCGAGGGCCTGCTCGCCCGAGCCCGCCTCGACCACCTCGAAGCCGTCGCGGCGCAGGTAGCCGCCGACGAGCTCGCGGATGCTCTGCTCGTCGTCGACCACCAGCACGGTGCGGGCTCCCACGCCAGCAATCCTAGGGAGCGGGGACGCCGGTGATCTCGGCGACCTCCGCGGGGTCGAGGACCGTGGCCTCGTAGGCGCCGCCGTCGGCGTCGAGCGCGCGCACGAACGCGGTGAGGTGATGCTCGCTCGCGTGCTCGAGGCGGTCGTACAGCGCGGCGACCGCGTCGGAGTCGACGTCCTGCGCGCGCAGATCCGCGATGTCCGTCTCCTCGACGAGCGCTCCCACGGTCAGCGCGCCGGTCTCGGAGGCGGTTCCTTGGGCGAGGAGGTCGTCGTAGAGCGACTGCAGGTCGGCGTCCTCGTAGACGCCTGCCTCGGCGCCGTCGGTCGGGTCGTCGAGCCCGTAGGACTCCATGAGCCCGGCCACGGCGCTCAGGTGCATGTCCTCGGCGTGGGCGATCATGTCGAACGTGCGCAGGCCCCAGGCGTCCGCGAGCTCGTCGTAGAGGTCGCCCGCCATGCGCTCCTCCTCGGCCATGGCGGCAAGGGACGCGGCATCCGCCTCCGTGGCCTCCGCATCGTCCGCGAGGCCATCCATGAGGCAGCCGCCGTCCCGGTACCCGCCTCGATAGCCGGCGTCGTCGTCGTCCCAGCCGCGCATCATGCCGCCCATGCGCGCTCCGCCCATGCCCATGCCGTAGCCGTCGTCCGGGTCGTCGGCGTCGCCGCTCGACGCGGCCCACGCCGCGCCGGCCGGGATCGCGATGAGCGCGGCGCCCGCGGCGACGGCCCACGCGGTGGTCCTCCAGGTGGTGGTCATCGGGGTCTCCTTCCGTCGATGACCCCAGTCCATCGCGTGCGCATGAAGCGTCGGGAGGCGCGCGCGTGAAGATTCCGTGAAGCTAGGCGGGCGAGCCCGCCTCGGCGGCGGCGGCCGTCGCCCGCTGCGCCCGCCACTCGCGCGCGAGGAGGCCGAACAGCGCATCGTCCGAGACCTCTTCCTCGACCCAGAAGGCCTCACGCTTGATGCCCTCCGGCCGGAAGCCCAGGCGCGTGAGCACCGCGATGGAGCGCTCGTTGTCGGGGTGAGTCGCGGCCTCGATGCGGTGCACGCCCGTGACGTCGACCAGGTGGTCGATGAGCGCGGACGCCGCCTCGGTGGCGTAGCCCTTGCGGCGGGCCCAGCTGTGCAGCGTGTAGCCGATCTCTGCGGTGTGCCCGTGCTCGTGGAGGTACACCGCGACGTCGCCCACCGTGCGGCCGTCCGCGCGGCGTTGGACGTCGAGCTGGAACCAGTGGCCCGGGACGGGGCCCTCGTGGTGCTCGCTCTCCCGGATCACGGCGAGCGCCTTCTCGACCGAGTACGGCACGCGCCAGGCCTGATACATCGCGGTCTCCGGATCGGAGCGGCGCGCGGCGAAATCCTCGGCGTCCTCCTCGGAGAAGGGACGGAGCACGAGTCTTCCGGTTTCGAGCGGAGCGAAGGCCACGGCCACACACTAGCGGTGCATAACCCCGCTATGCCGGGTGCGGCGCGCGCAGAATTAGGCAACATGCCTGTTGCGGATGTGGTCTACACTGACGCAAGGTAGGTGAGCCTCACCTTGCCGAAGGATCCACCGCCCCCCACGAACGGAGCCTCATGGAGACCATCCACGCCGCCACGGTGACCGCGAGCGAGGTGGTCACGCCGCACATGATGCGCGTGCGCCTGATGCTCGACGATCCCACCGCATGGGTCTCCGACGGCACCCCGGACGAGTGCGTGCACCTCGAGGTGGGCGCGGAGACGGACGACGCGGACGGCCACAGCGCCCGCCACTACACGGTGAGCGGGCACGTCGACGGCGGCTTCGAGATGGAGATCTTCATCCACGGCGACGGCCCCGGCGCGACGTGGGCGCGCACCGTGCAGCCGGGCGACCGCACCGAGGTCTCGGACTCGAAGGGCTACTACGGGGTGCCGGATGGCGCGGGCGTGCGGGTGCTCGTCGGCGATGCGACCGCGCTGCCCGCGATCGCGCGCATCCTCGCGGAGGCCGGCCCGGACGAGGTCTTCCACGTGGTGTGCGAGCTGGGCGACATGGCCGATGCGAGGGACCTCCCGACCGCGGCGACGGTGACCGTCGACTGGCGCCTCGGAGGCAACGGCCGCCGCCCGTCGCAGCTCAAGGACGCGCTCCTCGAGCTCACGGACACCCATCTGGACCCCGCCGCCGGCGCCTACATCTGGGTCGCATGCGAGGCCAAGGACTCGCGCGCGATCCGCACCATGCTGCGACGCGAGCTCCGCCTCCCGATCACGCACTTCCGGATCGTCGGCTACTGGCACAAGGACCTCGAGCACGCGATCCGCGTGTGGAACGAGGCCTCCGAGGCGACCAAGGCGGAGTACATGGCGCTGTGGCGCGACGACCGCTCCGATGAGGAGAACTGGGTCGAGCTCGAGCCCTTCCTCCAGAAGATGGGTGCGTAGGCCTCAGCCCGTCAGCACGTCGAGGTCGGCGAGCGCGCGCGTCCCGGCGTCCGCGTACGGCTGCTCGTCGAGCGCGGCGAGCGTCACCGCGTAGGCGAGCGCCTCCGCGCGGATGCGGAGCATCGCGGACTCGTCGAGCGGTGTGACCGCATCGTCGTAGCCGCGCAGCAGGTCGCGCATGCGCGAGGAGCCGACCAGGCACCACGCCTGGCCAAGGTCCGTCGCGGGGTCCGCGACGCCCAGGTCGCCCCAGTCGAGGATGCCGCCCAGGCGTCCCCGGTCGCTCAGCACGTTCGCGCCGTGCAGATCGAGGTGGCACCACGTCTCGAGGGGGCGCCGCTGCGAGGCCCCCAGCTCGAACTGCTCGCGGGCGAGCGCGTCGTCGAGCGCAAGACCGCGCTCGAGGAGGCGGGCGACGCGGTCGTCGAACCGTTCGGCCCGCTCCGCGAGCGTCGTCGACCGGAACGGGTTGCGGGGCGCCTCGGGCGGGGCCGGGGCGTGGAGCGTCGCGAGGGCACGACCGAGCGCGAGGGCGCCGCGTGCCGACAACGGCGCGGCGTAGGCGGGATCGCCGGGGATCCACGGGACCACGGCCCAGGCCCACGGGACCTCGGCGGAGGGGGCGCCGAGCCGCTCCGGCACCGGCGCACGGAAGCCCCACGCGGGCGCGAGGCGCGGCAGCCACACGTGCTCGCGCTCGATCAGCTGCGCGGCGCGCGCGCGCCGCGGGACGCGGACCGCGAGATGCTCGCCCAGACGGATGGTGACGTTGTCCCATCCCTCGTAGACGGGCCCGAGCGGGAGCGACGCGAGATCCGGATGGTCGCGCGCGAGCAGCGCGTGCGCCGTGTCAGGGGTGACGGAGATGTCCGCGGGAGGGGCTGACCACGACGCTGTGCTCATGCGTCGAGGCTACGGGCGCCCTCCCCGAGCCGCCACCGGGCGTCGCCGGTGAGCGCCCAGTCCAGCACCGCCTCCCAGGGCCCATGGCCGTCGTCCGGGTTGAGGTGGCCGGTCCCCGGCAGGACGATGCCGGGCAGCGCCCAGCCGTCCGCCACCTGCCCGAGCGGCTCGGGTCGGTAGGGGTCGACCTCGCGCGCGAGCATCGTCGCCGGCGACCGCCATGCCGGCGCGGCCTGCTCGGCGAAGGCCCAGGCCTCGAGCCCCGGAGGGGGCGGCGTCATGCCGGGAGGGGCGACCAGCAGCACGCGGTCCACGCGCGGTGCGGTGCCCGCGGCCTCGAGGTGGCGCCACAGCACCGTGCCGAGCGAGTGCGCGATCACCACGCGCTCCCCGTCGCCCTCCGCGAGCATCTCGAGCTCCGCGAGCGCGACGTCCCGCCACTGGTCGGGCATGGGCGCGGCCGGTGCGGGTAGCTGCGGGTACTGCACGGGCACGCGGCGCCGCCGCAGCTCCTCCGCGAGCCACCGCATCCAGTGCCCGCGTGGACGAGTGTGCTGGTAGCCATGGAGAAGCAGGACGCGATCGGTCACCCCGGCATGGTCCCACGAGCCCGGTTCAGGCGAACAGCCCCTCCCCGACGAAGCCGCCCTCCTCGCAGCCCGGCGGGATCGCCCACACGCCCGAGCCGATGGGCGTGGTCCACGTGTTGAGCAGGTCCGCCTGCGCGAGCCGCTCCTGCATCGGCATGTACTGCGCCGCGACGTCCCGCTGCCACGAGCCGAACAGCAGGCCCACGTTCGACACGGCGGGACGGCCCTGCGAGTCGAGCGCGCCCTCCTCGACGGGGTCGTCGTAGCTGAAGCCGATGCGCACGATGCCCTGGCCGGGGTCGCTCACATGCGCGCGGGCCGAGTGCGCGGCCGGGTTGATGACGGTGAAGCCGTTCGGTCCGGTCGCGTCGAGGTCGATCGCATCGTGCTCGCCGCCGCCCGTGAGCGGCGCGCCGTCGGACAGCCGGCGTCCCACGGAGGCCTCGCGGCCCTCGCGGCCCACCTCGTCCCAGCCCTCGAGGTCCATCGCGATGCGGCGCAGGACCAGCGACGTGCCGCCGCGCAGCCACGCGGGGGCCTCGTCCCCCGCCCACACCGCACGGTCGAAGGCCTCGTCGCCAGGCTGCGGGGTGGTCGAGCCGTCCACCTGCCCGAAGAGGTTGCGCATCGTGGTGCCGGACGGGTCGGTGCCGTACGCGCGGCGGAATCCGCTCTGGCGCCACCGGAGCGTCGCGAACGAACGCGAGTCCCGCACGATCATGCGCGCGAGATGGGCGATCGAGGTCGGGTCGTCTCCGTGGAGCAGCACCACCGCGTCGCCCCCGGACCAGCGGTCCTCGAGGGCGTCGATCTGAGGGAAGGCGGGGAGCGGGCCGAGCCATGCGGGCGCCGTCGCGCCCGCGCGGACCACGGCCTCGCGTCCCAGCCCGAACGTGGCGGTGAGGCCCGCGGGCCGCGCCGCGAGCTCCGCCTCGAGATCCGCGAGCGCGCCGTGGCCCTGGGTGAGGCGCGCGGCATCGTCCGTGAGCAGCCTCAGCCAGGCCGCGAGGCGGTCCCGGTCGGTCTCGGGGAGCAGGTCGAAGGCCAGGTAGGTGGCGTGCGCGCCCGGGGTGGAGGTGACGCCGGCCTGGCGTGCGCCGTGGAACGGCACGATGCGCGCGCCGTTGATGCCGGACGCGTCGGCCGAGGCGCCGGGCGCGGAGCCCGGGAGGAGCCCGGTGCGCTCGGCGCCCAGCGTGATCGCGACGCCCGCGCCGGCGGCGGCCCCTCCGAGGAGGAGCCGCCGCCGGCTGAGGCCGGTGCGGTCGGCGGGCATCAGCCCTCCGAGGGCTCCATCGAGGAGCCCATGTCCATCGAGCCCTCCTGGTCGTAGTCCTCGTTCGCGCCGTCGAAGTCCTTCGCGGTCGCGGTGAAGGTGACGGTCTCCCCGTCGGACAGCTCGAGCGTGAAGTCGACCTCGTCGCCCGCGACGATCGCCTCGGGGATGCTCATGAGCATGAGGTGGTAGCCGCCGGGCTCGAGCGTGAGCGATCCGCCCGCGGGGACCGTGAGGCCGTCCTGCTCGACCATGGCGCCGTCGACGACGTTGTGGAGCTGGATCTCGGGTGAGGCCGCGGACGTCGCGGACACCACGGTGATGTCCTCGTCGGAGCCGTTGGTGAGCGTGCCGAAGGCCGCGGACATCATGTCCTCGGGCGCGGCGGTCTTGACCCAAGGGTCGGTGATCTCGAGCGTGCCGGCGGCGGATGACGCATCGGAGGCGCAGCCGGCGAGGGAGGCGGCGGCGGCCAGCGTGACGGCGGCGGCGAGGACGCGGGGACGGGTGTTCATGACTCTCCTGTGATGGTGGTGCGCGCGCGTGCAGGGGCACGCGTCGGCGCGGGTGTGCCTGAAGGGGTGCGGGCGCGGCCCGCGGGTGTCGAGGTTCAGGCGGTCACGGGAGGGGCACGTCCCGAGGGGACGGCGAGCGCGAGCGAGAGCGCCGCGAAGGGAGCACGGTGCGCGGGTGCGAGGCGGGCCGCGGGCGTGGGGACGGGGACGGGACCCAGCCGCAGCGTCGCGACCAGGGCGTCGAGCGCGACCGCGACGATGCGCGAGGCGGACGCGAGGATGATGCTCGCGGCGCGGATGCCCACGTAGGTCACCGCGCCGGCGACGGCGTGCGCGAGCGGCATCGCGGCGTGCGCGTGGAGCCCGGTGCCGTCGAGCGTGCCCGCGAGGGCAGCCGCATCGTGCCCCGCATGGCCGACCGCTCCCGAGCCGTCGGCTGCGCCGAGCGAGAACGTGGTGTGGAGCGCGGCCTGGCTCGCGGCGACCACCACGGCGAGCCGCCACCGGCCCAGCGGGCGGCCGGCGAGCTGTGTCGCGACGGCGAACGACGCGCCCAGCGGCGCGAGCACGGCGAGCATCGCGGGCGCGTCCCCGCCCGCGAGCATGTGGAGCGCGAGCGCGGAGAACGTCGACAGCACGGCGGCGCCCGCGGCCCGTCCCAGCCTCGACACTCCCTGGTTCACGCGCACGATTCTCGCACGGGCTGGGACCGAGGTCCCGCCCCGTCGGGGACCTTCCGTGGCGTGGGGGATGATGGTGCGTCATGAGCGAGACGACGCCTCAGGACGCGAAGGAGCGTCCCGACCACCAGCGCTGGAACTACAACATCCACTACATGCAGCCGCTCGTGGCGGACCTGCCCGAGACGGCGCGCACCGCGCTCGACGTCGGCTGCGGCGAGGGCTACCTCGCGCGCAGGCTCGCGGAGCGCGGTCTCGAGGTCACCGCGATCGATGCCGACCCGGTCGCGATCGGTCGGGCGCGGGCGCAGGGGCACACGGTCGAGCTGCTCGACTCGACCGAGGAGGTGCCGCTGACGTCGCCTTCCATCACGTACCGCGTGGGCGACGTGCTCGCCGAGACCCTCGGGACGTACGACGTGGTGAGCGCCTCGGCGGTGCTCCACCACCTCGATCTCGAGGACGGGCTCACGCGCCTGCGCGACCTGGTCGCCCCGGGCGGGCGGCTCATCGTGGTCGGGATGGCGACGCCGAACTGGCCCAAGGACCTGCCGCGCGACGTGTGGGCGACCTTCATCGACAAGTTCCACCGCCTGTTCCGCGGGTACTGGGACCACGGCTGCGAGTGCGTCTGGCCCGCCCCGCACAGCTTCCGCGACGTGCGGAGGGCCGCGGAGCGGCTGCTGCCGGGCGCCGTGTACACGCGCGAGCTGATGTGGCGCTACACGCTGACCTGGGAGGCGCCCTCCGCCTGAGCCGCTGCGAGCGTGTGGGCGATCCGGCGGACGGCCTCCTCGAGGATCGCCGGCGACGTCGCGATGTTCATGCGCGCGTGCCCCGCGCCGCCCGTGCCGAAGTCGGTGCCGATGTTGAGCGCGAGCCGCCCATGCGTCATGAGCGCATGCGACGGGACCTCGCCCAGCATCGTCCCGAAGTCGAGCCAGGTGAGGTAGGTGCCCTCGGGCACCGTGTAGCGCACCGCCGGAGCGTGCTCCTCCAGCAGGTCGCGCACCAGCAGGCGGTTGCGGTCGAGCCCCGCGAGCATGCCCGCGAGCCACTCGCCGCCCTCGCGGTAGGCCGCCGTCTGCGCGATCACGCCCAGATGGGACGGCCCGTGGTGCTTGCCGCGGAGGTAGGTGTCGAAGCCTGTCGACTCGGGGCCGCCGACCAGCAGCGCCGACGGGATCGAGGCGAGGTTCCAGGCCTTCGACGCGGCGTGGAGCGCCATCCCCGTGGGGTCCACGTCGAGGTACGGGGTGAACTCGTGCGGCGCGTACACGATCGGCGCGTGGATCTCGTCGGACACCACCGGCACGCCGTGGCGACGGGACAGCTCCGCGACCCCCTCGAGCTCGGCGCGCGTGTGGACCGAGCCGCCGGGGTTGTGGGGGTTGCACAGGAGGTAGCCGGCGCGGCGGCCGCCCGCGGTCGCCTCCGCCATCGCACGGTCGATCGCCTCGAGGTCGAGCCGCAGGTCGGCGCCCAGGGGCGCCTCGCGGACCACGCGTCCGGCCTGGACCAGGTAGCTGAAGAACGGCGGGTACACCGGGGAGTTGACCAGGATCTCGGAGCCGGGGTCCGTCACCTCGAGCAGGGCGTCGACATAGCCCATGATGACGCTCTGGACCGGCGTGACGCGTGCGGGGTCGAGGCCGTTCCACGTCCAGCGCGCCTTGGCGAAGTCGATGAAGGCCTCGATGTAGGGCCCGGGTGTGGGATAGCCCATGTCGCCGTCCGCGACCGCGCGCTGCAGCGCCTCCTGGATGGGCGGCGCGAGGTCGACGTCCATCTCCGCGACCCACAGCGGGAGGACGTCGGGATCGAAGTGCGTCCACTTGGCGGAGGTCCGCGTGCGCAGTCGCTCGAGCGGGACGATGAAGGGATCCGCGGTCATGGCGCGAGCCTAACCGAGCGCCGTGCGTGCCGACAGGTGCGTCAGGACATCGAGCGGAGCATCGTCTCGAGGCGTTCGAGCGGCTCCCGGAGGCGCGCGAGGCCGCCCAGGTTGAGGTAGGCCGTGCGGTGGTAGTCCGTCGGGAACAGGTGGCTCACCTTCAGCATGGTGCCCACGGTGGCGCCCGCCATCTCGACCCGGATCCACGTGAGGACGTCGGGGAACAGCTCGGAGACGAGCGAGAAGGACACGCGCGCCTCGCGCTCGACCTTGTCGTAGCGGCCGTAGAACGTGAACGAGTTGCCCTCGGGGTCCACCTGGGCCAGGCGCCAATGCCCGCCCGGGGACACGTCCATGTCGACGGACCTGTTCATGTAGCCATGCGGTGCGAACCACTGCTGGATGTAGAGCGGTTCGGTGACCGCGGTCCACACCCGCGCGACGGGGAAGGGGAGCCGGGCCGTCGCGACGAGCACGGCGGGCTCCGCGGGCGCCTCGACAGAGATGTCCATGCCACGCTCCTGAGCTCGACCAGGAATCCGACCCTTCACGTCATCAGCCTGGTAGTCGGGAGCATACCCGTCAAACGGAGCGATTCAGGCGCCCGGCCGGAGGATCCCCTTGCCCATCCTCAGGCCCTTCGCGACCTTGGATCCCTCGCCGCGGCGGGCCTCGACCTCGTCGGCGACCCGTCCGAGCAGCGCGGCCGCCACCGGGATCGCGATCGCCATGAACAGCCATCGTCCGAACCTGCGCCTCATGCCCGCTCCCTTGCCTTCCTCCGCACGTCGTGCCATGTGAGCACCTCCATGCATGCCAACGCTACGGGCCGCGTATCCTTCCCGGCCGGGCGTAGCGTGGCCGCGTGAGCACCTCGCGCGCGACCGTCGACCACCTGCTCGAGCAGCTCGAGCCCCTCCCCGTGCGGGCACGGGCGATGTTCGGCGAGCATGCGCTCTACTGCGACGAGAAGGTGGTCGCGCTGATCTGCGACGACACGGTCTTCCTCAAGCCGACCGCTGCATCCGACGGTCTCGCGGAGGGACCGCCGTATCCGGGCGCGAAGCCCTACCGGATCGCGGACGACGCCGTGATCGCGGATGCCGAGCGGTTCCAGGCGCTCGTGCGGGCCACGGCCGATGCGCTTCCGCCGCCGAAGCCGCGCAGGGCCCGCTGACGGGACCCTGCGCGGGACCTCAGCGGCCGCCGGCGTCCACGGCGGCCGCGAGCTCGGCCTTCCGGGACGCGCGCAGGCTCGTCACGGTGGTGATCGCGAGCACGCCCACGATCACCACGAGCGAGACGAGCGTGGGGATGGTCGGCACGCCGGACCACACGCCGTGCGCCCAGTGCAGGACCAGCTTGACGCCGATGAAGCCGAGGATCACGGACAGCCCGTATCCGAGGTGGACCAGCTTGGACAGCGCGCCCTCGAGCACGAAGTACAGCGCGCGCAGCCCCAGCAGCGCGAAGGCGTTGGTGGCGAAGACCAGGTACGGGTCCGCGGTGATGCCGTAGACGGCGGGCACCGAGTCGACCGCGAACACGATGTCGGTGAAGATGATCGCCGCCATCACGAGCGCGAGCGGGGTGAGCGCGCGGCGGCCGCCCCGGATCACGGTGGCCTTGGTGCCCTCGTACTCGCCGGTCACGGGGAAGAAGCGGCTCAGCAGCTTGACGATGCGCATCTGCTCGGGGTCCACGGACTCGTCCTCGTGGCTGAGCGCGTCGCGGAACACCTTGACCGCGGTCGCGAGCAGGATGGCGCCGAACAGCAGGAACGTCCAGTCGAAGGTCGCGATGAGGCCCGCGCCGAGCGCGATGAAGAGGCCGCGCAGCACGATCGCGCCGGCGACGCCGAACAGCAGCACGCGCTGCTGCAGCATCCGCGGCACCGCGAACGCGCTGAGGATGAGGATGAACACGAAGAGGTTGTCGACGGACAGCGACTTCTCGACGATGTAGCCGGTGTAGTACTTCACCCCCACGTCCGAGCCGTGCGTGGCCCACACCCAGCCGCCGAAGGCGAGCGGGATGGCGATGTAGAAGGCGGTCCACCCGAGCGCCTCCTTGAAGGAGACCTCGTGCGGCTTGCGCGTGACGATGAAGTCGAACACCAGCAGGCCGATGACGGCGGCGATGGTGCCGATCCACAGGCCGGGGGTGGCGATCGAGTGCAGCGCGGTCTCGGAGGTCGAGGCCTCGAGCATGAGCGGGGACATGGGTCTCCTCAGGTACGGCGAAGTCCTGAGGTCTCCTTCGCCGCTGGTGCGGCGCCCGCCCGGGAGGATCCACGAAGATCTCGTACTGACCGGGACGGGGCTTGAGAAGTACTCCCCTCGAGGGTCAAGGGTAGAGGATCGCCTCCCCGATCGCGACACCGCCGCCCCCTCCCCTCTCCGACAGTCGCAACGGAATCGGATCCGACACGCCGGCGTGGCGGCGATGTGAACGTGTCCAGCTCGGCGTGTCGCCGCGGGATCCGTTGTGGGTGTC
>NZ_BBLV01000015.1:0-19416 GCF_000971115.1 Demequina gelatinilytica | reverse complement strand
GAGGGGGGGAGGTCAGAGCAGCGCGCGGAAGGCCTCCGCGGCGCGCACGGGCGCCTCGGGGTCGAGGGTGAGGAACAGGCTCGGCTCGGTGAGCTCGAGCTCGAGCACCACGGGGCCGTCGGCGGTGGGCAGCAGGTCCACCCGCACGTAGGCGAGGCCGGGGTGGCCCATGCCGGGGAGCGCCGCGACAAGGCTGTCCGCAAGCGCGCGCTCGGCGGCCGTCGCGGTCGCGGAGGTGATCTCCTCATCGGCGTACAGCCCGGTGTCGAAGGACATGTCGCGCGACAGGATCGCGCCCTTGCGAGCCGCATGCGAGAAGCGTCCGCCCAGGTAGACCAGTGCCGTCTCGCCGGTCGTGTCGACCTCCGCCAGGTACGGCTGGATCATCGCGACCTTGCCCTGCGCATGCAGGGCCGCGACGTGCGCCGCGGCGCCCGCGGCATCGCCGTCGAACAGCCGGGCCCCGTTCGAGCCTGCGCCTACGGACGGCTTGACCACCAGGTGCCCGCCGAGCCCGACCACGGCATCGTCCGGGACCGCGTCGCCCGGGGCGACGAACGTGGTGGGCACCACCGGGAAGCCGGCCGCGGCGAGGTCCGCGAGATAGCGCTTGTCGGTGTTCCACGCGACGGTGTCGACCGGGTTGAGCAGGCGCGTGAGGGACGATGCGTGGCGCGCCCAGGCCAGGAAGCCGTCGAGGTCGTCGTGATAGTTCCACGTGGAACGCAGGATCGCGACGTCGAAGCCGGCCCAGTCGACCGCCGGGTCGTCCCAGGCGACGAGCGCGGCCTCCGGCAGGTGCGGGAGCAGCGCGGCCTCGTCCGCATCGGGGGAGGCGAGCTCGACGGTGGTGACGATGGCGATCCGGGCGGGCATGGCGCTCACCCTAGCGGCGGCACGCGGGCTCGAGGTGACGCATCTCACGCGCCCCGGACCGCGCGGCTGACGGGGAGGCGGGCCTCGCGCGATTACCCTCGCGGACAGGAGGTGCCCATGTCGCGCTGGAGCCACGCGCTCGCCGCCGTCGCCGCGACGGCGGTCGGCGCGGGGATGCTCGGCGGTGCGTACCTCACGGTCGAGCCCATCGTGCGTGTCGGGGGCGCCGCGGAGCCCGATGCCACCCCTTCTCCCACCGCGTCGCCCAGCGCTGCTGCCTCCCCGTCGCCGACCGTGACGGGCATCGACGAGGACTGCGAGTGGGACGCCCTTCCGGAGACGGCCCGCCCGGCCATGCTCGTGGACGAGGCCCAGGGCCTGCCCGCCGCGCGCGGCATGACCGACGCGGCGTGGTGGTGCGTCGACCAGGACTGGACCGCCGAGGCACGTTCCGCCGGTGGGGACACGTGGCGCCCGGGAGGCACGGCGCAGGCGCTCTACCTGGTCGCGCCCGACGGCGACCTTCTCAAGCTGTTCGACCTGCGCACCGACGTCGAGGTCGTGGTCCTCGACGCCGATCTCGAGGCCCGCCTCGCATGGACCGCGCGCGAGAGCGACGCGGAGACCACGCAGGTGGTCCAGGTGGAGCTCGACACGGGGCTCGTGGTCGACGACTGGGGCGGCGCCGCAGTCCCCGACGCGCAGCGGTCCGAGGGCACCGTGGTCGACGTCGCGCCGCTGCCGCAGTTCGGGGGCGAGGGTGCGCTGTGGGCCGGGTACTCCCCGAGCGGCACCATGCGCTCGCTGTTCGTGCGCGAGCCGGGGGGCACGTTCCGCGCGCTCGATGCGCAGCGGGCGATCGACTCGCTCGTGGCGCAGGGCTCGGTCGATGCCGCACACGAGCCGGGCGTCGAGATCTGGACGGACCGCGCGGGCACGCTGGCGATGATCCTCGCGCAGGACCCCGTCCCGGTGGAGGCCGCGGAGGATGCGAGCGCGAAGGAGATCGCGCGCGCCACCAAGAAGGTGTCGTGGCGCTCGAGCGGCGGCACGTGGGTGGTGGTCGACCTCGCGACCGACCAGTGGCGGCTTGCCGAGGCGCGTCTGCCGCGCGGCCTGTGCCACGGCTCGACGGGGACCGCGCTGCCTGGGACGTACGCCAGCCCGGGCCCGCTGGTCGCCGAGTGCGACGTGAGCGCCGACGAGCGCGGGGTCTTCGCGCTCGCACTCGACGCCGACCCGGTCTCGCGCGACTCCGGGCCGTGACAGGTGCGTCGCGGAGCCTTCTTACGTTGGTCCCACGTGACGATGCGTAGGGTGGGCGGAGTCCATCGCCCCGACCCGTCGAGAGAGGTGCACGTGCAGCGGATCGGAGACCTCGCGTGAGGGTCCTGGTGGTCGAGGACCACGCGGTCCTCGCGCGCGAGGTCGCGACAGGGCTCCGCCGGGTCGGCCTCGCGGTCGACGTCGCTCGCGACGGGGCCGAGGCGCTCGAGAAGGCGGCGGTCAACGCCTACGACGTGGTGGTCCTCGACCGCGACCTGCCGCGCGTCCATGGCGACGACGTGTGCCGCGAGCTGGCCGCGGCCGACGCGCCTCCACGGATCCTCATGCTCACCGCCGCCGGTGCGCTCGAGGACATCGTCGAGGGGCTCGGGCTCGGCGCCGACGACTACCTGGCGAAGCCGTTCGCCATGGTGGAGCTCGCGGCGCGCGTGCGCACCCTGGGACGGCGTGCCGGCATCGCGCCGCGCCCGCATGTGCGCATCGGCGGGCTGGAGATCCGGCCGGACGAGCATGCCGTGACGCGTGACGGACGCGCGATCAGCCTGGCACCCAAGGAGTTCGGGGTGCTCGAGGTGCTCGCGGCCCAGCCCGGGCGCGTGGTGTCCGCAGAGACGCTGCTGGAGAAGGTCTGGGACGAGTACGCCGACCCGCTCACCAACGCGGTCCGCGTCACCATGGTGACGCTGCGCCGCAAGCTCGGTGAGCCCGCCCTCATCGAGACCATCAAGGGCGTGGGCTACGTGCTCCGCGCGGACAGCGACGGGTGAACGTGACCATCCGCGTCAAGCTCACGGCCATGTTCGCCCTGCTGTTCGTGGTGCTCGCGGGCGTGCTGGTCACCACCGCCTACCTGTTCGTCGCGGGCACCGGTGCGGGGCCCGCCCAGATGGCGGAGCGCCAGCAGGCGCTGCAGGACGCGCTGGCGGAGCAGGGCATCGAGGTCCCGAGCTCCCCGGGCCCGCAGGACCCCGCGGGCCAATGGGGCGATGAGGGCGTGCCGCCGCAGGGGCCGCAGGACGATGCGGTGTCCCGCACCCTCGCGGCGATCGACGAGGCCGCTCGCGCGAAGGTGCTCGAGGACCTCCTCACGCGCTCCCTGCTCGCCTTCGCGATCTCGGCTGTGGTCGCGGTGGGCCTCGCATGGTGGCTCGCGGGCCGCGTCCTGCGCCCCGTGGACGAGATCGCGCGCGCGGCGAGCACGCTGTCGGAGCGCACGCTCGACCGGCGGCTCCCGGAGGGAGGCCCCGACGACGAGTTCGGGCGACTCCGGCACGCCTTCAACGGCATGCTCGCGCGCCTCGAGTCCGCCTTCGACTCGCGCCAGCGGTTCGCCGCGGACGCCTCGCACGAGCTCCGCACGCCGCTCGCGGTGCTGCGCGCCTCGGCCGACAACGTGCTGTCCTCACCGCGTCCGTCGCGGCAGGCGCGCGAGCTGGCCGCCGAGGTGGAGGCGCAGGTGGCGCGCGCCGACTCGCTCATGACCAGCCTGCTCACGCTCGCACGCGCGGACGACGTGATCCACACGCGCGAGCGCCTGGACCTTGCCGACGTCGCGGCCGAGGTGGTCTCCGCCGCCTCCCCGCGCGCCACGGAGGCGGGCGTGGAGATCGACCTCGACATCGCGGACGCGCCGATGGAGGGCGACCCCGTCCTGGTCGAGCGGCTGCTTGCGAACCTGCTCGACAATGCGCTGCGCTACAACGTCCCGCAGTCCGGCTGGGTGCGGTGCCGCGTGTGGAGCGAAGGCGCGCGCGCCTGCGCCGAGGTGTCGAACTCGGGCCCGGCGGTGGATGCGGATGAGATCCCCGTGCTGTTCGAGCGGTTCTCGCGAGGCCACCAGCGCTCCGAGGTCGCGGGGCATGGGCTGGGACTGCCGATCGTGGCGCGCGTGGCCGAGGTCCATGCGGGGACCGTCGAGGCGGTGCCCGGGGAGCGGGGCGGCCTGAGCATCCGCGTGTCCTTCCCTCTCGCCGAGGCGCGCTGACCGCTACGTCCCCTCGCGGACGGGCACGGGCGCATCGTCCCGCGGCGCGCGCAGCTCCGCGAGCGCGGGCCGGGTGAGCGTCGCGGTGCCGGAGACGAGCGAGCTGAGCGAGCGCCCGTCCTTGCGGGTCACGGCGACCAGGGCCTCCGCGAGCAGGATCGCGGGCAGCAGGGACGGCACGAGCGCCCACGGCAGCCAGCGGGTGGCCCAGCGCGCGAGCATGCGGCGCGCGGGCGGGTGGCCCACCCCGGCGACCGTCGCGGGGGCGACGTTGAGCAGGAGCTCGCCCAACGTGGCGCGATCGCGCCGGATCAGGCTCGGCACCAGGGTGACGGCCGCCGCGGCCGTCACGTCGATGGCGATCTCGACCCAGGGCATGCCGATGCGCTCCTGCGCATGGGCCAGCGTGTCCGAGCGCGCGATGATCGCCTGGGCGGTTGCGGCGGTCGCGAGCGCGAGCCCCACGACGAGCGTGACATCGACCAGCACCGCGAGGGCGCGGCGCGCGCGAGACGGAGGTTCGAGGTCGGGGACCGGGCGTGGGCGCGCGAATGCGAGGCGTGCGATCCCCACCGACGCGGCGAGCCCGATCGCCCCGCCGATCGTGTTGAGCAGCACGTCGCCCAGATCCAGCGTGCGGTACGGGCACGGGTACATGCCGTAGACCCCGGTCCCCTGCGTGAGCTCGATCGCGGCCGAGGTCGCGGCGGCGATCCCCACGATGCGCACGCCGCGCCATCGGGTCACCTGGTGGAGGAACAGCCCGAACGGGATGAACAGCAGGACGTTGAGGAAGGCGTAGCGCACCATCCAGCCGTCGAATGCATCGGCGAGCCCCCGGTGCGAGATCGCGCGCGCCACGTTCCGCAGCTGGGCGAACGGGTCGAGCTCCCACCTGTCGGTGAGGCCCACGCCCGTGCAGTCGAGCCGGCCGGGCTCGGGCAGGGGGAACAGGGTGAAGGCCGCCAAGGACGATGCGGCGGCCAGCAGCCCCGCCGCGCTCACCAGCGGCCAGGGCTGGAGCCGGCCGTAGCGCCGCACCACGACGCCGAGGGCCGGCAGCATCGCGATCGGCAGGACCGCGACCGTGAGCACGGCGGTGATGGCGGTGTCGATGCGGAGGTCGGGCCCCATGGCCTCACCCTACGAGAGGGGGCCGGGCCCGGACATGATCCGGCGCCGGCGCCCCAGGGGGAGGGAGCGGGGCACCGGCGCACGGAATGGGGTGCGGCTCGGGCGACCAAGTCCCCGGATGATCGCCCGAGCCACGGATGTTCGGGCGGCGTCTCTGCCGCCCACGATCTTGTGTCTACGACGGTAGTGTCCGTCGCGAGGCGGCGGCGGGGACCTTGGTCCCCTGTTTTCCTCACATGTGCGGAGGGGTCGGCGGCTGCTCGATCGCGACCTCGCGTTCCGAAGGCGGCAGCGCATCGTGCTCCCCCGCGGCGTCCCCGCGTTCGGTGTCGCGACGGAGGATGCCGGCGCTCGCGAGCACCAGCACGAGCGCGAGGCCCGCGCCCGCGGCGGACACGCCCAGACCGGCGCGCGCGCCGGACGCCTCCACCAGGCCGCCCGCGAACCACGCGCCGAAGGCGACGCCGACTCCCATGCCGATGCGCAGCCACGCCATGCCCTCGGTGATCTGGTGGCGCTTCACCACGCGCTGCACCACGGTGTCGGCGTTGGTCATGGTCGGCGCGATCGTGAGACCCGCCACGAAGCCCAGCGCGGCGAGCACCACGACGTTCGGCGACAGCGCGAGAAGCCCGAAGCCGACCGTCATCGCGAGCGCGCCGAGCACGGTCCGCTTCCACAGCGGCGTGCTCCAGTGGCGCGCGCCGTAGAGGAGGCCGCCCAGGAGCGAGCCGCCCGAGACGATCGCGAGGATGATGCCCGACCACGTCTGGTGCCCGGCCTCGTCGGCGAAGGCCACGACGGAGATGTCGAAGGCGCCGAACATCGCGCCGATGCCGACGGTGACGAGCGAGACCGCGATCACGGCGAGCGGGAGCCGGAGCCCCAAGGGGTCGGTATCGGAGCCCGAGTGCGGCGCGGGCTCGGTGCCCGTCTGAGCGAGCAGGATGGACATGCCGATCACGAGCGCCACCAGGCACACCACCACGCCCAGCGGCGGCCAGACGAGCGTCGCGAGGATGGTCGCGAGCGCAGGGCCGGTGACGAACAGCACCTCGTCGAGCGCACCCTCGAGGGCGAACGCGGTGTGGATGTCGCGGTCGGAGTCGAGCAGGTGCGACCAGCGGGCGCGCGTGAGGGACCCGAGCGGCCCCTGGATGGACGCGATGGCGACCGAGATCCACAGGAGCCACTCGGGTCCGTGGTTCATCGCGGTGAGCACCGCCATCACCGCGCCGACCACGAAGATCGCGGTGAGCGGGATCATCGCGGCGCGCTGGCCGATGCGGTCGACCAGCCGTGCCGTCGGGACCGTCTGCGCGGCCCACACGAGCGTCCCGATCGCCGCCACGCGCCCCGCCATGGCGTAGCTGTCGTACTGCAGCTGGACCATGAGGATGACCGAGATGTTGAACATCGAGATCGGCAGCCGGGCCAGCAGGCCCGCTGCTGCGAACGCCTTCGCGCCGGGGTGGATCAGGATCCCGCGGTAGTTGTCGAGCACGTCCGCCATCGTCCCACCTGGGGTGACGGCACGCCGACCGGGGTCACGCCGTCGGAGGGGTGCCGCCTCCGGTCTCGACGGTGCCCGGACCGCCCTCCGAGGGGCGCGGCGGCGGGAGGTGGGAACGATGCCTGCGGCGGCGGTCCTGGAGCACCAGCAGGGTCGCGCCGCCGACGATGACGAGCGCGCCGACCGCGACGAGCAGCCAACGCAGCGCGGGGCCCCAGTCATGCTGCGGGTTCGCCCCGCCGACGATGCGGATGGTGTCGGCGCTCATCAGGTCCGCGAGGTCGAGCGTGACGGTGTTGCCCACGATCTCCCCTGCGGTGGCCTCCTGGACCAGCCCGGGGAACGTGAACGAGGCCTCGATGTCGACGGCGCCGCCCAGCAGCGTGAGGTCGTCCGCGCTCGCGCCCGCTGCCGACAGGCTCGACGCGGCGCCCGAGGACAGCTCCACCACATAGGTGTCGCCCTCGCGCGTGACGCCGCTCGCGCCCCCGACCGGCGCGACGCCGGCGGCGTCCTCGAGCGCGGCGAACGGGAGGTCGGCGAGGTCGATCTCGACGCCCTCGAGCCCGTCGTCGTCCGCGTAGGGCTCGACGGTCACGGAGCCCGGGTACTCGTCGGCGAGCGGTGCGAGGCCCTCGCGGACGGTGTCCGGGTCCAGGAGCGAGTCGAGGGCGCCGAGGACATCAAGGTCCTCGGCGCCCTCGGGCAGCTCTGCTCCGTCCGGCAGCGGGGCATCGCCCAGCTGGCCGAGCTGCTCCCCCATCACCAGGCGGGCCTGGTCGGTCATCGCGATGACCGCATGCTGGGAGAGCGTGTCGTGGTCAGAGAAGGTGGTGGCGGTCGTCACCCGCACGCAGCCCGTGAGGGCCACCGTGGTGAGCGCAAGAACCGCCGCAAGCCTTCTCATCGACCATGGTCCTCCTCAGGATCCGTGCCCTCGACGGAGCCCAGCTCGATCGTATCCGGGGCGGCCGGCAGCTCGGTGGTCGGGGCCACCTCCTCCTCGGGCTTCACCTCGGCGTCGGCCGGGGCCTCCTCGACCGGGGCCGGGGGTGCCGGCGGCGCGAAGCCCTGTGCGGCATCGTCCGCGGCCGGGGGAGCGAAGGACGCGGCCTCGGGGGCCGGCGGGGCCTCCACGACGCCCTCGACCGGGGCGCTGGCCACGGTCGCGGGAGCGTTGCGCCGGGTCGCGATGATGACGGCGCCGGCCACGGCGGCCAGCACCACGGCGCCCAGCACGCCCCAGATCCACACGGGGAGGCCCGAGCCGCCGGCCGTCGCGGAGCCGCGGGCCGTGAGCTCGTCGGGTGCGTCGAGCAGGTCCCACGTCACCGTGTTGCCCTCGATGGTGCCGTTGGCGTCCGAGATCGCGCCCGGGAAGGTGACGGCGAGCGTCATGGTCGCTCCGCTGAGCATGCTCATGTCCTCCTCGCCGGTGTCGAAGGTGCCGCCGACCACGTACTCGTCGCCGTCGCGGACGATGGTGATGCCGGCGTCCTGCTCCTCGAGGCTCGCGAGGGGCTCGCCCTCGAACGTCACCTTGGTGCCGACGTAGTCGCCGTCGTCGTAGGCCTCGACGGTGCCGCCCTCGATGTCGTCGAAGGACTCCTCGGCGCCCATCTGGGAGAGCAGGTCCTCGTCGGTCATGCCCATGGACTCGCCGACGCCCTTCTCGATCGCCATGACGATCGAGCCGTCGACCGTGTCGTCCTCGTTGAGCGTGTAGTTCATCTCCATCTTGAGGCAGCCCGAGAGGGCGAGAGCTGTCGCGATGGCCAGTGATGCGGTGCGCAGGGCTTTAGACATGGCGCACACCCTGCCAGAGCAGGCGCGACGGCGCCAGCCCCCGTTCTGGGGTGGGGGGACGGGCCGTCAGCCCTCGAGGGCCTCCGACACGACCTCGCGCGCCGCCGCCTGGACCTCTCCCAGGTGCGACTCCGAGACGAACGACTCGGCGTAGATCTTGTAGACGTCCTCGGTGCCGGACGGGCGCGCGGCGAACCAGGCATCGTCCGTGGTGACCTTGAGGCCGCCGATCTTGGCGCCGTTGCCGGGCGCCGCGGTGAGCTTCGCGGTGATGGTGCCGCCTGCGAGCGTCGTCGCCGGGACCTTCTCGGGGGACAGGGCGCCCAGCTTCGCCTTCTCCTCCTTGCTCGCGGCGGCGTCGACGCGGGCGTACCAGCTCTCGCCCAGGCGGTCGACCAGGCCGGAGTGGAGCGCGGAGGGCGAGCTGCCGGTGGTCGCGATGATCTCGGATGCGAGCAGCGACAGGATGATCCCGTCCTTGTCGGTGGACCACACGCGGCCGTCGCGGCGCAGGAACGACGCCCCGGCGGACTCCTCGCCGCCGAACGCGATGTCCCCGCTCAGCAGCCCCGGCACGAACCACTTGAAGCCCACGGGGACCTCGACCACCTGGCGGCCGATGTCGCGTCCCACGCGGTCGATGAGGCTCGAGGACACCAGCGTCTTGCCGATCCGCGCATTCGCGGGCCACTGCGGGCGCGCGCCGCCGTAGAGGTAGGCGATCGCGGCCGCGAGGTAGTGGTTGGGGTTCATGAGCCCGCCGTCGCGCGTCACGATGCCGTGGCGGTCCGAGTCCGCGTCGTTGCCCGTGGCGACGTCGTACGGGCTGTCGGCGCCGGCCATGAGCGTGCGCAGGCTCGCCATCGCGTACGGCGACGAGCAGTCCATGCGGATCTTGCCGTCCCAGTCGAGGCTCATGAAGGACCACGCGGGGTCGACCTTGGGGTTGACCACCGTGAGATCGAGCTTGAACTCCTCGCCGATCGCGCCCCAGTAGTCCACCGCGGCTCCGCCCAGCGGGTCAGCGCCGATGCGCACGCCCGCCTTCGCGATCGCGTCGAGGTCGATCACCGAGGGCAGGTGGTCGAGGTAGAGGTCGAGGAAGTCGAAGCCCTGCGTCGTGTCCGCAGCGAGCGCCTTCTTCAGCTGGAAGCGCGGCACCTGGCGCCAGCCGCCCGCGAGCAGCTCGTTGGCGCGGTTCGCGATCCAGCCGGTCGCATCGGTGTCCGCGGGGCCGCCGTGCGGCGGGTTGTACTTGAAGCCGCCGTCGCGCGGCGGGTTGTGGGAGGGCGTGATCACGATGCCGTCGGCGAGGCCCTTGCCGGTGGTGCGCAGGCCCGTCTCCGACACCGCGCCGTTCGCGACCAGGATCGCGAGCGACACTGCGGGTGTGGGCGTGTAGCCGTCGCGCGCGTCGACGCGGACGTCCACGCCCGCGGCAGCGAGGACCTCGACCGCGGTCTCCTGCGCGGGGCCGGACAACGCATGCGTGTCCTTGCCGATGAAGAGCGGGCCGTCGATGCCCTGGTCACGGCGGTACTCGACGATCGCGGCGGTGATCGCGACGATGTGCGCCTCGTTGAACGCGGTGTCGAACGCCGAGCCGCGGTGGCCCGACGTGCCGAACGCGACGCGCTGCGCCGCGACCGTGGGGTCCGGCACCAGGTCGTAGTACGCGCCCAGCAGGGCGTCGACGTCGATGAGGTCCTCGGGAAGGGCGATGGTGCCGGCGCGCTCATGCATGGGGCCTACTCTTCCACGGCCCTCGCACGGCTGCCAGGGACCCCTGTCGGATGCCTCACACTCGGGTAAGGCTTTGGCAAAGGGTGCTACCAGGGCGGGTCACGTGCAACTAGGCTGGGCGTCGTGTCAACTGCCGAGGGATCGGAGCGGAGGGCGGCCTCCACGGAAGCGCTTGCGCGCGCTCGCCTGCGCCGTGCCCGCGGACGCATGGCGGTCCCCGCGGCGGCACCAGGGCCGTCCGTGGCGGCGCTCATCGTCGCTCACAACCAGGCGCGCCGCATCGCGGCCACGGTGAGGGCGGCGCTCGCGATCCCGGGCGTCGACCTGGTGCTCGTCGTCGACGATGCGTCGACCGACAACACCCAGGAGCTCGCGCGGCGCGCGGGAGCCGTGGTGGTGCGCCACTCGCACATCCGCGGACGTTCCGCCGCGGTCGAGACGGGGGCCTCGGTCATCGCGATGCGCGACGAGCCGGAGCGGACCCCGCGCGCGATCCTCATCCTCGACCCCAACCTGGGCCACTATGCGATCGGCGCCGCGCCGCTCGTGCCGGCGGTGCTCGAGGGCGTGTGCGACCTCGCGGTCGCGCTGACGGACACGCAGGCCGTCGCGCCAGGGGTGCCGTCCAAGATCGCGCGCACCGCTGTGGAGAAGGCGACCGGGTGGTCCCCGCGTCAGCCGCTCGGGCGCATCCGCTGCCTCACACGGGAGGCGCTCGAGGTCGCCATGCCGCTTGCGCGCGGGAACGGCCTCGAGGTCGCGATGACGCTCGACGTGCTCCACGCCGGGCTGGCGATCACCGAGGTGGAGTGCGACATCCGGCACAAGGGACCCTCGATCGAGGACCGCACCCCCGTGGGACGCGCCAACCGCTACCGTGAGGTCCTGACGGTGGTGAGCGCGAGGCGCATCCGTGGCCGGATGCAGTCGACGCGGGCCTCGATGGGTCAGCGCCTCCGCCCGCAGCGGGACGAGGCGGCGCCCGTTCCCGAGACCATGGAGCCCGAGGAGGACTCGTGACGGACCGGCCCCGCTACGCGTACCTGGGCCCCTCGGGCACGTTCACGGAGGCGGCGCTCCTCGCGATGGTCGATGCGGACCAGGTCGAGCCCGTCCCCATGATCGACGTCCCGGCCGCGCTCGCGGCGGTGCGCTCGGGCGACGTCGACCACGCGGTGGTGGCGATCGAGAACACGGTCGAGGGCGGCGTGACGGCGACGCTGGACACCCTCGCGCAGGGGGACCCGCTGGTCATCCTCGGCGAGGTCGTGCTGCCGGTCTCCTTCGAGCTCGTGGTGCGTCGAGGCACCACGATCGAGGGCATCACCGCGGTCTCCGCGCACTCGCACGGGCTCAACCAGTGCCGTCGCTGGCTCGCGGCGACGCTTCCCGGCGCGGTCCAGATCGCCGCATCGTCCAACGCGGCCGCGGCGCAGGAGCTCGCCGCCGGCGTGGGCGGCTTCGAGGCGGCGCTCGCGCCCCCGGGGCTGGGCGAGAGGCTGGGCCTCGAGGTGCTGACCGCGGGGGTCGCGGACAACGTCCACGCCGCGACCAGGTTCGTGAAGATCGGCCGTCCGAGCCAGGTGCCCGCACCCACGGGCGCCGACAAGACGACGCTCGCGATCTGCCTGCCGGACGATCGCGCCGGTGCGCTGCTCGCGATGCTCGAGCAGTTCGCGGCGCGCGGGGTCAACCTCTCCCGCATCGAGAGCCGCCCGCGCTCGGACCGGCCCGGCGAGTACTCGTTCTCCGTCGACGCGCTGGCCCACATCGACGAGCCGCGCATGACGGAGGCCCTGGTGGGTCTCAAGCGCACCAACCCCGTGGTCGTGTTCCTCGGGTCCTACCCGGCGGCGTCGGGCTACCCGACCCCGGTCGCCTCGGGGACCTCCGCGGAGGAGTTCGCCGAGGCGCGCGCGTGGGTCCAGGGCCTGCGCTCCGGGCGGCACTAGCCGCGTCGGGGACCGTGTCAGCGCTTCGCTGACACATGAGCGTCCGCACAGCGTCGCGTGCGGGCACCCATGTGTCAGCGGGGCGCAAGCAGCGCGGGTGGCGGGCGGCGCGCCCGGTCAGCCGGCCTCGGACGATGCGGGAATCGCATCCGCATCCGGCGTCGCCTCGCCCCCGGGCGCGCTCGAGGCGGGCACGCGGAGCCTGAGCGCGCCCGCGTCGACCTCGCCGAGCACACGCGTCGCGCGCCCCAGCGACTCGCCGTCGACCTGCACCTTCTGCGGCTCGTCGAAGCGGATGTCGACGCGCTTGCCGCGGACGTGGTCGATCCGCGACGTACGCCAGACGCGCGTGTGCCACGGCTCGCGGATCCCCGCGCCCTGCGCCACCACGGTCCCGAACAGCTCGGTCCAGCCCACGATCCCGCCGCGCGCATCGAGCGTCGCGACGTCGATCATGCCGTCGTCGAAGCTCGCGTCCGGCACCAGCTGGATCCCCGCCGGGAGCCGGCCCACGTTCGCGAGCAGCACCGTGCGCATGTGGCTCTCGACGGGCTCGCCTTCGTCGACCGCGATGCGCGCCATCATGCGCTTGCCCAGGTGCTGCACCGCGGCGAAGAAGTAGGCGACCCACCCGAACTGCTTCTTGAGGCGGTCGTCGGCGCCGGCGACCATCTCCGCGTCGAGCCCCGCGCCGGCGATCACCAGGAAGATGTGCCGCTCGCCCTCCTCCTCGCCCTCGGGTGTGCGCACGAGCGTGAGCCAGCCGACGTCGGAGCTGCGCTCGGCACCCTCGAGAGCGGTGCGCAGCAGCGCCGGCACATCCCCGAGCGGAAGGTCGAGGTTGCGCGCGAAGAGGTTGCCCGTGCCCATCGGCATGATCGCCATCGGCACGCCCGAGCCCGCGAGGCCCTCGGCCACGGCGCGGACCGTGCCGTCGCCGCCGACGGCGACCACCACATCGGCCCCCGACGCGATCGCGTCGCGGGTCTGGCCCGTGCCGGGGTCATCCGCCGTGGTGTAGAACCACATCGGCTCGGGCAGGTAGCGGATCGCGCATGCGCGCAGCGCCTGCTCGCGCAGCTCCGCGATCCCGCCCTTGGTCGGGTTCATGACGAAGGCGACGCGCTCACGGGCGTCGGAGCGCCCTGCGGCCGCCGCGAGGTCGAGCGCCGGGAGCGGCTTGATGCGCAGCATGCGTCGCCACATCGGCGGCACCGCGACGGGGTCGCGCACGCCGATGCGGCGGGTGGTGGCGATCGCGAGGGACAGCGCCACGAGCGCCACCACCAGCGATATCAGCGCGATCACTGTCCCGGCGGTCATGAGGAGAGCGTACGTCGACCGTCGATAGACTTGGCGGCATGATCGACCTCAAGCTGCTGCGTGCCACCCCCGACATCGTGAGGGAGAGCCAGCGCTCGCGCGGGGACGACCCCGCCGTGGTCGACGAGGTCCTCGCGGCCGATGCGGCCAACCGCGCCGCCCTCCAGGAGTTCGAGACCGCACGCGCCGAGCAGAAGCTGCTGGGCAAGGACGTCGCGCGCGCCCAGGGCGAGGAGAAGCAGGCGCTGCTCGCGCGCACCAAGGAGCTCGCGGCGCGCGTGAAGGAGCTGCAGGCGACCGCCGACGCGGCCTCGGCCCGTGCGGTCGAGCTCGCGCGCTCGCTCGGCAACATCCCCGAGGCGGGCGTGCCCGCGGGCGGAGCGGACGACTTCGTGGTCCTGCGCCACGAGGGCGCCGCGCGCGACTTCGCCGCGGAGGGCATCACGGTCAAGGATCACCTCGAGCTGGGCGAGGGGCTCCAGGCGATCGACATGGAGCGCGGTGCCAAGGTCTCCGGCGCGCGCTTCTACTTCCTCACCGGGATCGGCGCGCGCCTCGAGCTCGCGGTCCTCAACGCCGCCATGCAGGTCGCGATCGAGGCGGGCTTCTCGCCCATGATCACGCCCACGCTCGTGCGTCCCGAGGTCATGGCCGGCACGGGCTTCCTGGGCAAGCATGCGGATGAGATCTACCGCCTCGAGCGCGACGACCTCTACCTGGTGGGGACGTCGGAGGTGGCGCTCGCGGGCTACCACAGCGACGAGTTCGTCGACCTGTCCGCCGGCCCCCGCCGCTACGCGGGCTGGAGCGCGTGCTACCGCCGCGAGGCCGGCTCGGCCGGCCGCGACACGCGCGGCATCATCCGCGTGCACCAGTTCCACAAGGTGGAGATGTTCTCCTACTGCCGCCCCGAGGACGCCGCCGCGGAGCACGCGCGCTTCCTTGCGACCGAGGAGCGCATGCTCCAGGCCCTCGAGCTCCCGTACCGCGTCATCGACACGGCCGCGGGCGACCTCGGCTCGAGCGCCGCGCGCAAGTTCGACTGCGAGGCGTGGCTGCCCAGCCAGGAGCGGTGGATGGAGGTCACCTCGACCTCCAACTGCACCACCTACCAGGCGCGTCGTCTCGCGATCCGCGAGAGGCGCGAGGGGGGCTCGGAGCCCGTGGCGACCATCAACGGGACCATCGGCACCACGCGCTGGCTGGTCGCGCTGCTCGAGAACCACCAGCAGGCCGACGGCAGCGTGCACGTCCCCGAGGTGCTCCGTCCGTACCTCGGCGGGCTCGAGGTCCTCGAGCCCGTCCGCTGACCCCGATCCCCCGTGACGGTCACCTCACGCGCTCCCGCGGTGCGCGCGGCCCGTCGTAAGGTCGAGTCATGAATCCCCACGACATGCGCCCGCCGCTCGGACCCGACTCGTGGCGCCTCGTGGGCCTCGACATCGACGGCACGCTCATGCATTGGGGCGGCGAGATCTCCGATGCGGTCGCCGAGGCCGTCGAGCGCGCCCGCATGTGCCGCAACCACGTGATCCTCGCGACGGGACGCAACATCATGGGGATGATGCCCGTCGCCGAGCGCCTGGGGATCCGCCGCGGCTGGGCGGTGTGCTCCAACGGCGCGGTGACGGTGCGGCTGAACCCGCGCGCCGCGGGCGGCTACGACATCGTCGAGAAGGTCACGTTCAACCCGCGCGCCGCGCTCGAGCTCATCCGCGAGGAGATGCCCGACGCCTTCTTCGCCGTCGAGGACCTGGGCGTGGGCTTCCTGGTCAACCGCGAGTTCCCTGCGGGGGAGCTGGTGGGCCGGCAGCGCGTCGCGAGCTTCGACGAGCTGTGCCACGACGAGGCGACGCGCGTGGTCATCCGCGCTCCCGGCGTGGACGTCAGCCACTTCGACGACCTGGTCCACCGCATCGGCCTCAACGACGTCACGTACGCCGTGGGCTACTCCGCGTGGCTCGACCTCACGCCGCCGGGCGTCACCAAGGCGTCCGCCCTGGAGACGCTGCGGCGACAGCTGGGCGTCTACCCCGATCACACGGTCACGGTGGGCGACGGGAACAACGACATCTCGATGCTCGAGTGGGCGGGCCAGTCGGCCGCGATGGGGACGGCGCCCGCGCATGTGAAGGCGGTGGCTGACGAGGTCCTCGGCTCCGTCGAGGAGGACGGGATCATCGCGGTGCTCGACCGGCTCATCGACCCGGACCGCCTCGCGGTGATGTAGAGGGCCGCGTTCAGGCGATCGTCAGCACCACCTTCCCGAACACCTCGCCTGACTCGAGCAGCCGGTGCGCGTCGGCGGCGCGGTCGAGGGGGACGGTCGCATGGACGATGGGCCGGACCCGGTCGGGCACCAGCGGCCAGACCTCCTCGCGCACGCGGGCGACGATGGCCGACCGCTCGGCGAGAGGCCGCGCGCGGAGGGTGGTCCCGATGACGCGGGCCCGCTTCGCGAGCAGCATCCCCAGGTCGAACTCGCCGCGCGCACCCTTCTGCATGCCGATGACCACGAGCCGGCCCCCGGTGCGGAGCGATCGGAGGTTCGCGTCGAGATACGCCGCGCCCACCACGTCGACGATCACGTCGGCGCCGCCCAGGTCGCGCACGGCCTGCACCCAGTCGTCCGCCCGGTGATCGAGCGCGACGTCGGCGCCGAGCGCCGCGCATCGTGACGCGCGCTCGGGCCCGCCCGCCGTGGTGATCACGCGCATGCCCCGCGCCTTCGCGATCTGGATCGCCGCGGTGCCCACGCCTCCCGAGCCGCCGTGGACCAGCAGCGTCTCGCCGGGGCGGGCATCGGCCTCGTCGAGGTTGGACAGGACCGTGCACGCCGCCTCGACCAGCGACGCGGCCTCCACGTCGGACACCCCGACCGGCACAGGGAGCAGGAGGGACGGCTCGACAGCGGCGCGCTCGGCGTAGCCGCCGCCTGGAAGCAGCGCGCAGACGCGGTCGCCCGCGGACCAGGGGGACGATGCGGGGGCCGAGAGGAGCGTGCCGGCTGCCTCGAGCCCGGGCCACGCGGGTGCGCCCGAAGGGGCCGGATACCTGCCTTGTCGCTGCAGGATGTCCGCGCGATTCACGCCTGACGCTGTGATTCGCATCACAGCGTGATCCGGGCGTGTCGCCTCAAAAGGCACATCTGCCAGGGATAAGGACTCCGGGCCGCCGGGTGCGGTGATGACGCATGCCTTCATCGAAATACTCCCGTTACCTGCGTCATAGTCGGGGCCGCCTATCCTCTCATCAAACATCGCACATGGATGAAGGCTTATGTTCCCGGCGGCTGAGGCCGATAGGGCAGGGGAGCAGTCGTCCGATTCCATGCACGGAGCGCCCTGATCCGTGCGGCGGCTTGTGAGGGGAAGGTTTCATGCTCCAGAGGCTCGGTATTCGAGGAAAGCTCCTCGCCGTCGTCATGGTGCCCATTCTCGTCCTGCTGTCGGCGGTGTCGTACATCACGCTGTCCGCGGCCTCCGACTATCGCGAGAACTCCAACGCTGAGAAGCTCGTCGACACGCTCAGCGAGGCGCGTGAGACGGAGGCCCTGATCCAGGACGAGCGCAGCGCTGCGCTCAACTTCGTGCACCTGATCCAGGACACCCAGGAGAAGCTCGCCGAGGCGCGCGCCGACGTGGAGTACCGCTACGGCACGCTCGCCGAGCGCCTCCGGTCGCTCGACGGGGCCCAGGCCGAGACGCTCTTCACCTTCACCCAGCAGCGGCTGGGTGTCACGGACGACGGCATGCTGCCCGAGGCACGCGCCTACACGCTCGGCACCCCCGAGACCGAGGGCGGCTGGGTTGTCCTGCCCACGGACGACGAGATCGAGCAGATGGACGCGGCCTACCGCGAGGCCGTCCGCCAGCTCGACACGCTCGCGAGCTCGAGCCCCGAGGAGTACGACCTCCAGATCCCGTTCGCGGCGCTCTCGTACGCCGTCGAGCAGGAGGCCGCGTACGCCCACCGCCTGCTCGCCGACACGGCCGAGTACCGCGACCAGCTCGACGAGATCTTCCCCGCGGTCGACGATGGCCTCGACCAGATCGCCGCCTCCGCCGCCGAGGTGGACGTGACGGAGGAGAACGCGAAGGCGCTCGCGGCGGTGGGCGCCGGCCACGAGCTCCGCGACTCGCTCCCGCAGATCCGCGCCGGTGTGCGCACGGCGAGCATCTCGCCCGCGACGGTCACCGTCTACTACACGCAGATCGTCGACCAGTTCGTCGGCGCCTCGGACGCCATCGCGCTCGCCATCCCCGACCGCGAGATCGTCGGCACCATCCAGGCCTATGGCGCGCTCGACAGCCTGATCGAGGAGATCCGCTACGAGGGCGACGTCTTCAACCGCCTCATCCGTGAGGGCGAGTTCACCGCCTCCGAGATCGCGGAGACGCGCTCGATCGTGGAGCGCACCAGCATCGGCCTCGAGGCGGCGCAGTCGCGCGGAGCCGGTCTCCAGCCCGCGATCGAGGTGCCCGCCCTGGGCGCGTCCGCCGGTTCCGACACCTCGTTCGTGACCATCCAGAACACCGTGCTCAACGGTCTCGACTCGTCGCTGGTCGCGTCGCAGTCGGACGACTGGCCGGGCAAGGTGCAGGCCGAGCTCGACCAGTACGTGCCGCTGCGCGAGGACGTGTGGGAGCGCACCACGAGCGCCATCTCCCAGAACACCATCAACGCCGCATCCGCCACGTGGTTGACGCTGGCCATCGCGGTCGGCGCCGTGGTCGGCTCGCTGCTGATCGCGTTCGCGATCTCGCGCCGCATCGTCGTCCCGCTCCGCCGCCTCACCACGACGGCGACCGCGGTCCGCGAGGAGCTCCCCCGCCTGGTGGAGCGAGTCGCCATGCCGGGCGAGGACGTCGACGTCTCCGAGGTGCAGATCCGTGTCGAGTCGAAGGACGAGGTCGGCCGTCTCGCCGAGGCGTTCAACGGCGTCAACGCGGCCACCATCGAGATCGCGCGTGAGCAGGCCGCCCTGCGCTCCTCGATCTCGGAGATGTTCGTCAACGTCGCGCGCCGTGACCAGCTGCTCCTCAACCGTCAGCTGTCCAGCATCGACGAGATGGAGCGCAGCGAGGACGACCCGGACCGTCTGACCAGGCTGTTCGCGCTCGACCACCTCGCCACCCGGATGCGCCGCAACTCGGAGTCCCTCCTGGTGCTCGCAGGCATCGACACCGGTCGCCGCATCCGCCGCGCGATGCCGATGTCCGACGTGATCCGTACGGCGTCCTCCGAGATCGAGCTGTACGAGCGCGTCGACCTCGAGCTCATCGTCGACCCCGCGATGCTCGGCCACCAGGCCCTCACCGCCGCCCACCTGTTCGCCGAGCTGCTCGAGAACGCGACCGTGTTCTCCGACCCCGGCTCGCGCGTGGTGGTCCGCACTGGCCGCACGGTCGACGGCTTCACGGTCGAGGTGATCGACACCGGCATCGGCATGACCCAGGACGAGCTCGCCGAGGCGAACTCGCGCGTCCAGTCCTCCGCCGCCTCCGAGATCCTGGGTGCGCAGCGCCTGGGACTCTTCGTGGTCGGTCGAATCGCCCGCCGCCTCGGTGCGCAGGTCGCGCTGTCCTCCGTCGAGGGCAGCGGCACGGTCGCGACGGTGCTCCTGCCGTCGTCGCTGTTCCAGTCGCCCGACGCCGCCCCTGAGGCGGCCGCCCCGGTGGAGGCTCCCGCGCCCGCGGCGCCGGTCGCCCCGGCCGCGCCCGCCCAGCCGACCTTCCCCGTCGCTCCCGCGACCTCCGCCTCGGGGCTCCCGTCGCGGTCCGCCGACAGCACGCCGG
>NZ_BBLV01000016.1:22035-66266 GCF_000971115.1 Demequina gelatinilytica | reverse complement strand
CCACCGCATCCACGACGACGGCTGGCAAGTCCACGCCACCACCACCGAGGTGTGGTTCACCCCACCCGCCAGCATCGACCCCACCCGCACCTCCAGACGAGGCGGCAAAGCCGCACTCCAGGTCGACCTACCCGCACGCACACCCGCCATCGCAAGCCCACCCGGCTAGCTGCCACGCCCCCACGGCGCCCACCCCACGGCGGGCGCCCTACCGGCACGCCCCGACACGGGCGACGCGCCCCCGGTGGGCGCGATCACGCGTTGACGGGCCTGTGCGTGCCTTACTCGACCGTGAGCTCGGTGCCCACCTCGAGCGCATCGGCGGAGGGTCCGGCGGCGACCCGGTACAGGCCGGGCTGCACGCGCAGCGCGCCCTCGTGCAGCCAGTCCTGCGGTGCGCCGCCGAGTCGCACGGAGCCGTCCCACACCGACAGCCGGGCGACCGGGAAGGCCAGCGGCACGATGCGAGTCTCACCGGGCGCGAGCCGCACCCGCTCGTATGCGACCAGGAGGCGACGCGGCGTCGGGAGCGCGAACTCCTCGGCGGGCTCCACGTAGACCTGCACCAGCTCATCGGCATCGCGCTCACCGGAGTTCGTCACGGTCACCGTGGCGGAGACCACCGCCTCGTCGGGGCGCGCCACGAACGACGCGTGCCGATGCGTGGGCGCGGGCGCCGTCACCACGTCTGCCTCGAGCGCGACCGCCGAGTAGGCGACCTCGCCATAGGTGAGCCCATGACCGAAGGCGAACGCGTACGGCGCGGGCTGGTGCCGGTACGTGGCCTGCTGACGGAGCGTGTCGTAGTCGAACAGGTCCCCGGCCTGCGACGGGTCCACCGGCCACGACTGTGCGAGCCGGCCCCGGGGCTCGACGTCGCCGGTCAGCACGTCCACCAGCCCGCGACCCATCTCCTGGCCGCCGTGGCTCGACCACACCACGGTCGGGGCATCGGCGACCCCGGAGGGCAGCACGTAGGGGAAGCTCGACATGATCGCGAGCACCGCCTTCGGGTTCGCCGCGCTGGCCGCCCGCCACACCGCCGCCGCGGACTCCGGCAGCCACAGGTGCGGCCGGTCCTCGGTCTCGCGCCCGGCGAGGTGAGGGTCGTTGCCGACCGCGACCACCACGGCATCGGCGCCGGCCGCCGCGTCCGCGACGGACGCAAGCCCGGCACGCACGGTCTGCACCCTGAAGCGCTCGGCCGTGTCGACCGTCACCGCATCGGCCGCGACCAGGCCGGAGTCGCGCCACGCGCGCAGCCAGCGCCCCGAGCCCAG
This sequence comes from Demequina gelatinilytica, assembly GCF_000971115.1. GTDB lineage: Bacteria > Actinomycetota > Actinomycetes > Actinomycetales > Demequinaceae > Demequina > Demequina gelatinilytica. Next base: position 64,986 of record NZ_BBLV01000016.1, on the reverse strand, counting down.
GTGGAGCAGCGACCAGGTCCCGTCGGGATGCACGTGCTTGCGGAAGCTCTCCTGCGCGACCCAGCCGCCCACGCGCGACGCATCGGCTCGGACCGGCCAGTGCCCGCCCGTGAGCAGCAGCCCGCTCGCGTGCGAGCGCAGCGTGAGCACGCCGTCGCCCCAGTCGGTGACGTCCCACTGCGCATCGTCCGCGCCGGATGCAGCGGTCGCACCCACCGTCGATCCATCCTCGGACGCGGTGAGGTAGGCGCCGGACGATGCTGCCCGGAGCGAGACCGTATCGGCGCCCGTCGCGACGGTCACCGCGGCGCCCGGGAAGCGCTCCGCAAGCGCGCCGGCGACGGTCGACTTGTACGGCGGCGTGCCCGAGTACCAGTCCGTGAGGATGTCGTCGGCGAGCGGGCCCACCACGGCGACCCGCGAAGGCGCGGCGAGCGGCAGCACGCCGGCCGAGTTGCGCAGCACCACCACCGACGCGGCCACCGCCTCCCGCGCCAGCGCGCGCGACGCCGCCGTGTCAAGGTCCGCGAGCGACACGGCCCCGTACGGATCGGCGTCGCCGTCGAGCTCGCCCGTCCGAACCCGCAGCTCGAGCAGCCGCAGCACGGCGCGGTCCACGTCCTCCATGGTCAGCAGCCCGGCCTCGAGGGCGGCCGTCACCTGCGCGACGGTGGGGGAGGAGTCCGCGTCGTTGTCGGTGAAGGAGTCCATGCCGGCCCGGATCAGCGCGGCCGCGCCGTGCACGAAGTCGGGCTCCTCGCGCTGCGTGGTCACCAGGAACGTCGGGGCGGCGGCGTCCGACACCACCGCGATCGAGTCCGGCGCCCACGAGCGCGCCTCCGCGACGAGCTCGGGCTGCGTGTGCGCCGCCTTCCCGTTGACCCTGTTGTACGCGAGCATCATGCCGCCTGCCGCGCCGGTCTCGAGGGCGCAGCGGAAGGCAGGCAGCTCCTCCTCGTGAAGGGTGCGCAGCGACATCTCGGAGGACGTCACGGAGCGGTCCGTCTCGTTGGAGTAGCCCAGGAAGTGCTTGAGGGCGGGCACCGTGCGCCACACGCGAGGATCGCGACCGCGCAGACCCTGGGCGTACGCCGCCCCGAAGAGCCCGGTGACATGCGGGTCCTCCGAGTAGCCCTCCTCGTTGCGCCCCCATCCGGGGTGGCGCAGCGTGTTGACCACGGGCGCCCACACGTTGAGGCTCACCGACGGCTTCTCGGCGCGCTTGGCGCGCACCTCGGTCGCGGAGGCCGCACCCACGCGCTCGATGAGGCCCGTGTCCCATGTCGCCGCGAGCCCCACGGGCTGCGGGAACACGGTCGCCGTCCCCATCCAGGCCGCGCCGTGCAGCGCCTCGCAGCCGGTGTGGAACTCGCCGAGCCCGAGCCGTTCGATGGGCGCGACCACCTGGTGCAGCATCGCGATGCGCTCCTCGGGTGTGAGCCGCGCGAGAAGGTCGGCGGCGCGGTCCTCGGCGGGCAGCGACGTGTCGCGGAACGGGTCGGTCATGCGTGGTCTCCTTCAGTGGGCACGAGGCTCAGGACGATGATGCGGCCAGGCTCGATCTCGACCTCGCCGGCGAGGGTCTCGCCCGTGAGCAGGTCGCGTCCGGGCCGCGGGAGGGTGACACGGCCGGGGACGGAGCCGTGGTGGAGCAGGAAGAGGAGGTCGCCGCGGCGCACCGCCTCGACGCCGTCGGGGAGCTGAGGCAGGACGCCTGCGACGCCCGCGCCCGCAAGCGCGTCCCCGAGCACCGACGCGAGCGCCTCGTCCGACAGGACTGCGCCCAGGTACCAGGCGCTCCCCGTCCCGACGGTCCGACGCGTGACGGCCGGAAGCCCGGACAGGTGCCCGGGGCCGAACGTGGCGAGCACCTCCGCGGAGTCGGCGCGCAGGCGCTCCCCGAGGATCGTTGCCGTCGGGGACGCGGGCGCGGACGCCCAGGCCGCCGTGGGTGCCAGCGAGGTGGGGGCGTCGGGCAGCCCCGCCCACTCCTCGCCGCTGACGCCCAGCAGCTCCGCGAGCAGCACGGGGGAGCGGCCCACGTGGATGTGCCCCCGTGCGTCGGCGACGCCGCTGTACGGCCCCACCACCACGGTCGCTCCCCGCGCCACGGCGGCGTCGAGCGATGCGGCGAAGGAAGGCTCCACGATGTACGAGTGCGGCACCAGCACCATGTCGTACCCGTCCAGCGAGGCGCCCGGGCGCACCAGGTCGACTGCGACACCGAGCGACCACAGCACCCGGTACCAGCGCTGCGCCTGCTCGACGGTGTCGAGCAGCGACGTGGGCCGGCCGGGCTCGGATGCGGCCCACCAGGAGTCCCAGTCGAAGGCCATCGCGACGCGCGCGTCGATGCGGCCGCCCACCACGGCGCCCAGGCGGGACAGCCCGTCGCCTAGGGAGCAGACGGTCCGGAACACCTCGGAGTCCTCCCCGGCATGGGGGAGCATCGCCGAGTGGTGCCGCTCCGCACCCGCCGTCGCCTGACGCCACTGGAAGAAGCAGATGCCGTCCGCGCCACGCGCGACCGCCTGGTACGAGTCGAGCAGCGCCTGGGTGCTGCTCTTGGGCAGGTTGTGCGGGCGCCACGACACAGCGTTGATCGCCTGCTCCATGAGCAGCCACGGGCGGCCCCCGCCGAGCGAGCGCATGAGGTCCTGGACCATCGCGGCGTGCGCCGCGGAGTGCGGCTGGGAGTGGTCGGGGTACTGGTCGTCGGCGATGACATCGACCTGATCGGCCCAGTCCCAGTAGTCGACGTGGGGGAAGAAGCCCATGAAGTTGGTGGTGATGGGCTGGGTCGCTCCCGCGGCGCGGATCGCGTCGCGCTGCTCGGCGTAGCACGCGAGCATCATGTCGGAGCTGTAGCGGCGGAAGTCGAGGTTCTGCGTCGGGTTGACCAGGTACGGCATGGCTCGGGGCGGCAGCACCTCCTCGAAGGACCGGTAGCCCTGCGACCACACGGCCGTGCCCCACTCGCGGTTGAGCGTCGCGATGTCGCCGTACCTGTCCTGGAGCCATCGGCGGAACTCGCGCGCCGCCTCGTCGCCGTGGTCGAGCTGTCCGTACTCGTTGCCCACATGCCACATCACCACGGCCGGGTGGTCCACGTAGCGTGCGGCGAGATCGCGCGTGAGGGCGAGGGCATGCTCGCGGTACACGCGGGAGGCGGGCGTGAACTGGTTGCGCGATCCGGCGGCGAGCCGCACGCCGTCCGCCGTCACCGGCAGCGTCTCGGGGTGGAGGATCCCGAGCCACGGCGGCGGGGAGGCGCTCGGCGTCGCGAGGTCCACGTCGATGCCGTGGGCGTGAAGGAGGTCGAGCACCTCGTCGAGCCAGGCGAAGCTGCGCTCGCCGGGGGAGGGCTCGAGCGTCGACCAGCTGAACACCCCTACCGTCACCAGGTTGACCCCGGCGCGGGCCATCAGCGCGACGTCCTCGTCCCACGTCTCGCGGGGCCACTGCTCAGGGTTGTAGTCGCCTCCGAAGCGCACGCGCGGGCGTGCCGGGGCGGGGTCAGGGTGCGTCATCGGATCCTTCTCGCTACATCGTCGAAGCGCTTCTACAAATCGACCCTATACTACCCAGGTGGCACCGTTGCACCTGCGCGAGGACGCGCTCCACCTGCTCCGATACTCCCGTCCGGCGACCCGCTGGCTCGAGGCGCTGCCCGTGGGCAACGGGCATCGCGGCGCGATGTGCGACGGGGGGATCGGCACCGCTCGGCTGTGGCTCAACGACACCACCGCGTGGTCGGGCCCGGTGCCCGGCGGACCGCTCGCCGGCATCGCCGCCCCCGGTCGCGCGACCCTCGACCGGGTCCGCGACGCTCTCGCGCGCGGTGACGCCGCCGAGGCCGAGGCGCTGCTCCAGACCCAGCAGTCGCCGTGGGCCCAGGCGTACCTCCCGCTCGGGTGGCTCGACATCGAGACGGGCGTCCCCGCCGGCGAGCCCACCTCGTACGCGCGCGCGCTCGACCTCCGCACCGGCGTCGCCTCGCACACGTACGCGGCCGGCGGCGTCACGATGCGCCACCGCACCTGGGCGGACGCCGTCACCGGGGCGCTGGTCCACGTGGTCGAGTCCGAGGAGCCCGTCGCGCTCACCGTGCGGGTCGGGAGCCTGCTGCGGGCGTCCGGCGCGGGCCTGGCGAGCGGGCATCGGCTGCCGGAGTGGCGCCTCGACCTCCCCGTCGACGTCGCGCCGGGCCACGAGCAGCCCGACGAGCCCATCCGCTACGCCGCGGACGGCCGCACCGGCAGCATCGTCATCCGCCCGGGCGGGCGGTGGACCCTGGCCGACGGGGTCCTCGCCTGCGAGCCCGCGACGCGGCACGTGCTGCTCATCGCGACCGGCACGTCGCCCGACCTCCCGGGCCTGAGCGCTCCTCTCGTCGACCTCCCGGGCATCGACCTCGATGCCGACGGGCTGCTCGCGGCCCACCGGGCCGCGCACGGCGCGCTCTACGAGCGCTGCACGCTGTCGCTGCCGTCCGCGCCCGACGCGGCCGGGCTCGACTCCGACGCGCGGGTGCTCGCGGCCGGCGAGCGGCCCGACCCCGGCCTCTCCGCGCTCGCCTTCCACTACGGGCGCTACCTGCTGATCTCCTCGTCCCGCACCGGTGGGCTCCCCGCGAACCTCCAGGGAATCTGGAACGCCGAGCTCCCCGGCCCGTGGTCGAGCGCGTACACCACGAACATCAACCTCGAGATGGCCTACTGGCACGCGGAGACGACGAACCTCCCGGAGTGCCACGCGCCCCTGCTGGACTGGGTCGAGCGTCTCGCCGCGACCACGGGGTCGGAGGCGGCCCGCGCCCTGTACGGCGCCGACGGCTGGGTGCTCCACCACAACTCGGACGCGTGGGGTCATGCCGCGGCCGTGGGGGCGGGGCACGGCGACACCGCGTGGGCCTTCTGGCCCCTGGGTGGGACGTGGCTCGCGCTCCACCTGTGGGAGCACTACGCGTTCGGAGGCGACCTCGACCGGCTCCGCACCCAGGCGTGGCCCGTCCTCGAGGGCGCGGCGCGCTTCGCGCTCGACTGGATCCAGGGCGACGAGGCACGGGCATGGACCAGCCCGTCGACCTCCCCCGAGAACCACTACCTCGACGACGACGGCGAGGAGCGCGGCGTCGCCGTCAACGCGACCATGGACGTCGCCCTGCTGCGCGAGCTCGCCGCGGCGTGCCGCGACGCCGCCGCCGCGCTGGGCCTCGGTCCCGGTGCGCGCCCCGCGTGGGTCGACGCCCTGCTCGCGCGTGCCTCCGCCCTGCCCGACCCGCAGGTAGGCCCCGACGGCAGGCTCCTCGAATGGGACCGTCCCCGCGAGGAGCCCGAGCCGCTGCATCGTCACCTGTCCCACCTGGTCGGGCTGTTCCCGTACGCGCAGATCACGCGCGAGGGCACACCGGCGCTCGCGGCCGCCGCGGCCGCATCGATCCTCGGGCGCGGCCCCGAGTCGACGGGCTGGGCGCTCGCGTGGCGCACCGCGATGTGGGCGCGGCTGGGCGAGGGCGCACGCGTGGAGTCGCAGCTCGCGCTCGCGCTGCGGCCCGCGTCCGGAGGGGGAGAGGAGCACCGAGGCGGCCTCTACCCGAACCTGCTCAGCGCGCACCCGCCGTTCCAGATCGACGGCAACATGGGGGCGACCGCGGGCATCGCGGAGGCCCTCCTGCAGTCCCACGGCGGCGTGATCCGGCTGCTGCCCGCGCTCCCGCCGGGCTGGGCCAGTGGGAGCGTGCGCGGGCTCCGCGCGCGTGGCGGCATCCTGGTGGACATCGCATGGGCCGACGGCGCGCTGGTGCGGGCGCGGCTGCACGGGGCCCGCGGGCCCGCTACCGTGACGGTGCGCACGCCCGACGGCGTCGAGCGCACGCACACGGTCGGACCCGACCTGCCCGCCATCATCGACGGCGTCACGAGCGCCCCGGAGGAGACGCATGCGCATCGACCCTGACAACCGGACGGTGCAGGGGCTCACCGAGTTCCTCGAGTTCGTGGGCCTCAACCTGCTGTACCTGGTGACCTGCCTCCCGGTGGTCACCATCGGCGCCGCCACCAGCGCGCTGCTCGAGGTCACCATCCGGTACTCGGACGACGAGCGCGGCCGCCCCCTCCCGGACTACCTGCCGGCGCTGCGCCGCAACCTCCGGCCCGGCCTCGTCGCCTTCGGCGCGCTGCTGCTGCCCGCCGGGCTGCTCGCGTTCGCGGCGATCTTCTGGCTCGCGCAGCAGACCATCCCGACCACCGTCGCCGGCTTCATCGCGATCGCCGCGGGCGTGTACGTGCTCGCGGCCTTCGGCTACGCGACGGCCCTCATCGCGCGCTACCGCAACCCGCTGCGCCAGATGCTGCGCAACGCGCTCCTGCTGCCCATGGCGGAGCCCCTGCGCACCGCCGGCCTCATGCTCATCCCGGCCGCGATGCTGTCGCTCGCGATCGTGTTCCCGCCCGTGTGGATCCTCATCCTCACGGTCGGCTTCTCGGTCGGCGCGTACGGCGCGGCCTTCCTGCTGCGCGCGGTCTTCTCGCGTCACTCCTGACGCGTGACGGGCCGCGCGCCCGTCGCTAGGCTCGCGTCCATGACGGGGACGCGGTTCCGTTGGGGATGGGCCGGCGCGGCGCTGGGCGCGCTCGCGGTCGGCGGGCTCACGCTCGTCCGGCTGTCGACCGTCGCCTGCGCATCCGTGGCAGCGGACGATGCGGGGAGCCTCGGCGGCATGTGCGCCCCCGGCGTCGTGGACCGGGTGGGCCTCGCGCTGGTGGTGGTGCTCACCCTCGGCGCGGTCGCCTACGCCCTGCGCCGCGCGTTCCGCCGTCCCGCCTGACGCGGGCATGAAGAAGGGCCCCGGGGAGATCCCCGGGGCCCTTCCGTGTCAGGTCAGCTCACTCGCTGAACTCCGCCGCGATGGCGACGCGGGCATCGTTCTGCGCCTGCGCGTTGGCCATGTCGACCTCGAGCACCTGCTGGTAGCCCAGGCCGTCCGCGGTGGACTGCAGCTCGGAGAGCAGGCTCTCGAACTGGGCGTCGTCCTTGGCGAAGACCATCTGCCACGAGTACTGCACCACGATCGCCTTGATCTGGTTGCGCAGCGTCTCGATCTCCGAGGTGTCGGTCGGGACCACGAAGCTCGCACCCGGCGCGACCAGGAGCTTGTCGTTGTCACGCAGGTAGTCCATCGTGGTGGCCGCGCCGCCCATCTCCGCGGACCAGTCCTCGGACAGCGGCGTCTCGACGAGCGCCTGGTACGAGGGCCAGAACTTGTAGGAGAACGGGTAGCCGGTGGTCGTGTCGGTGTCGTTCGGCAGGACCGCGCTCACGTTGAGCGTCGAGGTGCCGTCGATGTAGCCGCCGCCGCCCCACTCCTCGGGAACGGTCGCGTCGCCGTCGAGGAAGACCGCCTGGCCGAACTCGGTGAGCTCGGGCTCGCCGCTCGCACCGACCTCCCAGGTGAGGCCCTCGGGACCGGCCGCACCCATGGTCTGCGAGTTGTTCATGTACGTGCCCTCGGCGGAGTACAGCCAGTCGACGAAGGCAGCGATGCGCTCCGGGTCCTCGGCCTGCGAGCCGATCGCGATGACCTGCTTGCCGCCGTACGCCTCGGCGCCGTAGGAGAACACCTGCATGTCCTCGAGCGGGGCGATCTCGAAGCCCTTGCCCTCGGCCATGTGGTCCGCGGTGTTGTACGCGGACTGGCCGAGCCACGGCCACCAGGAGAACAGCACCTGGCCGTTCTGGAACTTCGACCACAGGGTGTCGTAGTTCTGCGTGGTGGACTCCGGGTCGACCAGGCCCAGCTGGTTCGCCTCGTAGTAGAAGCGCATGGTGCGGATGTACTCGGAGTCGGAGTCGAGGATGCTCTGGTACTCCGAGCCGTCGGCCTTCGCGAGCACGAACCCGATCTCGTCGAAGCCGTAGAAGCAGGTGGGCTGCTTGCCGGTGACCATCATGTTGCCGTCCCAGTCCTTGAACAGCGACAGGGCGTAGACGTTCTGGCCGTTCTCGGCCTTGGGCTCGAGGTCCTGCATGTCCTTGAGGATCGGCAGGAGGTCCTCGAGGGTGCTGATCTCCGGGTAGCCGAGCTCCTTGTAGAGGTCCCAGCGGATGAACGGGCCGAACGTCGGGTCGAGGCCCTCCGAGGGCTCCGTCGGCAGGATCGAGGACACCGAGGTGGGCGTCGCGTAGATGCCGCCGGTGCCGTCGTTGAGCTTCTCGACCGCCTGGTCGAACACCGCGACGTTCTCCATGGCCGGGTAGTACTCGGACATGTCGAGCAGGAGTCCGCCCTGGATCAGCTCCTCCATGCGCTCGCCCTTGTCGGTGACGATGAGGTCGCCCAGGTCGCCCGCCGCGACGCGGGTGTTGTAGAGCGTGTCACCGCCGCCGGCCACGTTGGGGGCGATGATGTTCAGGTTCATGTTGAACTTGTCCTTCACCACCTTGGCGAACCAGCCGCTCTGCATGCCCATGTAGTTGGCGAGGCCGTCGAACACGTCGATGGTGATCTCGTCCTCCCACTGCGTGGGGAAGGCCGCGGTCTCGGTCGTGCTTCCAGTGCCCGAGGTCTCCGTGGGCGTCGGGTCCTCCGCGCTGCTGCAGGACGCCAGCGTCCCTGCAGCGAGGATGACCGATGCCGTGAGGGCCACCGTACTCTTCAGCTTCATTGCTTTCCTTTCGGGTGTGAGGTGGGGTGATGAGGTTCAGCCCTTGACCGCGCCGAGCATGATGCCCTTGACGAAGAAGCGCTGGAACAGGGGGTAGATGAAGATGATCGGCAGCACCACGAGCACGGACACCGTCATCCGGATCGAGGTGGGCGTCTGCGTCGACGCCGCATCGGCGAGTGCGCCGAGGTTGCCGCCTGCGTTCTGAGCCGCCTGCGCGAGGCTGTTGGCCTGGTTGATGAACATGTAGAGCAGGTACTGCAGGGTGTACAGGCTCTGGTCGGTGACGTAGATCAGCGTGTCCTGGAACGAGTTCCACTGCGTCACCGCGGCGAAGATCGCGACGGTCGCGAGGATCGGCGTCATGTTCGGCAGGTAGATCATGAAGAACACGCGCAGCACGCTCGCGCCGTCGACCTCGGCCGCCTCCTGGAGCTCGCGCGGCATGCCCTCGACGTAGGTCTTCACCAGGACGATGAAGAACGGCTGGACCACGAACGGCAGCACGTAGACCCAGAAGTTGTTGGTGAGCCCCAGGTTCTTCATGATGATGAACAGCGGGATCAGGCCGGCGCTGAAGTACATGGTGATGACCACGAACCGGTACCAGAACCGGCGCGCCCACATGCGCTCCTGCGTGAACATGAAGCCCAGGAAGGCCGAGGCGAGCACCGTGGCGGTGGTGCCGATCACGGTGCGGGCGAGCGACACGGCCGCCGCCATCGGGAGCCCCTGGAGGTGGAACACCTGCTCGAAGTTCGACAGGTGGAAGCCCTGCGGGAAAAGGCGGACATCGCCCAGCGCGGAGAGGTCGTTCGCGCTCACCGAGTTGATGATGAGGTAGTAGAACGGGTAGGCGCACAGCACCGCGAGGAGGATGAAGAAGCTGTAGTTGACGATGGAGAACAGCACATCGCCGGAGGTGCGCGTGTGGCCGGTGACCTGCGTCGGCTTGTGCTCGGTGTGCGTGGTGGTCATCGCGATCCCCTAGACGAGCGACTGGCCGCGGACGCGCTTGGCGAACGCATTGACGGAGAAGAGGAGCGCCACGGAGATCAGGCTCTTGAGCATGCCGATCGCGGTGGCCATCGACAGGCTGTTGCCGGTCATGCCGATGTTGTAGACGTACAGGTCGAGGACCTGGATGTGCTCCTTGTTGAAGGCGTTCTGGAACACGTAGTACTGCTCCATGCCGTTGTTGAGCAGGTTCGCGACCGACAGCAGCAGCAGCACCAGGTACGTGGGCATGAGCTGCGGGATGGTGACGTAGCGCATCGTCTGGAAGCGTCCGGCGCCGTCCATCTTCGCCGACTCGTACAGCGAGGGGTCGATCCCCGAGATCGCGGCGAGGTAGATGATCGCGCCCCAGCCCAGGCCCTTCCAGATGCTCCACAGCGTCATCGACAGCCACACGTGCTGGTCGGTGTCGAGGAACTTGACGGGCGTGGTGATGATGCCGGAGTCCAGCAGGATGTCGTTGACCAGGCCCGTGCTCGAGAAGAGCGAGAAGGCGATCATGTAGACGAGCACCCACGAGATGAAGTTCGGGAGCGTGGTGAGCGTCTGCACCGCGTTGCGGAACCGGGTGATCTTGACCTCGTTGAGGAGCACCGCGAACAGCAGCGGCAGGATCGAGGTCGCGAGGCCCAGGAAGCTGATCGCGAGGGTGTTGGTGAGCACCTGGAGGATCTGGTCGACCTGGGTGGGGGAGCTCACCAGGAGCCGGAACCACTGGAGGCCCACGAACTCGCTGCCCGACAGGCCGAGCGCGGGCTTGTAGTCGTAGAGCGAGTACACCCAGCCGTACAGCGGGTAGTACGCGAACAGGAACGACAGCACCAGGAACGGTGAGATCAGCAGGAACAGCTTGAAGGACGTCTTGCGCCGCGGCTTGTCGGCGCGCTTGCGTCCCTTGGTATCGGCCGCGTGATCGATGGTCGTCGTGACGGCCTCGGTCACCACCGTCGGCGAGCTCACCTGCTCGCACCCTTCGTGGGGGTCTTCTGCGTGTTGTCCATGGCCACTCCTTCGTGATTCAGGACCTCGGGCCGCTACCGACATTCGTTGGCGGCGGCAACTTTCGAATCGCTTCGACTCAAGGTAGACGTGTCGAATCGATACGTCAACTTGCGTGGGTCACAGGTCTGCAACGATGCATGCGTCGCGGCTCACGGCACGCGCGCGAGGAAGCCGTGAACCGCGTCGAGAGTCTCGCCGAAGCGGTCGCGGTGGACGCTGTGCCCGGCACCGTCGATGCGCGCGACCTCGCCGCGGGGGAGCAGCGCGAGGGCCTCCGCCGCGACCTCGGGGGTGACGATGGCGCCGCGGGCGGGGTCGCCCGTCACCAGCAGCGCGGGGCACGTCACGCGCGCGAGGGTGGCGCGCCAGCCCGCGCCGAGCGCACCGTCGAGCAGCGCGAGGGCGGCCGTGTCGAGCTGCGCCTTGGTCTCGGCCCACGGCTCCAGCTCGGCAGGATCCCATCCGGGGTTGTCGCGCCGCGCGATCTCGAGGCGCTCTGCCGCGGTCATGTCCCGCATGCCGGCGAGCGAGGCCACCCATGCCGCGAGATGAGGGTCCTCGCCCGTGCGCATCGTCTCGGAGGCGTGGAACGGCGGGTCCTCGAGGATCACGGCGCGCACCAGGTCTGGCCGTGTCGCGGCGAGCAGCGCCGCCGTGGCGGCGCCCATCGAGTGGCCCCACACCAGGGCAGGGGCGCCGCCGAGGGCCTCGATCGTCGCCGCGACGTCCTCCGCGAGCAGGGGCAGCGTGAGCGGCGCGGCCACACGGGTCGAGCCGCCGTGGCCGCGCGCGTCCGGCATCACCAGGTCGAACCCTCCGTCGAGCGCGCCGGCCACCCGGCCCCAGGTGGAGCCGCCGTCGGTGATGCCGTGCAGGAGCACCAGCATCGGCCCTGCGGACCGGCGTCGCCGGTACGCGAGCTGCGCCTCGCGGCTCGCCTCGGTGCGGGCCTGGACCGTGCCTGCCTCCATCGATCGACCTCCCTGTCGCTCCCGGTGCCGCGTGCGGCACCGCGGGCGAAAATGTACCAGTTGCGCCGCATCGTCCTGCCCCACCAGGCACGATGCGCACGCCAGGCATAGCGTGGGAGTCGCGCGCACGCGCGGAGGGAGGGACCCCATGGCAGAGCACCCGGAGGCGGCACCCCACACGCACGAGAAGCGCGAGCATTGGAGCGGGCAGACCGCGTTCATCCTCGCCGCGATCGGCTCGGCTGTCGGGCTCGGCAACATCTGGCGCTTCCCCGGCCAGGCCTACGAGCATGGCGGCGGCGCGTTCATGATCCCGTACCTCGTCGCGCTGGTGACCGCCGGCGTCCCCATCCTGTTCCTCGAGAACGCGATCGGGCACCGCTTCCGCGGCTCGGCGCCGCTCGCCATGCGTCGCGTCCACCGCAACGCCGAGGGCGTGGGGTGGCTCCACGTCGCCATCTGCTTCGTGATCGGGCTCTACTACACCGCGATCATCGCGTGGGCGGTGAGCTACTTCTTCTTCAGCTTCGGCCAGTCCTATGCGGACGACCCCGCGGGATTCTTCACCGGGGAGTACCTGCAGCTCGGTGAGGCGGGCACGGTGAGCCTGTCGTTCGTCCCGCAGGTGCTCATCCCGCTCGTCGCTGTCTGGGTGGTGACCATCGTGATCCTGGCGCTCGGCATCCACAAGGGCGTCGAGCGGCTCAACATCATCGGGATCCCGGTGCTGGTCGCGACGTTCCTGGTGATCGTGGTGCGCGCGCTGCTCCTCGACGGGGCCGCGGACGGTGTCGGGGCGCTCTTCACGCCCGACTTCGCGGCGCTCACCGACCCGCAGGTGTGGATCGCGGCGTACGGGCAGATCTTCTTCTCGCTGTCGCTCGCCTACGGGATCATGATCACCTACGCCTCGTACCGCCGCCGTCGCTCCAACATCACGGCGCCCGGCATGGTGGTCGCGTTCGGCAACAGCTCGTTCGAGCTCCTCGCGGGCATCGGCGTGTTCGCCACGCTCGGGTTCCTCGCCCACCAGCAGGGCACCACGGTCGCGGGCCTGGACAACCTTGCCGGGCCCTTCCTCTCCTTCGTGACGTTCCCGGCGGTGATCGCGGAGATGCCCGGCGGGGCGTTCTTCGGGGCGCTGTTCTTCGGCTCGCTCGTGCTCGCGGGGCTCACCTCGCTGGTCTCCGTGCTCCAGGTGATCTCCGCGGCGCTGCAGGACAAGTTCGGCCTCCACCCGCGTGGGGGCGCGGTCGCGGTGGGCGTCGTGTCCGCCGTGCTGTCGATCATCGGCTTCGGCACCACCACGGGCCTGTACCTGCTCGACACGGTGGACCAGTGGTCCAACCAGCTCGGCATCGTGGCCGGGGCGATCACCATGATCGCCGCTGCGCTGTGGTTCGGCCGCCGCGGGCACGAGCTCGAGCGGCACCTCGCCGCCGTGTCCACGATGCGCCCGGGTCGCTACTGGCTGTGGCTGGTCAACGCGGTCGCGCTGCTGCTCATCTACATGTTCGCGGAGAAAGCGGTGAGCCTCATCAGGGACGGCTACGGCGGCTACCCGGGCTGGTACCTCGCGGTGTTCGGATGGGGCACCGCGGCCTTCCTGCTCGCGGTCGCGCTGCTCATGCCGCTGATGCGATGGCGCCGCGACATCGACCGCTTCCACGCCTGGCCCTCGCGTGAGCAGCTCGCGCTCCCGGCGGAGGTGGGGGAGCGCCATACCGAGGACTACGACCCGAGGGGGCGGACATGACCGCCGACGCGTTGGTGCTCATGCTCGTGTCGATCGTCCTCATCTGGGGAGGCCTCGTGGCGTCGATCGCCTATGTCGCGCGCCGCCCGGAGAACGACCACATGCCCGAGGGCGGCGAGGACACGCGCGTGCCCGACTGAGGAGCGGGATCAGGACGCGTAGTCGCCCAGGTGCTCGTCGACGATCCACGAGGCGTCGGTGGTGCGCGTCGCGAGCACGCGGGCCGAGTCCTTGACCATGAGGTAGTCGCGGTACGGCCGCGGCGGATCGCCCGAGTCGTCCCACGTGACGTCGACCAGCAGCCACCGGCCGTCGACCAGGACCTTGTTCCACGCGTGGTCGCCGCCGGTCGCACCCGCCGAGTCGGAGCCGGTCACCTCCACGGCCTCGAGGCCCGCCGCCCACGCCATCGCGAGGAAGGCCTGCGCGTAGCCGTTGCACACCGCGGTGCCGTCGACCAGGATCCCGTAGGCCTCCTGCGAGCGCTCGATCACGGGGGAGGTGTCGGTGACGTGCATCGCCTCGAACGCCGCCATGTCGTAGGTCGCGACCGACGCGAGGTGGTCGTGGATCGCGGCGACCTTGTCCGCGTCGCTCGTCGCGGCATTGGCTCCCGAGGCCTCGAGGCCCACCGCGACCGCGGTCTGGGTCTCGAGCCGACGCCGCTCGGCCTCCGCGTCGTCGTACACGTAGTTCGGGGCGATCGTCGTGCCGCCGCCGCGCGTGCGCACGGTCCAGCCGCGCACGAACACGTACGGGTTCTGCGTGAGCGCCTCCCGCATCGCGTCGTCGACCGCGTCCGAGCCCTCCGACCGCACCCAGTACGAGACGTCGATCGAGTCGTCCTGCTCGACCATCGCTGTGGCGAGGTGCCGCACCAGCTCGGTCGAGCCCCCGATCGGGTAGCGGCTGTCGCCCGTGCCGGGTCGCGTCGCCTCGTTGACGGCGTCCGCGGCGATCGCCGCGACGTTGGCCGACTCGGGCAGCAGCCCCGCGGTGCTCGCGAGGCTCACGGCCAGGACCCCGGCGAGCGCGGCGAAGGTCACGCGCCACGCGACACGGCCGCGACGCCGGCGACGCTCGCGGGCGTAGAGCTCCAGGACCACCTGGGGGCGGATCATCCCGCGCTCGACCTTGGTGACGCGGTCCCTCACGCGTCCGGTCCAGGCGGTCCCGGACCAGTAGCGCTCCAGGTCGGTCTCGCTCGGGTCGGGGAGCCAGCCTGCCTCGGGGAGCCGGACCGCGCGCGGCGGCGCAGGCTCCTGCCCGAACTCCGGCGTGAACTCCATGGCATCCCCCAGCCCGCGCGTCGCCACGCGTGAAGGGGAACCTACCAGGTGGGTCGGTCGGCGCGCGAGCAGGGCGCGCGCCTCACGGCCCGACCGCCTGCGCGGCGTCCGCGACCTCGCCCACGAGCCGTTCGATGACGTCCTCGAGCATCGCGGCGCCGAGCACCTCGTCCGAGCCCGGGTCGCGTACCAGCGCGAGGTGCGTGCCGCGCGCCTGCATCGTGGTGAGGGCCTCCTCGAGCGAGGACTCCGGCGAGATGACCGACAGGGGCCGGATCGCGTCGGGGTCCACCGGCCGGGTCGCGCCGCCGCGCGGCACGGACGCGAAGTCCTTGAGGTGGAGGTAGCCCACGTAGCGGCCGTCGGCGTCCACCACCGGGAAGCGCGAGTACCCGGTCCTCACGCACTCGCGTTGGGCCCGCTGCGGGGTGACGTCCACGGGCAGGGTGGTGAGCGAGCCCACGGGGGTCATCACGTCGCGCACGGTCTCGAAGCTCAGCGTGAGCGAGCCCGTGAGGACGCGATGCTCGTGCTCGTCGAGCAGCCCCTCGGAGCGCGACTGGGCGAGGTAGCCCTCCACCTCCTCGGCGCTGAACGTGGACGTGACCTCGTCCTGCGGCTCGACCTTGAGCATCCGGAGCACCAGGTTCGCGCTCGCGTTGAGCAGCCAGATGAGCGGCTTGAGCACCCACACGACGCCGTACAGGAGGGGGCCCAGCGACATCGCCGCCCGCTCCGGGCCGGCGATCGCGATGTTCTTGGGCACCATCTCGCCGAGCACCATGTGGAGCGCGACCACGATGACCAGCGCGATCGTGAACCCGATGCCGTGCAGCCAGGCGCCCGAGACGCCGACGGCCGCGAGCGGAGCCTCGATGAGATGCGCGACAGCCGGCTCCGCGATCGCGCCGAGGCCGAGCGAGCAGGCGGTGATGCCCAGCTGAGCACCGGCCATCATGAGCGAGACATGCTCCATCGCGCGGAGGGTCATGCGTGCCGCCCAGGATCCCTCGGCGGCGCGCGGCTCGATCTGGGTGCGGCGCGCGGAGATCAGCGCGAACTCGGCGCCCACGAAGAAGGCGTTGCCCGCGAGCAGCGCGAGGGCGAGCAGCAGCGCGACGTAGTCGTTCATCGGCCTGCCTCCTCGGCGGGGGAGGGCGCGGCCACCGTCACGATCACGCGATCGACGCGATGGCCGTCGAGGCGGGTGACGCGGGCCCGCGCGACCACGGGCATGGCGATGCCGTCGTCGTCGCGGCGGGACTCGTCGCGTGCGGCGAGCTCGACCTCGTCGCCCACGCGGGGGAACCGTTCGAGCACCTCGGTGAGCAGGCCGCCCAACGTGTCGGACTCGCGTGCCTCGGGAAGCTCGAGGCCCATCACCTCGCCGGCCTCGTCGGGACGCAGCAGGCCCGACAGCGACCAGCTGCCGTCCTGAAGCCGGCGGTGCCGGCTCACCGGGCGGTCCTGCTCGTCCTCGATCTCGCCCACGATCTCCTCGACCAGGTCCTCGAGGGTCACCACGCCGTCGGTGCCGCCGTACTCGTCGACCACCACCGCCACCTGCGAGCCTGAGCGGAGCGCCTCGAGGACCGCGCTGAGCGGCATGGTGGACGGCACGGAGGCCACCGGGAGGCAGATCTCGGAGACCGCCACCGACCGGCGCGAGCGCGCGGGCACCGCGAGCGCGCGCTTGAAGTGCGCGACGCCGACGATCTGGTCGACGCTCTCGCCCGTGACAGGGAAGCGCGCGTGCCCGGTGCGCGACGCGAGCGCGAGGACCTCGGCGACCGGCGCATCGTGCGCGACGAAGTGCACGCGTGTGCGCGGCGTCATGGCGTCCGAGGCGGTGCGCTCCTTCATCTCGGCTGCGCGTGCGAGGCGGCGCGCGACGCGCGGCTCGAGCGTGCCCTGGGCGCCCGACCGCTCGGCCAGCGAGTGCAGCTCGCGCGCGGTGCGCGCCGACGCGAGCTCCTCCCGCGGCTCCATCCCGAGCATGCGGACGATGCGGTTGGCGGCCCCGTTGAGGACGCCGATGAGCGGGCCGGCGAACCAGGTGAAGCCCCGCTGCGCGCCCGCGACTGCGCGGCCGACGCGCAGCGGCTCGGCGATCGCCCAGTTCTTGGGCACGAGCTCGCCGAAGACCATCTGGGTGCCGGTCGCAAGGATGAAGGCGAGCGTGAGCGCGACGCCGAGCGACGTCTCCTCGGGGAGCCCGAGCGACTCGAGCGGCCCGCGCAGGAGCGTCGCGACGGACGGCTCCGCGATGAACCCGACCAGGAGGGACGACACGGTGATGCCGAGCTGCGCCCCGGACAGCTCGGTCGACAGCCTGGTGAGGCCCATCCGGAGCGAGCGCGCGCGCCTGTCGCCCGCGGACGCCTCGCGGTCCACCGTGGGCCGGTCGACCGTGACGAACGCGAACTCGGCCGCGACGAACAGCGCGTTCGCGGCGATCAGCGCAAGCGTGAGGAGCAGCAGCAGCCAGGCCTGCGTCATCGGCGCGCTCCCCTCGACGGGGTGGGAAGGGGCGCCATCGGCGATCGCGGGATCGCGTTCCGGCGCTCGGGACTATGACCGTCGGGCATGCGAACACTGTAGGCGAGGTCCGCGCGCGATGAGGCCGACCGATCGTCACCCCACCTAGGAGTGCGATTCGTCCCGCGCGTCCCGAGCGCCATTCATCACCATGCATAATGATGCATAGCGATGCATCGCCCTCCGTGAGAGACCGACAGGAACCACCTCGCGGGTCCCCGAGGGCGCATGCGCCCTCACACCCCTCGAAGGAGCACCCCTATGCGCAAGCCTGCCCTCGTCGCGATCGCCGCGATGACCGCCGTGTCCCTGTCCGCCTGCACCTACGCCTCGCAGGAGACGGGCACGTCGACCGGCACGAGCACCGGCACCGCCACCGCGGCCGCCGAGGGCTTCGACCCGAGCACGGTCGCGGTCAACGAGGAGGCTGTCGCGCTCCTGCCGCAGGACGTGGTGGACCGCGGCACGCTCCGCGTCGGCATGGAGACCACCTACGCGCCCGCCGAGTACCTCGACGTCGACGGCCAGACCCCGATCGGCTACGACGTGGACATCTCCGAGGCCATCGCCGCGGCGCTGGGCCTCGAGGCCGAGATCCAGTCCGCGGCATTCGACTCGATCATCCCGTCCATCGGCACCAAGTTCGATGCCGGCATCAGCTCCTTCACCATCACCGCTGAGCGCGAGGCCGTCGCCGACATGACGTCCTACCTCAGCGTGGGCGAGGCCTACGCGGTGGCCGCAGGCAACCCCGCCGGCATCGACGCCGCCGACCTGTGCGGCGCGACCGTCGCGGTGCAGACCGGCACCGTCCAGCAGGACGAGGCCAACCAGATGGCCGCCGACTGCGACGCCGCCGGCAAGGACGCGCTCGACGTGCTCAACTACGACTCGCAGGCCGACGCCGCGACCAACGTGGTCGGCGGCAAGGCCGACGTGCTCTTCGCGGACTCGCCGATCATCGGCTACGCGGTCACCCAGACCGGCGACCAGCTCGAGCAGCTGGGCGACGCCTTCGCGACCGCGTCGCAGGGCATCGTCACGGCGCAGGGCTCCGAGGTCACCGATGCGATCGCGCTCGCTCTGCAGGGCCTCATGGACGATGGCACGCTGAAGAGCATCCTCGACGCGTGGGGCGCCTCGGACGGCATGCTCACCACGGCCGAGGTCAACCCGGCCTCCTGACCCGAGCCGCCGGCGCATCGTCCCACCCGGGAGAGGAGGGACGATGTGCCGGTCGTCTCGCGTCCGAGAGAAGGAGACAGCGATGACCCAGCCCACGCACGCCGACCCGGTGCCCAACCGGATCCACGCGCGCCCCGTGCCGCGCCCCGGGCGTTGGATCGCCGCCGCCATCGTGGTCGTGCTCGCCGCGATGGCGGTGCACGCGCTCGTGACCAACCCCAAGTTCGCCTGGGATACCGTCGGGCTGTACCTGCGCGACGTCACCGTCATCCGTGGCGTCGGCTGGACGCTCATCCTCACGGTCGGGTCGATGCTCATCGGCATCGTGCTCGCCGTGATCCTCGCGATCATGCGCCGCTCGGACAACCCCGTGCTGCGCTCGGTCGCGTGGTTCTACATCTGGCTGTTCCGCGGCACCCCGATCTGGACCCAGCTGGTGTTCTGGGGCCTCATCTCGGTGCTCTACCCGACGCTGTCGCTCGGCATCCCGTTCGGTCCCGAGTTCGTCACCTTCGAGACGCAGACGGTCATCACGGCCTTCTGGGCGGCGCTGCTGGGCCTCGGGCTCAACGAGGCCGCCTACCTTGCGGAGATCGTCCGTGCCGGGCTCGGGTCGGTGGACCCCGGCCAGGAGGAGGCGGCGCGGGCGCTCGGCATGAAGGAGTCGACCATCCTGCGGCGCATCGTGATCCCGCAGGCGATGCGCGTCATCGTGCCGCCGACGGGCAACGAGACGATCTCGATGCTGAAGACCACGTCGCTCGTGTCCGCGGTGCCCTTCACGCTGGACCTGACGTTTGCGACCAACGCGATCGGCAACCGCATCTTCGAGCCGATCCCGCTGCTCATCGTGAGCGCGTTCTGGTACCTGCTCATCACGTCCGTCCTCATGGTCGGCCAGCACTACCTCGAGCGGTACTACGGCCGGGGCACCGGCGAGACCACGCCTCGGAGGCGTGGACCGCGTGCGCCCCGCCTCGGGCGGCAGGCGGCGATCAAGGCGTCCGGCACCGCCAAGGACGACCCCTTCCTGGAGGTGACCCCGTGACCGCGATGGTCGAGGTGCGCGAGGCGCACAAGATGTTCGGCGAGCTGCACGTCCTCAAGGGCGTGGACCTCACGGTCCAGCCCGGCGAGGTGTGCGTGGTGCTCGGTCCTTCGGGCTCGGGCAAGTCCACGCTGCTGCGCTGCCTCAACGAGCTCGAGGTGCTCACCGGCGGCTCGGTGCGCATCGAGGGGGAGCTGCTCGGCTACCGCGAGGACGCCTCGGGCACGCTGCACCGGCTGCACCCGACCGCGATCGCGCGGCAGCGCTCCCGGATCGGCATGGTCTTCCAGCGCTTCCACCTGTTCCCGCACATGACGGCGCTCGAGAACGTGGTCGAGGCGCAGGTGCAGGTCCTCAAACGCTCCAAGGCGGAGGCCAGGACCAAGGCGACGGAGCTCCTCGAGCGCGTGGGCCTGTCCGACCGCATGGACCACTACCCGGCGCAGCTCTCGGGCGGCCAGCAGCAGCGTGTGGCGATCGCCCGCGCGCTCGCGATGGATCCCGAGATCATGCTCTTCGACGAGCCGACGTCGGCGCTCGACCCCGAGCTCGTGGGCGAGGTGCTCGCCGTGATGAAGGACCTCGCAGCACGCGGCATGACCATGGTGGTGGTGACCCATGAGATCGGCTTCGCGCGCGAGGTCGCCGATCACGTGGTGTTCATGGACGACGGCCTGGTGGTCGAGGAGGGGCCCGCGTCGCAGGTCATCGACGCGCCCACGCACGAGCGCACCAAGGACTTCCTCGTGCACGTGCTGTAGACCCGACGGTGCGCGCGCGGCATGATGCGTGCCATGGCTGAGGGGCGAGGGGGCGCAGACGGGCGCTGGAGCTGGCATCCCGACGACGGCCCCGCCCCGCCGGTGGTCGCCTCCGAGGGGCCGCCCGTCTTCGCGGCGCCCGTGGAGCTCTCGCCGCGGGATCGGCATCCGCGGTCGCCGGGGGAGAACCTGGTCCTCGCCGCCACGCTGGTCCTCGCACTCCTCCCGGGAGTGACGCTGCCGTTCGCGTTCCTGCTCCTGTGGGGCGAGGACCGCTGGCAGGGCCCGGGAAGCGCCTCCGTGCTGGCGGGCACCGCGCTCGCGTGGGCGCTCCTGACGTTGCGGGCCTTCGCCTACGCCGTCACCGGCGGCAGGCTCGCGCTGGCGCGCTGGGTCCCGGTGGTGCCGCTGCTCGCGCTGCCCGTCCTGGGGCTCGTGCTGGGGTCCGCTGGCCTGCTGTTCTTCATGGCGCACGTGCTGTCGGTCGCGGCGATCGTCGCGCTGTACTGGCCGGTTGCTCGATGGTGCGCGCGCGGTCTCCCCTGGTGGGCAGCGGTGCTCGCCGGGTCCGTTCTCCTCGCGTTCGGAGGCCTGGTGGCCTACGGCGTCGTCAGCTCCATCACGTTCGTCTTCTGAGCTCCCTCGGCGCCGCTCGGGGTCAGCTCGCGCGGTACGCGGCCGCCATGTCCTCATCGCCGTGCCCCGCCTCGACGATGCGGACCAGGCGCTCGCGCGCCCCGTCGAGGGCATCCACGCGCACCCCGGCGGAGGCGGCGGCGTGGGTGATGAGCGCGGCGTCCTTGGCGGCCGTCGCCGCCCCGAAGCTCGCCTCGGCGAGCCGGTCCTCGAGGATGAGCGCCGCCTTCGCGTGAAGGTAGCCGAGGTCGAGCGGGCCACCCTCGATGAGATCGAGGAAGGCCTGTGGCTCGACCCCGAGCCCACGGGCGAGCGCGAGCGTCTCGCCGGCGGCGTTGTTGACGGCGAGCACCCACGAGTTCGCGACCAGCTTGAGGCGCTGCGCCGTGCCCGCCGCGGCATCGTCCCCGGTCCATACGGTGCGCGTGGCGACGGTGTCGAAGACGGTCATCGCGGTGTCACGGACATCGAGCGGTCCGGCCGCCAGCACGGTCAGGCGCCCCGCCTCCGCGGGCTCGCGCGTGCCGAGCACCGGCGCGTCGATCAGCACCACCTCGAGCTCCTCCGCGAGCGCGACCAGGTCCGGCAGCGTCTCGAGGCCCACCGTCGAGGACTGGATCCACAGCGTGCCCGCGCGCAGCCCGGGCGCCGCCTGCCGCATCACCTCGATCGCGGCGGCCCCGTCATGCACCATGGTGAGCACCGCATCGGCCTCGTGGACCGCCTCCGACGGGGTCAGCGTGACCGAGGCGCCGTCCGCGGCGAGCGCCGCGGCCGTCGCATGCGTGCGGTTCCACACGCGGACCTGGTGCCCGCCGCGCACCAGGTTGCGCGCCATCGCGGCGCCCATGATGCCGGTCCCGAGCACCGCGACGACGAGGGGACGGGGTGCGGCGGCGGGGTTGTCGGACATGGGTGCTCCTCTGATCGGGTGACGGTGGGTCCGTGAGGACAACGGTTGGCGCGCCCCCGGGCTTCCCTCGCGTAGCCTCGGGGCGTGCGCCCCCTCCTCGTCGCCCTCGTGGCGCTCCCGCTCGCCGGCTGCTCGTGGCTGGGAGGCTCGGACGGCTCCGAGACCAGCGTCGACATCGGCGAACCGAGCTCCTCCGGGCTGCCTGCACCCACCGCGACCGCGTCCGAGGCTGTGTCCACCGGAACCTCCACGCCGGATGCCCAAGCCGTGGACGTGCCCGTCGAGGTCATCGACCTCGCCGAGCACGGGTCCTACGGCGTGGTGACGCTCGACCTCGACGCGTGGGACGTGCACGTCGACTGGCCGCAGGACCCCGACGGCACCGACCTCGAGGAGTACATCGACGCGCATCCCGGCATCGCGGTGCTCACCAACGCCGGGATCTTCTCCGACGACCTCACGCCCGGAGGGCTCCTGGTGGCCGATGGCGAGGAGCTGCGTGCCCTCAACCTCGCGGACGGCTACGGCAACTTCCACCTCAAGCCCAACGCGGTGTTCGAGATCCGCGAGGACGGCACCGCCGCGGTGGTCGACTCGACGCTGTACGACCCCGCGGGCGTCGCGCAGGCGACCCAGTCCGGGCCCGCGCTGCTGCTCGACGGCGAGATCCACCCGCAGTTCACCGAGGGCAGCGCCAACACCGCGCTGCGCACCGGCGTCGGGGTCAGCCCCGACGGCGGCACCGTCTACCTGGTCATCACGCGCACCTACGTCAACCTGTGGGACTTCGCGACGATGTTCCGCGACGAGCTGGGCGTGGAGGATGCGCTGTACCTCGACGGCCAGATCTCCCAGCTATGGATCTCCGGCGGCTCCGAGCCCACGTCCTTCCTGGGGCCGTACGCCGGCGTGATCGCCGCCTACCCGCGCTGAGCGGGCGCTAGCGTCATGCCATGACGCTCGACGAGCCTGTGACCCGCTGGGTCGTGTCACGCCTGGGATCCACGCCCGCGGAGGTGTTCTTCGAGGCCTCCTCGATGTCGGACGTGTGGGGCGTCCGCCTCGAGGATGGGCGGCGGTTCGCCGTCAAGCGGCGGGGCGGGGGAGATCGGCTCGCGATCGTCGCACGCGCCCACCGCGCGGCGCTCGACGCCGGGATCGACGCCCCCGACCTGGTGGCGGGACCCGACCCGCTCGGGGACGATGCGTGGCTCACGGCCGAGGAGTGGCGTCCCGAGGGGGTCTTCACCCCGGACGGCGACGCCCCCGCCCTGTACGCGAGCCTTCTCGCACGCATCGTCGCGGCGCTCGCGGAGGTCGAGGCGCGAGGGCTCGCGCCGACGCCGTGGCTCCACTACGACCATCGCGCCGCCGCACGGGTGTGGCCGCCCGCATCGTCCGCTCGCTGGGACCCGCACCGGATCGAGCCCGATCTCCCGCCCGCGCTCGCGGCGCTCGCGAGGGCCGCGCGGAGCCGGCTCGAGGCGAGCGAACTCCCGGCGGTGCTCGGGCACGCGGACCTCAACGGGCTCAACGTGCGGTGGCGGGGGGACCGGGCGATCGTGCACGACTGGGACTCGATCGTGCTGCGTCCCGAGGCGGTCCTGGTCGGCACGCTCGCGCTCGATCATCCCGCGACCCCCGACGCGGGTGCGGCGGCCGACATCGCGACGGGAGCACGCGTCCTCGCCGCCTACGAGGAGGCGACGGGGAGGACGCTCACGCCCGACGAGGTCGAGGTCGCGTGGGCGACGTCGGTCTGGCTTGCGTGCTACAACGCCGTCTTCGAGCACCTCCATGGCGGTCCGGGCGCCGTGACGGCGGCGATCCTGCGCGACGGCGAGGAGCGGCTCGCGCTCGCCGGCGTGTGACGCTCACGCGCACGAATCCGCCGAAAGCGCCCAGGGCCTACCGCTCGGGTGGGTGCGGGGGTTAGCGTCGCGTCGGGGGTGAGCGCCCCCGTTGGCGAGTCCCCGGAGGGTTCCATGACCGTCGCCGATCCCCCCGCGCCCATCACGGCGCGCGAGCAGCAGCAGATCGATGCGGTCAACGCCTCCGGGCGGCCCGGGGTGGTCCTCATCCACGGGCTGTGGGCCGTCGCGGACGGTTGGAGCCCCTGGCAGGAGCTGCTCCTCGAGCACGGGATGACGTCCGTCGCCGTCGCATGGCCGCGCGAGCCCGAGACGTTCGAGTCCGCGCTCGCGGACCCGGACGCCGTGGCCGGCGTGGGGATCCAGGAGGCCGCCGACCATGTCGCGGCGGTGATCGCCGCGCTCGACCTCCCGCCGTTCGTGGTCGGCCACTCGTTCGGAGGGCTGCTCGCGCAGAAGGTGGCCGGGCTGGGCCTCGCACGCGCGACCGTCGCGATCGAGCCCGCGCCCATCAAGGGCGTGCTGCCGTTGCCGCTGCCGGTGCTGCGCGCCTCGTCGCCCGTGCTGGGCAACCCCGCCAACCGCTCGCGCGCCATCCGGCTCACGCTCCCTCAGTTCGAGTACGCGTGGGCCAACGGGCTGGGCAAGGAGGAGGCACGCCGCCTGTGGGAGACGATGCATGTCGCGGCTCCCGCGCGTCCGCTGTTCCAGGCCGCGGCGGCCCGCTTCCAGCCGCGCTCCGAGGCGGCCGTGGACCTCGACAACCCCGCCCGCGGCCCGCTGCTCATCATCGGAGGCGAGGTCGACCACCTGGTCGCGCCCGCGATCAACCGGGCGACCCTCAAGCTGCAGAGCCGGAACCCCGGTCCGACCGAGTTCCGCGAGTTCCCTGGCCGCGGCCATTCGATCGCGATCGACTCGGGTTGGCGCGAGGTCGCGGATGCGGTGATCGCGTGGCTCCAGGAGAACGCGGGAGAGTGACGGGCGCGCGCACCGCGCGGCATCCGCATCGCTCCGGAGAGCGTCGAGACGCGATGACATCCATCGCGACTACCCCGCCGAGCGCGCACGGGCCGCCGCCGCGCCCGCGATGTCGCCGTCCAGTTCCGCATCCAGAGCCGCAACCCGTGCCGCACCGACCTCGTCGAGCTCCATGGCCGGGGCCATGCGCTCACCCACGACTCCGGAAGGCCGGCGCTCGCCGACCGTCGGCGCAGCTCAGACGCCGAGGATCGCGCAGAGCCTCTCCCGGTTCGCGCGGATCGAGCCGCGATGCCCCTCGACCCAGTCGCCGGCGAAGCCGCGAGGCTCGATCTCGGTGAGCTGCACCGCCATCGACCACAGGCGGTACAGCGCGACGCGGAGCTCCGCGGCACGGTCCATGCGCAGCGGCGCGCCCGTGGCGTCCTCGTAGCCGCGCACCTTGGCCGGCTCGAACGGCCCCGAGGCGTGCGTCTCGCCGCCGGCAAGGCCCCACAGCGGGTCCCCGAACAGCGAGCGCTCGAAGTCGACCACGCCCGTGACCTGCCCGGTGCTCGGATCGACGAGGACGTTGCCGTGCCACAGGTCCGCGTGGACCAGCGAGGGCACCGTCACCTCCGCGAGCGAGCCGCCAGCGGCCTCCAGGCCCGCGCGCAGGCGCCCGGCCTCGACGTCCACGCCCCAGGCCTCGGCATCGTCCACCGTGGCGTCGATCAGGCGCCTCATGAAGCTCGGCCAGGTGTCGCCGCCCAGGCGGAACCGCTCCGCCGGCATGCCGAAGCGCGGCCCTCGTACCCGCCCGAGCTCCGCGAGGATCGCGCCGACCTGCGCCGATGCGGCCTCGTTCGCCTCGGGCGTCATGACCGGGGCCGCATCGTCCCACGCCATGCCCGGCATCATCGTCATGACCAGCACGTCGACGTCCGTGTGCGTGCGCGTGAAGTCGTCGAGGAGCACGCGCGGCGCGGGGATGTCGAGCTCCGCGACCAGCGCGAGGTTGTCTCGCTCGCAGCGCAGCATGTCGTGCTCGTACGCGAGCAGGCGGCGCGCGTCCGGTACCGACGTCTTCACCACCACGGTCCCGCCGCCTCCGAGCTCGACGCCCTGGACCGCGGAGAAGGTGCCGCCCGAGAGGAGCCAGTGGTCGACGACCGTGCCGAGCGGCGCCAGGACGGCCTCGAGCTCGGCGCGGTCGAGCGCGCGCTGGGTGGGGAGCAGCTCGGTCACAGCGTCCGGATCACGCGCGCGGGGTTGCCGGCGACCACGGACATGGGCGGGACATCCTTGGTGACCACCGCGCCCGCGGCGACCACGGAGCCGCGGCCGATCGTCACGCCCGGGCAGATCACCACGGAGCCGCCCAGCCAGACGTCGGGCTCGAGGGTGATGGGGAAGGCCCGCTCCCAGCCTTCGCGACGGATCTCGACGTCGAAGGCGTGGTTGACCGTGTAGAAGCGCGCGTCGGGCCCGATGAGCGCGTTGTCGCCGATGGTCACCACGCCCGAGCCCAGGATCATGAGGTTCGAGTTGATGAAGACGTTCGCGCCGAACCGGACGCGCTCCTTGTACTCGAGGTACAGGGGCGGGCGGTAGTCGAGACCCGGACCGCATCCCCCGACAAGGTCCGCGAGGCCTGCGGTCGAACCCTCCGGATCGTCGTAGTAGGCCGCGTTGAGCTCGCGCAGCCGTGCGAGCGTCGCGCGCTGCATGTCGGCGAGCTCGGGGCCGGAGCGGTACTTGAACCACTCGTCGTTGCTCAGCTTCTGGTACTCCGTGCGGCTCGGGTCCTCGACGGGCACCTCGGCCATCGCGGCCTTCATCTGGTTCTCGTGCGTCACGCCCTCCAACCTAGGGCCGCGGCGGGCGCCGTGGGTGGGACGTACGGCTACTCGGGCTCGAGCTGCTCGAACAGCGTGAGCTGGACCCCGGTGGGCGTCTCGAGGCGCGCGTTGAGCGAGCCCCAGGGTGTGCGCGTGGGCGGGGCGACCTGCTCCGCGCCTGCCGCACGTGCCGCCGAGGTCGCGCCCGCAGCATCGTCCACCTCGAGCGCGAGCCTGACCTCGCGTGCGACCGGGCGCCCCACCTCGATCGAGTCGATGAGCGAGCGCTGCGCGCCGTTGACCAGCTCGAGCGTGGCGCGGCCTGCGTCGAGCACCACCACCCGCGCGTCGCCGTCCTCGGTGGAGGTGGCGAGGTCGAGCTCGACGGGCATGCCGAGGGCGTCGCGGTAGAGCGCGAGCGCCGCGTCGAGGTCCTCCGCGTGGAGGACCAGGCGGAGCTGGAGGGCGCCCGAGGCGCGGTCGGCGGTCATGCCGCCACCGTGCGCCCCGGGCGCCCTCCCGTCAACCGCTCAGAGGTACATCGGCGTGAGGGCCTCGTAGTCCGCCACCGTGCCGTCCGCCATGCAGGTCTCGATGATCTGCCGGCCCAGGGGGTCGAGGTCGTCGGTGAGGAACTTCTCGAGCTCCGCCTTGAAGAAGCCCGTGAGGATCGCGCAGCCGGCGTCGTAGGCGGCGGTGCCCACCTGCGACTGGGTCTCGGGGCGCAGGAGCGTGCGGCGGATCGGCTGACCGTCGAGCGTGATCTCCTTCGGGGCGTAGCCGAACAGCGCGCAGCGCGCCGGCTCGAGCTGGTCGGCGCGCATGCGCCCGCCACCCTTGCGTGCGAGCCACTCGCGCGTCAGCCACTCGCCCGAGAAGCCCACCTTGTACGCGCCGACGTGCTGGTTGGGCGTGAGCACGTAGCGCGTGCGGTTGTACTCGGTGATCTGCCGCAGCAGCAGGTTCGCGGCCTCGACCTGGGTGCCGGTGGAGAAGGGCCAGTACGAGCCGACGCCCTCCGACACCATGCCGCCGTGCTCGAGCTTGCGGACCGCGTCGGCGGCCTCGCCGATCGACGGGTTCTTGTCGCCGCGCGGCGCGATGAGACGCCACAGCCATGCGAGGGACGGAGGCACGAAGTGCGTGAGGCCCATGATCCCGTAGGAGGGCTTCTCCGCGGTGCAGGCCGGCATGCGCACGCCGAACGTGCGCACGTCGACAGGCTCGGGGTCGTTGACGATGCCGCGGATCATGCTGCGGGGGATCACCACGCGCGGGTTCGGGCACGGCTTGCCGGTCGAATCCATGGTGTGCTCCCACGGCAGCGCGGTCGCGTCGGGGACGCCGTCGATGCTGAAGAAGACCAGCGGCTCGTCCGGGTGGATGACCGCGCGCTCGAAGTGCACGTCGGCGCCGTAGGACTTGAGGTTGTCGACGCGGACGAACCACCCGTCCTCAGCGTCGGCGACCACCATCTTGCCGCTGCCGTCCTGGACAGCCGGGTGGCACAGCGTCATGTCGTCGGTGACGGCGGCGAGGTCCGAGGTCTCGGACAGCGTGATGAGGTACTCCTCGCCGGTGACCACGTTCTCGCCCAGCAGGATGCGGCCGTCGTCCTCGCGGCGGAGCTCCTGGCACATCTCGGACTTGCCGCCGCCCGAGGCGCCCTCGTGCATGATCACGGTCTCGTTGTCGTACGGCGTGGTGACGCGTACCGAGGAGGCGTGCGCGGTGATCCAGCCCTCCTGCTCGCCGATGTCGAGCAGCACCGAGAACACGCCCTTCTTGGCGCTCGGGCCCGGGTAGAGGTTGTAGGCGAAGATCTCGTGGAGCGTCTCGGTGCGGTCGTGGACCACCACCTGCTTGCCGTCGAAGTGGGTGTGGCGGAACGGCGGCGCGACGTACAGGATCGAGCGCGGCGTGAAGGCGCCGAGCTCGTCGAAGGTGACCCAGCCCTGCAGGTCGACCAGCGCGGTCGCGAAGAACGCGGCGTTGGCGGGCATGATCGCGATCGACGGGGAGCCGTGCGTGAGGCCACCCGCCTTGAACGGCACCACCACGAGGTCCTGGCGGGCGAGCCATGCCATGGTGTCCGCCCGCGCGCCGTCGAAGCCGTGCCCGAACCGGTCCTTGTAGCGCGTCTTGTCGGTGGGGCGGTCGTCCGCGATGACCATGCACTGCGGGTCGCGGCGGCGCATGTAGTCCTCGGGGTAGTTGACCGCGATGCCGTTGCGGCAGCGGGTCACGGTGGCCTCCGTGACCACCTCGCCGTCGACGTCGTAGTCGACCGAGAAGACGGGGCCGCCCTCGGGCCCCAGCGACAGGGCGTAGAGCTCGCGCCGCGTCTTCGGGACCGTCACGGACGGCGCCGAGGACAGGGCCTCGCGCACGTCCTCGGCAAGGGTCAGCTGGTCGAGGTAGGTGAGGGTGTGCAGCACGCTCGGCTCCTTCGGCTCGCGGTGGGGGGAGGGCACGCCTGAGTCCAGGATGCGCGCCTTCCGGCGAGTCTGCCGATGCAAAAGGAAAGGTAAAAGGGACGTAGGTCACGGGTCACGTGAAGGTCACGCGATAAGCGTGCGCGACCTGGGACGATGCGCCCGCTCAGATCGTGGGGGAGGGCTCCTCGGGCGCGGGTGCGGGCTCTGGTGCGGCGACCACCGCATCGTCCGCCGCCGCATCGTCCCCCTCGGCCCGCAGGACCGCGAAGGCCGCGCCCGCGAGGCCGAGGATCACCACGCCCACCACCACTCCCGTCGGGGTGAACGGACGCAGGGTCGCGAAGAGGAGCAGGAACACGATCGCGAGCCACGGCCACAGCAGCCAGCCCTGGCGCCGCAGCAGCCCGCCCAGCGCCGACGGGCGCCAGCCGTGGGCGTCGAGCGCGGTGGCACCGCGCGTCACGTACGTGCCGCCCAGGCCGCGGGCGGTCGCCGCGGGGCGCGAGCCTCCCAGCGCCAGGCCCGTGACGATGGCGACGGCCCCCGCGACGATGTACGCGATGAGCACAGCTCCGGGCTCCGCCGTGAGGGCCCCGTAGATCGCCGCGGTGGCCGCGGTCGGCACCTCGGTCGCGAGCCCGGCCGCGACGATGTCGCCCGCGGTCGCGACCACGAGCGCGAGCACCACGCCCACGATGAGCAGCAGCGCGCCCGCGACGATGCTCGCGCGCGGCCGGCGGGGGTGGACCAGGATGCCCGCCGCGATGAGCGCGAGCGCGATCCATGGCAGCACCGTGCCGACCGTATGCAGGATCGAGTACCCGAGCCGCGCCTGCGCGACCTTGGGCACCTCCGCCAGCGTGACGTTCACGTCGACGTCGGGGATCGAGTCCGCGAGCGTGAAGCCCGCCTCGACCAGGGCCGGCCGGAGCTGCTCGATGATCGGCTGCAGCTGCAGCTGGACCACGCCCGCCTCGTCGACCGCGATGGCGCCGTCCGCATCGGCGCTGAGCACACCCACCAGCTGGCCGTGCGCCAGGGTGAGCGCCTCGCGCCAGACCGTCGCGAATGCGTCGGCGCCCACCACCTGGGTGAGCGCGCTGCGGATCGCGACGCGTGCCTGGTCCGCGAGGAGCGGGCCGAGCACCTCCGAGGCGTTCGCGAGGCGAGGCGTCGAGTCCTCGTCGATCACGCTCGCGAGCAGGTCGGCGACCAGCGCGTCGGTGTCGAGCGCCTGGTCGATCGCCGCGGTGGTCTCGTCGACCACGAACGCCTGGACGTCGGGGTCGTCGGCCAGCGGCGCGAGGGTGTTCACGAACACGTCCGTGTCGGTGGCCATGCGGCTCGCGTACGCCGCCACGGTCCCGAGCGGAGCGACGAGCGCGCCGAGGACGATGAGCACGATGCCCAGGAAGGCGCGTCCGCGCGCAGGGCGGGGCTGCGCGGCCGCGGGTGCGGGTGCGGGCGCGGCGTCGACGGGTGCGAGCGTCGCGCGGAGCCGCGTGTTCTCCTCGATCGCCTCCTGGAGGCGCGTGTTCTCCGCCTCGAGCTCGAGCAGGCGTGCCTCGAGCTGCGCCTTCGTCATCCCTGCCATGGCTCCTCCTCAGGGCGTGGGCCGTGGGGCGTCGCCCCTGGTGTCGAGCGTACGGGAAGCGGCTCGGCGGGTAGGCTTGACGCCCATTCGAACACGTGTTCGAATGGCGGCATGCGGTGGGAGGGACAGGCGCTGCGCGCCGAGACGGACGATGCGCTTCCTGCGCTTGCGAGGATGTCGAACCTGGTGCGGACGGTCACCACGCCCGAGTTCGCCGGCGTGACGTTCCACGAGGTGCTCGCGAAGAGCGCCCTCAACCGCGTGGGTCCGGGCAGCGCCGTGCCGTTCACGTGGACCGTGAACCCGTACCGCGGATGCACCCATGCGTGCGTGTACTGCTTCGCGCGGCCGTCCCATCGGTACCTGGAGCTCGACGCGGGTGCGGACTTCGACCGCCAGATCATCGTCAAGATCAACATCGCGGAGGCGCTGCGCAAGGACCTCGCCAAGCCCTCGTGGAACCGCGAGCACGTCGCGCTCGGCACCAACACGGACCCGTATCAGCGGGCCGAGGGCCGCTACCGCCTCATGCCCGGCATCATCCGCGCGCTCGCGGACTCCGGCACGCCGCTGTCGATCCTCACCAAGGGCTCGCTGCTGCGACGCGACCTGCCGCTCCTCGCCGCGGTGCGGGAGTCCGCGCCCGTGGACCTGGCGCTGTCGATCGCGATCGCGGATGACGAGCTCCAGCAGATGATCGAGCCCGGCACGCCCACCACGCAGGCGCGGCTCGCGACCGTGACGGCCGCGGCGGAGGCGGGCTTCGACGTCGCGGTGTTCATGATGCCGATCCTCCCGTTCCTCACCGACTCGGAGGAGCATCTCGACGCCGCGCTCCGCCGCATCAAGGCGGCGGGGGCCTCGTCGGTGCCGTACACCGCGCTGCACCTGCGCCCCGGGGTCAAGGAGTGGTACGCGCAGTGGCTCCACGGGCATCGGCCCGACCTGCTGCCGCGCTACCGCGCGCTCTACGCGGACGGCTCCTACGCGCCCCAGGACTACCGGCGACGGCTCGCCGCGCGGATCAAGCCGCTCATCGCGGCACACGGGCTCGCTCGGACCCCCGAGGACCCGAACACCGGGACCGTCGCATCGCGTGCGAACGCGCGCGACGACCAGGGGGAGTGGCGTCGGACGCGCGCCTACGGCCGGGACGGCGCGCCCGTGGCTGCACCCGCCCAGCCCACGCTGTTCTGATCGGGGCGGCCTCTACCGGCGGCTTCGTCGCGGAACTACGCTCAGGCGCAGGGGGAGCATCGCGAGTCGAGGCTGGGGGGGACCATGTCACGGTGGGGTCGTGGGTTGGCGGCTGCGTGCCTGGTGACCATGGCGGCGGCCTGCGCCGTGGAACCGGGCGCCGATGCGACCGCGGAGGATCTCCGGAGCGCGTTCGGAGCGTGCGACGGCTCGCCCGGCGAGGGGGCCTCGCCCGCGGAGTTCCTCGTGGACACCGTGCAGGAGTGGTTCGAGCTCTCCGCGGTGGAGGATGCGGTGCGCGATCCGGACGGCGACCGGCAGACCTTTCCCGCGACGTTCGAGACGTCGGACGGCGACACGTGGGTGGCCGAGGTCCACGCGTCGTACTGGCCGGGCATCGACTGGGCTCTCGCGAACGGCGCGCCCGTCTGGATCGGGCTCGAGGAGCACGGAGGCGACGACTACGTCGCGACGGTCATGGTGCAGGCCGGCGACGGCGGGATCGTCTTCCCCGGCGAGTGCATGGACGCCTCGTTGGACGGGCCGCTCCATGAGCTCCTCGGAGATGGCGCGGACGCCGTGCTCGCGCAGCTCCCGTACGTCGACGACGCCGCGGCGCGTGACCTGCTCGGCGTGGCCGAGCTGAGCTCGTAGGCGCCGGGTCGCGGCGGCGACGGTGAGCACGGCGCTGCGCGAGAAGGCCGACGCCACGAACGCGCGGACCGCGCAGGCCGCGCTGTCGAACGAGCGCACCTTCCTCTCGTGGATCCGGACGGCACTCGCGCTCATCGTCACGGGGGTCGCGCTCGTCGCGTTCGACCTTCCTGTCGATCGGGGATGGTGCCTGGGCGCCGGCGCGATCCCGCTGCTGCTCGCGATCGCGTACGCGGCGCAGGCGCTGTGCTCGTGGCGCTCGTACGACCGCGATGCGGGCCGCATGCCGCCCCGCGGCCTGCCGGCTTGCCCCCGAGCGCTCCCTTCTCCTACCGTGGGAGAAGGCCCGCAAGGGCCTCCTCCTCGAGACGAGCATGAGGGCGGACCACGGCAACGCGGACCGCCCCGCCGTTCACCCGCGGACGCGATCCACCTGGAGAACGTCCGTGCCGACAGAGCGAGCCGCCATCGGCCGCGTCGGCCCACCGCCTCGCGAGGCGTCCCGCCCGGTCCGCAGGGCACGTCCGCTACGCCCTGCGTCCGCAGCTCCTCCGTGGCCCCACCGCGCGGCACCGTCGCGCCGGCACCGGAACCATCGGCTCACCGAAGGAGCATCCATGTTCACCGACGACTTCGTCACCCTTGTCCAGTCCCACCGGCTCGCGGCAGCCTCGCTGAGCGGTCGCGCCGCGCGGCCCCGACGCGCGCGTGCCTTCGCGACGCTGCGCCGCCGCGTCCGTGCCGCCGAGGTGCGCGTGCTGACGCGTGCCCTCGCGCACGCCTCCGATGCCGAGGCGCGGCTGCGCCTCGCCTGACCCAGGACGCGGCGCGCGGGATGCATCGTCCCGTGCGCCGCGCAGGCGCGGGGCTCCTGGCGGCCTCCCGCTATTCGCCGGTCGGCTTCTCCTCGTGCCCGCCGAAGCCCTTGCGCATCGCCGACAGCGTCCGCTGGGCGTAGTCGTCGAGGTCGCGCGACGCGAAGCGCGAGTACAGGGCCGTGGTGAGGACCGGGGTCGGGACGCCCTCGTCGATCGCCGCGATGGACGTCCACCTGCCCTCGCCGGAGTCCGACACGTGGCCGGAGAAGGAGGACAGCTCGGGGTCGGTCCGCAGCGCCGCCGCCGTGAGGTCGAGCAGCCACGAGCCGATCACCGAGCCACGCCGCCACACCTCGGCCACCGCGGCGGTGTCGATGTCGTACGGGTAGTACTCGGGTTGTGCCAGAGGGGCGGTCTCAGCATCGGCCCCGCGTGGCTGCGACCCGATGTTCGCGTTCTTGAGGATGTTGAGGCCTTCGGCGTACGCCGCCATGAGCCCGTACTCGATCCCGTTGTGGACCATCTTGACGAAGTGCCCGGCACCGGTGGGGCCGCAGTGGAGCCAGCCCTCCTCGCCCGGCTCGAGCAGCCCGGGCACGCCGCCCGTGGCGATGCCGGGAGTCCGCTCGGCCGACTCGACGCCCGGCGCGATGGACCGCCACAGGGGAGCGAGGCGCTCGACCGTTGCATCGTCCCCGCCGATCATGAGGCAGAAGCCGCGCTCGAGCCCGTGCACGCCGCCCGAGGTGCCCACGTCGACCAGGCCGATGCCGTGCTCGGCGAGCGCCGCCGCGTGGGCGATGTCGTCGCGGTAGTAGCTGTTGCCGCCGTCGATGACGGTGTCGCCCGGCTCGAGCACCTTCGCGAGCTCTGTCACCACGCGCTGCGTGACCTCTCCCGCCGGCACCATCACCCACACGGTGCGCGGAGCCTGGAGCGCTTCGACGAAGCCCTCGAGATCATGCACGGGCACCGCGCCCTCGGCTGCGAGCGCGTCGATCGCCTCGGCGCTCACGTCGTGGACGGCGACGGTGTGGCCGTCCCGCATGAGCCGTCGGGTGAGCCCCGCGCCCATCCGGCCCAGACCGATCATTCCCAGCTGCATGCTGACCTCCTGTCCTGCGCGCTCAGGCGCGCGCCGCATCGTCCGTCGTCGTCTTGAGCACGGGGTCGTGCCACGGGCCGTCCGCGCCGATCAGCGTGTCGGCCTCCGTAGGGCCCCACGTGCCGGGGGTGTAGCGGATCGCGGGGGCGTGGTCTGCGAGGACGCCGTCGACCACGCGCCACGCGGCCTCGACCGTCTCCTCGGCGGTGAACAGCGCGCGGTCTCCATCAAGGGCGTCCGCGAGCAGGCGCTCGTAGGGGTGGCGCGAGCCGGCGCCTCCCGTGCTCACCACCAGTTCGCGCTGCTCGCCCACGAACTCCTCGCCAGGCGTCTTGACGCGGGCGCCGAGCGCGATCTCGCCGTCCGGCTGGAGGCGGAAGCGCAGATGGTTGGGGCGCTGGGCCATCATCGCGTCGTCGAAGAGGGCCTGAGGCGGCTTCTTGAACTCGACCACCACCTCGTGGGCCGTCACCGGCAGGTGCTTCCCGGTGCGGAGGTACCAGGGCACCCCGGCCCAGCGCCACGAGTCGATGAAGAGCCGCACCGCGGCGTAGGTCTCGACGTCGGAGCCGCGCGCGACGCCCGGCTCGTCGCGGTAGCCGGCGAACTGGCCGCGGACGATGTCGTTCCTGGTGAGCGCACGGATCGCCCGGAAGACGTTGGCCTTCGCCTCATGCACCGCGCCGTATCCCTGGTACGCAGGAGGCTCCATCGCGAGCAGCGCCACGATCTGCAGCATGTGGTTCTCCAGCACGTCGCGCAGCGCTCCCGCGGTGTCGTAGAAGGCGCCGCGGCCCTGGACTCCGAAGTCCTCCGCGATGGTGATCTGCACGCTCGCGATGTGGTCGCGGTTCCATACGGGCTCGAGGAAGGAGTTCGCGAACCGGAAGTACAGCAGGTTCATGATCTCGTCCTTGCCCAGGAAGTGATCGATGCGGAACACCGACTCCTCCGGGAAGGCCCTGCGGATCACGGCGTCGAGCTCGCGTGCGGAGGCGAGGTCGCGGCCGAAGGGCTTCTCGACCACCACGCGCGCGTGCTTGTGGAGGCCGACGTGGGCGAGGCCCTCGATGACGGTCCCGAACATGGTCGGCGGGATCGCCAGGTAGTGCACGGGACGCTGCGCGTCGCCGACGGCCGCCTTGAGCGACTCGAAGGTCGCGGCGTCGCGGTAGTCGCCGTCGACGTAGCGAAGGAGGCCCAGCAGGGTGTCGAGCACCTCGGGGTCATGGTCGGGGACCGCCGCCGCCACCGACTCGCGGGCACGGGTCCGCAGATCCTCGAGGGCCCACTGCGAGTACGCGACGCCGATCACGGGCACGGTGAGCTCCTCGTGCGCGACCATGCCGTACAGCGCAGGGAAGATCATCTTCCGCGCGAGGTCGCCCGAGGCTCCGAAGAACACCAGGGCATCGGCGTCCGCGCGGCCGTGAGCCGCCTGCTGGTCGACCATCGTCGCTCCTTCGGTGGGGGATGCGTGCCCTGAGGGCTCCTTCAGGGCCAACCGAGATGCCCGGGCGGATGTTCCGCAGGCGCGATGGCGCCGCTCCCTTTATCGTGTGGCACAGGGGGCACAACGGGGGAGCGTGACGATGCTGCTTGGGGGAAGGCGCGCATCCGGGGGCGGACGATGACCGCCGTCATGTCCGTGCGGCGCGCGGACATCACGACGATGGCGGTCGACGCCATCGTCAACGCGGCGAACGAGTCGCTGCTGGGAGGCGGCGGGGTCGACGGCGCGATCCACCGCGCCGCGGGACCGGGGCTGCAGGACGAATGCGAGACGTTGCACGGATGCGCGACGGGATCCGCGAAGCTCACCGGCGGCTACGCGCTGCCGGCGACCTATGTGATCCACGCCGTCGGGCCGGTCTGGCACGGCGGAGACCGCGGGGAGGCGCTCGCGCTCGCCTCGGCCTACGAGGCGGCGATCGTGCTGGCGCAGGAGCATCGGTGCCGCACCGTCGCGTTCCCGTCCATCTCGACAGGGATCTACGGGTACCCGAAGGCGCAGGCGGCCGAGGTCGCGGTGCGGTCGGTGGCGCGTGCGCTCGCGTCCGCGCCGTACGTCGAGGAGGTCACCTTCTGCGCCTACGACGACGAGGACCTGGCCATCTACCGGGGAATCCTGTCGCGTTAGGGTGCTGCGCATGAAGGTGCTGCGCGGGTCCGATGCAGGGGAGTGGCTGCAGGGGCGGATCCCCACGTTCGGCGGACGGGTGCGCGACGTCGCAGGTGAGGGCTTCGAGGCCTACGTCCGGGTCATGCATCCCTTGCGGGGCAGGCGGCTCGACTGGTCCGACCGGGGAAGCGGCATGGTGCCGAGCGTGGTCGACGAGCGTCGCTGGACCTGGGCGGAGCTGGCATCCGCGCTGGGACGCACGGCGCATCCCCTGATGCAGTGGCACGCGCTCGCGCGCGAAGCTGTGGTGCGATGGGGTGACGGGTGGGAGGTGGACCAGCCCGAGCAGGGGGCGTTCGAGCCGGAGCTGTTCGCGCGCCTCGTGCCCGCGCTGCTCGAGGCGACGTCCACGCCGGACGATGCGGTGGTCGGGTTCTGGACCGGATCCAGCGGGCTGCATCCCGGTGGGCGGCACGTCATGGTCGCGACGGAGGCCGCCGCCGGGCTCGAGGCCACCGCGCTCCCACAGCTGCCGATGATCGATGCGGGCATCGTGGAGGCCATCGCTGCGGGCGACGTGCTCGCGCTGCCCGGGCGCGAATACGTGCTGCTCGGCGGTGCGCTCGCGGAGCTTGCGGACCCGGATTGGGGGTTCGCTGCCGGTGTCGGGTGGTGGGCGAGCTTCCGTGACCCCACCCCTCAGCTCGTATGGCCGCAGGACCACGCGTGGCTCGTCGCCACCGAGGTCGACTTCGACTCGACGTTGGTGGCCGGGGCGCGCGGGCTCATCGACGCGGTGGTGGCGGTTCCCGGGCTCGAGTCGTTCGAGGTGGGCCCGGACGACGACCTGACCTCCGACGGCGACGTGGTCAACCGCTGAGATCGGGTTCGGTGCTTGCGCGTGTGGGCGACCTTGCGGCAGGAGGCTGGCCAAGGGAGCAACTTGCCAATGCACCCCCTCTTGACCGAGTCGCCGGTACTGCCGATAGAGTGCGCGAGACTTACTGCAATGGGGGACGTAATCATGGCTTTCGATGCACCAAACGCACGTCAGCGAGCGAACCAGAACATTCAGATCGTCTACGCGATGCGCCCCCCGTTCGTGAAGCGCGCGATCGTCTCGCTCATCTTCGGGATCTTGGCTGCGGTGACGTGCATGACGGTGGTTCTCGGAATCGCATTCGGAGCCACGGCGATCCTCACCGGAGTGTCTGCGCTACGTGTCATCTCCCAGTCCTGGGAACCGCGTTCCGGCAAGGTCCAGGCGATCGCCGGTATCAGCTTCGGTTCGATCGGCGTCCTCGGTGCGCTCATGTTCGTGCTCGCGATCCAAGGGCTCTCAGCAGCCATTGGAGCACAGTAGGGAACGAGCCAATTTGTCCCAAGAACGCACCCGATCTTGTGGCACAAGACGTTGGAGGGAACCGGATGGATTGGCTATTTGAAGGTCTCGGAACACTCGTGATCGGACTTCTAGTCGGCGGGGCAGGGGGCAGCGCGGTCACGTGGAAGATCGCGCAGAGAAGCATCACTCAGCGCCAGCGGGCTGCCAACAACTCGCACCAGGTCCAGGCTGGACGCGACGCACGGTCTGACAAGTGAACTCACGGCAGTCTCAATCAGCGGGTGACAACTCCACCCAAGTGCAAGCGGCGGGTGATGTGATCCTTGGAGTCACGGAACCCAGGGCGCGCGAGATCGCGGAACAGGCGGCGAGAGGCGTGCTTGCCGAGTACGCCGACGAGTCGACGCGCGTGATCCAAGAGCGGATCACGAAGCTCGACGACCGCATTATCGCCTCCCTGATTCGGGAGGGCCGCTTGGAGGTCTTCGCCGATCCCGGATTCCTCCGGTCCTACAAGCGGGCACAGGAAGGCGCGGCAGTCTCGGAACACGATTCGGACTACGACCTTCTGTCGGGATTGCTGGTGGACCGCGCGGCTCGCGGAACCATTCGAACGGTCCGAACGGGCATCGAGAAAGCGATCGAGATTGTCGACAGTGTTGACGACGAGGCGCTCCGAGGACTGACCGTCTTCCAAGCACTACAGCAATACAGTCCGCTTGCTCAGACGCTTGATGCGGGACTCGATGCCATGGATGCACTCATGGGCGACCTAGTAGATGGTCCGTTGCCAGAGGGCATTGAGTGGCTTGACCACCTGGACGTACTTGACGCCATTCGACTAAGCCAAGTGTCGAGCCTCAAGCCCTTCCGCGAGTACTACCCCAATCGGATGCCGGGATACTTGGCGCGAGGCGTTCTGGCCGAAGGGTTCGACTGGCCTTTCACCCATGGCGGGAAGGAGTACATCGACCCGCGACTAATGGTTCAGCACGAACTGAAGCCCGACTATCTCCGGTTCGCGGTTGCGCAAGCGCAGACCCTCGATGCAATGGGGATCCCATCGGACGTTGCTGACGGCCTGGCGTCTCAAGCGAAGAGATTTGGCTTCGGAAACGTAGACAAGTCGCTGGTCGAGCCGTTCTTGGAGCGGCTGCGTCTCCGTCCGAATCTGGCGCAGATCGAGCAGTGGTGGGGGCAGATCCCCCACGCCGTGCAAGTAACGGCGGTCGGGCGGGTCTTGGCGCGCGCGAATGCACTGCGCCTCGACAAGCGCGGTGTGCTGCCTCCGATTGACTAGCGCCGCAGGCGCGCACTTCACTTGAAATAGCAACATAACTCGTTGGCTTTGACGGGCTTTCCCGCTAGCGTCTGCGGCATGCCAGATTCACCGCCTTCGGGCTGGTACAACGATCCCAGTGGGGCGCCGGTTGAGCGTTGGTGGGATGGTGCCGCTTGGGCCGAACACACTAGGAATCCTGAGCAACCTGCGCCCACCGCGCCCTCGTCCAAGGTGACGCCTCCGGGGTGGGAAGGGTGGCGCACTCTGGTCGCGTGGCACATGATCACGGTCGGCGTCGTCGTCATCGGGTGGATCGTGCTCAACCAGCTGCGGGCCGCAGACTTCTAGCGCGACACCCGCTCGCCGTCGCTTACCCGGCCACCTGCGGGCTTGCCGCTGGACCGCTCGCGCCAGGCTGGGGCTTCGTTTCGATACCGGAGGCCTAAGCGGTGGAGCGTGCCCGGTCCACCCGCACCTGGACGCGGGCTCGGCCCGCGCAGGTGCGGGAGCACCTTCCTCAACCCGAGCGTGAGCGCGGGTTGAGGGGGCGCGTGGAGGCGCGACGCTGGAGGTGTCGGGGCGAAGCCCGCAGGTGACTATTGCGCCTAGGTGACCAAATGCGCTACTACTAGTGGCGCGGACGTCGATACCGGCGACGAGACAAACACATATGCGGTCTGATCCCGGACTGCGACTGCCGACCCGGCCATGGGTAGGGATCTCGGGAAGCCTCCCGTGCTGCGGTCCGCAGCACAGCACGGGACCCGATGAAAAAGCCAACGCCTCTGATGACCGGTCGAGCAACTGCTCCCGGTCGTCGTCATTCGTAGGTCGCCATCGGTCCGGCAGTTGCCAGTTCCTCTGTCGGCACTGCTCGAAGGTCTGCGTCTTGGAAGGCACCACTACTCAACCCGGCTGGCACCTCAGCCTCTACCCGCAAGCCCTGGAAGGCGGCGGCTACTTCCGCGCCTCGATCGATCGCCCGGACCGCTCCTATGTCGCTCGGGGCATGGCGGCTGATCCTGAACGAGCCGCACGCGAGGCCGGTCGTCGGGCTCGCGCCAGACTGCGGCGCTACTGCACCGCGAACCGTCTCAACCGCATGGGCACCCTCACCTACGCCGGTGCCGGGTGTCACGATCCTTCGCAGCTGCGCGCCGATGTCGCGGACTTCTTCCGCAACCTCCGCTCCGCGCTTGGCGGTGATCCGCTGCCGTACGTGTGGGTGCCGGAGTGGCACAAGTCCGGTCACGGTCTCCACGTGCACTTCGCTATCGGCAGGTACGTCCAGCGGTCCGTGATCGTGCAGGCGTGGGGGCACGGGTTCGTGCACATCAAGTTGCTCGGTGACCTGCGGGCCGGTGCGGGCGCAGTGGAGGAGTCCCGCAAGGCTGCGGGATACGTGTCCAAGTACGTCGCGAAGACCTTCGCCGATCCCGAGGCGCGCGCTCTCGGGCTGCACCGCTACGACGTGGCACAGGGGTTCCAGCCCGAGAAGGTGCACCTGTGGGCGCCCTCGTCGGAAGGACTGCTTGATGCCGCATCCGAGGCGCTGGGGTCGATGCCGCAGCGGGTGTGGCACTCGGGCGACTCGGACGATTGGGAGGGGCCGCCGGCGCTGTGGGCTCAGTGGGGTGACCGATGAAGGGCCGGCACGGACTCACCCTTGACCAGTTGCGTGCGTGGGTGGAGGCGTCGTGCGCTGCTCAGGGAGTGCCGGTGCTCGTCACCGATCCGGGGGTGCTGGCGCGTGTCGGCGTGCTGATGGGCGCGCCGCGCGGCAAGCCGTCAGGCGCGCACGGGGCGCCTACAGCCGCCACACGGGCAGTACGCGGGACGGGTCGAAGCGCTGCATCCCCGATGCTCGGGACGGCATGATCGTCACCGACTCGATCACGGCCTTGATGATCGGCACCTGCTTGGACAGGTTCAGCGACTCCCACTGATCGCGCAGGCTCGCGCCCTGGCCGATGTAGTCCTCGATCGCGTCCCGACGGGTCATCCGTGCCAGCGCCTTCCGGTTGGCCTCCATGCGCGCCTCGATCC
Organism: Demequina gelatinilytica; assembly: GCF_000971115.1. Taxonomy (GTDB): domain Bacteria; phylum Actinomycetota; class Actinomycetes; order Actinomycetales; family Demequinaceae; genus Demequina; species Demequina gelatinilytica. Next base: position 23,931 of record NZ_BBLV01000016.1, on the reverse strand, counting down.
GGTCACGGGCGACCTTCCACTCCTCGCGGGAGATGTCCCCGTCGGCGAACATCGATGCCAGGTCATCCATGCGCCGCTGATCCGAGGCAATCTCGTCACCGACCGCATGGACCTTGTCCTCATCCACGGTTGAAGTCAGCGCTCCCACCAGGTCGGGCGAGTCCAGCCGCACGAGCACCGCCTCGGCGATCAGCGCCTCGACGGGCTCGGCGACGATGTACGTGCCCTTGCACGGGTCGTTCTTGGTGGACTGGATGCCGCACCCATAGCGGCGCACGCCGTTGCGGGGGTGGGACTTCATCGTCGCCCCACACTTGCCACAGATGAGCATGCCCGACAGCAAGTAGCGGCGTGCGGCGCGGTTGGTGCGGCGCTTCGGGTCCGTCAGCAACAGCCGCAGCCGCTCACCGTCCTCGGCGCTGATCAGGGCCGTCCACGTGCCCTCGCCGATGATCTGCCCCTGGTGAACGCGCATGCCGTAGTTCCTGGGGCTCAGCAGCAGCGACCTTAGGGCGCTCGGGGTCATCTTCGATCCCTTCGTGCCGGTCACCTCCTGGGCCTCCATCCAGCCTGCGACGGAGTACAGCGTCTCCCCGGCTAGAACCCGCGCAGCGGCCTCACGGAACGCCGTCGCCTCGACCTCGTGAGGCGTCGCGCGGTCGTCCTGGTACCCGAACGGGCGGTGCCCGCCACCCATGTAGGGTGCGCCCGTCTCGGCGCTCTGCAGGAACTTGCGCTTGATGCGCTCGGACTTCACATGCGACTCGTGCGCCGCGACCGATGCCATCAGCCGCGCCACGAACAGTCCATCGGACTTGCCCATGTCGAACTCGCCTTGAAGCGACACCACGTCCGTCAGCCCTGCGGCCTTGCAGGTGTCCGCGAAGTGCTCGAGCTCGAGCGGACGACGGTGCAGCCGGTCCATCCGGTACACGATCACGCCGTCGATCAGCCCATCGGTGATGTCCCGCAACATCCGCTCGTACGCCGGACGCGTCTTGCCTGAGTACGCCGACGTGTCGTCGTCCACGTACTCCTCAGCGACCGTCCATCCGCGCCGCTCGGCTTCCGCGCGGCAGTCCTCCAACTGCCGCGTCACGCCCAGCATGTCGCCGTTGGGGTCCCGTGAGATACGCGCATACAGTGCAACCGCAGTCCGCTCAGCCATGGGGGCACATTAGCGAGTCACTGCCAAGGGCGTCCCAGTGTGTCCGGTGCTCGGTGAGGCGTGTCGTCTTGGGCAGCCCCCAGGGGTGATGTCCCCAGGTCGAAATCTGGTGTTGTTTTCCACATCTAGCAGGGTGGATATCGGGGGGTGGGTGTCAGTCCCCTCGTGTTGACTGGTGTCATGACCTTCCCGGTAGAGGCGATCGACGCGGCGCGTGAGGCGCTCGCGCCGTTCGAGGACCGTGACCTGGCGGCCTTGTCCGAGGCGGAGCTGGCGGCGGCGTTGGACGCTGCCGCCCGCTACCAGCGGCTGGCCGCGGTCCCTCACGCGGTCCTCGCAGCCGAGGTGGCGCGTCGGTCCGATGCGGCCAAGGGTGGTGGGATGGCGCGTCGGCGGGGGCATCGGAACGCTCATCAGATGGTCGCGCAGGGTCAGGGTGGTTCGGGTGGTCAGGCCCGGGATGCGATCGAGGCTGGCACGCTGCTGGTCAACGCGAGTACCCGGGCTGGGGGTGAGGTGCGGTGGTCGCCGGTGGCGGCTGCGGTGCTCGCGGGTGAGGTGTCGACGGCGCAGGCTCGGCTGATCGTGGAGACCCTGGAGCGGTGCGAGGGCGCCGGTGATGAGTTGGCTACGAGGCTGGTGAGGATGGCCGCGCGCCTGTCGCTGGTGGATCTGCGCAGGGCGTGCACGGATGTGGTGGCACGGTGGGATGGGGACCGGTGGCAGGA
>NZ_BBLV01000016.1:0-21515 GCF_000971115.1 Demequina gelatinilytica | reverse complement strand
GGTCCGGGGTGTCGACCACGGTGGTGGTGCGTATCGACCTCGAGGCGCTGCGTACCGGCGTCGGGCTGGGCTCGTGCGATGCGGTCGGCGTGCCCCTGGGCCCCGGCGAGGTTCGCCGCCTGGCCGTCGACATGCAGATCCTGCCCGTGGTCCTCGGTACCGGATCACAAGCACTCGATGTGGGCTACGCGAAACGGTTCTTCACCCCCGCACAGAGGATCGCGCTGGCCGAGCGTGACGGCGGCTGCGCGTTCTGCCACGCCCCAGTGTCGTGGTGCGACGCCCACCACATCCGCCACTGGTCCCACGGCGGCCGATCCGACCTGTCCAACGGCGTGCTCTTGTGCACCCGCTGTCATCACCGCATCCACGACGACGGCTGGCAAGTCCACGCCACCACCACCGAGGTGTGGTTCACCCCACCCGCCAGCATCGACCCCACCCGCACCTCCAGACGAGGCGGCAAAACCGCACTCCAGGTCGACCTCCCCGCACGCACACCCGCCACCGCGAACCCACCGGGCTAGCTGCCACGCCCCACCGCGCCCACCGCCAGGCGGGCGCCGCCGCGGCACGCCCCGGCACGGGAGACGCGCCCTCGCCGGCCGCGCCGCGATCAGCCGATGAGGCTCGGCTGCAGGTCCCGCAGCGTCTGCCGGTGAGTCATGCGCGCCACGCCCGCCATCGCCACCACAAGCGCGGCGACCAACCAGGCAGCCAGCACCGCCACGTCCCCGATCGCCGCGGCGACCGAGCCGCCGTACATCATCTGCCGCAGCCCATCGACGGCGTAGCTCATCGGGAGCAGGTGGTGCAGCGCCGCGAGCGGCGTGGGCAGCGTCTGCCACGGGAACGTGCCGCCCGCGGTGACCAGCTGCAGCACCATGAGCACGAGCCCCAAGAACTGCCCGACCGAGCCCAGCCACACGTTGAGCGCCAGGATGATCGCCGCGAAGGTCACAGCCGAGACGGCCATGAGGGCGTAGGTGCCCCACGGATGGTCGACCGAGAAGTCGAGCGCGACCGCGACCACGGCGAAGAGCCCCACCATCTGGATCGCGCCGAGCGCGGACGGGGTGAGCCATCCTGCGAGCGTGACCCTCACCGGTGAATGGATGGCGGTGATCGCGCGCCGCGACACCGGCTTGACGATGAGGAACAGCGCGTACATGCCGATCCACGCCGCAAGCGAGATGAAGAACGGCGCCAGCCCGGCGCCGTACGTGCCGGCGGAGGTGAGCGACTCCGAGTCGAGGTCCACCGGGTCCGCGATCGTCTGCGCCTGCAGATCGCGGAGCGCCTCGTCGGCGGGGGAGATCTGTGCCGCGCCGTCCGCGAGAGCGGACTCGAGCTCGTCGGCGCCGTCCGTGAGATCGCCGAGGCCCGACGCGAGCGTGCTCGCGCCTGCCGCAGCCGTGTCGAGCCCCGACGCCAGATCGGAGGCGCCGCTGTCGACCTTGCCTGCGCCGTCCGCGAGCTCGGCGGCCCCGTCCGCGGCGGAGGCCGCACCATCGGCCAGGTCGCCGGCTCCCGAGGCTGCCGAGGAGGCGCCCGCGGCCACCGAAGCGGCGCCGTCCGCCACCTGCTGGGCGCCGTCCGCAAGCGCGTCGATGTCGTCGATCGCGTCGTGCAGTGCAGCGCGGCCATCCTCGAGATCCGCGAGGACGGGCTCGACCTGCTCGAGCGCCGCCGCGATCTGCGCGTCGGTCATGCCAAGCCCGGCCATCTGCGCGGCGAGCTCGTCGAGCGCATCGGGGATGGCCGCTGCCGCCTCGTCCGCGGCCGCGCCCACGGCATCGGCTTGCTCCGCGAGCGCCGCATTGCCGGCCGCGACCTCCGCCGCACCGTCCGCGACGTCGTCCGCTCCGCCCGCGAGCGTCGCGGTACCCGTCGCCAGCGACGATGCGCCGTCGGCGAGGGAGGTGGTGCCTTCGGCGAGCGCGGATGCGCCGTCGGCCAGAGACGATGTGCCGTCCGCGAGCGTCGCCGCTCCCGTCGCGAGGGCATCGGTCCCATCCGCGAGCGACGCCGCGCCGTCCGCCGCGTCGGCAGAGCCCGCGCCAAGCTGGGCCGCCCCGTCGGCGGCCTCGAGCAGCGACTCGCGGACATCGGCGAACCCGAGCAGGAACTCGCTCGCCGCCTCCTCGTTGACGGTGGTGACGATCGACGTGCGGATCGCGTCGGCCGCCTGCTCCCCGATGGTCGACGCGAGGTAGCTGTTGACGTCGCTCGTGGTGAGCGTGACCCGTGCCTGGTGGGGATCGTCGGTGCTGGCCGAGGCGAGCGCCTCCGAGAAGTCCGCGGGGAACTCGATCACGAAGTCGTAGTCCTCCTCGGTGATCCCGTCGAGGGCGGCGTCGGGGTCGACGATGTGCCAGTCGAAGCGCCCGTCCTCCACGAGCTGCTCCGCGACGTCTCGACCGAAGGTCACCGACTCGCCGTCCGTGACCGTCCCGACATCCGTGACCACGATCGCCGCGGGGATGCGGTCGAGAGCCGCGTACGGATCCTTGTTCGCCCACAGGTAGAGGCCGCCGTAGAGCACGGGGACCGTCATGAGCGCCACGAGCGCGAGCACGGCCATCCGGGTGGCGGTGAGGCGACGCAGCTCCGCGGTGATCATCGCGGGGATGCGCACGGCGATCCGGCGCAGGCGTGTCGCGTGCCCCTTCATGCGGACACCTCCACCAGGTCCTCGACGATCACGTCGGGCATGTCGGCGACCGAGGTGCCCGCGATGGTCGCGGCCGCGGCGTCGCCTGCGATGACCAGCACCGCGAGCCCGCGGCGAGCGAGCCCGCGTGCCGCCTCCCACCAGCCGGAGGGGTCCCCGCCGTGCCTGTCCGGCGCGACGAGCACGATGCCCTCCACGCCCGGGCGCAAGGCTGCCAGCTCGAGCAGCAGCCGGACACGGTCGGTCGGGGCGACGTTGGCGAACGGCGTCCGCGCCCATCCGGTGAGCCCCAGCTCGGTCAGCAGCGCGCGCGCCGCGGACGGCGTGGACGCACGTCCCGCGAACATCAGCTCCTCCTCGACGATGCCGACGGTCGACACGTGGCCGACGGGCTCGCTCACCACGGGTGCGTCGACGAGCGCGAGCGCCGCGCGCATGCGTCCGTAGTCCACGCGGCCATCGACCGTGACCACGCCCGTGTCCGGGTGCATGCGCCCCGAGGCGAGCAGGCCCAGCACCGTCGGCCGCTGCTGGGTCTCGGCGCGGACCAGGGTGATGCTTCCGCTCGCGAACGTCGCCGTCGTCGGCAGCAGCACCGCGTCGCCCCGACCCTTCGAGACCTCGACCAGCTCGATCCTCATCGCTCCTCGCCCTCCGTGATGGCCGCGGCGATGTCCGAGGCGCGCGCGGCGCTCACGCCTGCCGCGCAGAGCGGATGCGTCATCACGAGCGTGCGCGCCTGCGCGGGGTCCGCCTCCGGCGCCACCTCGAGCACATCGAGCGCCGCGCGCTCGACCAGCACCGCGAGGATCTCGATGGCGACGTCGGTGCGGACCACGCCCGCCGCCGCCGCCTCGGCGAGGCAGGCACGCACCCGGGCGCGCACCGGCGCGAGGGCGCGCGCCACGGTCTCGCTGTGGTGCGTCGTCACTGCCATCCGGGCGATCGTGCGGACGTCCGCCACCGCGTCCCACAGCGAGACGCCGAGCCGTGCGAGCCCGACCAGCGGGTCCTCGTCGCGCGGCGCGTCGAGCGCCGCGGAGATCCGCACCGCACCCCGGTCGAGCATGGCTGCGACCAGCTCGTCCCGTCCGGCGAAGTGGCCGTAGACGGCGCGGCGGGAGAGGCCGGCCTCGGCCGCGATCGCGTCGAGGGGGGCGTCGACGTCGTCGCGCAGCGCGCGGGCGGCGGCGTCGAGGAGGGCATCGTGATTGCGCGCCGAATCGGCGCGTGGGGATCGTGTGGTCACCTCTGCAGACTAAACAACTTGCACAGCAGTGTGCAAGTTAGCCGAACCCGCCGATAGCCGCGCTCGCGAGGCCGACGACCGCGAGCATGCCGCCGAGGAGCGCGAAGGCACGCGTCGGCGCGTGACGCGGATCGAGCGCGAAGCCGCCGATGGCGAGGAGGATCGCCACGACGGCGAGCACGGGCACCGTGAGCCCCACCGCCCCCAGGACCACCGAGGACACGGCGAGCGGGAGCGCCACCTCCGGGTCGCGTCCACAATCGCGGCGTGGGTCCGGAGGCTCGCCCCGCGCATCGTCCATCCCGGCCCCGCTCCTCAGCCCCTGGCGTCGCGCCCGACCTCGAGGCGCACGCGCTCCAAGGCGTCCACATAGATGGCGGCCACGGCGTCCATGGTCGCGTCCGCCTCGCTGTCGACGGTCCGTCTCGCGGGGTCGGCCTCGAACCAGGCGATCGACTCCGCGATGCCGGCCTCGAAGGGGATGCGCGCCTCCCAGCCCGGCACCAGGCGCCTGATCTTCGCCGTGTCGTGGACGGCGGCGTGCATCTTGTCGCCGTAGATCCCGCCGGCCGCGCCCGGCTCGGCAGCCACGAGCGCGTCCGACGGTACGTGGAGGACCTGCCGCGCGAACGCCTCCTCCGAGAGCCCCGCAGCCCGAGCGATCGCGGCGTGGATGCCCTCCCAGGTCAGGGCCTGGTCGGACGTGATGTGCACCGCCTCGCCGAGCGCCTCGTCTCGGCCCAGCAGGCCGAGCACGCCCGCCGCGACATCGTCGGCGTGCGTGAGGGTCCACAGGGATGTCCCGTCTCCCGGGACCACGATGCGCGCGCCCCGGCGCATGCGGTCCACCAGGGTCCACGGGTGCGCCGAGTTGCCCGTGTAGCCCGGGATCTTGGACGGACCGTAGGTGTGCGCCGGGCGCACGATGGTCCATCCGAGCCCCACGTCGGCCGCCCGCGAGCGCAGCACCTGCTCGGCCTCGGCCTTGAGTCGCGCGTACTCCCACCAGGCGTTCTCCTGCGGCGTGTCCTCGGTGAGCACGTGCAGGCGGTCGTAGGTCTTGTAGGCGGCGGAGGTGGCGATGAGCACGTACTGGTCCGTGAGCGGGGCGAACGTCTCGACATCCGCGGCGACGTGCTCCGGGGTGAACGCGATGAACTGCACCACCGCGTCGAACCGCTCCCGGCGCAGGCGGGCGCCGTGGAGCGCCTCGCGCAGCGCCTCCGCATCGGTCGCGTCCACGTGGATGACGTGCGCGCCCGGCGGGGGAGCGGCGGCCTCGCTGCGGCCGCGGTTGATCAGCGTGAGCTCGTGGCCTGCCGCGTGCGCGGCGGTCGCGAGCGCCGAGGAGATGAGGCCCGTGCCTCCGACGATGAGGATGCGCATGCCTCGAGCCTAGGACGCCGGGGAAGATTGGTCGTCTGCTTCGTCCCGAGTGTGGGGTATGCAGGTTTTGCAGGGCTGTCGCGTCCGGTTGCGCGCCGCTAGCGTTGACGCATGGTCGACGAGCTGGTGGCGGGTCTGAGGGGCGCGCTGGCCGGGATCCTGCCGACGGGGTGGCGCGACGCCGCTCCGTGGGGCTACCCGGGCCAGAGCGAGCTCGCGCTCGTCACGGGCGTGTTCGCGGCCCAGCTGCCCCCGCAGGCGGTCGCCGAGATCGCTGACGGCGTGATGCGCCGCCGGCCCGGCAGCGTGCTCGACGATCTCGCCGACCTCGCCGCGATCGACCCCGTCGACCTGCGCATCGTCCTCGGCGAGCGATGGGGCGACTCGACCGTGCTCGGCGTCCCGCGCCGCCGCGCCGAGGTGATCCACGAGGCGGCGAGGCTGCTTGTCCACGCCGGCGTGAGGTCCGCAGCGGACCTCCAGGAGGCCGCGTCGACCCGTGGCGCGCAGATCTCCGCGCTGCTCCAGTCGGTCCGTGGCCTCGGCCCGGGCACCTGGGGGTCGATCGCCTTCATGGCGCATGCGACGTCCCTCCCGGACGATGCGGTGGTCGCCCTCGTGTCCTCGTGCACCGAGGCGGATCATCCGGATGCCCCGCTGGACCGCGCCCAGGTCGCGCTGCTCATCCGCCTCACGGCCGCGCGCCTCGCGACCGACGAGCGCGTGCTGTCGTACGCGCTCAGCCGCCGTGCCGAGGAGCTCGCGCGCACGCCGGGGGTGCTCGCCGCCGGCTGACCTCGGCGCCCGCTTGAGGAGCGACCCGTGGTGCATCGGCGACGCGCCGACGTCGCGTCCATGCCGCGTGTGGTGGGGTGCCTGTAGCCTTCACGCCCATGGTCGAGAGTCTGGTCCCCAGCCTGCGCACCGGTCTCGCGAGCATGCTCGAGCCCGGTTGGCGCGACGCCGCCCCGTGGGGCTATCCCCGTCACAGCGAGCTCGCGCTCATCGCCGGGGTGTTCGGGACCCAGCTCTCGGCGCCGCTCGTGGGGACCGTGGTCGACACGGTGCTGCGCAACCGCCCCGAGCGCGACTTCGACGACCTGGTCGACCTGGTGGAGCGCGGTCCGATCTGGCTGCGGCACATCCTTGGCGAGCGGTGGGGCGACAGCACCGTGCCCGGCACCTCGCGCCTGCGCTCCGACGTCATCTACGAGGCCGCGGCGGCGCTGGTCGAGTCCGGCGTCGAGGACGCCGTGTCGCTCTCGAAGGTCGCGCGCCAGCACACCGAGGCGCTCGGGGAGCGGCTCCAGGACGTCGAGGGGCTCGGGCCGGGTACCTGGGCGTCCATCTCGTTCATGGCGCACATCCCGGCGCTGCCCGGCCACTCGGTGATGAGGATGGTGCACCAGGCGCTCGCGCACGACTTCCCCGAGGCCGAGCTCGAGCCCGCGGAGGTCGCGGACCTGCTGTCGCTCGCCGCCGAGCGCATGGCGACGCATGAGCGTGTGCTCTCCTATGCGCTGAGCCGGCATGCGGGTCCCAGCAAGGGCCCGTTCCCTGATCCCGACGCCGACGCAGACCCCGACGCAGACCCCGACGCAGACCCTGACGCAGACGCCGAGAGCGAGCAGGACCCGCCTCAGTAGACCGCGCGCGCGAGCAGCGCGACGCGGACCGTGCCGCCGCGCGTGTGCTGCTCGGCGACGCGCTGGAACCCCAGGTGCTCGTGGAAGGTGACGGAGCCGGGGTTCGGCGGGTCGAGCTGCACCTCGGTGGTGACCTCGGTCGCTCCGCGCTCCCGCGCACGCTCGAACACCGACTCGTACAGCGCGCGGCCCACGCCGGTGCCCTTCGCGGTCTCACGCACCACGATCCGGTCGATGTACTGGTGGCGCACGCCACGGGCCTCGAAGTACCGGTAGTTCTCGGAGTCGTAGGGCTGCCCCATCCCGAGGCTCAGCAGGAACGCGGTGACGGCGCGGTCGCGGTCCGTCGCCACGAGGGCGACGTCGCACATCTCGTGGAGCGCGGTGAGCTCCTCCTCGCTGAGGAGGTTGACGGCGGGTGATGCCTCCGCGTTGAGCGCGGTCACGGCAGGGATGTCGGTGACACGCATGACGCGGAGGCGGAGGTTCTGCATGGGCACATTGTGCCCGGCAGATGTGTCCGGCGCGTGTCAAGGACGCGCGCGGCGCGTCACGGGTGCAGCAGCAGCTTGCCGCTCGTCGCTCGCGACTCGAGGGCACGATGCGCGTCCGCGGCCTCCTCGAGCGAGTAGCCGCGATCGATGCGCACGCTGAGGTCGCCCAGCAGGATCCCGTGGAAGATGTCGCTCGCGCGCCACTCGCGCTCCTCGGGATCCGCGGTGAAGTCGGCGAGGGTGGGCCGGCTCAGCACCACCGAGCCCGCGGAGTTGAGACGCTGCGGGTCCACGGGTGCGACGGGGCCCGAGGCGGCGCCGAACAGCACCATCGCGCCGCGTCGGTGCAGCGAGGCGAGGGAGCCGTCGAACGTGGTGCGCCCCACGCCGTCGTAGACGGCGGCGACGCCCTCGGGGACGATGCCCTTGACGGCGGCGGGCAGGTCCGCGCCGATGTCCTCCATGAGGTCGTAGCGCAGCACATGCGAGGCTCCGGCCTGGAGCGCGATCCGCTCCTTCGCGTCGGAGCCGACGGTGCCGATCACCGTCGCGCCGCGTGCGACCGCGAGCTGCGTGAGCAGCAGGCCCACGCCGCCCGCGGCTGCGTGCACCAGGACCACGTCGCCCGGCATCACCGCGTAGGACGACGTCACCAGGTAGTGCGCGGTGAGCCCCTGGAGCATCACGGCGGCGGCCATGTCGAGCTCGACGTCCTCGGGGACGGGGTAGACGTCGGTGACGGGGAGGCTCACGTACTCGGCGTAGGAGCCCTGGGTGAACGCCCACGCCACGCCCTCGCCCTCGACCAGGCTCTCGACCCCCTCGCCGACCTCGACGATCTGGCCCGCGCCCTCCTTGCCCGGGATGAAGGGCAGGTCCATGGGGTAGCGGCCCGAGCGCTGGTAGGTGTCGATGAAGTTGACGCCGGCGGCCTCCACGCGGACCACCACATGCCCCGGGGTCGCGACAGGACGCTCGAGCTCGACCAGCTCGAGCACCTCGGGGCCACCATGCCGCGTCACCTGGATCGCTCTCACGACATGCATGCTACGTGCCCTCCCGTTGCAATATGCATTCTCCTGTATGGTTATTCATATGAGCATCAGGGTCGCAGTGTCAGGCGCCTCCGGCTACGTCGGCGGCGAGGTCCTGCGCGTGTTCTCCGCACACCCCGAGGTGGAGTTCGGCGCGCTCACCGCGCACTCGAGCGCGGGCGACGCGCTCGGGCTGCACCAGCCGCACCTGCGACCGCTCGCCGACCGCGTCATCGTCGAGACCAGCGCGGACACCCTCGCGGGCCACGATGTGGTGGTGCTCGCGTTGCCCCACGGTGCGAGCGGCGAGATCGCCGCGCAGCTCCCGCCCGAGACGCTCGTCATCGACTGCGGCGCCGACCACCGCCTGAGCGACCCGCAGGCGTGGGCCGACTACTACGGAGGCACGCACGCGGGCACCTGGCCCTACGGGATGCCCGAGCTCATCACCGCGGGCGGCCACCAGCGCGACGCGCTGCCGGGTGCCCGTCGCATCGCCGTGCCGGGCTGCAACGTCACCGCGGTGACCCTCGCGCTCCAGCCCGGGGTCGCGGCGGGCGTCGTCGACCCGACGGACATCGTCGCGGTGCTCGCCAACGGCTACTCCGGAGCCGGTAAGAAGCTCGCGCCGCATCTGCTCGCCTCGGAGGCGCTCGGCGCGGCCGCTCCCTACGCGGTGGGCGGCTCGCATCGCCACATCCCCGAGATCGTCCAGAACCTCACGTCCGCCGGCGCGGCGGAGGTGCGCCTGAGCTTCACCCCGACGCTGGTCCCGATGGCGCGCGGCATCCTCGCGACCGTCACCGCGCCGCTCGCCTCCGGCGTCAACGTCGAGGCCGTGCGCGCGGCGTGGGAGAACGCCTACGCCGACGAGCCGTTCGTGCACGTGCTCCCCGAGGGCCAGTGGCCCACCACCGCCGCGACGCTCGGCGCCAACACGTGCCTCATGCAGGTCGCGGTCGACGGCAAGGCCGGACGCGTGGTGGTGGTCGCCGCCATCGACAACCTGGTGAAGGGGACCGCCGGTGCGGCGCTCCAGTCCATGAACGTCGCCCTGGGTCTCGAGGAGGCCCTGGGCCTGAGCACGATCGGAACGGCACCGTGAGCGTCACCGCAGCCCAAGGATTCGAGGCGGCCGGCGTCGCCGCGGGGCTCAAGAGCACGGGAGCGCGCGACGTCGCGCTCGTGGTCAACATCGGGCCCGAGAAGGTGGCGGCCGGCGTCTTCACGTCGAACCGCGTCGTGGCGGCGCCCGTCACCTGGTCCCGCCAGGTCCTCGCGGACTCCCGCGTCGACGCCGTGGTCCTCAACTCCGGGGGCGCCAACGCCGCCACCGGGGCGGAGGGCTTCCTCGACACCCACCGCACCGCGGAGCATGTCGCCGCCGCGCTCCAGGGCGCCGGCCGCGAGGTCTCGCCCGGGGACGTCGCGGTGTGCTCGACGGGGCTCATCGGCGTGCGCCTGCCCATGGACAGGCTCCTGCCGGGCGTGGACGATGCGGTCGCGGGCCTGTCGCCCGCGGGCGGCCCGGATGCGGCGCTCGCGATCATGACCACCGACACCGTGCCCAAGGAGGCCGTCGCCGGAGGCGAAGGCTGGACCGTGGGCGGGATGGCCAAGGGCGCGGGCATGCTCGCGCCTGGCCTCGCCACCATGCTGTGCGTGATCACCACCGACGCATCGCTGAGCCCCGAGCGGGCCGACGCCGCGCTCCGGGCCGCGACGCGCGCCACGTTCGACCGCGTCGACTCCGACGGCTGCATGTCCACCAACGACACGGTCCTGCTGCTCGCGAGCGGTGCCTCGGGCATCGTCCCCGAGGACGGCGCCTTCGAGGCGGCCCTCGCCGACGTCTGCGCGCGCCTCGCCCGTGGACTGGTGGCCGATGCCGAGGGTGCGAGCCATGACATCGCGGTGACCGTCGCGCACGCGACCACGGAGGAGGCCGCGGAGGCCGTCGCACGCGCGATCACGCGCTCGAACCTGTTCAAGGCCGCGATCTTCGGCAACGACCCCAACTGGGGGCGCATCATCTCCGCGGCCGGCACGGTGCCGGAGGAGATCGCGCCCTTCGACCCGACTGCGCTCGACGTGACCGTCAACGGCATCCAGGTGTGCCGCGCCTCGGGCGTCGGCGAGGACCGCGACCTGGTCGACCTGTCCGGCCGCGAGGTCCGCATCGTGCTCGACCTGCACGCCGGCGAAGCCGAGGCGACCGTCTGGACCAACGACCTCACACACGACTACGTCCACGAGAACAGCGCGTACTCCTCATGAACGGGACCTCGGTGAACAACATCCCCACGCCCGACCTCACGCCGCAGCAGAAGGTGGGCGTCCTCATCGACGCCATGCCGTGGATCGAGCAGTTCGCCGGCGCGATCGTCGTCATCAAGTACGGCGGCAACGCGATGATCGACGAGACCCTCAAGCGCGCGTTCGCGCAGGACATCGTCCACCTGCGCCTGCTGGGCCTGCACCCCGTGGTGGTCCACGGCGGCGGCCCCCAGATCTCGGGCATGCTCGACAGGCTGGGGATCGCGTCCGAGTTCCGTGGCGGCCTGCGCGTCACCACGCCCGAGGCGATGGACGTGGTCCGCATGGTCCTCACGGGTCAGGTCTCGCGCGAGCTCGTCGGGCTGATCAACGACCACGGCCCGCACGCGGTGGGTCTGTCCGGCGAGGACGCGGGCATGCTCCAGGCCAAGCGGCGCCATGCCGTGGTCGACGGCGAGCCCGTGGACGTCGGCCTGGTGGGCGACGTGGTCAAGGTCAACCCCGGTGCCGTCACCGACATCATCGAGGCGGGGCGCATCCCTGTCGTGAGCACCGTGGCGCCCGATGTCGACGACCCTACGCAGGTGCTCAACGTCAATGCGGACACCGCTGCCGCGGCGCTCGCGATCGCGCTGCGCGCCCGCAAGCTCATCGTCCTCACCGATGTCGAGGGGCTCTACGCCGCCTGGCCCGACCGCGGCTCGCTCATCTCCGAGATCAGCGCGGAGCACCTCGAGGACATGCTTCCCTCGCTCGAGTCGGGCATGCGGCCCAAGATGGAGGCGTGCCTGCGCGCGGTCCGCGGCGGTGTGCCGCAGGCCCACGTCATCGACGGCCGCGAGCCGCACTCGATCCTCGCCGAGGTCTTCACGTCCGCGGGCTTCGGCACGATGGTCATGCAGGACAAGGAGGTCTGGGTATGAGCGCGCACGATTCGGAGCTGGCGACCCACGGCGAGGCAGGTCTCGAGCGGGGCCGGGTGGACCTCCAGCGCTACGGGCACGCGCTCATGGGTACGTACGGCGTGCCGATGCGCGTGCTGGCGCGCGGCGAGGGCAGCTGGGTGTGGGACGCCGACGGCAACCGCTACCTCGACCTGCTCGGCGGCATCGCGGTCAACGCGCTCGGGCACGCGCACCCCGCGTGGGTCGCGGCGATCGCGCAGCAGGCGGGCACGCTCGCGCAGGCCTCCAACTTCTTCGCCACCGAGCCGCAGATCCGCCTCGCGGAGCGGCTGCTGGAGCTCGCGCATGCGCCGCACGGCTCGCGCGTGTTCCTGTGCAACTCGGGCACCGAGGCCAACGAGGCGGCCTTCAAGATGGCGCGCAAGACGGGCAAGCGCACCGTGATCGCGCTCGAGGGCGGCTTCCATGGGCGCTCGATGGGCGCGCTGTCGATGACCCACAAGGAGGCTCTTCGCGCGCCGTTCGCGCCGCTGCTCGAGCGCGTGGTGTTCGTGCCCGCGAACGACGAGCAGGCGCTGCGCACCGCCGCGGCCGAGCACGCGGAGGACCTTGCCGCGATCATCGTGGAGCCCATCCAGGGCGAGTCGGGCGTGCGGCCCCTGTCCCACGCCTTCCTCGCGGCGGCGCATGAGCTCACGCGCCGCTACGAGGCGCTGCTGGTCATGGACGAGGTCCAGACGGGTGTCGCGCGCACCGGCGCATGGTTCGCCCACCAGCTCACGGGGATCCAGCCCGACGTGATGACGCTGGCCAAGGGGCTCGGCGGAGGGTTCCCCGTCGGCGCGGTGATCGCGTTCGGCGAGCACGCCGGGAGCCTGCTGTCCAAGGGCGACCACGGCACCACGTTCGGCGGCAACGCGCTCGCCGCGGCCGCCGCGAACGCGACGCTCGACGTCATCGACGCCGAGCACCTGCTGGACAACGCCAAGGCCGTGGGGGAGCACCTGCGCGAGGGCCTCGAGGCCGTGCCCGGCGTGGTCGAGGTGCGCGGCGCTGGCCTCATGCTCGGTGTGGGGCTCGCGGCGCCGGTGAGCGCAGCGGTGGCGCAGGCCGCCGTCGACGCCGGCTTCATCGTCAACCCGCCCTCGCCGGACACCATCCGGCTGGTGCCTGCGCTCACGCTCACCACCGCGGAGGCGGACCTGTTCATCGCGTGGATGGCCGAGCACGCCTCCCGCCTCATCACGGAAGGCACCACCGCATGACGACCGAGACCCGCCACTTCCTGCGCGACGACGACATCACCGCCGCGGAGCAGCGCGAGATCCTCGAGCTCGCCCTCGCGTTCCGCAAGGACCGCCACCTCGAGCAGCCCTTCGCGGGGCCGCAGGCCGTCGCGATCATCTTCGACAAGCCGTCGACCCGCACCCGCGTGTCCTTCTCGACGGGCGTCGCCGAGCTGGGCGGCTACCCGCTCGTGATCGACTCCGCGACCTCGCAGCTGGGGCGCGGGGAGCCCGTCGCGGATACGGCCCGGGTGCTCGAGCGCATGGTCTCCGCGATCGTGTGGCGCACGTTCGGTCAGGAGCTCATCGAGGAGATGGCGGCGCACTCGTCGAAGCCGGTCGTCAACGCGCTCACCGACTCGTTCCACCCGTGCCAGATCCTCGCGGACCTCGCGGCGGTGGCCGATGCGCGCGGCGGCGTCGACGCGCTCGCCGGCCTCACCCTCGCGTACGTAGGCGACGGCGCCAACAACATGGCGCACTCCTACCTCCTCGGAGGCGCGCTCGCCGGCATGCACGTGCGGGTCGGGGCGCCGGCGGACTACCTGCCGGACGAGCGCATCGTCCTCGACGCGAAGAAGATCGCGGCGGAGCAGGGCGGGTCCATCACCGTGACCACCGAGCATGACGATGCGGTCGCGGGCGCGGACATCATCTGCACCGACACGTGGGTGTCGATGGGCGACGAGGACCAGTACGCGGCCCGCGCGGACGTGTTCGGCGGCTACCAGGTCAACCAGCACTCGCTCGACATCGCGAACGAGGGAGCTCAGGTGCTCCACTGCCTTCCCGCCTACCGAGGCAAGGAGATCACCGCCGACGTCATCGACGGACCGCAGTCGCTCGTGTGGCTCGAGGCCGAGTACCGCCTGCACGCCCAGAAGGCGCTGCTCGCATGGCTGGCGCGGCGATGAGCGTCGGCGTCCCGCAGACCAAGGCCGCGCGCCAGGCGCTGGTGCGCCATCTCATCGAGACGCAGCAGGTCGAGTCGCAGACGCAGCTCGCCGCGATGCTCGAGGCGGAGGGCCTCCATGCGACGCAGGCGACGCTCTCGCGCGACCTGGTCGAGATCGGGGCCATCAAGGTGCGGGGCGCGGACGGCAAGCTCATGTACGCGACCCAGTCGATCCTCGAGTCGATCGAGGACACGGGCGCGCGGCTCAACCGCCTGTGCGCGGAGCTGCTCCACTCGGCTGCCGGCAGCGCCAACCTCACCGTGCTCCGCACGCCCGAGGGCGCCGCGCAGTTCCTCGCGATGGCGATCGACTCGCATGACGACCCGGATCTGCTCGGGACCGTCGCCGGGGATGACACCATCATCGTCATCGCGACCGACCCGCTCGGAGGCGAGCGCCTCGCACAGAAGTTCCTCGACCGCGCGAGCGGTCTCCACAGCTGACAACCCCACGGAACGTAAGGAAAGAGAAGACATGTCAGAGCGCATCGTGCTGGCCTACTCGGGAGGTCTCGACACCTCCGTCGCCATCGGCTGGATCGCGGAGGCGACCGGTGCCGAGGTCATCGCCGTCGCCGTCGACGTGGGTCAGGGCGGCGAGGACCTCGAGGTCATCCGTCAGCGTGCGCTCGACTGCGGCGCCGTCGAGGCGTACGTCGCCGATGCGCGCGACGAGTTCGCCGAGGAGTACTGCATGCCCGCCCTCAAGGCGAACGCGCTGTACCACGACAAGTACCCCCTGGTCTCGGCGCTGTCCCGCCCCGTCATCGTCAAGCACATCGTCAAGGCGGCGCGCGAGTTCGGCGCGAGCACCATGGCGCACGGCTGCACCGGCAAGGGCAACGACCAGGTCCGCTTCGAGGTGGGCATCGTGTCGCTCGCGCCCGACCTCAAGTGCATCGCCCCGGTCCGCGACCTCGCCCTCACCCGTGACAAGGCGATCGACTACGCGGAGCGCAACAACCTCCCGATCGCGACGACCAAGAAGAACCCGTTCTCGATCGACCAGAACGTGTGGGGCCGCGCCGTCGAGACGGGCTTCCTCGAGGACATCTGGAACGCCCCGACCAAGGACATCTACGACTACACGGACGACCCCGCCTTCCCGCCGGTGCCCGACGAGGTGGTCATCAGCTTCAAGGAGGGCGTCCCGGTCGCGATCGACGGCCAGCCCGTCACCCCGCTCCAGGCGATCGAGGAGATGAACCGCCGTGCGGGCGCGCAGGGCATCGGCCGCATCGACATCGTCGAGGACCGTCTGGTGGGCATCAAGAGCCGCGAGATCTACGAGGCGCCGGGCGCGATCGCGCTCATCGAGGCGCACCGCGAGCTCGAGAACGTCACCATCGAGCGCGAGCTCGCGCGCTACAAGCGTCGCGTGGGCGTCGAGTGGACCGAGCTGGTCTACGACGGCATGTGGAACTCGCCCCTCAAGGGCGCGCTCGACGCGTTCATCGAGGACACCCAGCGCCACGTGAACGGCGACATCCGCATCGTGCTCCACGGCGGCAAGGCCGTGGTGACCGGCCGTCGCTCCGACACCGGTCTGTACGACTTCAACCTCGCCACGTACGACGAGGGCGACACGTTCGACCAGTCCGCCGCGCGCGGCTTCATCGAGATCTACGGCCTCGCCGCCAAGCAGGCGGCGGCGCGCGAGGCGAAGCTCGCCTGACCGCCTAGGGTCGTATCTATCCGGCGGCCGCGCCCCGTTGCGGGCGCGGCCGCCGCACATCTCTACGTATCGAGGGAGCAGGTCATGGCAGGGGAGCACGGCACCAACGAGGGCGCGCTGTGGGGAGGCCGTTTCGAGGGCGGCCCGGCGGCGGCGCTCGCGGCGCTGTCGAAGTCGACGCACTTCGACTGGCGCTACGCGGACGACGACCTCCGCGGCTCGATCGCCCACGCGCACGCGCTCGAGCGCGCGGGGCTCCTCACGGCCGCCGAGTCGAGCGACATGACGGCCGCGCTGGAGACGATGCGCGCCGACGTCGCGGCGGGCACGCTCCTGCCCGCGGAGTCGGACGAGGACGTGCATGGTGCCCTCGAGCGCATCCTCATCGACCGCGTGGGGACGGAGCTGGGCGGCAAGCTCCGTGCGGGACGCTCGCGCAACGACCAGATCGCGACGCTCCCGCGCATGTACCTCCGCCGTCACGCGCGCGTGATCGCCTCCCAGGTGCTCGACGTGGTCGACGCGCTCCTCGCGCAGGCGGACCGCCACCTCGATGCGCCGATGCCGGGCCGCACGCACTTCCAGCACGCGCAGCCCGTCACGCTCGGCCACGCCCTCATGGCGCACGCCTGGCCGCTTCTGCGGGACGTCGAGCGCCTCACCGACTGGGACGCGCGCGCCGCGTGGTCCCCGTACGGCGGCGGGGCGCTCGCCGGCAGCACCCTGGGCCTCGACCCCGTGGCGGTGGCGGAGGAGCTCGGCTTCCTCGGCGCATGCGAGAACTCGATCGACGGCACCGCGTCGCGCGACGTCATCGCCGAGTTCGCCTGGGTGACGGCGATGATCGGCATCGACCTGTCGCGCCTGTCCGAGGAGATCATCGCGTGGGCCACGGTCGAGTTCGGCTTCGTCACGCTCGACGACGCGTACTCGACCGGGTCGAGCATCATGCCGCAGAAGAAGAACCCCGACATCGCGGAGCTCACGCGCGGCAAGGCCGGGCGGCTCATCGGCGATCTCACGGGGCTCCTCGCGACGCTCAAGGGCCTCCCGCTCGCGTACAACCGCGACATCCAGGAGGTGCACGAGCCCGCCTTCGACGCGGTCGACACGCTCGAGACCATCCTTCCGGCGTTCGCGGGGATGGTGGAGACGCTCGTGTTCCGCGTCGAGCGGCTCGCGGCGCTCGCGCCGGCCGGCTTCTCCCTCGCGACCGACATCGCGGAGTGGATGGTCAAGAACGGCACGCCGTTCCGCGAGGCCCATGAGGTCGCTGGCGCGTGCGTGCGCGTGTGCGAGAAGCGTGACAAGGAGCTCCACGAGCTCACGCCCGAGGAGATGGCCGCGATCCACCCCGACCTGACGCCCGGGGTCCTCGAGGTGCTCACCGTGCCCGGATCGCTCGCCGCACGCGACGGGGTGGGCGGTACCGCGCCCGCACGGGTGGCCGAGCAGGGCAAGGCCGCGCGTGCGCGCGTGCGGCACTTCCGCCCGTGGACCGGGCGGGGCTGAGCGGCCTCGCGTGGACATGTCGCCTGCGTGACGGGCCATTCGCGCACAGCCCCTTGAGCTCCGGTGCCCCCGGCCGATGGGGCACCCATGGCAAGGACAGTCTCCTCCCACGCGCGCGCATCGGCCGCCTGGAGACGTGCCACGCTGCGGGCCCGTGCCGCGCTGGCGATGATCGCGCTCGGGATCGCCGCGCTCGCCGCGGCGGCCACCGGCGCCCCCGCTGCGGCAGCGGCTCAGCCCACCTACGGCCAGGCGGCCGCGGCGTATGCGAAGGCGAACCTGGTGGGCCGCCCCTACCGGTCGGGCTATCGGGGCGAGGATGCCTTCGACTGCTCGGGCTCGGTCTACCTCGCATGGAAGCACGCGCTTCCCGGCCGCGTGGAGGAGGTCGCGTCACGCGACCAGTACCTGGGTGCGGGCAAGCGCATCCAGGTGGGCACGGGGACGGCGCTGGCGGCGTCCTACCTGCGCGCGGGCGACCTGCTGTTCTGGTCGAAGGACGGCACGGTGGCGGGCATCTACCACGTGGCGATGTACCTCGGCGATGGCACGCTGCTGCAGACGGCATCGGGACGGGACTCCTTCATCGGCGGTCTCAACTACGCGCCATCGCTGCGGATGCCCGTCGCGGTCCGCCCGCAGGGTGCGGGTGCGCCGGCGCCCAGCGCGACGCACGACGCGATGGATGCGGGCCTCTACGACGAGTTCGCCTACGGCGACTTCAACGGCGACGGCTACGACGATGTGCTGTGGTTCACCGGCACGATGGCGCGCAAGGCACCTCAGAAGGGCTGGCAGATCTCGTACGGCTCCGCGAGCGGGATGTCGCAGTTCCGCCAGGTGGCGTCCCATGCCTGGTCGCCCGCCGACCAGGAGCTCGCGGTCGCGGACCTCGATGGCGACGGCCGCGACGATGTCCTGTGGTTCACGGGGCAGACCTCCCCGAGCCTCTACTGGACCGGGTGGCAGGCGGCGTACGGCACCGCGAACGGGTTCACGCCCTTCACCAAGGTGGGGAGCTCGTCGAGCACCCCGGCCACCGCGAGCCTTGCGCTGAGCGACTTCACGGGCGACCGCCGCGCCGACGTGCTGTGGTTCACCGGAACCGGCGACACCACGCAGCGGTACAGCGGCTGGCAGCTCGCGACCGGGACCGGCGCGGGCTTCTCCGCGTACCGGCCGGTCCGCGCCTCGGCGCAGACGCCGGCACGCGCGCAGCTGGCGATCGCGGACTTCACCGGCGACGGCCGCTCCGACATCCTGTGGTTCACGGGTACCAAGGATGCCGCCACGCGGTACAACGGCTGGCAGCTGGCGACCGCCACCGGCACGGGCTTCTCCCGCTACGCGAAGGTCCGTTCGTCGGCGCAGACGCCGGCACGGGCGCAGCTGGCGATCGCGGACTTCAGCGGCGACGGCCGCGCCGACGTGCTGTGGTTCACCGGCCGCGTCGATCGCACCAAGCGGTTCTCCGGCTGGCAGCTCACGCGCTCCGGCGCCTCGGGCTTCGGTGCCTACGCGCGCGTGTCGACGCGGGGCGACACGCCGCTCACGCGCGAGCACGCGTACGCGGACTTCAGCGGTGACCGCCGCGCGGACGTGCTGTGGTTCACGGGCCGCTGGAGCCGGGTCACGCAGTTCGCGGGATGGCAGCTCGCCGCGGGGAAGCCCCGCGGGCTCGAGAAGATGGTGCGCGTCCACTCGAGCGGACGGACGCCGCGCCGCCAGTAGCGCCGCCCGTGGCTACGCGTGCTCCTCGACGGCTACCTCGGTCGCGCCGGTGATCGCGAGCAGGTCCTCGTAGGAGATCTCGAACACCGAATGCGGTGTGCCGGCAGCGGCCCACAGCTCGCCGTGCTTCTTGAGCTCGACGTCGATGTACGTGGGGACCGGTTCGGGATGCCCCAGAGGTGCCACTCCGCCGATGGGCTGGCCGGTGGCCTCCCGCACATCCGCCGCGGAGGCGCGGGTGATCGAGCGCGCACCGAGCTGGACCGCGAGGAGGTCGGTGTCGACGCGGTGCGAGCCGCTGGTGAGCACCAGCACGGGGGCGCCGTCCGCGAGGAACACCAGGCTCGAGGCGATCGCGCCGACCTCGCAACCGAGCGCCATCGCGGCCTCCGCCGCGGTCCGGGTCGAGTCGGTGAGCGTCCGCACCTGGGAATGCAGGCCGTGCGCCGCGAGGAGGTCCATGATCTTCGCGCTCGAAGGGTGCATATCGCCACCGTATCCTGGCCCGATGCCGAATCCCAGGGTGAGTTTCCTCGCCTCTCGCGTGTGGGCCGCACCGGCGCGCGCGGGGGCCACGCGCATCGTCCTCGTCGACGGCCCCGCGGGCTCGGGCAAGACGACCCTCGCGGGCAGGCTCGGCGCCGCGCTCGGAGCGCAGGTCCTCCACGGGGACGACATGTACGAGGGCTGGGACGGGCTCGCGACGCTCGACCAGGTGCTTGCCCAGGTGCTCGCACCGCTCGGCCGCGGGGAGGAGGGCGGCTTCCGCCGCTGGGACTGGCTCGGCTCGCACCGAGCCGAGCGGATCGCGGTGCCGCCGGCCGATGCTCTGGTCATCGAGGGGGTCGGGGTCGCGTCACGCGCAGCGCGGGAGCACGCGTCCCTGGTGCTGTACGTCGAGGCGCCGTGGGACACGCGTCTGGCGAGGGGGATCGCCCGCGACGGCGAGGCGATGCGAGGGGAGTGGGAGCGGTGGCACCTCGCGGAGGACCGGTACCTCGAGCGCGAGGGCACGCGCGCCGCGGCCGACCATGTCCTCGACGGCGCCGCGCCGGTCGAGGACTGACGGCTGACCCGACCACCGCATCGTGCTGGCACAATGGCGCCATCATGACTGAGCACCTTCTCGACGAGCTCGCCTGGCGCGGGCTGATCTCGCAGACCACCGGTGAGGACGAGCTGCGCGCGGCTCTCGACGCGGGTCCGATCACCCTCTACTGCGGTTTCGACCCGACGGCGCCGAGCCTCCACATCGGGAACCTCGTCCAGATCCTCACGGTGCGTCGCTTCCAGCTCGCGGGGCACAGGCCGCTCATGCTGGTCGGCGGCGCCACCGGGCTCATCGGCGACCCGAAGATGGCGGGGGAGCGCACGCTCAACCCCGTCGACGTGGTGCACCAGTGGGTCGAGCGCATCCGCGGCCAGATCGAGCCGTTCATGTCCTTCGAGGGCGACAACGCCGCGCGGATGGTCAACAACTACGAGTGGACCAAGGACATGTCCGCGATCGAGCTGCTGCGCGACGTGGGCCAGTACTTCCGTCTGGGCACCATGATCGCGAAGGACACCGTCGCACGACGCCTCCACTCGGAGGAGGGCATCTCCTACACCGAGTTCAGCTACCAGGTGCTCCAGGGGATGGACTACCTCGAGCTGTACCGGCGCTACGGCTGCACGCTGCAGACCGGCGGATCCGACCAGTGGGGCAACCTCACCTCGGGCACCGAGCTCACCCGCAAGGCCGAGGGGGTCTCGGTCCACGCGATGGCGACCCCGCTCATCACCAAGGCGGACGGCACCAAGTTCGGCAAGACCGAGTCGGGCACCGTGTGGCTCGACCCCGCCATGACGAGCCCGTACGCCTTCTACCAGTTCTGGCTGAACCAGGCGGATGCCGATGTCATCGGGTACCTCAAGGTCTTCACCTTCCTCACGCGCGACCAGATTGCCGCGCTCGAGGTGAAGGTGGTCGAGGAGCCCTTCCGGCGCGAGGCGCAGCGCACCCTCGCATGGGAGGTCACCCGCATGGTGCATGGCGAGGCCGCGGCCCAGGGCGCGATCGACGCATCGCAGGCGCTCTTCGGCCGCGGCGAGCTCGACTCCCTCGACGAGCCGACGCTGGCCGGCTGCGCACAGGAGCTGGGCGGGGTCGACCTCGAGGCGGGCGCGACCATCGTCGACGCGCTCCTTGCCGCCGGCATCGTCGACTCCACCTCCGCTGCGCGTCGTGCGATCGGCGACGGAGGCGCGTACGTCAACAACGTCCGCGTGGACGATGCCGAGCTGGTGCTGGGCGCGGATCACGCGCTGGCCGGCGGCTGGGTCGTGGTCCGACGCGGCAAGAAGTCGGTCGGGCTCGTGAGGATTTCTTCCTGACGCCACGGCACCGATGAGGCCTGCCGGGGCGCCTTCGGGCGCTCTAGCAGGCCTTTTCCATGCGACACGCCCGGGATGCAGTCGATTTGACCGGGGCAGGGTGGGGTGCGTAATGTCTTCCCCTGTCGCCGCAAGGAACGCGCCAGGCAGGGACTGAAGAGGACCTGCAGGAGACGCCCCGGCGACGTACGATCCAAGAGTCTGGACGGGCCCGAAGAGCCCGACCGGAACGCAGGATCGCCTGACTGGCTCTCGAAGATGAAGCCCTCGATGACGAAGAAGCGGCGCAAGCCGCGGATTTGACAGAGCGGGTTG
>NZ_BBLV01000017.1 GCF_000971115.1 Demequina gelatinilytica | reverse complement strand
AGCGTCGGGAACGCCGCATCCAGGGTGCCGACCCTCCCCAACACCTGTGGCACAGTGACGTCGTGGATGAATCTTCCCTGGTGGGACCCGCCGAAGCCGTCCGTGCCGCTGCGGAGGACCGCGCGCGCCAGAGGCGGGCAGCCGCCCAGCTCAAGACGACCGCGGCACTCGTGGCGACGCGGCGTGGGGAGCTGGCCGAGCTCGAGCGGGCGCTGGCAGTGGAGCAGGCGGACGTGCGCCGGCTGGAGGAGCTGTCCTTGACGAAGATCTGGGCAGCTCTGCGCGGCGACACGGTCGATCGGCTGGCCGCCGAGCGCGCGGAGGCGGATGCCGCGGCCCTCGCGGTCGCCGCCGCGCAGTCGCGGCTCGACAGTGCGATCGCCGAGGACTCACGAGTCCGCCGTGAGCACGACGCGCTGCGCGGAGCGGATCGCATGTACGAGGAGGCGCTCGCGTCCTATGAGTCCGCCATGGTCACGGCCGGCGGTCGCGACTCTGCGGAGCTGACGGCGCTTGCCGAGCAGCTGGGTGTCGCGGAAGCCCGACGGCATGAGATCGCGGAGGCGGTGGACGCGCTGCGAACCACGAGGACCGCGCTCGACGCGGCTCTTGACGAGCTGGACAACGCAGGCGGCTGGTCGACATACGACACGTTCTTCGGGGGCGGCCTTGTCGCCGACATGATCAAGCACTCGAGGATCGACGATGCCACCGCAGCCTTCCGCGAGGTCAACCGGGCGCTCGAGCGGCTCTCCGTCGAGCTCGCCGATATCGGGGGCTCCACGATCGATGGCGTCGACGTCTCCCAGACGCTCGCCATCTTCGACGTGCTGTTCGACAACATCCTCAGCGACTGGATGGTGCGGGACCGTATCTCCCAAGCCCAGGCGCGCGCCAGGGACCTGGGCCGTCGCCTCTCCCAGGTCGGCGATGATCTCGGTGCTGCTACCTCGGAGATCACCGCACGGATCGCCACGCTGCGCCAGCGACGCGAGGCGATCCTCACCAGCTGAACCGACCGCAGCGGAACCCGACCCGCCGCTAGGCTTCCATGGTGATCGGCCCCCACTCGCGCATCGTCTCCGCCGGCACGTGCGCCCGCTCCCGCCCCTGTGGCCTTGCAGTTCGACACGTCGAGGGCGGTGCGAGGCGGTGAGCGAGATGTTCGACGCGCTGCGGCGCTGGCCGGACGTCGAGGCGCCCGGGCTGGTCGCCGTCGACGCGGCGGATCGGCTGATCCTGGACGAGTCCGCGGTGCTGCGCGCGTCGGCGGGGCCAGACGACGTCGTGGTCATCAACGACGCCTACGGCGCGCTGACCCTCGGGGCGGCACAAGGGGGCGCGCGAAGGATACGGACGCACATCGACGCGATCACCGGTGAGCGCGCGCTCGAGGCCAACTCCGCACGCGTGGGCTTCGCCGACCACTTTCGCGCTCTCCCGCTCGACGCTGGGCTGGTCAGCGGGGCGCGGGTGGTGCTGCTGCGCCTCCCCCGCTCCCTCGACGCGCTGCGCGACATCGCCGGTCTGATCGCGGCGCACGCCGATCCCGGCGTGGTGGTGGTCGCGGGCGGACGGCTCAAGCACATGTCGGTGTCGATGAACGAGGTGCTTCGCGAGCACTTCGGGCGGCTCGATGTCAGCCACGCGCGGCAGAAGTCACGGGTGCTGCTCGCCCGTGCGCCCCGAGATGGTCGCGATCCCGTTCCCGCCGCGGCACAGGTGGCGGGTCTGGAGGTGCGGGCGTACGGCGGCGCCTTCGCGGGCGCGCGGCTCGACATCGGCACCCGTCTGCTGCTTGAGAACCTTCCCGACGCTCCGGTCGGCGGGACGCCAGACGATCCCCTGATCGACCTGGCCTGCGGCACGGGGATCATCGGTGCGTGGATGGCGACGAAGTATGTCGGCGCGCATGTCTATGCGTGCGACCAGTCGGCCACTGCCACCGCGTCCGCACGGGCGACGATGCTCGCCAACGGCATTCAGGACCGTGTGACCGTGGCACGCGACGACATGCTGGGCGCCCGGCCTTCCGCAAGCGCCTCGCTCATCACGCTGAACCCGCCGTTCCACTCGGCGGCTGCCGTGACCGACCTCATCGCGCCGCGGATGTTCGCCGACGTGGCCAGGGTCCTGCGCCCCGGTGGTCAACTGTGGTGCGTGTGGAACTCGGGCCTCAAGTACAGGCCCCTCCTCGAGCGTGCGCTCGGCCCCACCGAGCAGGTCGCGCGCAATGCCAAGTTCACGGTCACGGTCTCGACGCGGCGGTGAGGGATCCCCGACCGATCGCTCGTGGATTGCGGCGGGATCCCGCGCGATAGCGCCGCGTCGATCCGGTGACCCTCGCGTGGGCCACGGCTCGGGCTCAGGTCGGATCCGACAGCAGCAGCACCCACGCCCGGCCGGCGTCCAGGCGCGCGAACATGAATGCTGCCTCAGCGCCGTCAGGTGTGTGGATCGCCCAGCCCCCCTGGTGGAGCCACCGCCCGGCATTGGCGGGAGCGGACTCGAGGAGGTCCGCGAGTGCGTGGTCCCCGGAGTCCCGGAGCGTCTCGAGGGCGCTGAGCAGCGGGATCAGCCGGGCGCAAGCCTCGATGACATCCTCGATCGCGTCCTCGTCCGCATGCATGTCGAAGCCCGCCACCAGCGAGTCGACCACGGCATCCGCCAGGGCCGGTCGGTCCGGATGCTCGCGCGCTACAGCGCCGTGGACATCGTCTGCGACAGTGGGGTCCTCCGCGTAGAGCTCGCGGATCTCCTCGATCTCGATCCAGAGCGGGTTGTCGTCAGGCTGGGCGGTGCTCACCCCTCCACGGTAGACGCAGCCGCGGCGGGAGCGTCGCCTCGCACGGCATCTGCCCCGGTCGCCGGGCCCTTGAGCAGGTCGTCCGGCGGGATGGGATCGCGGTGCGCTGCCGTCTGCTGTCGGCCATGGAGTCATGCAGCCAGGCTGACTGTCATCCCAGTAGGACGAGCGTGATCGTCACAAAGATGAGTAAATGATGACCGGGTCATGTCACTCCATGCAAAAAGTCCTGGCAACCCGTGAGTTACCAGGACTTTCCGCTTGCTACACGTCGGGCTGACAGGATTTGAACCTGCGACCCCTTGACCCCCAGTCAAGTGCGCTACCAAGCTGCGCCACAGCCCGTGACAGCCCGATAACTATATCGGAATCCGGAGGCCTCCAAGACCACTTTCGGCGCCAAGTCGCAGAAGATGACGCATAACTTGGTCAGCCCCGTTCAGCCCAGAAGGCCGAGCCGCTTCCGCATCGTCCCTCGTCTCCCCTAGTCTCGTGCCACTGCTCAACGACGAGGAGACACGTGCTCGACACCGCCATCATCGGCGCGGGCCCCGCGGGCCTGGCCGCCGCGTACGCGCTCAAGCAGCGCGGCCTGCCCTACACCCACCTCGAACGCAACCGAGGCATCGGCGGGGTCTGGGACATCGACGCCCCCGGCAGCCCGATGTACGAGTCGGCCCACTTCATCTCGTCGAGGACCCTCTCGGGCTTCCCCAGCTTCCCCATGCCGGACGACTACCCCGACTACCCGAACCACCGCCAGATCCTCGCGTACCTGCGCGCCTTCGCGGCCGCGCACAACCTGGCCGAGGGAATCGAGTTCAGCACGGCGGCAGCCAAGGTCGAGCGGACCGGCGACAGCTACCGCGTCACGCGCGAGGGCGGTCGCGCCACCGAGCACGCCCAGGTCATCATCGCGTCCGGCGCGCAGTGGATCCCGAACATCCCCACGCTCCCCGGCACCTACACCGGCGAGGTCCGCCACACCATGACCTACCGCAGCGCGAAAGAACTCGAAGGCAGAAGCGTCCTGATCGTGGGCGCCGGCAACTCCGGCGCGGACATCGCGTGCGACGCGGCGCGCACCGCCGACCACGCCGCGATCAGCCTGCGCCGCGGCTACCACTTCATCCCCAAGCACGTCTTCGGGATGCCGTCCGACGTCTTCGCCGACGGGGGTCCCACGCTCCCCATGTGGCTCGAGCAGCGCGTCTTCGGGGCCATGCTCCGCGTCCTCAACGGAGATGTCACGCGCCTGGGCCTGCCCAAGCCCGACCACAAGGTCTTCGAGAGCCATCCGCTCATGAACACCCAGCTGCTGCACCATCTGGGCCACGGCGACATCACGGCGCGCCCGGCCATCGCCACCACCGACGGCACCACCGTCACCTTCACGGACGGCTCCACCGAGGACGTCGACCTCATCCTCCTGGCCACCGGTTACCGCCACGAGGTGCCCTACGCGCAGGACCTCCTGGGCCACGACGCCCACCCCGACCTCTACCTCACCGCCTTCTCGCGCCACGCAGGGCTGTACGGCCTCGGCTTCGTCGAGACCAACGGGGCCTCGTACGTGCTCATGGAGCAGCTCGCGACCATGATCGCGCAGCACATCGAGGACCGCGCGCAGCGCCCGGACCGGTGGATCGAGTTCGAGCGGCTGATCGCGGCCGACGCACCCGACCTCACGCGCGGCATCCGTTTCGTGGACTCGCCTCGCCACGCCGGATACGTCGAGTCGACCGCGCTCACCCGCTACCTCCACCGCACCGCCAGGCGCATGGGCTGGAGCATCCCGTGAGCCGCACGCCGTACGACCTCACCGACCGCATCGTGGTGGTCACCGGCGGCGCCGGCGGGATCGGGCGCGCGTTCAGCGCGGCCGCCGTCGCGCGCGGCGCACGGATCGTGGTGGTCGACCTGAGGGACGATGCGGCACACGCCGCCGTCGATGCCCTCCCGGGCGGCGCCGCGCGCCACGGCGCGGAGGTCGGCGACCTCACGGACCGAGAGCAGGCGGAGGCCATCGTCGCCCGCATCGGGGACCGCCACGGCCGCATCGACGTCCTGGTCAACAACGCGGGCATGACCAGCGCGGCGCGCTTCGACGAGCGCAGCGTGGAGAGCATCGAGCGCGAGCTCGCCGTGAACCTCACCGCGCCTCTGGTGCTCACCCGGCTCGCGGTGCCG
This sequence comes from Demequina gelatinilytica, assembly GCF_000971115.1. Classification (GTDB taxonomy): domain Bacteria; phylum Actinomycetota; class Actinomycetes; order Actinomycetales; family Demequinaceae; genus Demequina; species Demequina gelatinilytica. The sequence continues at coordinate 121,170 of NZ_BBLV01000017.1, read as the reverse complement.
CTGCTCCGCGCGGCGTCAGATCCTCGCGTCATCACCACGGTCTCGCTCGGCGGGATCTTCCCCCTCGGAGAGACTCCGATCTACACCGCGAGCAAGTTCGGCCTCCGCGGAGCGATGCTCTCGATCGCCCTCGACATGCGCGACAAGGGGATCACCATGAGCGCGGTGCTGCCCTCGGCGACCGACACGCGGATGCTCCGCCAGGAGGCGCTCGACGGCGGCAACTCGTTGCAGTTCCAGGACCCGCCGCAGTCGCCGCAGCACGTCGCGGCCACCATGATGGGGCTGCTGGACCGGCCCCGTCTCGAGGCGTACCCCCGCCCATCCGAGTCGTGGCTGGTGCGCGCCGCCATGCTTGCCCCCGGCGCGCTGCCGCGGCTCATGCCGTTGTTCCGGGGACGCGGCGAACGCGGTCAGGCGCGGTACATCAGGGACCTGCGCGCACGAGGCCTGATCCGCACGGTCGACGGCACCGAGGTCGCCGTCGAGGACTGACACACCCCGCCGTCAGGTGGCCTGGGTCACCTCATCGTCCACGCGCCGCGGCGCGCGGTACACATGCTCGGTGTTGCGTCCGGCGCGCTTGGCCTCGTAGAGGGCCTCGTCCGCGCGCGCCATGAGGATCGCGAGCCCCAGGCCGTCCTCGGCCGCCGCGAGCCCGTGGCTCGCGGTGGGCGTCGCGCCGCAGTCGGCGGCGCAGGTCTCCCCGAACGTCCGCGTCACCGCGCGGGCGCGGGCGACCGCCTCCGCGATCTCGACGTCGCGCATGACGATGACGAACTCGTCGCCACCCATGCGTCCGAGGATGTCGTCGGGCCCCAGCACCTCACGCCACGCGCGCGTGAACTCGACGAGCGCGCGGTCGCCCTCGGCATGTCCCCGGGAGTCGTTGACCGACTTGAAGCGGTCGAGGTCCGCGATCGCGATAACGAGCCGCTGCGACGGGTCCCACCGCAGCACGGCGCGCTCGGCCCGCAGGAAGAGCTCGCCCCGGTTGAGCACACCGGTGAGGTCGTCGGTGATGGCGCGTCGCTCGAGGTCGGCGCGCGAGTGCACGTGAGCGAGCTGGCTCACCGCCTGGGTGACCGTCGCGATCGACACCATCTGGATCAGCGCCGTCACCCCGCTGCCGGCGATCGTGGCGAACGCCGCGCTCTCGGGTCCTTGGAGGATGTAGAGCACCCAGCGGACCGTGTAGAAGACGGTGAGGACGGAGGCCACCACCGCCATCACCCGCACCTCGCCCCGCCCCAGGCGGCCGTCGTGCTGCCACAGCTCGAACGCCGTCGCCCCCGCGCAGGCGCCGAGCGCGATGAGCATGTACGCCCCTCCCGCCCACGCGTTCGCGGACGGGTCCTCCAGCAGCGTCGAGCCGCCCGCACCGGCCACCACGGTCGCGAACAGCCACCAGGGCAGCGCCACCCCACGGATGCGCCGCGCCGTCGCGATCATCAGGCATCCACCCGCCACCGCGGCCATGTTGGCGAACGGCGCCGTGTACGCCTGGAGAGGGGTGCCGTCGGCCACGTAGAGCCCGGTCCCGACGGTGAACGCGATGAGCGACCCGAGCCACGTCGCCGCGACCGAGCCGCGGCCATCGCGCCTCGCGACCAACCCGGTGTAGACCATCGCCAGGAGGACCAGCACGGCGAGCGAGATCCTCATGCTCAGCTCGTCGATCACGACGCGGCCTCGTGCGCCTGAGGGTCGCGGCCATGGGCGCGCACGGCGCCGCCCCTGGCGGCCTTCGCCTCGTACAGCGCCATGTCGGCGCGCCCGACCAGCACCGTGACGCTCGTCTCCGGCTCCACCACGGCGATGCCGTAGCTGACGGTGGGCGGGAGCGTCACGTGCTCAGCCGCGGCATCCTCGAGCCGGGGCGCCACCGACGCGATCCGGGCGCGGGCGCCGTCGATGTCGACGTCGCGCAGCAGCGCCAGGAACTCGTCTCCACCGAGCCTGCCGAAGAGGTCGCCGGGCGCGAGCACCGAGCGCCACGCCTCGGTGAAGGCGATGAGCGCGCGGTCGCCCGCGGCGTGGCCCCAGCTGTCGTTGAGCTCCTTGAAGTGGTCGAGGTCGCACGCGATGAGGACGCTCGGGGCGGTCCGCGCATCCGCGACGCCGTCGTGGATCCGCTCCATCAGCTCGGCGCGCGAGAGCACGCCGGTGAGGTCGTCGGTGGTGGCGCGCCTCACCAGCTCCTCGCGTCGACGGCTCTCGCCGAGCGCCGCCATCGCGTAGGTGACCGTGGCGACCACTGCGATCTGCACCAGCGCCGTCGCGGCGACGCCGAGCGAGGTCCCGAAGGCTCCGTCCTCCGGCCCCTCGAGGGTGAGGTCGATCCACCGCGCGACGTAGACGAGACCGAGCACCGCACCGGCACCGGAGAACGCGGCGTAGGAGCGCCGCTCGACCCTCGTGTCCGCGGCGCCACGCGGCGCGCGACGGCGGCGCTCGAGCCGCATCTCGACCGCGATGGTGCTGTAGACGCCCGCGAGCATCGTGTACATGAAGGCCGAGCCGGCCCACTCGTCCGTGCCGGGGCTGTCGACCGCTGCCGCGGCGATGGTGCCGGCGATCATGAAGGCCTCGGGGAACCACGGCAGCGCCAGCCCCCGGATCGCGCGGGTCGCGTTGAGGACGCACAGGACGGCCGCGACGCCGACGCCGTTGCCGAGCGGCACCAGCAGCCACTGCAGCGACGTGCCGTTGCCCAGGTCGAACAGCAGGCTGCCGATGGTGAGGATCATCGTCGCGCCCCACCACCGCGGCGCCGCGGAGGACCAGGCTCGGGCCACCGACCCGAGCGTGTGGATGAGGGACAGCGCCACGACGACGCCGAGTGCCACTCGCACGCTCGTCGGGTCGATCATGGAGCACACCGTAGGCGCGCGGGCGTGCGCGTTTCCACGAGTGTGGGGAACCCCACAACGTCTCACCGGCGCCTCAGGACCTTGGGCCCAGGCAGGCATGCGCAGCTCCAACGCCTACGCTAGTGGCATGGCTCGTGTCCTCATCACCGCGTTCGAACCGCTGCCGAGTACCATGGGCGACGGGGCCGCCGATGCGTCCCGCATCCTGGCGGAGACGTGGCAGGGGTCCGCCGAGATCGTCGCGCGGGACCTCATCCCGGCCTACACCGAGTCGTCGCGCCGCCTGCGCGCCTCGGTCGCCAAGCATCTTCCGGACGCGGTGCTGGTGATCGCGACGGACCCGGACGCGACGGCGATCACGGTCGAGCGGCTCGCGGTGAACCTCGACGATGCCCCGGTCCCCGACGCGCATGGTGCGCAGCCGATCGACTCCCCCGTGGTCGCCGGCGCCCCCGCGGGCCTGTGGACCACGCTGCCTGCGCGGGAGATCGTGGACGCGCTCGCCGCGCGCGGGCTGCCGGCGCGGCTGTCCGTGAACGCGGGCGGCGGGCTCGCCAACCATGTGTTCTACGTGCTCCAGCGCGAGCTGGCCGAGTGGGGCGTGCCGAGCGGCCTGGTCCGTGTGCCGCCGACCGCGCCCGCCGCCGGCGCCCTCGCGCTGCCGGTCGAGGTGCTCGCCGAGGCGCTGCGCACCGTGGTCCAGACCGTGCTGGGCGAGGCGCCTGAGGAGGCGCCCGCGGCGGAGCCGGAGCTCGAGCCCGCCTTCGACCCCGAGGCCACCCAGCCCTTCCTCATGGCGATCCAGGAGCCGATCGCGGAGACCCCCGCGGCGCCCCCGCGCATGGTCACGCCCACCCTCGCTCCGCTCGAGGAGGAGCCCGCGCCGGCATCGTCCTTGCCCCCGGCCGCGGGGCGCCCCGAGCCCGCGTTCGAGCCCGAGCAGCCTCCGGTGCTGGTGCCCCCGTGGGGGCCCACATCGGGCGACGTGCCGGTATACGAGCCGCCTGTGCCCGCGCCCGCGCCCGCGCGCGAGCCGCGCACCGACGGCGTCCCGACCTCGCACGCCCCCGAGGCTCCCGCCGAGGACGAGGCCCCGCGCCACCCCACGTGGGATGAGATCATCTCGGGCAAGACCGCCGACTGACCCCACCCCTCCCCCGCTCCCCGCATCTCCCAGGAGGTTCGATGGCCGACGGCCTCGCGACCAGCGTGACCCTCACCCTGCCCTCGTGGCTCGTCGCGGAGCTCCCGGCGCTCCCCGATGTGCTCGCGACGCCCGAGGACCAGATGGCGCTCGTGCATCGTCTCGCGGACCGCAACTGGCGGGAGGGCGGCGGCGGGCCCTTCGCCGCGATCGTGGTCGAGGCGAGCACGGGCCGGCTCGTGTCCGTCGGCGTCAACGTGGTGCTGGGAACGGGCATCAGCGCGGGCCATGCCGAGGTGGTCGCGCTTGCGCTCGCCCAGCAGCGGCTCGGCTCGTGGGACCTGGGTGCTGATCACGACCTCGCGCTCGTGGTGAACTGGAGGCCGTGCGTGCAGTGCTACGGCGCCACCCTGTGGTCGGGCGTCAAGCACCTGGTCGTCGCGGGAGAGGGGCCCGAGCTCGAGCAGCTCACCCGCTTCGACGAGGGCCCCGTGGTCGCGGACTGGGCCGCGCAGTTCGAGGCCCGCGGGATCGCGGTCACCACGGACGTGCTCCGTGACCAGGCGCTCGCCGTCTACCGCGCGTACGGAGAGTCCACCTCGACCGTCTACAACGCGCGGGGTTCCGGCCCCATCGAGGCGCCGCTCGGCTGAGGGCCGGGCCCGTCAGCGCGTGGGGACCTTGACGAAGAGCATGCTGACGAAGCCGGCGAGGACCACCGCGACGATGCCGAGCACGCCCCAGATGGTCTCGTGCGTCAACGTGATCGCGACCCACCACATGGCCGGAGCGAGGAACGAGACCGCTCGCCCGGTGGTCGCGTAGAGACCGAAGATCTCGCCCTGCTTCCCCGGCGGGCTGATGCGCGCGAGCAGGGAGCGCGAGGCGGACTGCACGGGACCCACGAACAGGCACAGCGTGAGCCCCGCGATCCAGAACACCACGGGGCCGAGCGGCTCGAGGAACGCGACCACCAGCCCTGCGACCACCATGCCGCCCAGGGACCAGAGGATGAGGCGGCGCGGGCCGAAGCGGTCGTCGATCAGGCCGGATGCCATGGTCGCCACACCCGCGACCAGGTTGGCCGCGACACCGAAGTACAGCACCTGGCTCTCCGAGAAGCCGTAGGCGACCGAGGCGATGATCGCACCGAAGGTGAAGACGCCCGCCAGCCCATCGCGGTACACCGCGCTCGACAGCAGGAACCACAGCGTGTGGCGCTCCTCGCGCCACAGGCGCACCAGGTCGTGCCAGAGCCGTACGTAGCCGCCCAGGAAGGACACCGGCGCCCTCCCGGTGCCCGGCGCCTCAGGCACGTAGCGGAACAGCGGCCACGCGAACGCGAGCGTCCAGACCGCGCATCCCACCGCGATGAGGCGGTAGGCCATGCCGTTGGAGGTGTCCATGCCGAACCAGTCGAGCTCGGTGATCACCACCACCAGGACCAGCGCGACGATGCCGCCGGTGTACCCGAAGCCCCACCCGAGACCCGAGACCCGGCCCATGGTCCGCGGCGTGGTCACCTGCGTGATGAGGGCGTTGTAGTGCACGCCCCCGATCTCGGAGAAGATCGAGCCGACGGCGATGAGCCCGGCACCGACCACGAAGTACGCGGGCGCCGCCTGCACGAAGTAGAGGCCGGCCATGCACACGACGAGCAGGGTGGTGCACCACGCGAGCCAGCGCTTGCGCCGTCCCGACGTGTCGGCACGCTGCCCGATGACCGGGGCGAGCACCGCGATCACCACCGCCGCGAGCGTCATCGCGAGGCCGAAGGATCCCGACAGGTCGGCCTTCGCCGCCTCGTAGGCCGGGTCGTCCTCGCCCAGCGCCGCGATCGCGGGATCCATGAAGGAGTCCGAGACCAGGTAGAGCGCGGCGAACACGAACGTGATGATCACGGAGTTGTAGGGCTGGGTCGCCCAGTCCCACAGCGCCCACGCGAAGACCCGGCCGCGAGGGACCCGGGGTTCCTCGACGGCGGGCTCCGGCGACATCGTCGTCTCGGAAGTCATGCGCCAAGAGTGCCCGGCTCGCGTGAAGGATGCGCGACCAACACGCGAACGAAGGATGAACAGAGGCCGCCGAGGTGGCACGATCGGAGGCATGGACCCGAACGCGACCTGGGAGGACGATGCGCTCGCCGGGTTCGAGGCCCGCCCCCTGGGCCCGGCGACGCTGGTGCGGTCAGCCGCTCCCCCGGCTGCGCCGCGCGGGGCCGTGCTCCACGTCCACGGCTACAACGACTACTTCTTCCAGGCCCACCTCGCCCGCTTCTTCGAGGAGCAGGGCCTGGCGTTCCACGCGGTCGACATGCGCCGCGCCGGTCGGTCGCTCAAGGAGGGCGACGTGCCGCACCTCATCGCGAGCATCGACGAGCTGGGCGACGACATCGCGGCGGCTGCCGACGCGATCGCGGCCGAGCGTCCCGGCCTCCCGCTCGTGGTGCACGCGCATTCCAACGGCGGGCTCGCGGCCGCCGTCTGGGCCTCCGCACGCCCTCACCCCGGGCTCGCGGGGCTGATCCTCGACGGCCCCTACTTCGCCCGCGCGGGCACCCGCGCCGAGCGCATCGGGCTGCGCGCCGTGCCGCTGCTGGCCCGCGCGAGGCCGCGGATGGTCCTGCACGACGCCCCGTCGCACTACGCCGCGCATCTGCTCACCGACGCCGGCGGAGCATGGGGCTTCGACGTCGCGTGGAAGAACCCCGCAGGTGTCCCGGTCCGCGCGGCGTGGCTCGCGGCCGTGCTCGACGCGCAGTCGCGCGTGGCACGGGGGCTCTCCATCGCGGTCCCCGTGCTGGTGGCGCGTTCCCACTCCACGGGACCCGACTCCCCCGACAACCCGCAGATCGGGCTCCAGGACACGGTGGTCGACGTGGACGCGATCGCGCGGCTCGCGCCGCGCCTGGGGCCCCGGGTGCGCGAGGCCGTCATCACGGGCGGGGTACACGAGCTCTCGCTGTCCTCCCCTGTTCCCCGTGCGGCGTACCTCGCCGCCGTCGCATCCTGGTTGCCGGAGGTGATCGCATGACCGCGGCCCGCACATCCCACCCGTACCTCGACGCGCCGTTCGCCGCGCTCGCGCATCGGGGGTTCTCGCGCGACGGCCTCGAGAACTCGATGGCGGCGTTCCAGTCCGCCGTCGACCTGGGCTTCCGCTACCTCGAGACCGATGCGCACGGCACCGCCGACGGCGTCGCGGTCGCGCTCCACGACTCCTCGCTCGACAGGACGACGGACTCCGCCGGCGACGTGGCGGACCTGCCCTGGGAGCGGGTCCGGCACGCACGCATCGGCGGAGTCGAGCCCGTGCCCCTGCTCGAGGACGTGCTCGGCACCTGGCCCGGCGTCCGCGTGAACATCGACGTCAAGGGCGAGTCGGGCATCGTCCCCGTGGCCGAGGCGATCGAGCGCACGGGCGCGCACGACCGCGTCTGCGTCGCCTCGTTCTCGGTGCAGCGGCGCGAGGCCACGCTCGCGCGCCTGAGCCGCCCGGTCGCGACGTCGGCCGGCACCTCCGAGGCTGCGCGGTTCTTCGCGGGCGGTCTGCTGGGCCTGGGCACGCTGCGGTCCCTGCGCGGCGTGGACGCGCTGCAGATCCCGTGGCGCGTGGGCATGCTGCCCGTGCTCACGCAGCGCCACATCCGCCTCGCGCATGACGCCGGGCGTGCGGTGCACGTGTGGACCGTCAACCGACGCGAGGAGATGGAGTCGCTCATCGATGCGGGCGTCGACGGCATCGTGTCGGACCGTGCCGACCTCCTCAAGGAGGTGCTGGTCGCGCGCGGCATGTGGTCCTGGTTCGACCGATGAACGCCACGGTCCCGACCGACGTCCCTGTGGAGGCCTTCCTCGCCGCGGTCGAACCCGAGCGACGGAGGGCCGAGGCCCGGCGGGTGGTGGCGCTCGTCTCCGCCGCCACCGGGACCGAGCCCGTGATGTGGGGACCGTCGATCATCGGCTGGGGCACCCTGCACTACCGCTACGCGAGCGGGCGTGAGGGCGACTGGATGAAGGTGGGCTTCTCCCCGCGCAAGGCGCAGCTGGTGTTCTACGGGCTCAAGGACACGCCCGAGGGCGCCGGGCTGCTCCCCGCCCTCGGCGAGATCACCGAGGGCAAGGGCTGCGTGTACGTCAGGCGGCTCGACCGGGTCGACCTCGAGGTGCTCGAGGACCTGGTCGAGATCGCCTATGCGCGCGGCGATCTCGACGCCACCGCCTGACGGGCCGTCCGCGGCTACTTGCGCTTGGCCCCGCGCTTCTCGCGCACGCGCACCGAGATCTGGATGGGCGTGCCCTCGAAGCCGAAGTTCTCGCGCAGGCGACGCTCGATGAACCGGCGGTACTGCGGCTCGAGGAAGCCCGAGGCGAAGATCACGAACCGCGGCGGGCGCGTCGCGGCCTGCGTCGCGAAGAGGATCTTGGGCTGCTTGCCACCGCGCACCGGGTGCGGGTGCTCCGCGACCAGCTCGCCCAGGAACGAGTTGAGGCGACCGGTGGAGATGCGCTGGTCCCAGCTCGACAGCACCAGCTCGAGCGCGGGCAGCAGCCGGTTGGTGTGCCAGCCCGTCATGGCGGACAGGTTCACGCGCGGCACCCACGTGTGCTGGACCATGTCCTTCTCGATGGACCGCTCGAGCAGGAAGCGCTCGTCCTCGCCCACCAGGTCCCACTTGTTGAACACGAAGATCATCGCGCGGCCCGCATCGACCACCTGCTGCACCACGCGCAGGTCCTGATCGGTGAGCGGCGTCGACGCGTCGAGCAGCACCACGCCCACCTCGGCGCGCTCGATCGCGGTCTGCGTACGCAGCGAGGCGTAGAAGTCTGCGCCCTTGGTCATGTGCACGCGGCGACGGATGCCCGCGGTGTCCACGAGCGTCCAGGGGCGTCCGCCGATCTCGACCTGCTCGTCGACCGGGTCGCGCGTGGTGCCGGCGAGCTCGTTGACCACCGCGCGCTCCGTGCCCGCGAGCTTGTTGAGCAGCGAGGACTTGCCGACGTTCGGGCGCCCCACGAGCGCGATGCGTCGCGGCGCGTCCTCGTCGACCTCCACCTGGTGCATCTCGGTGGGCAGGATCGCCATCGCGGCGTCCAGCAGGTCGCCCGTGCCGCGGCCGTGCAGCGCGGACACGGGGTACGGCTCGCCGAGCCCCAGGTTCCACAGCGCCGCCGCCTCGAGCTCGCCCTGGGGGCCGTCCACCTTGTTGGCGGCGAGCACCACGGGCTTGTCGGCCTTGCGCAGCAGCCGCACCACCTGCTCGTCGGTGGCCGTCGCTCCGACCATGGCGTCCACCACGAACAGGACGGCGTCCGCCATCTCGATCGCGGCCTCCGCGGCCTGCGCCACGGAGAGGTCGATGCCGGTGACGTTCTTCTCCCAGCCGCCCGTGTCGAGCAGCGTGAAGTCCCGACCGGCCCACTCGGCGCGGTACGCGACGCGGTCGCGTGTGACGCCGGGCTTGTCCTCGACCACGGCGAGGCGCTTGCCGATGATGCGGTTGACCAGGGTCGACTTGCCCACGTTCGGGCGGCCGATGATCGCGAGGACCGGCAGCGCCTCCTCGGTGAGCGGCTCGGGCTCGCCGGCGAGGTCGGCGAGGTCCTCGGGGCTCAGGTCGTAGGCGTCGAGGCCGGCGCGGAGCGCGGCCTCGCGGATCTCGTCGAGCGACTCGGGCGCGTCCGACTCGTGGGGCGCGGGAAGCTCGTCAGTCATGCGGGGTCCTTCTCTTCGCGCGCGGAACCGCGCGGGTCGTCGAGCGGAAGCTCGAGGTCTGTCGTGTCAAGGGTACGGGCCACCTGGTCGCGAAGCGCCTCGGCGAGCCTCTCGGCCGCCCACGCCTGCTTCGCGCGGCCGCCCCGCACATCGTCCGGAGGGGTGAGCACCATGGGCTCCCCGAAGGCCACCAGCAGGCGGCGGCCCGGCTTCGGCCACACGTTCACGGACTCGCCCGTGCGGCGCGATCCGATGATCGCGGTGGGCACCACGGGCGCCCCCGACTGGATGGCCAGCCAGGCCGCGCCGCCGTGGACCGCCTCCGCGGTCCCGGCTCCTCGCGTGCCCTCGGGGAACACGCCGATGACGTCGCCGCGGCGCAGCACCGCGAGGCCCTGGGCGAGCGCGTCGCGCCCGGAGCCCTCGACGGTGATCTGCTGCGCGGCGCGCAGGATCGCTCCCAACGGTCCCGTCATCATGCCCTTGCGGATGAGGAAGTGGGAGCCGCGCGGGATCACGCCGTGCACCACCGGTCCGTCGATGAGGCCCACGTGGTTGCAGACGACGATGGCGGCGCCGTGCCGCGGCACGTTCGCGCGCCCCCGCACCTCGGTGCGCCACAGGATGCGCGCGAGGAACCGACCCACCCAGCGGGACCAGCGCGGCCCCCACCGGCTCGGGACGGATGCGCTCACTCGGCGGGCTCTTCGGGAACGGCCTCGATGGACGACGCGCCCGGCTCCTCGCCCTGCACCTCGGCCACCAGGTCGAGCACGGCCTGCACGGCCTCCTCGATGGTGAGCTCCGACGTGTCGAGCGTGTGGACGCCGTCGGCGGCCGTGTGGAACTGCACCACGGTCGCGTCCTTCTTGTCGCGTCCGAGCACCGCCTCGCGCACCGTCGCAAGGTCGGCGCCCTCGCCCGCGCGCCGCGCGACCCGGATCTCCTCGTCGGCCGTCATGAGGATCCTCACGTCCGCGTCGGGCGCGATCACGGTGGTGATGTCGCGGCCCTCGGACACGATGCCGCGGCCCTCGGACAGGCCGCCCTCGAGCTCGGACGCGATGACGTCGCGCTGCCACTGTCCGAGCGCGGCGCGCGCCTCGAGGTTGGTGGCCACCTTGGACACCGTGAGCGCGACGGCGTCGGAGCGGATGAGCGAGCTCACGTCCTCGTCCTCGAGCACCACGCGCGGGTTGCGCGGGTCGAGCACCAGCGCGACGTTCATGGTCTCCACCAGCGCGGCGACGTCGGACTCCTGCGCGAGGTCCACGCCCTCGCGCATGCACCACAGCGTCGCGACGCGGTACGTCGCGCCCGTGTCGAAGTACGCGAGCTTGAGCCGCTGGGCGACCTCGCGGGCCACCGTCGACTTGCCGGTCCCCGCAGGGCCGTCGATCGCGATCGAGATTCCGGTCATGATGCAGCGATCTCCCAACCCTGCCGTTCGAGCGCGGCGACCAGGTCGCCCGCGCTCGAGGGCAGCACGTAGAGCGTTGTCAGACCCACCGGCTGCCGCGGCGAGTGCTCGATGGAGATGTCCTCGACGTTCACGTCGACCTCTGCGGTGTCCTGGAGGAGGCGCAGGAGCTGGCCGGGGGTGTCGGGGACGATGACGGTGACCGGCGTCCAGTCGCGCGTGGCCCCGCCGTGCTTGCCGGGGATGCGCGCGACCTCGTAGCGACCGCGGTCGATGAGGTCCGTGAGGGCCTCGCCGATATCGTCAGCCTCCCTCACCTCCTCGAGGTCCGCGATGATGTGGTCGAGCGTCTCGATCAGGTGCGCGCGGTTCATGCGCGCGATGTCGGCCCACATGCCGGGCAGGGATGCCGCGATGCGGGTGACGTCGCGCAGGCCCTGGCCCGCGAGGGCGACGTCGTCCGCGGACAGGATGCCCAGCGCCGCCGCGACGGCGGAGGCCGCGACCTGCGGCGCGTGGGACACGCGCGCGACCGCGGCATCGTGCGCCGCGGCCTCCATGGTCACCACGTCGCACTGCAGCGCGGCGGGCACCGAGGCGACCATCGCCAGCGCCTCGGAGGAGGCGCCGTTGGGGCACAGCACCCACGGGCGCGCCTTGAACAGGTCACCCTGGGCCCCGAGGCCGCCGGAGACCTCGCGGCCGGCCATCGGGTGGGAGCCGACGTAGCGGGACGATGCCTCGGTCGCGGCGGCCGCGGCGGCGATGGGCGCCTTCACGCTCGCGACGTCGGTGACCACGGCGTCGGGGTAGCGGCCGAGCGCGGCCGCGACCACGGCGGGTGCGGCCGACGGCGGGACGGCGACGATCACGAGCTCCGGCGCGTCCTCGGAGGGCGCCGCTCCCGCACCGATGGAGCGCGCCAGGGCCTGCGCCTCGGCGTCGTTGTCCTCGATGGTGACGGTCCAGCCCTCGGCGCTGAGGCCGAGACCGATGCTCGCCCCGATGAGGCCGGCACCGATGATGTGCGTGCGGGGTGACATGACGCTCCTACTGCGCGAGGTCGCGGCGCAGGCGCACGGCGTCGCGCAGGTACACGTGCGAGATCTCGTCGCGAGGACGGTCGAGGTGCGCGTGCATCATGACGCGCACCACGAGCGGCAACGCGTGCGGGACGGCCATCTCCTGGGCGCACATGAGCGGCACCGCGCCGAAGCCGAGCGTGCGCGCGGCGGCGGCCGGGAAGTCGCTCACGATGTCCGGGGTGCACGTGAAGATCACGGAGATGAGGTCGTCCGTGTGGAGCGCGTTGTCCGCCATCATCGCCTCGACGAGCTCGATGGTGCGCGCGTGCAGGTGGTCCTTCTCGTCGCGGTCCAGGGTGATGGCGCCACGGATCGCACGGATTGTCATGGCCACATCGTATCGGTCGGGGCGCGGGCTACAGCCCGGCGATGTCCATGAGCCGCCCGACCTCGCCGGGCGACAGCTCGCGGACCTCCCCCGGCGCCATGGTGCCCAGCCGGATGGGGCCGAACTGCGTGCGCACCAGCTCGAGGACCGGGTGGCCGACCTTGTCGAGCATGCGGCGGACGATGCGGTTGCGGCCCTCGTGGAGCTCGACCTGCACCAGCGACGAGTCGCTCGCGACGTCGAGCACCGTGCACGCGGTCGCGCGCACGGGGCCGTCGTCGAGCTCGACCCCCTGCTTCAGCTGCGTGGGCAGGTGCTTGGAGACGCGGCCCCTGACCTTGGCGACGTACACCTTGGACACGCCGTGGGTCGGGTGCGCGAGACGGTTGGCGAGCTCCCCGTCGTTGGTGAGCAGCAGCAGACCCGTGGTCTCCGCGTCGAGGCGGCCCACATGGAACAGCCGCTCCTGGTACTGGCTCACGAACTGGTCGAGCGCGGGGCGGCCCTGCGGGTCGCTCATGGTCGACACCACGCCCCACGGCTTGTTGAGCACCACGGTGACGTGACCGGCGTCGACGGAGATCCGCTCGCCGTCGACGGCGATCACCACCTCGTCGGGGTTGACGCGCACGCCCAGCTGGTCGACCACCTCGCCGTTGACCGTGACACGGCCGCGCTCGATGAGCTCCTCGCACTTGCGGCGCGAGCCGACGCCCGCCGCGGCGAGCACCTTCTGGAGGCGGGTGCCCTCGGGACGGTGGATCTCGAGCTCGGACATCAGCGGCCCTCCCCATCGATGTCGGCCAGGTCGGGCAGGTATGGCGCGAGCGGCGGGAGGTCGTCGAGCGTGGACATGCCCATGCGCTCGAGGAACTCGGTGGAGGTGCCGTAGAGCACCGCTCCCCCGAGCTCGCCCACCTCGGTGACCAGGCCGCGCGCCGCGAGCGTCTTCATCACGGAGTCCACGTTGACGCCGCGGACCTGCGAGACCTGCCCGCGCGTGACGGGCTGGCGGTAGGCGACCACCGCGAGCGTCTCGAGCGCCGCCTGGGACAGGCGTGCGGACTGGCCGTCCACGATGAACCGGCCCACCACGTCGGCGAACAGCCGCGACGAGTAGATGCGCCAGCCGCCGTCGACCTCGCGCAGCTCGAAGCCGCGCGGCGCGTCGGGGTCCGCGTACTCGTCGCGGAGCGCCTCGATCGCGGCCTCGACCTCGCCCAGCGGCACCTCGAGGGCCGCGGCGAGCTCGGCGGCGGGGACGGGCTCGTCCACCACCATCAGCACCGCCTCGAGCGCCCCGCGCAGCGTCACGTCGTTCACACCGTCTCCCCGTCCTCGGTACCGATGCCGGCGGCCTGCGTGGCCACGCCCATGGCATCGTCCTCGTCGAACTCCGCGGACACCTCGACCGCGGAGTCGCCGCCGGTCCACCGGACCGTCAGCTCGCCGAGGGAGCGTACCTGGTCGAAGGCGACCACGGCCTCCCGGAACAGCTCGAGCAGCGCCAGGAAGCGGGCGACGACCACGCTGACGTGCCCCGCATCGTGCACCAGCGAGCGGAAGCTCACCGCGCCCTCGCGCTGGAGGCGCGTGGTGATGACCACCGCCTGCTCGCGCACGCTGACCGCAGGGTTGTGCAGGTGGGCGATGCTCACGGTGGGCACCGCCTTGGGCTGCAGCGCATGCGCCGCGAGCTGCGCGAGCATCTCGGGTGTCACCGTCCACACGAGCTCCGGCAGGAGCATCGCGAACTGAGGCTCGAGCGGCACGTCCCGCGGGATCCGCCGCGGCGCCGCGAGCATCGTCTCGAAGGCCGCGGCGGCCTGCTTGAACGCGCGGTACTGGAGCAGGCGCGCGAACAGCAGGTCGCGCGCCTCGAGCAGCTCGAGGTCCTCGACGTCGTCGACCTCCCCCTGCGGGAGCAGCCGTGCCGCCTTGAGGTCGAGCAGCGTCGCCGCCACCACCAGGAACTCCGAGGCCTGCGAGAGGTCCCAGTCGCCCTCGCGCGCCGCGATGGTCGCGAGGAACTCGTCCGTGACGCGCGCGAGCGAGACCTCGGTGATCTCGAGCTGATGCTTCGAGATGAGGCTCAGCAGCAGGTCGAACGGTCCCTCGAAGTTGTCGAGGTGGACCTCGAAGCCCCGGGGGGCCTCGGGCGCGGCCTGCTCGGTCACGCTAGGCGGCGACCCCGCGCGCCACGAGCTCGCGCGCGAGCTGACGGTAGGCCTCGGCGCCGGCGTGCGCGGGCGCGAAGGTGGTGATCGGCTCCGCCGCGACCGTCGCATCCGGGAACTTCACGGTGCGGTGGATCATGGTGTCGGTGACGCGCTCGCCGAAGGCGTCCCGGACGCGCTCCACGACCTCCTGGGCGTGCAGCGTGCGGCCGTCGTACAGCGTGGGCACGATGGCATCGATGGTGAGGCGTGTGTTGAGGCGGTCCTGCACCTTCTGGATGGTGTCCACCAGGAGCTTGACGCCGCGCATCGCGAAGTACTCCGACGCGAGCGGGATCACCACGCCGTGGGCCGCCACCAGCGCGTTGACGGTGAGCAGCCCCAGCGAGGGCTGGCAATCGATGAGGATCGCGTCGTAGTCGTCGAGCACGGGGCGCAGCGCACGGGCGAGCGCGCTCTCGCGCGCGACCTCGCCCACCAGCTGCACCTCCGCCGCGGACAGGTCGATGTTCGCGGGCAGCAGGTCGAGGCCGGGGATCTTGGTCTCGAGGATGACGTCCTTGGTCGCGACGCCCGTCTCCATGAGCAGGTCGTAGACCGTGCGGTCGAGCGCATCGGCGTTGATCCCGAGGCCCGCGGAGGCGGCACCCTGCGGGTCGAAGTCGATGAGGAGCACCTTGCGGCCGTACTCGGCGAGCGCCGCGGCGAGGTTGACCGAGGTGGTGGTCTTGCCCACCCCGCCCTTCTGGTTGCACAGCGCGACGACGCGCGCGGGACCGTGGCTGGGAAGGGGTTCAGGTGCAGGGAAGTCGGTCACGCGCCAACCTTACCGCCCGGCACGGACGGTCCTCAGCGGGCGCGCGGATGCGCCGCGGCATAGACCTCGCGGAGCGTGTCACGCGTCACGAGCGTGTAGATCTGGGTGGTCGTCACGGACGCATGGCCCAGCAGCTCCTGCACCACGCGCACGTCCGCACCGCCCGTGAGCAGGTGCGTCGCGAACGAGTGGCGCAGCGTGTGGGGCGAGACGTCCTCGACTCCCGCGCGCTCGGCCGCGGCCCGCAGGATGGCCCACGCGGACTGTCGCGACAGGCGTCCGCCACGGGTGTTGAGGAACATGGCGGGGGTGCCTCCTCCAGCCTGGACGTAGGCGGCCCGCGCGCGCACCAGGTAGGCCTCGAGCGCCTCCACCGCGTAGCCGCCCACCGGCACGATCCGCTCCTTGCGCCCCTTGCCCCGCAGCAGCACCGTCTCCTGGTCGGGCACCAGCTCGACATCGTCCACGTCGAGCCCCACGGCCTCGGAGATGCGTGCGCCGGTCGCGTAGACCAGCTCGAGCAGCGCGCGGTCGCGCAGCGGCGCAAGGCCGTCGCCGGCCCCCGCCTGGGCCAGGATCCGCCCGACGTCCTCGATGCTGATCGCCTTGGGCAGCCGCTTGGGGATCGCGCGCGGCTTCACCTGGGCGGAGGGGTCCGCCTCGGTCCATCCCTCGAGCACCGCGAAGCGATGCCAGCCGCGCACGGCGACCACGGTGCGGGAGGCCGATGCGGGTGCCAGGGCGCGTCCGCCGTCATCCCCCGAGCTCACGGCCTGCGCGAAGTCCGCGACGTCTCCTCGCGCCACCTCCTTGAGGTCGTCGAGGCCCCGCGCACGGAGGAAGGCGGCGTAGCGGTCGAGGTCGCGTCGGTACGCGGCGACGGTGTTCGGGCTCAACCCGCGCTCCACGGCGACGTGCGCCAGGTAGGCGTCACGCTGCCGCGTCAGCATCCTCAGCGGACCGCGAGGACGTCGGTGATGAAGGGATCCACCATCACCGCGGCGAAGACCACCGACAGGTAGGTGATCGACGCGTGGAACAGGCGCATCTCCTTGAGACGCTCCTCGCCCCGGCTCGAGCGCAGGTAGAGCGACACGCAGCCCCACAGGAACCAGGCGCCCGCGCCTGCCGCCGCGGCGACGTAGATCCAGGTGAGGTTCGCGACCCACGCGAGCACCAGGCTGGTGGCGACCATCGCCGCCGCGTAGCCGATCATCTCGACCGCGACCTTGCGGACCGGCGCGACCACGGGGAGCATCGGCACGCGGGCCTGCTCGTAGTCGCCCTTGAACTTCATCGACAGCGGCCAGTAGTGCGGCGGGGTCCAGAAGAAGATGATGAGGAACAGCAGGAACGGCGTCCATGCGAGCTCCTGCGTGACGGCAGCCCAGCCGATGAGCACAGGCATGCAGCCCGCGATCCCGCCCCACACGATGTTCTGCGCGGTGCGGCGCTTGAGGATCATCGTGTAGACCACCGCGTAGCCGAAGATCGCGAGCACGTTGAGCACCGCGGCGAGCGCCGAGCCGACCACCAGCCAGAACCAGAGCGTCGAGACCACCGAGAGCACCCACGCGAACACCAGCGCGCCGCGCGGCGAGGCCGCGCCGGTCACCAGCGGGCGCCGTCGCGTGCGCTTCATCACCGCGTCGATGTCGCGATCGAGGTAGCTGTTGAACACCTGGGCGCCGCCTGCGGACAGCGCGCCGCCGATCAGGGTGCCGAGCAGGAGCCCCAGCGACGGCCAGCCGTCGGCTGCCAGGACCATCGTCGGGATGGTCGTGACGAGCAGCAGCTCGATGATCCGGGGCTTGGTGAGCGCGATGTACGCGCCGACCGTGGCCGCCACCCGGCGGGGTACCGCGATGGGCGCGGCGGCAGGAGCCTCGGTGGTGGCGATCGGCATGCGGACAGTGTAGCCGCGGCGACCGGGACCGAGGTCCGGGGCGCCGGTGCGCCGCCTCGGCGCCCCGCCGACGCATCGTCCATGCAAGCGTTGACAGAAATGTGAACGTACTACAAAGGCGGAGGGCACGGGTAGGCTGACCCCCGTACCCGCTACCTGTCGAGGGAGACACCTGTGACCATCAACTGGACCGACACGGACCGCCGCGCCGTCGACACCCTCCGTGTTCTGGCCGCCGACGCCGTCGAGAAGGTCGGCAACGGCCACCCGGGCACCGCGATCTCGCTGGCCCCCGCCGCGTACCTGCTGTTCCAGAACGTCATGCGCCACGACCCGTCCGACTCGCACTGGCTGGGCCGCGACCGGTTCGTGCTGTCCGCCGGCCACTCGTCGCTGACGCTCTACCTCCAGCTCTTCGCGTCCGGCTACAACCTCGGCCTCGAGGACCTCAAGGCGCTGCGCACCGAGGGCTCGCTCACCCCGGGCCACCCCGAGTACGGCCACACCGACGGCGTCGAGATCACCACGGGCCCGCTGGGCACCGGCATCGCCTCCTCCGTCGGCATGGCCATGGCCGCCCGCCGTGAGCGCGGCCTGCTCGACCCCGACGCCGCCCCGGGCACGTCGCCGTTCGACCACTTCGTGTACGTCATCGCCGGTGACGGCTGCCTCCAGGAGGGTGTGGCGCACGAGGCCTCGGCCCTCGCCGGCACGCAGGAGCTGGGCAACCTCATCGTCATCTGGGACGACAACAAGATCTCGATCGAGCACGAGACCGACATCTCCTTCACCGAGGACGTCCTGGGCCGCTACGAGGCCTACGGCTGGCACACGCAGTCCGTCTCGTGGGTCAAGGAGGACGGCTACCAGGAGGACCCGCAGGCCCTCTTCGACGCGATCGAGGCCGCGAAGGCCGAGACCGGCAAGCCCTCGATCATCGCGCTGTCGACCATCATCGGCTGGCCGTCGCCCACCAAGCAGAACTCAGGCGGCGTGCACGGCTCGGCGCTCGGCGCCGCCGAGGTCGCGGGCCTCAAGGAGGTGCTCGGCTTCGACCCCGAGCAGTCCTTCGCTGTCGAGCCCGAGGTCCTCGCCCACATGCACCAGGTGAAGGAGCGCGGCCAGGCCGCGCACTCCGAGTGGAACGCGCAGTTCTCGCGCTGGGAGGCCGAGAACCCCGAGCGCGCCGCGCTGCTGTCGCGCCTGGTCACCCGCTCGCTCCCCGAGGGCTGGGACGATGCGCTCCCCACCTTCGAGCCCGGCGCCAAGGTCGCGACGCGCGCCGCGTCCGGCAAGGTGCTCACCGCGCTCGCGCCGGTGCTGCCCGAGCTCTGGGGCGGGTCTGCCGACCTCGCCGGCTCGAACAACACCACGATGGACGGCGAGCCGTCCTTCCTGCCCCCGCGCCGCTCCACCCACTCGTACCCCGACGGCCAGTGGTACGGCCGCACGCTGCACTTCGGCATCCGCGAGTTCGGCATGGGCGCGATCATGAACGGCATCACGCTCCACGGCCTCACCCGCGTGTACGGCGGCACCTTCCTGGTGTTCTCCGACTACATGCGCGCCTCGGTCCGTCTCGCGGCCCTCATGCAGATCCCCACCACCTTCGTGTGGACGCACGACTCGGTGGGCCTCGGCGAGGACGGCCCGACGCACCAGCCGATCGAGCACATCGCGACGCTGCGCGCGATCCCCGGCCTCGACGTGATCCGCCCCGCGGACGCGAACGAGACGGCCGCCGCGTGGAAGGCGATCCTCGAGACCACCGACCGTCCGTCGGCGATCATCCTGTCGCGCCAGAACCTCCCCGTCCTCGAGGGCACCTCGACCGAGGGCGTTCTCAAGGGCGCCTACGTGCTCGCGGGCGCCGACGAGGACGCCGACGTGGTGATCATCGCCACGGGTTCCGAGGTCTCGGTTGCCATCGAGGCCCGCGAGCTGCTCGCGGCCGACGGCGTCAAGGCCCGCGTGGTCTCGATGCCGTCGCGTGAGCGCTTCGCGCGTCAGGACGCCGAGTACCGCGAGTCGGTCATCCCCGCCGCCCTCAAGGCCCGCGTCTCCGTCGAGGCCGGCTCGGCGCTCGGCTGGCGCGACGTGGTCGGCGACGCCGGCCGCACCGTGTCGGTCGACCACTTCGGCGAGTCCGCCGACGGTGCGCTGCTGCTCAAGAAGTACGGCTTCAACGCGGAGAACGTCGCCGCGGTGGCCCGCGAGTCGATCGCGGCCGCCGGCTGACGCATCGTCCGCCTCGGAGGGGCCCCGCACCGCAAGGTGCGGGGCCCCTCTGCGTCTCCCCCACCCAAGCCTGACAGTCGCAACGGAGTTCGAGGCGACACGCCGCAGGATCGGGCACGATGCGGCCCTCGCCCCGGCGTGTCGGAACCGATTCCGTTCCTGCTGTCGGGAAGAGCGGGTCGTCTCACCTGGTGGCGCCCCGCCATCGCGCCGCCACCATAGGATGGCGGAAGCATCGTCGCCGCCCCTTCGACGTCCCCCCCTGGAAGGTCACTCGAGTGAACAATCCCTTGCGCGATCCCCGCGACCGTCGCCTGCCCCGCATCGCCGGCTCCTGCGGCCTGGTGATGTTCGGCGTCACCGGCGACCTGGCCCGCAAGAAGCTCATGCCGGCCGTGTACGACCTCGCCAACCGCGGCCTGCTGCCCCCGGCGTTCGCCCTCACGGGCTTCGCGCGCCGCGACTGGGACGAGCAGGACTTCGCTCAGGTGGTGCACGACTCGGTCAAGAAGTACGCGCGCACCCCGTTCCGCGAGGAGACGTGGCAGCAGCTGTCCGAGGGCATCCGGTTCGTCCAGGGCACGTTCGACGACCCGGAGGCCTTCGCGCGCCTGCGCGAGACCGTCGAGACGCTCGACCGTGAGCGCGGCACGGGCGGCAACCACGCCTTCTACCTCTCGATCCCGCCGTCGGCCTTCCCGCAGGTGGTCACCCAGCTGCGCGAGTCCGGGCTGTCCGCGCCGCGCGAGGACACGTGGCGCCGCGTGGTGATCGAGAAGCCGTTCGGCCACAACCTCGAGTCCGCGGAGGAGCTCGACGCCGTGGTGTCCGAGGTGTTCCCGCCGGACTCGGTGTTCCGCATCGACCACTACCTGGGCAAGGAGACGGTCCAGAACCTCCTGGCGGTGCGCTTCGCGAACCAGCTGTTCGAGCCCATCTGGAACTCGCAGTACGTGGACCACGTCCAGATCACCATGGCCGAGGACATCGGCATCGGCTCGCGTGCCGGCTACTTCGACGGCATCGGCACCGCGCGCGACGTGATCCAGAACCACCTGCTCCAGCTCTTCGCGCTCACCGCGATGGAGGAGCCTGCCTCCTTCGAGGCCGACGACCTCCGCATGGAGAAGGAGAAGGTGCTGCGCTCGGTGCGGCTGCCCGAGGACCTCGGGCTCGGCACCGCGCGAGGCCAGTACGCGGCAGGCTGGCGCGGCGGCGAGCAGGTGGGCGGGTTCCTCGACGAGGACGGCATCTCCCCCGACTCCATCACCGAGACCTACGCGGCGATCCGACTCGACGTGCCCAACCGCCGCTGGGCGGGCACCCCGTTCTACCTGCGCGCAGGCAAGCGCCTGGGGCGCCGCGTCACCGAGATCGCCCTGGTGTTCAAGAAGGCGCCCTCGCCGTACTTCCAGGAGATCAGCGGCTCCGACGTGGGCACCAACGCCCTGGTGATCCGCGTGCAGCCCGACGAGGGCGTGACCCTGCGCTTCGGGTCCAAGGTGCCGGGCACCGCCATGGAGGTCCGCGATGTCACGATGGACTTCGCGTACGGCAACGCGTTCACCGAGAGCTCCCCGGAGGCTTACGAGCGGCTCATCCTCGACGTGCTGCTCGGCGACCCGCCGCTGTTCCCCCGCCAGGAGGAGGTTGCGCTCTCCTGGAAGATCCTCGACCCCATCACATCGTTCTGGGAGACCCAGGGTCAGCCCGAGCCCTACCGCTCCGGCACGTGGGGCCCCGCCGGGTCCGACGACATGATGGCCCGCGACGGACGCGTCTGGAGGCGCCCATGATCATCGAGCTTCCCCACACCACCACCGGCGCGATCAACAAGCGCCTCATCGACTCGCGCAAGGAGGGCGGAGTCATCACGCTCGCCCGCGTGATGACGCTCGTGATCGACGCGACCGGCGCCGATGCGGAGCAGGCGATCGCCACCGCGAACGTCGCCTCCCGCGAGCACCCGTGCCGCATCATCGTCATCGCCCCTGGGACCGCGTCCGAGGCACGGCTCGACGCGGAGATCCGCGTGGGCGGCGACGCCGGCGCCTCCGAGGTGGTGGTGCTGCGTCCGTGCGGCGATCAGATCGGTCACGACGACACGCTCGTGACGCCGCTCCTGCTGCCCGACGCGCCCATCGTCGTGTGGTGGCCCGCGGGCGTGCCGTCCGACCTGGGCAAGCGCTCGCTGGGCCGCATGGCGCAGCGCCGCATCACCGACACCAAGGGCGAGGACGATCCTGCGGGCGTGCTGCTGGGCCTCGCCCACTGCTACCGCCCGGGCGACACCGACCTCGCGTGGACGCGCCTGACGCGCTGGCGCGCGCTCATGGCCGCTGCCCTCGACCAGGTCAAGGTGCCCGAGGTGACGCTTGCGCGCCTCCACGGCGACACCAACAGCCCGTCCATCCTGCTGCTCGGCGCGTGGCTGCGCAGCACGCTCGGCTGCGAGATCGAGGCGACCTACGACGACTCCGTCGCGGCGCTCGAGAACGTGGTGCTCGAGACCCCGTCGGGGTCCATCGAGATCTCGCGCCCCGACGGCCACAACGCGACCATCCGCCAGCCCGGGCAGCCGGATCACCAGATCGCTCTGCCCGCCCGCTCCCTCGAGGAGGCGCTCGCGGAGGAGCTGCGCCGCCTCGACGCGGACGCGGTCTACGGCGAGGTCCTCGCGGCCTTCGCCGAGGACACGGCGGTCCCGCTGTGACCGGCAACGGTCGCGTGGTGGTGCATGCGGACGCCGATGCGCTCGCCGAGGCGACCGCGGCGCGCCTGCTGCTCGCGCTGGTCGACACCCTGTCGCTTCAGGAGCGCGCGGACGTGGTGCTCACGGGCGGCACCGTGGGGATCGCCACGCTCGCGGCCGCCGCGGGCTCTCCCCTGGCCTCCTCGATCGACTGGACCAGCGTCCACGTCTGGTGGGGCGACGAGCGCTTCGTGCCCTCGGGCGACGCCGACCGCAACGAGGGCCAGGCCCAGGCGGCGATGCTGGGCGCGCTGCCGCTTCCCG
The DNA here is from genome assembly GCF_000971115.1 of Demequina gelatinilytica. Lineage (GTDB taxonomy): Bacteria > Actinomycetota > Actinomycetes > Actinomycetales > Demequinaceae > Demequina > Demequina gelatinilytica. Next base: position 98,448 of record NZ_BBLV01000017.1, on the reverse strand, counting down.
AGGAGAACATCCACCGGATGGGCGCGTCCTCGGACTTCGCCACCGTGGAGGAGGCCGCCTTCGCGTACGCCGAGGACATCGCCTCCGAGGGCGCTCCCGCGTGGGACGTGCTGATGCTCGGGATGGGACCGGACGGTCACGTCGCGTCGCTCTTCCCGGGTCACGAGGGCTACGCAGCCACCGGCGCCGATGTCATCGCCGTCCACGGCTCGCCCAAGCCTCCGCCCACGCGAGTGTCCCTGACGCTCGAGTGCATCCGCCGCGCGAAGCGGGTCTGGGTGGTCGCGGCGGGCGCGGCGAAGGCCGAGGTCACGGCGCGAGCGCTGCACGGGGACCTCGAGCTTCCAGCGGCCGCGGTGCGCGGCACGGAGGAGACGCTGTGGCTGGTCGACGCGGAGGCGGTCGCGGAGGTCTGACCCGATCCGACCTCCCCGACAGTCCCAACGGATCTGAAACCGACACGCCGATGGCCGGCCCCGAAACGGGGCCGGCCATCGGCGTGTCGCGCTGAACTCCGTTGCGACTGTCAGGAGCGGGGTGGGGTCAGTGGCGCTTGCCCATGAGCAGGTCACGGCCCTCGGGCTGCACGCCGTCGCGCTCCGGGAGCCGCTCACGCAAGGTGGCGACGATGCCCTCGATGTCGAACTCCGCGGGCTTCGCGTAGATCTCCTCGCCGTCGGCACGGAACGTGAACACGCCCTTGCGGCCGGTCTTGAGCGTCACGCCCGCGATCGCGTTGCCGAACTCCTCCAGCAGGCGCGTCTGCGCGGCGGTCGCCTTGGGCAGGTAGCCGCACGGCACGCAGTACTCGATCTCGATCTGCATCTTCTCTCCTTCTTGTCGGGGAACCGGGTCCCACTCTCCCCTACGCGGAGGCGTGCGCGCGAATTCCCGTGCCGCGGCATCGTGCCTACCGCACATGGTCGATGGTGGTCGCTTCTGGCCGATGGGCGCGCCGCAGTGGTCGATCATTGCCGCCGCGCGTGGGCGTCGACAACGACCTACCACTGCGATGGCACGGGCCGCGAGAACCGACAAAGGGATACCACTTTCGCTGCCACCGAACGCGCGAAGGCCGGCCACCTGTGCAGGTGGCCGGCCTTCGCGACGTTCTACTCCGCGACCGCGAGATCGCCGCGGCGGGCTCGCAGCGCAGCGAGCGCCTCGTCGAGGAGCTCCTTGCCCTCGTCGTCCGAGCGACGCTCCTTCACGTATGCGAGGTGCGTCTTGTAAGGCTCGTTGCGCATCGGCTCGGGCGGGTTCTCCGCGTCGAGACCGCCGGGAAGCCCGCAGCGTGGGCAGTCCCACTCGACGGGGATCTCCTGGTCGTCACCGACCGCGAAGCTCGGCGAGGTCACGTGACCCCGCGCACAGTAGTACGAGACGACCTGACGCGGCGCGGATTCGCCCCGCTCGTCCTCTCCCATAGGTCCCGCGCCGACGCGCGAGCCTCGGATGGCGTTGCCCCCTGCCATGGGTGCGACCTCCGTTGCCTAGATGGAGAACCGGGACACGAGCCCCAGCAGAACGACCACGGCGCCCCAGGCGATAGCGACACCCCACGTGATGCGCGAGAGGTTGCGCTCGCCGACGGCGGACGACTGGACGCCGGACGCGAGGCCTCCACCGAACATGTCGGTGATGCCGCCGCCGCGTCCGCGGTGGATGAGCACCAGGCCGATGATCAGCAGCGATGTCACGACCAGCATGACCCAGAGGATGGTCTCGAGGATGTCCACGGTTCTCCCAGATGATGGATTGCGCTCACAAGGATACGCGACATGGGAAGCGGGGCCGGACCCCCTCTCAAGGGTCCGGCCCCGCTCCTGAGTGCTTACGCGGCGTTGTGCTGCTTGAAGCGCGCGATCTTGGAGAACTCCTCCGGGTCGAGCGACGCACCGCCGACGAGGCCGCCGTCGACGTCCTCCTCCGCCATGAGCTGCGCGATCGACGAGGACTTCACCGAGCCGCCGTAGAGGACGCGGACGCCGGCGGCGAGCTCGGCGTCGTAGAGCTCCGCGAGACGGCCACGGATGGCCGCGCAGACCTCCTGGGCGTCCGCCGGGGTCGCGACCTCGCCGGTGCCGATCGCCCACACGGGCTCGTAGGCGATGACGACGTCCTTCGCCTTGTCGGCGTCGAGGCCCTCGAGCGCGCCGTCGACCTGCGCGAGCGTGTACGAGACGTGCTCGCCCGCCTTGCGGATGTCGAGGCCCTCGCCCACGCACACGATCGGCACGATGCCGTGCTCGAAGGCGGCCTTGGTCTTGGCTGCGACGACGGCGTCGGTCTCACCGTGGTACTGGCGACGCTCCGAGTGGCCCACGGCCACGTAGGAGACGCCCAGCTTGGACAGCTGCGTGCCGGAGACCTCGCCCGTGTAGGCGCCCGAGACGTGCTCGGAGATGTCCTGCGCGCCGTACTTCAGCTCGAGCTGGTCCGCGTCCACAAGGGTCTGGACCGAGCGCAGCGAGGTGAAGGACGGGAGCACCGCGACCTCGACCTCGGAGAAGTCGTGCTTGGCGTCACGGAGCAGCCAGGCGAGCTTCTGGACGGTGTGCGTCGCCTCGAGGTGGTCGAGGTTGAGCTTCCAGTTGCCCGCGATCAGGGGGGTACGTGCCATGGGTATCAGTCCTCCAGAACGGCGAGGCCCGGCAGGACCTTGCCCTCGAGCAGCTCGAGCGACGCGCCGCCGCCCGTCGAGATGTGGCCGAAGCCGGCCTCGTCGAAGCCGAGCAGGCGCACGGCCGCGGCGGAGTCGCCGCCACCGACGACCGAGAAGCCGTCGGAGTCGATCATCGCCTGGGCGACGGCCTTGGTGCCGGCCGCGAAGGCCTCCATCTCGAACACGCCCATGGGGCCGTTCCAGACGATGGTCTTGGCGTCAGCGAGCTTGGACGCGAACAGCGCGGCCGAGTCGGGACCGATGTCGAGGCCCATGCGGTCCGCCGGGATGGCGTCCGCGGCGACCACGAGCGCATCGGCGTCCGCGGCGAACTTGTCCGCGGCGACGATGTCGGTCGGGAGGACGATCTCGACGCCGTTCTCCTCGGCGGTCTTGAGGTAGCCCTTGACGGTGTCGATCTGGTCGGCCTCGAGCAGCGAGGTGCCCACCTCGCAGCCCTTGGCGGCGAGGAACGTGAAGACCATGCCGCCACCGATGAGGAGGCGGTCCGCCTTGGTGAGGAGGTTCGCGATGACGCCGAGCTTGTCGGAGACCTTCGAACCGCCGAGGACCACCGCGTACGGGCGGGCCGGGTCGGTCACGGCCTTGCCCAGCGACACGACCTCCTTCTCGACCAGCGTGCCGGCGGCGGCGGGGAGCACCTGCGCGACGTCGTAGACCGACGCCTGCTTGCGGTGCACCACTCCGAAGCCGTCGGAGACGAACGCGTCGGCGAACGCGGCGAGCTCCGCGGCGAGCGCCTGGCGCTCCTCGTCGACCTTCGAGGTCTCACGCGCGTCGAAGCGCACGTTCTCGAGCATGGCGACCTGGCCGGGCTCGAGGGCGTCGGTGACGGCCTTGGCCGACGGGCCGACCAGGTCCTCGGCGAGCGTCACGGGCTTGCCGAGCAGCTCCGCGAGGCGGGCCGCGGCGGGCGCGAGCGAGTACTTGGCCTCAGGCTCGCCCTTGGGGCGGCCGAGGTGCGCGGTGACGATGACGGCGGCGCCGGCGTCGAGCAGCTTCTGGATCGTGGGCACGGAGGCGCGCACGCGGCCGTCGTCCGTGATCGTGGTGCCGTCGAGCGGGACGTTGAGGTCCGAGCGGACGAGCACCTTCTTGCCGGCGAGGTCGCCGAGCGAGTCGATGGTCTTCATGGATGTTCCGTTCTCGTGAGAGGGGGAAGGGTGAAGCAGGGTGACGCGACGACGGCCGCACACGCCAGAGCGTGCACGGCCGTCGCGACGATCACATCGAGAGTGCTTAGAGGCGCTCGCCGACGTAGTTCGTCAGCTTGGCGAGCGACGCCGAGTAGCCCCACTCGTTGTCGTACCAGGAGACGACCTTGACGGTCGAGCCGTTCACCTTGGTGAGCTTCGCGTCGAAGATCGACTGGTGCGAGTCGCCGATGATGTCCGAGGAGACGATGTCGTCCTCGACGTAGGACAGCGTGCCGGCCATCGGGCCCTCGGCGGCAGCCTTGATCGCGGCGTTGACCTCCTCGATGGTGGTCTCACGCGAGGCCTCGAAGGTGAGGTCGGTGGCGGAGCCGGTGATCGTGGGGACGCGCATCGCGAAGCCGTCGAGCTTGCCCTTGAGCTCCGGGAGCACGAGCGCCACAGCCTTCGCCGCACCGGTCGAGGTGGGGACGATGTTCTGGGCGGCGGCACGCGCACGGCGGAGGTCCTTGTGCGGGCCGTCCTGGAGGTTCTGGTCACCCGTGTAGGCGTGGATCGTGGTCATGAGGCCACGCTCGATGCCGATGGCGTCGTTGAGCGCCTTGGCGAACGGCGCGAGGCAGTTCGTGGTGCACGAGGCGTTCGAGATGACGTGGTGGGCGGCCGGGTCGTAGTCGGTGTGGTTCACACCGATGACGAAGGTCGCGTCCTCGTTCTTCGCGGGAGCGGAGATGATGACCTTCTTGGCGCCGGCGGCGATGTGCGCCTTGGCCTTCTCGGCGTCGGTGAAGAAGCCGGTCGACTCGATGACGATGTCGGCACCCAGCTCGCCCCAGGGGAGGTTGGCGGGGTCGCGCTCGGCGAGGGCCTTGATGGCCTTGCCGTCGACGTAGAGGTTCTCGTCGTCGTAGGTCACCTCGCCCGGGAACTTGCCCAGGACGGTGTCGTACTTGAGGAGGTGCGCAAGGGTGTGGTTGTCGGTGAGGTCGTTGACACCCACCACCTCGAAGTCGAAGCCGAGCTCGCGCGCGGCGCGGAAGAAGTTGCGTCCGATGCGGCCGAAGCCGTTGATACCGACCTTGATGGTCACAGTGTGTCTCCTCCGGTGCGCCGCCGGGGCGGCGCGATTGTGGATGTTGTGAGGTGCGCACCGCTACGTGCGCCGGACGCCGCTCGGAAGCGGGCCACTGCTGATGAGCCTACAACGAATCGAGGGGCGCTCCCAGCGGACAGAAGTCCCAGGTGAGACCGTTCCCGGGGCTCTATTCGTCGTCGAGGAGGTCCTGGTTGATGCCCGCCTCGGTGTCCGGGATGCCCAGCTCCTCGGCCCGCTTGTCGGCGGTGGCGAGGAGGCGTCGGATGCGGCCCGCGACCGCGTCCTTGGTGAGCGGCGGATCGGCCAGCTTGCCCAGCTCCTCGAGCGACGCCTCGCGGTTCGCGAGGCGCAGCTCGCCCGCCTCGCGCAGGTGCTCGGGAAGGTCCTCGCCGAGGATCTCGAACGCCCGCGCCACACGCGCGCCGGCCGCCACCGCGGCACGCGCGCTGCGGCGCAGGTTCGCGTCGTCGAAGTTCGCGAGACGGTTGGCGGTCCCCCGCACCTCGCGGCGGGTCCGCTTCTCCTCCCACGCGAGCACCGACTCGTGAGCGCCCAGGCGCGTGAGCAGCTGCGCGATCGAGTCGCCGTCGCGGATGACCACGCGGTCCACGCCGCGCACCTCGCGCGACTTCGCGCTGAGCCCGAGGCGACGGGCCGCACCGACCAGGGCGAGCGCGGCCTCGGGGCCGGGCGACGTCACCTCGAGGGCCGAGGACCGACCGGGCTCCGTGAGGGAGCCGTGCGCGAGGAAGGCGCCGCGCCAGGCGGCCACGGTGTCCTCGATCGCGCCGCCGACCACGTGGGGCGGGAGCCCGCGGACGGGTCGGCCGCGGTGGTCGAGCAGCCCGGTCTGGCGAGCGAGCGCCTCGCCCTCCTTGACCACGCGGACCACGTAGCGGTTGCCCTTCTTGAGGCCGCCACCGGAGACCACGATGATCTCCGAGCCGAGACCGTAGGTCTCGTGGATGAAGCCGCGCAGGCGACGCGCCGCCGCCGCGGTGTCGAGCTCGGCCTCGATGACGATCCGTCCGGAGACGATGTGCAGACCGCCCGCGAATCGGAGGGTCGCCGCGATCTCCGCCTTGCGTGCGGAGACCTTCTCGAGCGGGACCCTTGCGAGCTCGTCCTTCACCTGTGCCGTCAAAGCCATGGCGACAATGATGGCATCACTTACCGCGCGAGCGCGCCGCCGCTCATGACCCACGCCACCAGCGCCTGGTACTCGTCGCGCAGCCGTGCGACGTCGTGACGGTCGAGCGTGCCCTCCTCGCGCATGGGCGCGCACACGTAGCGCGCACCCCACGCCTCGACCGCGGACCGGAGCGCCGCATCGTCCTCGGCCGCGTCGACCAGCACGGCGGCCGGACGGAACTCGGGCGCCGTCGCGCGCAACGCGGCGATGTCGTCCACCCGGTTGGTCCCTGCGGTCTCCTCGTCCTCGTCGGCGATGTTGAGCGTGAGGATGGTGCGCGGTCCCACCGCGACGAGCGCCTCGGCGACCCGCGGCACCAGGAAGTGCGTGAGCACCGAGGTGTACCAGCTGCCCGGCCCCAGGATCACCGCATCGGCCAGGGCGATCGCATCGAGCGTCGCGGCCGGCACCGCCGGATCGGGCGGCTCGATCGCGAGAGACGTCACCCGGCCGGGCGCGGTCGCCACAGCGACCTGCCCGAAGACGCGGCGCGGGCCGTCGACGCATGCGACCTCCGCGCTCACCGTGATCGGCTCGGTGGACACCGGAAGCACACGCCCCTCGGCACGCAGCAGCCGCGCGACCCAGTCGAGCCCCTCGACGATCCCGCCGGTGCGGTCCCACAGTCCCGCGATGAGCAGGTTGCCCACCGCGTGGCCGTCGAGCGGCCCGCCCGTCGCGAAGCGCCACTGCAGGACGTCGCGCCAGGTGCGTCCCCACTCGGTGTCCTCGCACAGCGCGGACAGCGCCATGCGCAGGTCGCCCGGCGGGGGCACGGGCATCTCCGCACGGATACGACCGGAGGACCCGCCGTCGTCCGCGACCGTGACCACCGCGGTGAGACCCTCGCATGCGCCGCGCAGCGCGGTCAGCGAGGCGTAGAGCCCGTGGCCGCCACCCAGCGCGACCACGCGAGGACCGCTCATCGCGCCTCCCGGTCACGATGGGTCACGCGCACCTGGTAGCCGCGATCCGCGAGCACGCGGCCCAACTCGGACGCGATCGCGACCGAGCGGTGCTTCCCTCCGGTGCAGCCGACCGCGATGGTCACCGAGTGCTTGTCGTGCGCGCGGTAGCGGTCGAGCACCAGGCCCATCACCTCCGCGTAGCCGGAGACGAACTCGCGCGCACCGTCCGAGGCGAGCACGTAGTCGCGGACGGGCTCGTCGAGCCCGGTCAGGGGCCGCAGCGCCGGCTCCCAGTGAGGGTTCTGGAGGAAGCGGACGTCCGCGATGAAGTCGGCATCGTGGGGCGCGCCGTTCTTGAAGCCGAAGGACTGGACGTTGACCTGGAGGATCGGCTCCCCCTCCCCCGCGATCTCCGTCATCGTGTCGCGGAGCTGATGGACGTTGAGCCTCGACGTGTCGACCACCTCGGTCGCCCGCTCCCGTACAGCGGCCAACGCGTCCCGCTCCCGCGCGATGCCCTCGACGATGGTCCCGTCGCCCTGCAGCGGATGCGGGCGGCGCGCCTCCTCGAAGCGCCGCACGAGCGTCGCGTCGGACGCGTCGAGGAACACGGTGCGCACGGCGATACCGCGCGTCTCCAGGTCGTCGAGCACGGCCTCGACGTCCTGGAAGAACGAGCCGCCGCGCACGTCGACCACCGCGGCGAGGCGGCGATGCGGGCCGCGGCCGATCATCTCGACCAGGCCCGCGAGCAGCTGGGGAGGAAGGTTGTCGACCACGTACCAGCCGAGGTCCGCGAGGGCCGCGGCAGCGCGGGTGCGGCCCGCGCCGGACATGCCGGTGAGCACCATCACCTCGGCGTCGACCCCGGTCATGTCGAGCTCCGGGCGCGGGATGCCGGACGGGTACGTGACTGGCGGGACCTCTTCCATCATGGCTCCAGCATGCCAGCCTCGCCCCGGAGAGCCTGGTAGACCGTCCGCGCGGTGCCGTCCCCGACGCCGGGCACCAGCGCGATCTGCTCGATCGACGCCTCCTTGAGCCGCGCGAGGGACCCGAAGTGCGTGAGCAGCGCCTTCGCGCGTCCCGGACCGACGCCCGGCACCTGGTCGAGCGCGGAGACCTTCATGGCCTTGCCCCGCTTCGCGCGATGGTGGCGGATCGCGAAGCGGTGGGCCTCGTCGCGCACCCGCTGAAGTAGGTACAGAGCCTCGGATCCGCGCGGCAGGATCACGGGGAAGTCGTCTCCCGGGACCCACACCTCCTCGAGGCGCTTCGCGAGCCCCACGACGGCGATCTCGGGGACCCCGACCTCGTCGAGCGTGCGCCGCGCCGCGTTCACCTGCGGAAGACCGCCGTCGACCACCACCAGCTGCGGCGGGTAGGCGAAGCGCGCGGACTCGCGCTCCTCAGGCGGCAGCTGGGACTCCTCGAGGTAGCGCCGGAAGCGCCGCGACAGGACCTCATGCATCGCCGCCGTGTCGTCGACCGCGTCCGCGATCGAGAACTGCCGGTACTCGGGCTTGCGCGCGATCGCGTCCTCGAACACCACCATCGAGCCCACCTGGTTGGTGCCCTGCGTGTGCGAGATGTCGTAGCACTCGATGCGCAGCGGCGCCTCGGACAGCCCGAGCGCCTCCTGAAGCTCCTGAAGGGCGGCCGACCGCGTGGTGAGGTCGGAGGCCCGCTTGAGCCGGTGCTGCTCGAGCACCTGCACGGCGTTGCCGTGGCCCGTGCCCGCCAGCTCGGCCTTCTTGCCGCGGGCCGGGACACGCATCGTCACCTTCGCGCCGCGCAGACCTGACAGCCACTCGGTGAGAACCGCGTGGTCCTCGGGCAGGTGCGGAACCAGCACCTCCGGGGGGATCTCCTCGGCATCGGCCGCGCCGTAGGCCTCCTCGAGGAGGCGCACCACCATGCCGGCCGGGCCCAGCGGCTCGGGCTTGTCCACCACCCAGCCGCGCTCGCCCGCGATGCGCCCGTCGCGCACATGGAACACGTGGGCGGCGGCCTCGAGCTCGTCGTCCTCGAGCGAGAAGATGTCGGTGTCCACGCCGGTGTCGAGCACGATCGCGTTGCGCGCGAGCACGGTGTCGAGCGCGCGGAGCCTGTCGCGGGCGCGCGCGGCTGACTCGAAGTCCTCGCGCTCGGCCGCGGCGTGCATCGTGTCGGTGAGGTCGCGCACCAGCGGCTTCGCGTCGCCGGCCAGCACCTGGCACACACGCTCGGCCAGCTCGCGGTGATCCTCGGGGCTGATCCGCCCGACGCACGGCGCGGCGCACTTGTCGATGTAGCCGAGCAGGCACGGCCTGCCCTGCCGCTCGGCCTTGCGGAACACGCCGGGCGCGCAGGTGCGCACCGGGAGCGCGGTCAGCAGGGTGTCCACCGTCTCCCGGATGGCCCATGCCTTCGCATAGGGACCGAAGTACCGCACGCCCTTCTTGCGCTCGCCACGCATCACCTGGATCCGGGGGAACTGCTCGTTCATGGTGACCGCGAGGTAGGGGTAGGACTTGTCGTCGCGGAAGACCACGTTGAAGCGCGGGTCGTACTGCTTGATCCACGTGTGCTCGAGGATGAGCGCCTCGACCTCGTTGCGCACCACCGTCCACTCGACGGACGCCGCGGTGGTCACCATGGCGCGCGTGCGCGGATGCAGCTGCGCCGGGTCCTGGAAGTAGTTCGCGAGACGCGCGCGCAGGCTCTTGGCCTTGCCCACGTACACCACGCGCCCATGGGGGTCCCGGAACCGGTACACACCCGGCTTGGTCGGGATGGTGCCCGGTGCCGGGCGGTAGGAGGCGGGGTCGGTCACGCGGCCAGCCTACGGATCACACCGGCGCGGGCGTGCCGAGGATCTCCGCGAGGAAGGTCCCCGTGTGCGACGCCTCGACCCGCGCGACCTCCTCGGGCGTGCCCTCGGCGATGACGATGCCGCCCCCCGAGCCGCCCTCGGGACCCATGTCGATCACCCAGTCCGAGGACTTGATGACGTCCAGGTTGTGCTCGATGACGATGACGGTGTTGCCCTTGTCCACGAGCCCCTGGAGCACGCCGAGCAGCTTGCGGACGTCCTCGAAGTGCAGGCCGGTGGTCGGCTCGTCGAGCACGTACACGGTGCGGCCGGCGGAGCGGCGCTGGAGCTCCGAGGCGAGCTTGACGCGCTGCGCCTCGCCGCCCGAGAGCGTGGGCGCGGGCTGACCGAGCCGCACGTAGCCGAGGCCCACCTCGACCAGCGTGGTGAGGTGGCGCGAGATCGCGGGGATCGCCTCGAAGAAGTGCGCGGCCTCCTCGATCGGCATGTCGAGGACGTCCGCGACGTTCTTGCCCTTGAAGTGCACCTCGAGCGTCTCGCGGTTGTAGCGGGCACCCTTGCAGACCTCGCACGGCACGTAGACGTCGGGAAGGAAGTTCATCTCGATCTTGAGCGTGCCGTCGCCCGCGCACGCCTCGCATCGTCCGCCCTTGACGTTGAAGGAGAAGCGGCCGGGCCCGTAGCCCCGCACCTTCGCCTCCTGGGTGTCGGCGAACAGCTTGCGGACCTTGTCCCACACGCCCGTGTACGTCGCGGGGTTCGAGCGCGGCGTACGGCCGATGGGCCCCTGGTCCACGTGCACGGTCTTGTCGAGCTGGTCCGTGCCCGTGATGCGGGTGTGGCGGCCCGCGACCTGGCGCGCGCCGTTGAGCGTGTTGGCGAGGCTCGTGTAGAGGATCGAGTTCACCAGCGTGGACTTCCCCGAGCCCGACACGCCCGTGACGGACGTCAGCACGCCCAGCGGGAAGTCCACGTCGATGTCGCGCAGGTTGTTCTCGCGCGCGCCCACCACGGTGACCTTGCGTCCGCGGTCGATGGGGCGGCGCGCCTCGGGCAGCTCGATGGAGCGTCGGCCGGCGACGTAGGCGCCGGTGATCGAGCGCTCGTTGGTGAGCAGGTCCTCGTACGAGCCGGAGTGGACCACCTCTCCCCCGTGCTCGCCCGCGCCCGGCCCGATGTCGACCACCCAGTCCGCGGTGCGGATGGTGTCCTCGTCATGCTCGACCACGATGAGCGTGTTGCCCAGGTCGCGCAGGCGCGTGAGCGTCTCGATGAGACGGCGGTTGTCGCGCTGGTGGAGGCCGATGCTCGGCTCGTCGAGGACGTAGAGCACGCCGACCAGCCCCGAGCCGATCTGCGTGGCCAGGCGGATGCGCTGCGCCTCGCCACCGCTCAGGGTGCCGGCGGCGCGCGCGAGCGTGAGGTAGTCGAGGCCCACATCGAGCAGGAAGCCCAGGCGTGCGTCGATCTCCTTGAGCACCTGGACGGCGATCTGCCGACCGCGCTCATCGAGCTCGGCGGTCACCAGGAAGTCGCGTGCCTCCGCGATCGACAGCTCGCAGACCTCGGCGATGGACCTCCCGCCGATGAGCACCGAGAGGACCTCCGGCTTGAGGCGCGCACCACGGCAGACGGGGCACGGGACCTCGCGCATGTACGACTCGTACTTCTCGCGGGAGAACTCGGACTCGGTCTGCTCGTGGAGACGCTCGATCCACGTGATCGCGCCCTCGAAACCGGTGGTGTACTGACGCTCGCGCCCGTAGCGGTTCCGGAACCTGACGTGGACCTTGTAGTCCTTGCCCGTGAGGATCGCCGCCTGGACGTCCTTGGGCAGCTCCTTCCAGGGCGTGTCCATGGAGAACCCGAGGTCGTCCGCCAGCGCCGTGAGCGTGCGCGAGAAGTAGTCGGAGCTGGTGGCCGCCCACGGGGCCACGGCGCCCTGAGCGAGCGACAGGTCCCGGTCGGGGACCACGAGGTCCGGGTCCACCTCGAGCTTGATGCCGATGCCCGTGCACTGGGGGCATGCACCGTACGGGGCGTTGAAGGAGAAGGTGCGCGGCTCCATCTCCTCGAGCGTGAGGACGTGGTCGTTCGGGCACGCGCGCTTCTCCGAGTAGCGGCGCGGCTCGATGTCACCGTCGACCGGGTCGATCACCACCAGGCCGTCGGCGATCCTCAGCGCGGTCTCGACGGAGTCGGTGAGGCGCCGGCGGACGCCGTCGCGCGCGACCAGACGGTCGACCACCACCTCGATGTCATGCTTGAGCTTCTTCTCGAGCTTGGGCGGGTCCGTCAGCTGCACCGTCTCGCCGTCGACACGCGCACGGGCGAAGCCCTGCTGCTGGAGGTCCTCGAACAGGTCCTGGTACTCGCCCTTGCGACCGCGGATCACGGGCGCGAGCACCTGGTAGCGCGTTCCCTCGGGCAGCGCGAGCACCGAGTCCACGATCTGCTGCGGCGTCTGCGCCTGGATGACCTCGCCGCAGACCGGGCAGTGCGGGGTGCCGACGCGCGCGTACAGCAGACGGAGGTAGTCGTACACCTCGGTGATGGTGCCGACCGTCGAGCGCGGGTTGCGGTTGGTCGACTTCTGGTCGATCGACACCGCGGGGCTCAGCCCCTCGATGAAGTCGACGTCGGGCTTGTCCATCTGCCCGAGGAACTGGCGCGCATACGCGCTCAGCGACTCGACGTAGCGGCGTTGGCCCTCCGCGAAGATCGTGTCGAACGCGAGGGAGGACTTGCCCGAGCCGGACAGTCCGCTGAAGACGATGAGGGCGTCGCGCGGGAGGTCGAGGTCGACACCCTTGAGGTTGTGCTCGCGAGCACCGCGGACGAGGAGACGGTCGTTCACCCGGCCATGCTACGCGGAAATCCGTTCGAACACACGTTCGACGCCGCGTGTCGCGAGGTCGCATCCGGCAGGATGGCCCCATGAGCCTCTACGCGATCCACTACCTGTACGACGAGCGCGCCGATGAGCGCAACGCACGCCGCCCCGAGCACCTCGCCCACTTCCGCGCCCTGGCCGATGCGGGCACCGTCACCGCGATCGGGCGTTACGGCGACGATCTCGAGCCGGGCGCGCTCATCATCGTCGATGTCGACTCGACGGAGGACGCCGCAAGCATCGTCGCCGGCGACCCGTACGTGCGTGCGGGCCTGGTCCCGCAGCACCGCATCCGCGAGTGGCCGGCCTTCGGCGCGTGGCCCGGTCGGGGCTTCCCCGCCTGAGCCTGCCGCGACGCGGCGCCCAGCGCGAGAGGATCACACCTCGTCGGCAGGCGCGTCCTCGTGCCGGTGGTGGTGCTCTCGCGGCAGCTCCTCGCCCGTGCGTGCCGAGACGACGACGGAGACGAGCGCCGCGCCGCCGATCGCGACGATGATCACCGCGAGCGACATCCACGTGGGGATCTCGGGCGCCCACGCGACGGGCTCTCCCCCGTTGATGAACGGCAGCGAGTTCTCATGCAGCGCGCTCAGCACCAGCTTGACGCCGATGAACGCGAGCACCACGGACAGGCCGTAGGAGAGGTACACGAGGCGCCGCAGCAGACCCTCGACCACGAAGAACAGCTGCCGCAGCCCCATGAGCGCGAAGGCGTTCGCGGTGAACACGATGTAGGGGTCGTCGGTGAGGCCGAAGATCGCGGGGATCGAGTCGAGCGCGAAGAGCACGTCGGTGGTGCCGATCGCGATCATCACCATGAGCAGCGGGGTGACCAGCCGCTTGCCGTGCTCCTTCACCAGCACGGCGCCGCCGCGGTAGCCGTCCGTGGCCGGCAGGAACCGGCGCGCGAGCGCCACGAGCGCGGTCTCCTTGTACTCGACCTCGCCCTCCTCGGCACCGCCCTCGCGGGCGACGCTCACGGCGGTCCACAGCAGGAAGAAGCCGAACAGGTAGAACACCCACGAGAACGCGTGGAGCGCCGCCGCCCCGGCGGCGATGAACAGGCCGCGCAGCACCAGCGCCAGCACCACGCCGAACAGCAGGACGCGCTGCCGGTACCGCGGGGGCACCTGGAACCTCGCGAGGATCACCAGGAAGACGAAGAGGTTGTCGACCGAGAGCGACCACTCGGTCACGTAGCCGGCGAAGAACTCGACGCCCTTGTCGGGGCCTGCCCACGCGAGCATCGCGACGCCGAACACCACCGCGAGCCCGACGTAGAACAGGGTCCAGCGCACGGACTCCTTGAAGGTCGGCTCGTGCGGACGCCGCACCACGACCAAGAAGTCGAACGCGACCACGGCGAGCACGCCGAGGATGGTCACCAGCCAGACGGTCGTCGATTCCACCGGACCATCGTAGTGGCGCGCCACGCCCTCACGATGCGCGCGGGCGGGCGCCGGTGCGGGCTCAGCCCGCGTTGATCATCTGCCGCAGCTCCTTCTTGAGCTCGCCGATCTCGTCTCGGAGGCGCGCCGCGAGCTCGAACTGCAGCTCCGCCGCCGCACCCTTCATCTGGTTCGACAGGTCCTCGATGAGCTGGGAGAGCTCCTCCGCGGGACGCTGGGCGAGCAGCCCGCCGCCCGCCTTGGCCGCCTTCTCCCCCGCCTGCCCGCCATGCTTGGCCAGCTCGAGGGTCTCGGCGGTGTCGGCCTCCTCGCGCGCGAGCATCTCGGTGATGTCCCCGATCCGCTTGCGCAGCGGCTGGGGGTCGATGCCGTTCTCCAGGTTGTACGCGACCTGCAGCTCGCGGCGACGGTTGGTCTCGTCGATCGCCGAGGCCATCGAGTCCGTGATCGAGTCCGCGTACATGTGGACCTCCCCGGACACGTTGCGCGCGGCGCGCCCGATGGTCTGGATGAGCGACGTGCCGGAGCGGAGGAATCCCTCCTTGTCCGCGTCGAGGATCGACACGAGGGACACCTCGGGGAGGTCGAGACCCTCGCGGAGCAGGTTGATGCCGACGAGGACGTCGTACCGTCCCATGCGCAGCTCGCGCAGCAGCTCGACGCGGCGCAACGTGTCGACGTCGGAGTGCAGGTACTCGACACGTACGCCGCGATCTCCCAGGTACTCGGTGAGGTCCTCGGCCATCTTCTTGGTCAGCGTGGTCACCAGGACACGCTCGTCCTTCTCCACGCGCTCGCGGATGCTCTCGAGGAGGTCATCGATCTGCCCCTCCGTGGGCTTCACCACGACCTTCGGGTCGACCAGGCCGGTGGGGCGGATGATCTGCTCCACCACGCCGTCCGCGCGCTCGAGCTCGTACTTGCCCGGCGTCGCGGAGAGGTAGACGGTCTGACCGACGCGCTCCTGGAACTCGGGCCACTTGAGCGGCCGGTTGTCGAGCGCCGAGGGCAGGCGGAAGCCGTGCTCGACCAGCGTGCGCTTGCGCGACGTGTCGCCCTCGTACATCGCGCCGATCTGGGGCACCGTCACGTGGGACTCGTCGATCACCAGGAGGAAGTCGTCCGGGAAGTAGTCGAGCAGCGTGTGCGGCGGCGTGCCCGCCTCCCGCTGCTCGATGTGCCGCGAGTAGTTCTCGATGCCCGAGCACGTCCCCACCGAGCGCATCATCTCGAGGTCGAACGTGGTGCGCATCTTCAGGCGCTGCGCCTCGAGGAGCTTGTTCTGGCGCTCGAGCTCCTGGAGGCGCTCCTCGAGCTCGAGCTCGATGGTGTGGATCGCACGGTTCATCCGGTCCTCGCTCGCGACATAGTGCGACGCGGGGAAGATGTGCACCTGCTGCCGCTGCTCGACCACGGTGCCGGTGAGCGGATGCAGCGTGTAGAGCGCCTCGACCTCGTCACCGAACATCTCGATGCGGATCGCGAGCTCCTCGTAGACCGGGATGATCTCCACCGTGTCGCCCCTCACGCGGAACGTGCCGCGTGTGAAGGCGAGGTCGTTGCGCGAGTACTGCATCTGCACGAACTCCCGCAGGAGCGAGTCGCGATCGACCACGTCGCCCACGGCGAGGGTCACCATGCCCTGGATGTACTCCTCCGGCGTGCCGAGGCCGTAGATGCACGAGACGGAGGAGACCACCACCACGTCACGCCTGGTGAGGAGCGAGTTCGTGGCCGAGTACCGGAGCCGCTCGACCTCCTCGTTGATCGACGAGTCCTTCTCGATGAACGTATCCGTCTGGGGGACGTACGCCTCGGGCTGGTAGTAGTCGTAGTAGCTGACGAAGTACTCGACGGCGTTGTTGGGGAGCAGGTCCCGGAACTCGTTGGCGAGCTGCGCCGCGAGCGTCTTGTTGTGGGCCATCACGAGCGTGGGGCGCTGGAGCCGCTCGACGAGCCATGCGGTGGTGGCCGACTTCCCCGTGCCCGTCGCACCGAGCAGCACCACGTCCTGCTCGCCGGCCTGGATCCGCTGCGCGAGCTCGTCGATGGCCTTCGGCTGGTCGCCGGAGGGCTGGTACTCGGAGATCACCTGGAACGGTGCCTCGCTGCGACGGAGGTCGGGGCTGCTCATGCGACTACGGTACGCCGGGCCACCGACACCGGATCGCGGCGCCGTCAGGCCGGGACGTGGAGAGCCCAGAAGGCGTCGACCTGGGCGTCGAGGTCGGCGACCCGGCCCGACCCGTCGAGGACGGCATCGGCCACCGCCTCGCGCTCGGGGTCCGTCGCCTGCGAGGCGATGCGCGCGGCCGCGTCGGAGGCGGCCATGCCGCGCGCGTCGACCATGCGCCGCACCCGCACGTCCTCGGGCGCCGCGACCGTCACCACGAGGTCGAAGTCCTGTCCCTGGCCGCTCTCCACGAGCAAGGGGATGTCATGCACCACCACCTTCGCGCCCTCGCGTCGCGCCTGCCGGTCCGCGGCGGCGCCCATCGCGATCACGTACGGGTGGACGATCGCGTTGAGACGGGCGCGCGCGTGGTCGTCGGCGAACACGATCTGCGCCAGCGCCGCGCGATCGAGCGCTCCCCCGTCGAGGACGCGGTCGCCGAACTCCGAGACGATGTCGACGAGCGCCGCGGACCCGGGTTCGACCGCACGTCGCGCGAGCTCGTCGTGGTCGATCACGCGCGCGCCGAGCGCGCGGAAGCGCGCGGAGGCCGTGGACTTGCCCGAGGCGATCCCCCCGGTGAGGCCGATGCGTAGCACGGGTGAAGTGTCACACGCGGCACAGACAGCCGCAAAGTCCCGAGACGCGACGAAGGCCGCCACCCCAGGGGTGACGGCCTTCGTGCGGTTCCGACTAGTTGCCGGTGAGCTTCTCGCGAAGCGCCGCGAGGCGCTCGTCCGAGGCGAGGGTGCCCATGTCGCTCGAGGTCTCGTCGTGCGACGAGTAGGACGCGGGCGCATCGTTCTTGCGGCCGCCCTTGCGGGGCGCCGCCGCGGGAGCGGTGGCCTCGGCCTCGGCGGCCGCAGCGTCCTGCTTCGCGACGAACGACTTGTGCGCCTCCCAGCGCTCGTGCGCCTTGGCGTACTCGGCCTCCCAGGCCTCGCGCTCGGACTCGAAGCCCTCGCGCCACTCCTGGGTCTCCGGGTCGAAGCCCTCGGGGTACTTGTAGTTGCCCTGAGCGTCGTACTCGGCGGTCATGCCGTAGAGCGCGGGATCGAAGTCCTCGCCCTGCGGGTCCACGCCCTCGTTGGCCTGCTTGATGGACAGCGAGATGCGGCGACGCTCGAGGTCGATGTCGATGATCTTGACGAAGACGTCCTCGTCCGCGGAGACGACCTGCTCGGGCAGCTCGACGTGGCGGGTGGCGAGCTCGGAGATGTGCACCAGGCCCTCGATGCCCTCGTAGACGCGGACGAACGCGCCGAACGGGACGAGCTTGGTGACCTTGCCCGGGACGATCTGGCCGATCGCGTGGGTGCGGGCGTAGACCGCCCACGGGTCCTCCTGCGTCGCCTTGAGCGACAGCGAGACACGCTCGCGGTCCATCTCGACGGTGAGGACCTCGACCTCGACCTCCTGGCCGACCGAGACGACCTCGGACGGGTGGTCGATGTGCTTCCACGACAGCTCGGAGACGTGCACGAGGCCGTCGACGCCGCCGAGGTCCACGAACGCACCGAAGTTGACGATCGAGGAGACGACACCCTTGCGGACCTGGCCCGGGGCGAGCGCGGTGAGGAACGACGAGCGCACCTCGGACTGCGTCTGCTCGAGGAAGGCACGGCGCGACAGGACCACGTTGTTGCGGTTCTTGTCGAGCTCAATGATCTTGGCCTCGATGGCCTGGCCGATGTACGGCGCGAGGTCGCGCACGCGGCGCATCTCGACGAGCGAGGCCGGGAGGAAGCCGCGGAGACCGATGTCCACGATGAGGCCGCCCTTGACGACCTCGATGACGGTGCCGGACACGACGCCGTCCTCGTCCTTGATCTTCTCGATCGAGCCCCACGCGCGCTCGTACTGCGCACGCTTCTTCGAGAGGATCAGGCGACCCTCCTTGTCCTCCTTGGTGAGGACGAGCGCCTCGATGGTGTCGCCGACGTTGACGACCTCATCCGGGTTGGCGTCGTGGCGGATGGAGAGCTCGCGCGAGGGGATGACACCCTCGGTCTTGTAGCCGATGTCGAGGAGGACCTCGTCACGGTCGACCTTCACGATGGTGCCCTCGACAAGGTCACCGTCGTCGAAGTTCTTGATGGTCGCGTCAACAGCAGCGAGGAAATCCTCAGCGGTGCCGATGTCGTTGACTGCGATGCTGGACTCGGGGGTGGAAACGGACATTAAGGAATTGCTCCGGTGGACAGGGAATCGAATGGATAGTTGTGGTCAGGCACGCAGGCGCGCCAGACCAACGAACATGCTACCTCGTCCGGGGCGCACACGGCAATGCGGCGCGCCCGCGGACGAGGGGTTCAGAGGCCGCGAGCGGCGCTGAGGAGCTCCTCAGGCACCCACTTGGTCTTGCCCATCATCGTGTCGAAGGGCTCGAGCACGATGTGGCCGCTCTGGAGAGCGGTGAACTTGTGGCTCTCCCCCGCGACGATGCCGTCGATCGCCGCGACACCCATGCGGGTGCCGAGCAGCCGGTCGGCGGCGGTCGGGACGCCGCCGCGCTGGGTGTACCCGAGCACGGTGAGACGCGTGGTGAAGCCCGTGGCGGCCTCGATGGCCTTGGTGACCTCGTGGCCGATCGAGCCCGCGATCGGGTTGCCCTTGGCGTCGATGGTCTGCTTGCCAGTCCAGGTCGAGCCCTCCGCCGGGATCGCACCCTCCGCGACCGCGACGATCGAGAAGTTCTTGTAGCGGTGACGGTGCTTGATGCGCTTGGCGATCACGTCGATGTCGAAGGGCTCCTCGGGCGCGAGGATGATGTCCGCGCCGCCGGCGATGCCCGCGGTGACGGCGATCCAGCCCGAGTGGCGGCCCATGAGCTCGACCACCATGACGCGGTTGTGGGACTCGGCCGTGGAGTGCAGGCGGTCGATCGCCTCCGTCGCGATCGAGACTGCGGTGTCGAAACCGATCGCGGCGTCGGTGCCGACCACATCGTTGTCGATGGTCTTGGGGATGCCGATGACCGGGACGCCCAGCTGCTTCGAGACCTTGCCGGCCGCCTTGAGCGTGCCGTCGCCGCCGATGCAGATGAACCCGTCGAGCTTCTCGTTCTCGAACGTCTCCTGCACGGCCTCCATGCCGCCCTCGACCTTGTGCGGGTGGCACCGGGCGGTGCCGAGCATCGTGCCGCCGTGGACCAGGATGCCGGAGACGTCGTCGCGGGTGAGCGGCCGGGCGTCGCCGTCGATCACGCCCTGCCAACCGTTGTTGAAGCCGACGATCGAGCAGCCGAGCTCGGAGGTCCCCCTCTTCACCACCGCCCGGATCGCCGCGTTCAGACCTGGGCAGTCGCCGCCACCTGTGAGAAGACCGATTCGCATGCCACCAACCCTAATGTCCAGCGGTGCGCCAGTCAGCGCCCGTTCCAACGTTCACGTCGAGAGGGACGCTCAGATCGCCTGCGGCGTGCATCTCCTCCCTGAGGATGGTCTCGACCGCCGCACGCTCACCGGGGGCTGTCTCGACCACGAGTTCATCATGCACCTGAAGTACCTGCCGTGATGCCAGACCTTCGTCCTTCAGCCGGCGCTCCACGCCCAGCATCGCGCGCTTGATGAGGTCCGCCGCCGATCCCTGGATGGGGGCGTTGAGCGCGACCCGCTCGGCGATGTCCCGGCGCTGCCGGTTGGTCGAGGTCAGGTCGGGGATGTAGCGGCGCCGTCCGAAGATCGTCTCCGTGTAGCCGTCGCCACGCGCCTTCTCCACGACGCCGTCGAGGTACTCCCGCACGCCGCCGAACCGCTTGTAGTAGTCGTCCATGAGCGCCTGCGCCGCACCGACGGGCAGGCTCAGCTGCCGAGCGAGGCCGAACGACGACAGCCCGTAGGCGAGCCCGTAGGACATCGCCTTGACCTGCGAGCGCATCTCGGGCGTGACGTCGGCGGGCTCGACCCCGAAGACCCGGGAGCCGACGAAGCGATGGAGGTCCTCGCCGCCCTGGAACGCCTCGATGAGACCGGCGTCCCCGGACAGATGCGCCATGATCCGCATCTCGATCTGCGAGTAGTCGGCCGTCACGAGGGTCTCGAAGCCCTCGCCCACCACGAACGCCTCACGGATCCGGTGGCCCTCGGGCGTGCGGATCGGGATGTTCTGAAGGTTCGGGTCCTTGGAGCTGAGCCGGCCCGTCGCCGCGACCACCTGCGAGAAGGTGGTGTGGATGCGACCATCCGCCTGGACGGCCTGGATGAGCGTCTCGATGATCTGCGACAGCTTGGTGGCGTCGCGGTACGCGAGCAGCGCGGTGAGGAACGGGTGCGGCGCCTTCTCGTTGAGGTCGTGCAGCGACGAGGCGTCGGTCGTGTAGCCGGTCTTGATCTTCTTGGTCTTGGGCATGCCCAGGCGGTCGAACAGCACCTCCTGCAGCTGCTTGGGCGAGCCGAGGTTGACCCGGTCCCCGCCGATCGCGGCGTACGCCTCCTCCGCGGCACGGTCCGCGCGCCCGCGTGCCTCGTCCGCCAAGGTGCGGAGGTGGGCGGCGTCCACCGCCATGCCCGCGTGCTCCATGCGCGCCAGCACGCTCAGCAGCGGGATCTCGAGCTCCGCGTACAGCTCTGCCATGCCGCGCTCCTCGACCATCGGGTCGAGCACGGCGGCCAGCATGCGCACATGCGCCGCGCGCTCCGCCGCGGTCTCGGAGGCCGGGGCGCCCAGCCCGAGGTCGAGCTCCCCTGCCGTCGACGCGCCCTCAAGGGACAGGCCCAGGTGACGCTGCAGGATCTGCTCGAGCGCGAAGCCGCGCTGGTCGGGGTTCACCAGGAACGCGGCGATCTGCGTGTCGCCTGCGATGCCCCCGAGCTCCCAGCCGCGCGCCGCGAGCGCGTGCCACGCGTCCTTCGCGGCATGGAGCACCTTGGGGACGTCCGCGTCCGCCAGCCAGGCCGCGAGAGCCTGCTCCTCCGCCGGGCTGAGGGAACCGAGGTCGACGCCCCACGCGGCGTCCGCGGCATCGGTCACGCCGAGCGCCCATGCATCGGCGTCCGCACCCCCGCGGCCCTCGACGTGGAGGGCCACCGGGCCCGTCATCGCCGTGATCGCCGCGACGGCGCCCTCGGTGCGCACCACCACGGCCGCGGTCTCCACGGGAGCCTCGTCGTGGGCGTCGGCCGCGAACGGCAGCAGACGGTCACGCAGCGTGCGGAACTGCAGCGCGTCGCACACCTGGTGCACCGCCTCCGCGTCCGCTCCGGCGTACTCGAGGTCGCCCAGCGGGACCGCGACCTCGAGATCCGTGAGCAGGTGGTTGAGCTCGCGGTTGAGCTTGACCTGGTCGAGGTGGTCCCGCAGGCTCTGACCCGCCTTGCCGGGGACGTCGGCGGCGCTGTCGAGGATGCCGGCGAGCCCGCCGTAGGTGACGATCCACTTGGCCGCGGTCTTGGGTCCCACGCCGGGAACGCCCGGAAGGTTGTCGCTGGTCTCCCCCACCAGCGCCGCCATGTCCGGGTACTGCTCGGGCCGCACGCCGTACTTCTCCTCGACGGAGGCGGGCGTGAAATGGACCAGGTCGGAGACGCCCTTGCGCGGGTAGAGCAGCGTGACGTCCTCGTTGACCAGCTGGATGGTGTCGCGGTCGCCGGACACCACGAGCACGCGGAGGCCCGCCTCGCGGCCCAGCCGGGCATAGGTCGCGAGGAGGTCGTCGGCCTCGAAGCGCTCCTTGTCCACCGCCGCGACGCGCAGCGCGCCGAGCATCTCGCGGATGAGCGGCACCTGCGGCTCGAACTCGGGCGGCGTCGCGTCGCGCGTCCCCTTGTAGGACGGCAGGCGCTCGGTGCGGAACGTCCCCCCCGGAAGGTCGAACGCCACGGCGACGTGCGTGGGCTGGTGGTCCTTGAGCAGCGTCGCGAGCATCGTGGTGAAGCCGTAGACGGCGTTGGTCGGCACCCCGGTCGACGTCGCGAAGTTCTCGACCGGGAGGCCGAAGAATGCGCGGAAGGCCATGGACAGGCCGTCGACGAGCAGGAGTGTTCCCTTGGTGGATTCGGTCACAGGTGCCAACCTATCTTCATGTCAGACGCCGAGGTCCCCGTCCTGAACGTGCCCACGGACGGGCTCATCGCCCGGATGGGCATCTCCATCCTGAAGGTCACCCCTGACATCGCGGTGGGCACGATGCCCGTCGAGGGGAACACCCAGCCGTACGGCCTGCTCCATGGCGGGGCCTCCGCGGTCCTCGCGGAGACGCTCGGCTCCCTGGCCGCGATGGCCCACGTCCTCACGCTCGATCCCGACGGCATCGCGGTCGGGGTCGACCTCAACATCACGCATGTGCGCTCCGCCCGCACCGGCACCGTCACGGCGACCGCGACCGCGATCCACCTGGGCCGCACCATCGCGAGCTACGAGGTGACGGTCGAGGACGATGCGGGGGCGAGGCTCGCCGTCGCACGCCTCACCTGCGCGCTGCGGAGCCGTTGAGGGCGGGTCGGGACGGAGCTGCGGCCATCGGCGAGCCTCTTTCCGGCGCTCGGCGCCCCGAAACCACGAAGTTCCGGGCGCAAAGGTTGCAGTTTGGCGTCGCTGACGTGCGTCGAAAACACTCCGGAAACACGATCGGTCTAATGTGTGGGCCAACTCGGAGGGGAGAACGGTGTTCACCAGACCTGACACGCGGTTTTACAAAGCCGCGGGCCTGCTGCTGATCGCAGCGGCCGCATTCGTGATCGCGACGCTCGTGCTCGGCGGTGGTCCCGCAGAGGCCGAGACGGTGGAGCCCGTGGCAGCGGGCACCTCCACCGCCACGCTGGTCATCCAGAACGTCATCAACGGCCTCGCCTTCGGAGTGCTCCTCGCGCTCGCCGCGGTGGGCCTCTCGCTGATCTTCGGCACCACGGGCCTGAGCAACTTCGCTCACGGCGAGCAGGTGACCTTCGGCGCGTTGCTGACGTTCTTCCTCAGCACCAACGAGCAGGTCACCATCCCGCTCGTGCCCGGCTCCTTCAGCATCGGGCTGCCGCTGTGGCTCGCCGCGATCATCGCGGTGATCGTCTCGGGCTTCACCGGATGGCTGCAGGACAAGATGCTGTGGGGCCCGCTGCGCAAGCGCCGCGTCGCCGTCCTGCAGCAGATGGTCGTCAGCATCGGCCTCTCGCTCGCGCTGCTCAACCTGCTGCAGTGGTGGATGGGTGCCAGCCGGCACCGCCTCACCAACGCGTCGGGCGGACGCGTCACCTTCGGCGACTTCTACATCGGCACGCAGACGCTCATGTCCGTGGCGATCGCCGCGATCGCCCTCACCGGCGTGGCGCTGTTCCTGCTCAAGACCCGCCTGGGGCGCGCGACCCGCGCGATCTCGGACAACCCGGCCCTCGCGGCGGCGTCCGGCATCCGCGTCGACTCGATCATCCGCCTCGTGTGGGTGATGTCCGCGGCGCTCGCCGGACTGGGCGGCATCCTGCTGGCTCTGTTCGACAACGGCGCGGGCTTCGACTCGGGAGCCCGCATCCTGCTGCTCATGTTCGCCGCCGTGACGCTGGGCGGACTGGGCCAGGCGTTCGGCGCGCTCGTGGGCGCGCTCGTGGTCGGCGTGGTCTCGGAGGTCTCCACCGTCGTCATCGCGCCCGACATGCGCTACGCCTCTGCGCTCGCGATCCTCATCATCGTCCTGCTCGTGAGACCGCAGGGCATCCTGGGCAGGAAGGAACGGGTGGGCTGACATGGACATCCTCATCAATGCGCTCGAGCAGATGTTCACGCCGGCGACCGCGGCCTTCGCCATCGCCGCGATCGGCCTGAACTTCCACTTCGGCCTCACCGGCCTGCTCAACATGGGCCAGGCGGGCTTCATGCTCCTCGGCATGTACGGCTACGCGATCTCGGTCCGCGAGGGGCTGCCCATGTGGGCGGCGATCCTCGTCGCGATGGGTGCCGCGATGCTCTTCGGCCTCCTGCTCGGCTGGCCGACGCTCAAGCTGCGAGGCGACTACCTGGCGATCGTCACGATCGCCGCCGCGGAGATCGTCCGATACGTCGGACGCTCCAACACCCTGGTCAACGTGACCGGCGGCTCGCTCGGCATCAAGGGCAAGGACTACAAGGGCCCGCTCGAGGACCTGTCGCCGTTCCCCGACGAGCGGATCACCGTGGGGCCGTTCACCTACCACGGCTCGGCCTCCGACTCCTGGTGGCTGCGCGTGGTCGCCTGGACGCTCGTCGCGCTGTTCCTGCTCCTGTTCTGGCGCCTCTCCAACTCCCCGTGGGGCCGCGTGCTCAAGGGCATCCGCGAGGACGAGGACGCCGTCCGATCGCTCGGCAAGAACGTCTACTGGTACAAGATGCAGGCGCTCATCATCGGCGGTGTCATCGGTGCGCTGGGCGGCGTGATCTGGGCGCATGGATCCGCCGTGGTCGCCGATGCGATGGGACGTCC
The DNA here is from genome assembly GCF_000971115.1 of Demequina gelatinilytica. GTDB lineage: Bacteria > Actinomycetota > Actinomycetes > Actinomycetales > Demequinaceae > Demequina > Demequina gelatinilytica. The sequence goes on along the minus strand of NZ_BBLV01000017.1, from coordinate 73,739 downwards.
CACCACCTTCTGGGTGTGGACCATCCTGCTCCTGGGTGGCGCCGCCACCGTGATGGGGCCCGTGGTCGGCTCGGTGGTCTTCTGGGCCGCGCTGTCGCTGATCCGTGCGCTCGCGAAGGCCTTCATCCCCGAGTCCATCCTCCCGTCCACCGCGATCGAGCCGTTCGGCCTCATGCTGGTCGGTATCGCGCTGATCCTCCTCGTGGTGTTCCGACCACAGGGGATCCTCGGCAACAAGAAGGAGCTTGCGTTCCATGCCTGACACGACAGTCCTGGACGGGGTCGCCCACGAGCCCGGCGTCGCGAAGCCCGACCCGATCCTCATCGCCGACGGCGTCGTGCGTCGCTTCGGCGGCCTCACGGCGGTCAACGTCGGGCACTTCGAGGTGCAGCGCAACACCATCACCGCGCTCATCGGGCCCAACGGCGCCGGCAAGTCCACGTTCTTCAACCTGCTCACCAGCTTCGACACCGCGCAGGAAGGCTCCGGCACCTTCGACGGGAAGCCGCTGCGCAAGGTCTCGCCGCACAAGGTCGCGCGCTCCGGCATGGTGCGCACGTTCCAGCTGACCAAGGCGCTCGAGGGCATGTCGGTGATGGAGAACATGCGCCTCGGTGCGCAGGACCAGCCGGGCGAGTCGCTCCTCACCGCCTTCGTGCCGCCGCTGTGGAAGGCACGCGAGCGGGAGATCACGGAGCAGGCGCACGACCTCCTGCACCGCTTCAAGCTCTACGAGAAGCGCGACGACTCCGCCGGCTCGCTCTCCGGCGGTCAGCGCAAGCTGCTCGAGATGGCGCGCGCGCTCATGTCGAAGCCCACCATGGTGATGCTCGACGAGCCGATGGCGGGCGTGAACCCCGCCCTCACCGAGTCGCTCCTCGAGCACATCATCGAGCTCAAGGACGAGGGCATGACCGTCCTGTTCGTCGAGCACGACATGCACATGGTGCGCCGCATCTCGGACTGGGTCGCCGTCATGGCCCAGGGCGAGCTCATCGCGGAGGGCCCCGCCTCGACCGTGATGCAGAACGAGGCGGTCCAGGACGCGTACCTGGGCGCGCACCACGACACCGACCTCGGAGAGGATCTCTGATGCCCGAGACGCAGGACGTGCTCATCACCGCGGACGACGTGTGGGCCGGCTACATCCCCGGTGTCAGCATCCTCAACGGCTGCACGCTCGAGGTGAAGAAGGGCGAGCTGGTCGGGATCATCGGTCCCAACGGTGCCGGCAAGTCGACCTTCCTCAAGGCGCTCTTCGGGCTCGTGCCCGTCACGGGCGGCTCGTTCCACCTCGACGGGGAGGACATCACCAACCTCCGCGCCGACCAGCTGGTGAAGCAGGGCGTCGGCTTCGTGCCGCAGACCAACAACGTCTTCCCCTCGCTCACCATCGCCGAGAACCTCGAGATGGGCGCCTATCAGCGGCCCAAGGCGTACAAGGAGCGACTCGACTACATCGGGGACCTGTTCCCCGTCCTGATCGAGCGCAAGGATCAGCGTGCCGGCTCGCTCTCGGGTGGTGAGCGCCAGATGGTCGCCATGGCCCGCGCGCTCATGATGGACCCGAAGGTGCTCCTGCTCGACGAGCCGAGCGCGGGCCTCTCCCCTGCCCGACAGGACGAGACCTTCGTGCGCACCAAGCAGATCAACGCGACCGGCGTCACGGTGATCATGGTCGAGCAGAACGCACGTCGCTGCCTGCAGATCTGCGATCGCGGCTACGTGCTGGACCAGGGCACCGCGGCGTACTCCGCCTCGGGCCGCGAGCTCCTCAAGGACCCCAAGGTCATCGAGCTCTACCTGGGCACGCTCGGCGCCTAGCAGCGCACGCCAGCGCCACCAAGGGCCCGGCTCCCCGCACAGGGGGCCGGGCCCTTCCGCGTGTCCGGACGCGTGGCGCATCGTCCTGGCGGGACATGGGTGCCGTTTCGCGGCTGGATCGTGCACTCATGTCCCGCTGGCGCGGCGGGACGATGCGGGAGTACGTCCGGGCACGCAGATGGCCTCCGGCGCGCCCGTGCGAGCGGCGCATCGTCCTGGCGGGACGTGGGTGCCGTTCCGGGGCCGGGAAGCGCGCCTGTGCCCCTCCGGCTCGGAGGGACGATGCGGGGCACGCCCGAGGAGGCAGGGCTCCCGAGCACGCGGAAGGCCCCCGGGGCGAACCCCGGGGGCCTTCGTGCGACCTAGGTCAGATGGTCAGGCGATCACTCGCCGGCCGACCACTCCACCTCGCTGACGCGCGAGATGTTGTTGTCGGCGTCGTACTCCCACACGCCGATGACCGCAGCGGTCGGGTCGTTGTTCTCGTCGAACGGACCCGAGAGCGAGAGCGCCTGGTAGTTGATGGTCTCGCCCTCGTTGATGAGGTCGGAGCACTCCACCCAGCCCGAGCACTCGGTGCCACCGTCGGCGCCCGAGACCGAGGCCATGTTCTCCTGGATCACGGCCGGGTCGGACGAGCCGCCCTGGAGCGCCGCGAGGGCGACCAGCATGACGGCGTCGTAGGACTCGTTCGCGTAGGAGACGTCCTCGAGCTCCGAGCCGTTGGCCTCGTCGAGGAGGGCCTTGAACTCGTCGGACGGGGCCGAGCCCGGGATGGTGCCCTTGCCGCCCTCGAGCGTGCCGGGGGCGAACGTGTCGCCCCAGTTCGAGGTGTTGCCGTCGGACATGTAGACCTTCGACATGTCGTAGCCGGCGTCGGCGATCGCGGGCACGATCTGCGCGGTCACGTCGAACGCGATCATGAGGATCGCGTCGGGGTTGGTCGCGAGAGCGGCCTCGACGTTGGCGTTGAAGTTGCCGCCCGCGGGGTCGACTTCCTCGCCCGAGGTGCCGTAGGTGATGGTGCCGCCGGCGGCCTCGACGCGTGCCTGCACGACGTCGCGGAAGGAGACGCCGTAGTCGTCACCCTGGACCAGGATGGCGATGTTCGAGGCGCCGTCCTCCATCATGAGGTCGGCGACCGCCGCGCCCTGCGCGGTGTCCGGCGGAGCGGTGCGGAAGTAGAAGTCGGAGTAGCCCGAGAGCGACGTCGAGGTGTTCGCGGGCGACACCATGACGATGCCGGCGGCGTCGACGTCGTCGAGCACCAGCAGCGTGGAGGCCGAGGATGCCGCACCGATGATCGCCGAGACCTCGGCGTTGATCAGCTCGGAGATCGACTGGTCACCGATCGTGGGGTTGTTCGCGTCACCGGAGTCGGTCTCCATGAGCTCGACGTCGGCACCGAAGATGCCGCCGGCCTCGTTGATCTCGTTGACGGCGACCTTCACACCGGCGACCTCGGGCGGGCCGAGGAACGCGAGCGAGCCGGTCACCGGCAGGAAGCTGCCGATCTTGAGCGGGTCACCGGAGGCCGCGCCCCCGTCGGTCGGGTCCGCGCTCGAGCCGCCATCGGAATCCGTGGAGCACGCGGCGAGAGACAGCGTCGCGACGGCGGCGAAGGCCGCGCCACGGGCGATGGAGTTCCATCGTGCCATGTTTTCTTCCTCCCACTTCGGCGGGGATGACCCCGCCTCGGTCACAGCACCGGGAGGTGAGTCCCCCCGGCGGTAACCGTCACGCTAGCGAAGGAAGATTTCACGTTCGCGTCGTGTCCATCACGATTTCGTGACACAACCCAGCGCGCACGTGGGCGTTTGCGCTACTTTCCGCCCATCTGCTCGATGACCGCCTCGGCCACCTCTCGCATGGTGAGACGGCGATCCATCGAGGTCTTCTGGATCCAGCGGAAGGACTCGGGCTCGTTGAGCTTCATCTTCTCCATGAGGAGGCCCTTCGCGCGCTCGACCTTCTTGCGCGTCTCCATGCGCTCGTTGATATCGGCGATCTCCGACTCGAGCGCGCGGATCTCGACGTAGCGCGAGGCGGCGATCTCCACCGCCGGCAGCAGGTCCCCCGGCGTGAACGGCTTGACCACGTAGGCCATGGCACCGGCATCGCGCGCGCGCTCGACCAGCTCGGTCTGCGAGAACGCGGTCAGCAGGACCACGGGGGCGATGCGCTCCTTCGCGATGATCTCCGCCGCGGTGATGCCGTCCATCACGGGCATCTTGACGTCCATGACGACCACGTCCGGCTTGTGCTCGCGCGCGAGCTCGACGCCCTCCTCGCCGTTGGCGCCCTCGCCGACGACGTCGTAGCCGCCCTCACGGAGCGTCTCGACGATGTCCATGCGGATCAGCGCCTCGTCCTCCGCGACGACCGCGCGACGCGCGCGCTTGGTGGGCTGGGTCTCCTGCTCCGGCTTGGGAGTGTCCATGTCATCAGTCACAGGCGCTAGCCTAGTGCCCTCGCCCCGGTAGCCCAACTGGCAGAGGCACGCGGCTCAAACCCGCGGTGTTGTGGGTTCGAATCCCACCCGGGGTACTCGCCGCCCATGCGCCGACGCATGCGGCATCCATGCCTCGCCCGGGACCATCCCGTGACATGCTCGACGCGTGAGCAGAGACGACACCTCCCCCAGCAACGCCCCCGCGCGACAGCTCCACATCGCGCTCGTGGCGCACGACAACAAGAAGGCCGAGCTCCTCGAGTGGGCCTCGTTCAACAAGGGGTCGCTGGCCCCGCACGAGCTGTACGCGACCGGCACCACGGGCACCATGCTCGAGTACGAGCTCGGGATCAAGGTCCACCGGTTCCTGTCCGGCCCCGTGGGAGGCGACCAGCAGATCGGCGCGAAGATCGCCGAGGGCGCGCTCGACATGCTGATCTTCTTCTGGGACCCCCTCGAGCCGCAGCCCCACGACCCCGATGTGAAGGCGTTGCTGCGCCTGGGTGCCCTGTGGAACATCCCGATCGCGTCGAACGTCGCGACGGCCGACTTCCTCATCTCCTCCCCCCTGTTCCGCGACGGCTACGAGCGCAAGGTGCCCGATCTGGGTCCGCGCGACTGGGAGGCCATGCGTCCCGGCGAGGACCAGGACTGACGCGTCCCGGGCCGCAGATCTTGCGGCGAACACGACAGTTCGTGCATTCAGGCACTGTGGGACAAACCCTCGCTCATCGGGATCGCTAGCGTCCCGAACGTCGGCCGGGCTCATCCCCGGCCGGCGTCCCGACGAAGACGCCGGGACACAGCGATCTCAACGAGGAGAAGCACCCATGCCAGTTCCGTGGACCCGTACCGCGGCGGTCACCACCGCCGCGATCGCCGTGACCGCGTGCGGCGCCGCCGCATCGGCGAGCCCCGCGCACGACGCCGACGCGAGCGTCGTCGACGCGACGGTGATCACCGAGGTGGCGCCGTCCGGCCTCAAGGTGACGGCGATCGCGGTCGAGTACGACCGCGTGCTAAGGCTCGGCGGCACCGGCGTCGACGTCGATGCGTTCGATGTCGAGGTCGACCTGGGCGCGGGCGGCATCGCCCCGCTCGTCGGCGAGCGGACCGTGACCGCCGCCTACACCAGCGGCTCGCCGGACATCACCGGCAAGCAGCGCGCGGGCCGCTACGTGATCCTCGAGCTCGACGAGGACGATGCGGCCGCGACCGCCTCCTACGTCAACTGGTCGACCACCATCACGCACTACTACGACCTCACGGGCGGCTACACCGTGGCCCAGGTGGGCGACATCGTGTCGCCTCGCATCACTGTCGAGGCGCAGCCCGGGAACGTCGTGGCCAACAGCGACGTGGCGAACCTGCTCATCGACGAGTACGCGTCGGGCACTCTCGCGACGGACGCAGGCCCGGTGCTCGACTACCGCTACTACACGCCCGAGACGAACGGCCAGAAGAAGGGCAAGAAGTACCCGCTGGTCGTCTCGCTTCACGGCTTCGGCGAGAGCGGGTCGAACAACTTCAGCCAGCTCGCGGGCAACCAGATCTCCACCGTCTTCGCCTCGGACGAGCGGCAGCTGACGGACCCCGCCTACGTCCTGTCGCCGCAGGCGGACCCGTTCGACGGCACCAAGGGCGCGTGGTGGGCCCCGCAGATGCAGGAGGCCGTGGTCGACCTTGTCGAGGACTTCATCGCCTCGCACCCGGACGTCGACACCTCGCGCGTCTACCTCACGGGCCTGTCGATGGGCTCGTACGGCTCGTGGGCGATCCTCGGTGAGCACAGCGACCTGTTCGCGGGCGCCGTCGTGGTCTGCGGCGGCGGCGTCGCCGATGTCGAGGCGGCTGCCGCGGAGCTCGCGGACCTCCCGATCTGGGCCGTGCACTCCGAGGACGACTTCGTGGTCGACTACTACGCCGACGGCTCGGACTTCCGCGTGTTCGAGGCGTTCGAGGCCGCCGGCACGCCCGTGGTGTGGACCGAGTGGTCCGGCCTGCTCGCCGACGACGCGCAGGAGGCCCTGGCCAAGGCCGCCGTCAAGGAGGCGCGCCACACCGGCAGCGCGCACCTGTTCACCACCATCGAGTCCGGCACGACGCCGATCTTCAGCCACCTGTCATGGATCCCGACGTACTCCAACGACGTGATCCTCGACTGGCTGTTCGACCAGGACCAGGACCGCTAGCGCAGGACGGCCGCGCATCGTCCCACCAGGATGCGTTGCCGCGCAGAGAGGCCCCGCCGGCGTCCGCCGACGGGGCCTCTCGTCATCCCCGAGGAATCAGGCCTTGGTCTTCACCACCTTCGCCTTGGTCGCCTGGGGCTCCTCCCCCGGCCGATGCGCCGGGCACGGGTTCGGCTTGTCCCAACCCTTGGCACGCAGCTCGAAGGTCGCGGTCACCCCGGTCGACGCCGGCGCTCCCGCCACCGTCGCCGTCGCCGCGTAGCAGGTGCCGGCCTCCCTCTTGTCCGTCTTCCAGATGTAGACGAACTGTCCGGAGCGCTGGTCGTACCGGATCCGCGACGAGTCGACGACCACGCCGTCGCCCGCCTCGGACGGGTCGGCGCCGCACTCCATCTCCGCGACCTCGACCCGCACCTGCCCCGGATCGGTGATCGCCTCGCCGGCGAGCTCCGCGGAGAACTTCAACGGGACCGCGCTGCCTGCCTGCACGACGTTGACGTCGCGCATGTCGACAGGCGGGGCGAAGCCCGTGACCTTCGCGGTGCTGATCCGCAGGAACGTCACCGAGTTGCCCGGGAACGTCCACTCGAACTGCGACGCGATGCCGTCGACCGTGGTGGTCTCGGGCTTGACGGGGGTCGAGACCCGCGTGTTGACCGCCGCCTGCTTCGCGACGATCTGCGTCATCTCGGCCTCGGAGGCCACGAACCGCTCCCCGAGGTCGATCTGCGTGGTCGCGGCGCGGCGCTGCGCGTTCACGACCTTGAGGATGAGGTCACCGGTCGCATCGTCCTCGGTGAGGACCTGGGCGAACGGCTCGGTCACCGCGTCGTCGTCGAACGAACCCTCGAGCACGCCATCGAGGTAGAGGTCCACATGGGTCCCCCGCACCGAGATGGTGATGTCGTACTCGTGACCGGTCTCGACGCTGCGGCCCTCCTGCGCGAACAGGGTCTCCTTCGCGCCGTCGGTCGCCTTCTCGATGACCTGACGGGTGTTGTTCCACCCGCCGAGGTTCCACCAGTAGAAGTTGCCCGAGTCCTTGACCCCGAAGCCGATGAGGAAGCCCTCGGCGCCGGAGATCTTGGTGGCCTTGAGGTTGAGGTCGTACTCCTCCGCCTCGAACGACGGCGCCGAGACCAGCGTGTTGAGCGCGCTGGTGCTCGACTGGACGTAGGCGCCGTCCTGCACCGCCCACGAGCCGATGCCCGCCAGGGAGGTCCAGCCGTCGGCGTCGCCGTCGTCGAAGTCGTCCTCGAAGATGACGTTGCCGTCGGGGTCGGTCACGGTGACGTCGTCGTAGCTCGCCGCGGTGGCCCACGTGGAGAGGCCCACGGTGCCGCCGATCGGCGTCGGCTCGATGACGTCCCCGGTCGCGTCGGTCGGGATGACCCGGTCGCCCACGTTGTTCATGAAGAGCTTCTGAACCTCGTAGTCGGCCGAGCCCCACGACTCGTCGTTGTCGAACCAGATCATGTCGGGCGACCACTGGTAGTGGCTCGCGTTCGCGAGCAGCGGCGCGTAGGACGCCATCTGCACCACGTCCGCGTTGCGCTCGAGACCCGTCATGTAGGCGGCCTCCGACAGCGCGTTGAACCAGCGGTTGTCGAGCGAGGCGTACTCGCCGACCCACACCAGCGGACCCTCACGGTCGTACGAGTCGTAGCGATCGTTGTTCTGGAGGAACCAGCTGGGGCTGTTGTAGTAGTGCTCGTCCACCATGTCGACATCGTTCGCGACGTTCTGCTCCCAGTGGAGGTCGAACGAGGCGCCCTGGTCGTCGGGACCGGAGTTGGAGATCACCATCACGTCCGGGTAGACGGCCTGGATCGCGTCCCGGAACTGCACGAAGTTCTCGATGAACTCCACCGGGTAGTTCTCCTCGTTGCCCACCTCGAGGCGATCGAGCCCGAACGGCTCGGGGTGACCCATCTCCGCGCGGACCGCACCCCACTCGGTGGTGGCGTCGCCGCGCGCGAACTCGATGAGGTCGAGCGCGTCCTGGATGTGGCGGTCGAGCAGCTCCTGGTTGTCGTACTGGCCCGCGATGAGCGACTGGCCGCAGCCGTTCATGAGCGCCGGCACCACCGGGACCGCCATCGCGCCGATGTCCTCGGCGAACTGGAAGTACTCGTAGTAGCCGAGGCCGTAGGACTGGTTGTAGCCCCAGAAGTTGGTGTTGGTGGCCCGCTCCTCGACCGGGCCGATGGTGTCCTTCCACTGGTAGGAGCGCGAGCGCTCGTAGTCGGAGTCCTCGTCGTAGCCGAGGTGGCTGTCGACGTTGACGATGCAGCCGCCCGGGAAGCGGATGAAGCCCGGGTCGAGGGCCTCGATCTTCTCCGCGAGGTCCTTGCGCAGACCGTTGGTCCGGCCCTTGTACGTGTCCTCGGGGAACAGCGAGACCATGTCGAGCCGGAGCGTGCCGGTACCGCCCGCCTGGACGTCGAGGCGTCCGGACGTGGTGGTGGACGATGCGGTGAGCACGCCCTCGTACTTGGCCCAGCCGTCGTCGCCGACGGTGAGCGCGAGGGTGTCGGACAGCGCCGCGCCGTCCGCGTCCACCAGGGACACCGTCAGCGGTGTGCCGGCCTCCGCGGTGGTGCGGGCGAACACGGAGAAGTCGTACAGCGCCCCCTCCTTCAGGGCGACGCCGTCGAATCCGCCGTTGCGCACGCCGTACGTGCCCCCGTCGGGGTTGTCGAGCTCGACCTGGAGGTACGTGCGGTTGCGCTCGTTGAGGTGCTCGTCGTCGTTCACGGTGGTGGCCGTGCCCGCGCCGTCGCCGGTGGCCGTGGTCGACCATGCGGTCATGCCGGTGTAGGACGAGTTGTCGATGGGCAGGAACTCGAAGGATCGGTTCCGCACGAGCTCCGCGTAGAGCCCGCCGTCGGCCGCCCAGTTGATGTCCTCGAAGAACACGCCGTACATGCTGTCGGGGATCTCCGCGCCCGTCGCCGCATCGTCCACCGTGATGGTGTACTCCGCGGGCTCGTCGTCCGGGTACGCGGCCAGCAGGGCCGCCTGCTCATCGGCCGTGATGGGCAGCACGGTGCCGTGACGAGCGCTCGACGGGAGCTGGGCCGACGGGATCGACGTCCAGTCGCCCGAGGCGATGTCGTCGGTCTCGAACAGCATGTAGCCCTCGCCGCCGTGGTAGCTCGGCTGGTCGATCAGCATGTACCAGTGGCCGGGCTGCTCGTTGTCCTCGAACACCGTCGGGCCCTCGCCCTGCGTGAACGTGCCGCCCCACGGGTTGGGCTCGCCCACGCCGATGTGCTCCTTGACCAGCTGCCAGCCCTCGGAGCCCTCCGTGGGAAGGGTGCCGGACACCGTCGCGGTCAGGTCGGTCGAGCGCTCCTGGCGGATGTCGAACGTGGCCTCGTCCTTGATGAAGCGGTAGTAGGTTCCGCCGTCCTCGACCACCGTCGCGTCGATCATGCCGCGACCCGTGCCCCGCTTGACGTCGACCCACACCTGCGGCGCGGTGAACGTCACGAAGTCACGCGTGGTGACGTACATCATGCGGTTGTAGGTGGTGGTGTAGTCGCGGGACGTCGTGTCGGAGGTCTCGTAGAGGTTCGATGCCCAGTAGACGACGTACTCCCCCGCGTCGGCGTCGTAGAACGCCTCGGGGGCCCACGTGTTGCCCGCGAGGTCGCTCGACACCGTGATGGACCGCTGCGCGCTCCACGTCACCAGGTCGTCCGACTCCCACACGTTGAGGCGACGGCTGCCCGTCTCCTGCGCGGTGCCGAAGTCGTAGCTGCCGTAGCGGTCGAACATGTTGAGGTCCGTCGACAGCATGTAGAAGCGGTCGCCCTCGGGAGAGCGGATGATGAACGGGTCGCGGATGCCCTCCTCGCCCATGGTCGACTGGAGCACCGACTCCGCGTTGTTGAGCTCCTTCCAGCTCGTCGGGTCGTCGCCCACGCTCGTCGCGAAGTAGATCTCCTCGCCCACCGTGCTGGACTCGCCCTCGAAGTACGGGAAGAAGTAGCCCTCGTAGTCGGCATCCGCCGGCAGCGGGGCGACCGTCGCCTCGAGGACCTTGACCTCGGCGACCTCGCCCTTGGTGACGGTCGCGGTGAGCGTCACGGTCGCGGGGTCCGCACCCGTGGCAGGACGCGTCACCTCGCCGGTGGCGGTGATGACGGACTCGTCCGAGGACTCCCAGGTGATCGACGAGCCGTTCGCCCCGGCGGACGCGAGCGTGATGTTGCCGCGCACGTCGTCGAGGTTCGGGATGGTCAGCGCCGCGAGGTCGGCCGCGACGGCCTCCTCGTCGGTGAGGTCGCCGACGAAGAGCTCCGTGACCTGGGCGTCGGAGAGCGCCTCGGTGTAGATGGCGACGTCGCGGACCCCGCCCGCGTAGAACATGTCGGGGTAGGACGAGCGGCCGATGTACGCGACCAGGTCCGTGCCGAAGTCGCTCACGGTGCGGGTGGTCGCCACCGTGCCGACCTTCTCGCCGTCGAGGTAGCCGGTGATCGACGTCGGGGTGATGACCGTGGTGTACATCTGCCAGGCCCCGGGGTCCGTCACGGGCCCCGCGATCCCCTTGGCGGCGTCGGTCGGGCTGATCCCCACCTCCGTCCACCACGGCGCGGCCGCGTCGAGGGAGCCTGTGATGACGGTCTTGAAGCGACCGTCGCTCGGCGTCGCGGGGTTGAGGAGCCAGTACTGGCTCGGCAGGGTCTCCGTGGTGCCGAAGAACATGGCCGCGTAGTAGCCGGTCCCGGTCTGGTTGCGCAGCCACGTGTTGATGGTGACCGTGTCCTGACCGTCGAACATGCCGGTCGGCATCTGGACGTAGGCGGCGCCGCTGCCGCTCGCGCCGCCGGGCAGGGTGAGCACATCGCCATCGATGCTCGCGCCGGAGCCGATGATGCTGGCGTCGTTGCCGTTGCCGCTCGCGTCGGGCACCGTGGTGCCGTCGCTCGCGGAGAAGTCGTACTGGGCCAGCAGCGTCGCGGTCACCGCCGCGCGTGCCGGCCCGGCCGGATACTGGAGCGCGATCACGAGCGCCGCGATCATCGCCGTCGTGAGCAGCGCCGTGAACCGGCGCCGCTCCCCGAGGGTGGCTGTCATCTGTCTTCTCCTCCTGAGGTGGGATGCACGGCTACGGGCGCGCGCCATCGCGCGCCGCGCCGTCGGCTGAGGGTTGCCCCGACGGGCCTGATGCCGCGCATGGGTCGACCGTGACGGGAGCCCGCCGCGCATCGTCCATGCCTACGTCCTCCTTGACGTTCGACACCCGCCCGCACCCGGGTGGCGTGCCACCCGGTACCGCAGATGTGATCGCTCACTTTCGCGGACCCATCTGCCCCCTACGGCTGTGTAGGGGTGGAGGTTCGCGAATTGTGCGCGTTCACACAGTTACGCATCCTTGCGAGGTTTCGCCCGCTTTGTCAATCGTTGTAGACGACTTCCGTCGGTCGGATCGTTTCGACCCCCGAACGTCCTTCGCCCCGGGAGGACGACGAAGGGCCCCGCCGGCCGAAGCCGACGGGGCCCTCGCTCAGGGATGCTGGCGCTTAGCCGCGCACCTGGCCGACCTTGTGCACGAAGATCGAGTTCGTGGTGCCGGGCACGCCCACCGGGGTGCCCGAGACGACGACCACGTACTCGCCGTCGACGGCGCGACCCGAGGACTTGAGGTAGCCGTCCACGAGGTTCACCATCTCGTCCGTCGACTCGACCTTCTCGACGAGCTCCGCCTGGATGCCCCACGAGAGCGCGAGGCGCTTCTGGGTGTCCGCCGAGGGCGTGAACGCGATCATCGGGGTCGAGGGACGCAGGCGCGACATGCGCAGCGCCGAGTCGCCCGACTGCGTGAAGGTGACGATGTACTTGATGTCGAGGTTCTCGGCGATCTCGGCGGCCGCGTGCGTGATGGCGCCACCGCGGGTGTGCGGCGTCGACAGGTACGGCGCGATGCGCGAGTAGCCCTTCTCCTCGGTGTTCTTGACGATGCGGGCCATGGTCTCGACCGTGACGATCGGGTAGTCGCCCACCGAGGTCTCGCCCGAGAGCATGACCGCGTCGGTGCCGTCGAGGATCGCGTTGGCGCAGTCGGAGGTCTCCGCACGCGTCGGGACCGGCGAGTGCGTCATCGACTCGAGCACCTGCGTGGCGACGATGACCGGCTTGGCCTGCGAGCGGCACAGCTCGATCGCGCGCTTCTGGACCAGAGGCACCTCCTCGAGCGGGAGCTCGACGCCCAGGTCGCCACGGGCGACCATGACGCCGTCGAACGCGTCGACGATCTCGGCGAGGTTCTCGACCGCCTGCGGCTTCTCGACCTTGGCGATCACGGGGACCGTGCGGCCCTCCTCGTTCATGATGCGGGCGACGTCCTCGTAGTCCGCCGCGTTGCGCACGAACGACAGCGCGATGAAGTCCGCGCCGAGCTTGAGGCCCCAACGCAGGTCGGCCTCGTCCTTGTCCGACATCGCCGGCACGGAGACCGCGACGCCGGGCAGGTTGATGCCCTTGTTGTTCGACACGGGGCCCGGCACGACGACCTTGGTGATCACGTCGGTGTCGGTGACCTCGGTCACCTCGAGGCGGACCTTGCCGTCGTCGATGAGGAGCGTGTCGCCGGGGTTGCAGTCGCCCGGGAGCCCCTTGAACGTGGTGCCGCAGATGTCCTTGGTGCCCTCGACATCACGCGTGGTGATGGTGAACACGTCGTCCACCGCGAGCTCGTGCGGGCCGTTCGCGAACTTCTCGAGACGGATCTTCGGCCCCTGGAGGTCGACGAGCACGGCGACGTTGCGGCCGGTCTCCTCCGCCGCCTGACGGATGTTGCGGTAGACCTGCTCGTGCTCCTCGGCGGAGCCGTGGCTGCGGTTGATACGGGCGACGTCCATACCCGCCCCCACGAGCTTGCGCATCTGGTCGATCGGCGCGGTGGCCGGTCCGATCGTGCAGACAATCTTCGCGTTACGCATGTTCTCCAACCTTGGTATTCAGGCGCGAAGCGCCGTTGTGTGCGCCGTCACCGGCGCCGGGAGCTCGGTGCTCCCTGTCAAGTATTCATCGATGGCGGCTGCAGCCGCCCGGCCTTCCGCGATCGCCCAGACCACGAGCGAGGCGCCGCGACCGGCATCGCCGGCCACGAACACACCGTCCTGGGTGGTCGCGTAGTTGTGAGCCCGCTCGATCTGAGCGCGCGGGGTCAACGCTACTTGCGACTGTGCCTGCAGGTTCGTGACCTCAGGCCCAGTGAAGCCCATCGCGATGAGCACAAGGTCCGCGGGGATCTCGCGCTCGGTCCCCGGAGTGGGGGTGCGGGAGCCATCGGCGTTGTACTGGGTCACGGCGACCTTCAGCGCTGTCACGTGACCATTGTCATCACCGATGAACTCCACCGTCGAGGCGAGATAGTCGCGCTCACCTCCCTCCTCGTGGCTCGAGGACACCTCGAAGAGGCGCGGGTCGGTGGGCCACGGCTGGCTCGTCGGCCGCTCCGTCGGGGGCTTCTTGCCGATCGCGAGGGTGGTGACGCTCGCCGCACCCTGGCGCAGGGCGGTGCCGATGCAGTCCGAGCCGGTGTCGCCGCCGCCGATCACGATGACGTGCTTGCCGCTCGCGTGGATCTGGTCCGCGACCTCCTCGCCCGCGACCACCTGGTTGCCCTGGTACAGGTACGGCATCGCGTAGTGGATGCCGTCGAGCTCGCGGCCCGGCAGCGGCAGGTCGCGCGGCACCGGGGCGCCGGTCGCGATGAGGACCGCGTCGTAGCGCGCACGGAGGTCGTCCCACGTGATGTCCTCGCCGATGGTGATGCCCGTGCGGAAGCGCGTGCCCTCGCGCTCCATCTGCACCACACGCCGGTCGATGACGTGCTTCTCCATCTTGAAGTCCGGCACGCCGTAGCGGAGCAGGCCGCCCACGCGGTCGTCCTTCTCGTACACCGCGACGGTGTGACCGGCACGCGTGAGCTGCTGCGCGGCGGCCAGGCCCGCGGGCCCCGAGCCCACCACGGCCACCGTCTTGCCGGTGTGGCGCTGCGCGATGTGCGGCGTGACGTTGCCGTCCTCGAACGCGTGCTCGATGATCTCGACCTCGACGTTCTTGATGGTCACGGCAGGCTGGTTGATGCCCAGGACGCAGGACGTCTCGCACGGGGCCGGGCAGATGCGGCCCGTGAACTCGGGGAAGTTGTTGGTCGCGTGCAGACGCTCGATCGCATCGGCGTACTGGCCGCGCCACACGAGGTCGTTCCACTCGGGGATGAGGTTGCCCAGCGGGCAGCCCTGGTGGCAGAACGGGATGCCGCAGTCCATGCAGCGGCCCGCCTGGCGCTTGAGCACCACCTCGTCACGCCCGAGCTCGTCCTTCACCTCGGCCCAGTCGCGCAGGCGCACGGGGACGGGGCGATACGCGGGGACCTCGCGCTCGCGAACCTTCAGGAATCCACGCGGGTCAGCCACCCGTCACCTCCAGGAACTCGGCCCACGCGCCGGGAGCGGAGAGGTCCCCGCCCTTCGCATCGAGCTCGGCCAGCGCCTCACGGACGCGTGCGTACTGTGCCGGCAGGACGCGCGTGAAGCGCGCCACCGTCATGCCCCAGTCGGCCAGCAGCTCTCGGGCCACCGGCGACTGCGTCTCCTGCTCGAACCGCTCGATCAGCGTGCGGACGATCACCTGGTCCTCGGCGTCGAGCGCGCTCAGCGTGAGCTCGCCCGAGGCGATGGCCTGCGCGTTGACACGCTCCGGCCGGAGATCGAGCACATACGCCGTACCGCCCGACATGCCCGCGCCCAGGTTGCGGCCGGTGCGGCCCAGGATCACGGCCGTGCCGCCCGTCATGTACTCGAGACCGTGGTCGCCCACGCCCGAGACGACCGCGGTCGCTCCCGAGTTGCGCACCAGGAAGCGCTCGCCCACCTGACCACGCAGGAGGATCTCGCCGCCGGTCGCGCCGTAGCCGACCACGTTGCCCGCGATCACGTCGCGGGTCTCGTCGAGCATCGACTCGCGCGCCGGGCGCACGATGACGCGGCCGCCGGACAGGCCCTTCGCCACGTAGTCGTTGGTGTCGCCCTCGAGGCGCAGCGTGATGCCGCGCGGGACGAACGCACCGAACGACTGGCCGGCGCTGCCCGTGAAGGTCACGTCGATCGTGTCGTCCTCGAGCCCCGCTCCCCTGTACCGGCGCGTGACCTCGTAGCCGAGCATCGTGCCCACGGTGCGGTTGATGTTGCGCACCTCGCGCGAGATCCGCACCGGCTCGCCGCGCTCGAGCGCCGGCTCGGCCTCGGCGATGAGCTCGTTGTCGAGCGCCGCCTCGAGGCCGTGGTCCTGCGTGGTCGCGTTGAGCAGCGCGGCGCCCTCCTTGGGGCGCGCGAGCACCGGCGCGAGGTCGAGCCCCTGCGCCTTCCAGTGGTCGATCGCGGCACGGGTCTCGAGCGCCTCGACGTGGCCCACCGCCTCCGCGATCGAGCGGAAGCCGAGCGCCGCGAGGTGCTCGCGGACCTGCTGCGCGACGAACTCGAAGAACGTCTCGACGAACTCGGGCTTGCCGGAGAAGCGCGAGCGGAGCTCGGGGTTCTGCGTCGCCACGCCCACCGGGCACGTGTCGAGGTGGCACACGCGCATCATGATGCAGCCGGACACCACCAGCGGAGCGGTCGCGAACCCGAACTCCTCGGCCCCCAGGAGCGCCGCCACGACCACGTCGCGGCCGGTCTTGAGCTGGCCGTCGACCTGGACCACGATGCGGTCGCGGAGGTCGTTGAGCACCAGGGTCTGCTGGGTGTCGGCCAGACCGATCTCCCACGGGGCGCCCGCGTGCTTGAGGGAGTTGAGCGGGCTCGCTCCCGTGCCGCCGTCGTGACCCGAGATGAGCACCACATCGGACTTGCACTTCGCGACGCCGGCCGCGATGGTCCCGACGCCGACCTCGGCCACGAGCTTCACGTGGACGCGTGCCTTCGGGTTCGCGTTCTTCGCGTCGTGGATGAGCTGCTTGAGGTCCTCGATCGAGTAGATGTCGTGGTGGGGCGGCGGGGAGATGAGCCCCACGCCGGGCGTCGAGTGACGCGTCTGCGCGACCCACGGGTAGACCTTGTTGCCCGGGAGCTGGCCGCCCTCGCCGGGCTTGGCCCCCTGCGCGAGCTTGATCTGTATGTCGTCGGCGTTGACCAGGTACTCGCTGGTGACACCGAAGCGGCCCGACGCGATCTGCTTGATCGCGCTGCGACGCTCGGGGTCGTAGAGCCGGTCCACGGACTCGCCGCCCTCGCCCGTGTTCGACTTGCCGCCCAGGCGGTTCATGGCCACCGCGAGGGTCTCGTGGGCCTCCTGCGAGATCGAGCCGTAGGACATCGCACCCGTGTTGAAGCGCTTGACGATCTCGCTGATCGGCTCGACCTCGTCGATGTCGACGGGCGTACGACCCGAGTTGAACTCGAGCAGGCCGCGCAGGGTCATCGCGCGCTTGGACTGGTGGTCGACGCGGTCCGTGTACTGCTGGAACACGTCGTACTGACGCGTGCGGGTCGAGTGCTGGAGCTTGAAGACCGTCTCCGGGTCGAACAGGTGCTCCTCGCCGTCGCGGCGCCACTGGTACTCGCCGCCCGTCCGCAGGGTCTGGTGCGGCGGGAGCTCGCCCGACGCGGGATAGGCGTCGGCGTGGCGTGCCTCGACCTCGGCCGCGATGACGTCGAGGCCCACCCCGTCGATCTGCGAGGGCGTGCCGTTGAAGTGGAGGTCCACCAGCTCCTTCGACAGGCCGATCGCCTCGAAGACCTGTGCGCCGCGGTACGACGCCATGGTGGAGATGCCCATCTTGGACATGATCTTCAGGACGCCCTTGCCGAGCGCCTTGATGAGGTTGTATGTGGCCTGCGCCGGCGTGATGTCCCCCAGGTAGCCGCGCTTGGTGAGGTCCTCGACCGTCTCCATCGCGAGGTAGGGGTTGACGCAGCCCGCGCCGTAGCCGATGAGCAGCGCGACGTGGTGCACCTCGCGCACGTCGCCGGCCTCGACGACCATCGACAGCTGCGTGCGGCGGTGGGTACGCACCAGGTAGTGGTGCACCGCGGAGGTCAGCAGCAGCGAAGGGATGGGCGCGAGGTCGGGGTTCGAGTCGCGGTCCGACAGCACCAGGAAGGACACGCCGTCCTCGATCGCCTCGTCCACCTCGCGGAAGATCTCCGCGAGGCGCGCGTCGAGCGCCTCCGCACCGCCCTTGACCGGGTACAGGCCGCGGATCTTGCGGGACGAGAACATGCCGCGACGCTTGGGGTCGCGATCGATGTGCAGGATCTTCGCGAGCTCGTCGTTGTCGATCACCGGGAAGTCGATGATGATCTTGCGAGCGTGCTCGGGCGTCGCGTCGAGCAGGTTCGGCTCGGGGCCAAGCGCGCCGCCGGTCGCGGTGACGATCTCCTCGCGGATCGAGTCGAGCGGCGGGTTGGTCACCTGCGCGAACATCTGCACGAAGTAGTCGAACAGGAGGCGCGGGCGCTGCGACAGCACCGCGATCGGGGTGTCCGAGCCCATCGCGCCGATGGGCTCGATGCCCTCCTTCGCCATGGGGCCGAGCAGGATCTTCAGCTCCTCCTCGGTGTACCCGAAGGCGCGCTGGCGGCGCTGGACCGAGCGGGCCGAGTGGGAGATGTGCTCACGGTCGGGGACCTCGGACAGGCGGATGGCGTTGTCGGCCACCCACTGCTCGTAGGGCTGCTCCGACGCGAGGGCGGACTTGATCTCCTCGTCCTCGACGATGCGGCCCTCACGCGTGTCGACCAGGAACATGCGGCCGGGCTGCAGGCGGCCCTTGCGCACCACCTTCGCCGGGTCGATGTCGAGCAGGCCCGCCTCGGAGCCGCACACGACGAGGCCGTCGTCGGTCACCCAGAAGCGTCCCGGGCGCAGGCCGTTGCGGTCGAGCGTGGCGCCGATCACGGTGCCGTCGGTGAAGTGCAGCGCGGCGGGGCCGTCCCACGGCTCCATGAGGGCCGAGTGGTACTCGTAGAACGCGCGGCGGGCCGGGTCCATGGACTCGTTGTTCTGCCACGCCTCGGGGATCATCATGAGGAGCGCGTGGTGGATGGGGCGCCCGCCCAGGTGGAGCAGCTCGAGGACCTCGTCGAAGGATGCGGTGTCCGAGGCGCTCGGGGTGCACACCGGCATGAGCGGGGCCATGTCGCCGAGCAGCTCCGAGCGGAGGGTGCCCTCGCGCGCCGCCATCCAGTTGCGGTTTCCGCGCACCGTGTTGATCTCACCGTTGTGCGCGATGCCGCGCAGCGGCTGCGCGAGCGGCCACGACGGGAAGGTGTTGGTCGAGAAGCGGGAGTGGACCAGCGCCAGCTCGGACGCGAACAGCGGGTGCAGGACGTCCGGGAACACCTGCTCGAGCTGGTACGTGGTGAGCATGCCCTTGTAGGTCAGGGTGCGGCTGGACAGCGATGCGAAGAACGGTCCCCCGTTGCTCTCGGCGCGCTTGCGCACGCGGTACGCACGGCGGTCGAGGTCGATGCCGGACAGCCCGTCCGCCGCAAGGAACAGCTGGCGGAAGGTGGGCATCGCGCCCCGCGCGCTCGGGCCCAAGGGCTCCGGGTTCACCGGGACGTCGCGCCAGCCGATGACGCGCACGCCCTCGATCTGCGCGGCCCGCTCGACCGCCGCGACCTCGGCGGCCTCCTGGCCGGGGGTGAGGAAGGCGATGCCCACGGCGTACTCGCCGGCGGCGGGCAGCTCGACGCCCGCGACCTCGCGCAGGAAGGCGTCAGGCACCTGGGTGAGGAGGCCGGCGCCGTCGCCGGTCTCGGTCTCGGCGCCCACGGCGCCGCGGTGCTCGAGGTTCTTCAGCGCGGTGAGGCCGGCATCGACGATGTCCCTGCCCGCCGTGCCGCGGAGGGTCGCGACGAAGGCGACGCCACACGCGTCATGCTCGTATGCGGGGTCGTAGAGCCCCGCTGCGGGCTGGGGAGCGCCAAGATGCGCGACCATCACACCGTCCTTAAGCGTCCCCGCGCACACGGGGACATTCGTAGATTTCGGGGCGCCTTCGACCCGGTGTTGACACGGGCGTTCAGCCTATCGCGAACGCCCTCCGACGGGAAAACCCCCGCCTCACTCCCTTGCGGGGTCGTCGCCGGGGGTGTCGGCGACGTCGGACGGCACGTCGTCATCGGTCAAGGCGGCGTCCTCAGGGTGCGGGACGCGTGCCGCGAGCTGCGACCGATCCGGTCGCACGGCAGCCTTGCGTTGACGCAATCCTAGGGCCACGAAGGCGAGGGTCGAGCCAGCGAGCGCGATGAGGGAGACCCACTCGTTGATACGCAGGGGGCCGATGTGCACCGCATCGTCGATGCGGACGTGCTCGATCCACAGGCGGCCCGACACGTAGACCATGACGTAGAGCCAGAACACCCGTCCGCCTCGCAGGTCGAGCTTCTTGTCGAGGTAGATGATGAGCGCCGCGCCCGCGAGGTTCCACAGCAGCTCGTACAGGAACGTCGGATGGAACGTCGCGAACTGCTCGTAGCCCTCGGGTCGGAACGCGGGATCGATCTCGAGCGCCCACGGCAGGTCCGTGGGCCGTCCGAAGAGCTCCTGGTTGAAGTAGTTGCCCATGCGCCCGATCGCCTGCGCGATCAGCACACCGGGCGCGGCGGAGTCCGCGAAGGCGGTGAAGCTCGCCCCGGTGCGGCGCGCACCGATCCAGGCGCCGAGCGCGCCCAGCGCGACGGCGCCCCAGATACCCAGGCCGCCCTCCCAGATCTTCAGCGCGTCCCACGGGTTGCCGTCCGGGCCCCAGTACGGCGCCGGGGTGGTGATGACGTGGTAGATCCGCCCGCCGAGGATGCCGAACGGGATCGCCCAGAAGGCGATGTCCCACACTGCCTCGGGATCGCCGCCGCGCTCGACCCACCGGCGCGACGTGAGCCACAGCGCCACGAAGATGCCGAGCAGGATCCACAGCGCGTACGCGTGGATGGTGAGCGGGCCGATGCTGAACGAGCTCCACTCGATCGGCGGGCTGGGGATGGACGCGGTCATCGGGCTGCGCGCACCCCCTCGGCGAGCTCGGTCACCTTGGCGCGCAGGCGCTCGAGGTCGCCTTCGTCGCCGAGAGCGCGCACCAGCGCCGTGCCGACGATGACGCCGTCGGCATAGCCGGCGATCTCGGCCGCCTGGGCGCCCGTCGCGACCCCGACACCGATGCAGACGCGCTCGGCGCCGGCGTCGCGCGCGCCCTTGACCACCCGCTCGGCGGCGTCGCCGACCGACGCGCGCTCACCGGTGACACCCATGAGCGGCGTCGCGTAGACGAAGCCGGTCGAGGCGTCGCACGTGAGCTGCATGCGCTCACGCGTGGTCGACGGCGCGACCAGGAAGATCGTGTCGACACCCTCCTCGCGCGCCGCGTCCACCCAGGCGGGGGCGGCGTCCGGCGTGAGGTCGGGCGTGATGACGCCCGCTCCCCCGGCGGCCTTGAGGTCCGCAGCGAAACGGGACCAGCCGCGCTGGAGCATGAGGTTCGCGTAGCTCATCACCACGGGCACCGCGCCAGCCTCGGCGACGACGCTCACGGCCGCGAACGCATCGTCCACCTTGACGCCGCCCTCGAGGGCGCGCGCGGCGGCATGCTGGATCATCGGCCCGTCGAGCACCGGGTCCGAGTAGGGCGGCCCGACCTCGACGATGTCGCAGCCGGCCTCGACCAGGACACGCATCGCGGCGAGCGACGTCGCGACATCGGGGTAGCCGACCGGCAGGTAGCCGACGAGCGCGGCACGCCCCTCGGCCTTGCACGCGTCGAGGCGGTCGGTCAGCGCGCTCACGCGGTCTCCTCGTCCTCGGGAAGCATCTCGAACCAGCGCGCGGCCTGCTCGACGTCCTTGTCGCCGCGCCCGGACAGCGTCACCAGCAGCGTCGCCCCCGGGCCGAGCTCGCGGCCCAGGCGGATCACGCCGGCGAGCGCGTGCGCGGACTCGATCGCGGGCAGGATGCCCTCCGTCCGGGTGAGGAGGCGGAACGCCTCCATGGCCTCGGCGTCCGTGACGGGCCAGTACTCCGCGCGGCCGATGCTCGACAGCCACGTGTGCTCGGGCCCGACGCCCGGGTAGTCGAGCCCCGCGGAGATCGAGTGCGACGGCTGCGTCTGACCGTCCTCGTCCTGCAGGATGTAGGACATCGAGCCGTGGAGGATGCCCGGGCGGCCGCCCGTGAGGGTCGCGGCGTGACGGCCGGTCTCGACGCCGTCGCCCGCGGCCTCGCAGCCGATGAGGCGCACGTCCGCATCGTCGAGGAAGGCGTCGAACGAGCCGATCGCGTTCGAGCCGCCGCCCACGCATGCGAGGACCGCATCGGGGAGCCCGCCGAGCGCGAGCATCTGGGCACGCGCCTCGACCGAGATGACGCGCTGGAAGTCGCGCACCATCGCAGGGAAGGGGTGCGGGCCCGCCGCGGTGCCGAACACGTAGTTGGTGGTCTCGACGTTCGCGACCCAGTCGCGGAACGCCTCGTTGATCGCGTCGCGCAGGGTGCGCGTACCGGTCGCGACGGGGATGACCTCGGCGCCCAGGAGGCGCATACGGGCGACGTTGAGCGACTGGCGCTCCGTGTCCTCCTCGCCCATGTAGATCACGCAGTCGAGGCCCATCAGCGCCGCGGCGGTCGCGGTGGCGACGCCGTGCTGGCCGGCCCCGGTCTCCGCGATCACGCGGGACTTGCCCAGGCGCTTGGTCAGCAGCGCCTGGCCGAGGACGTTGTTGATCTTGTGCGAGCCCGTGTGGTTGAGGTCCTCGCGCTTGAGGAGCACGCGCGCGCCGCCGCAGTGGGCCGCGAAGCGCGGCACCTCGGTGACGATCGACGGCCGTCCCGTGTACTCACGTGCGAGCCTCTCGAGCTCGCCGGTGAACTCCGGATCGATGCGCGCCTTGTCGTAGGCGTCGGTGAGCTCGTCGAGCGCCGCCATGAGCGCCTCGGGCACGAACCTGCCGCCGAACTCGCCGAAGTAGGGCCCGGGGGCCTCCTGGAGGGAGCCCGTCACGGACGGACCGACCGCAGCGCGGGGTGGGCGCCGGCGGCGACCATCTCGGCCACCGTCGCACGCGGGTCCCGGTCCTTGACCAGGGCCTCGCCCACGAGCACCGCATCGGCGCCCTGACGTGCGTACTGCACCACGTCGTGGCTGTCGCGCACCCCGGACTCGGCGATGCGCAGGATGCCGTCCGGGATGGTCGGCGCGACACGCGCGAACGTGTTGCGGTCCACCTCGAGCGTGCGGAGGTTGCGCGCGTTGACGCCGATCACGGTCGCGCCGGCGTCGGCGGCCCGCTTGACCTCCTCCTCGTCATGCACCTCGACCAGCGCGAGCATCCCGAGCGAGTGGACGCGCTCGATGAGGCTCTCGAGCGCGAGCTGCTCGAGCGCCGCGACGATGAGCAGGACCACGTCCGCCCCGTGGGCGCGCGCCTCCCACACCTGGTAGGGGGTCACGATGAAGTCCTTGCGCAGGATGGGCACGTCCACCTTCGCGCGGACCTCGTCGAGGTCCTGGAGCGAGCCGTTGAAGCGGCGCTGCTCCGTCAGGACGGAGATGACCGAGGCGCCGCCCGCGGCGTACTCGGTGGCCAGGAGCGCGGGATCCGTGATGTCCGCGAGCTCGCCCTTCGACGGGCTCGAGCGCTTGACCTCGGCGATGATGCCGACCTGGTCCTGCGCGAGGATCGCCCGGGCGTCGAGCGCCTCGGGCAGCCGTGCGGCGCGCTCCTTGAGCGCGTCCATGGTCGTCAGCTCCTTGCGGACCTCGAGGTCCTCCAGGACTCCTGAGACGATGCTGTCAAGTACGCTCACGCCGCTCCCACCCATATCGCCCACTCTACCGCCGGGCGTGGGTCGGCTCTGACGGCCCAGGCGCACGGCGGGCAGCCTCATGAAAGCGGCTGGCCGTGGCCGAGCGCGCGCAGCGCCGCGCCGGCGGCGAGCGCCACCACGGCGACGCCGATGCCGGCGAAGGTGAGGGCGTGCACGGGGATCGCGATCCCCACGGAGGCGAGCACCGCCGCGAGCACGAGGCCCCAGTTGGTCACCCACGCGGCGGTGGTCTTGCCGTGGTTGTGCGGGGCGATGTCGGGAAGGTCCTGCGGCTCGAGGTGCACGCTCGACATGGGGTTCTCCTTGGGGACTTAAGGTGAAGTGCGCGTCAGTCTAGCGAAGCCGGGGCAGGCTCCAGGCGCGATGCGGTGGCGATCGCGCGGATGAGCGCGGCCGCCTTGTGACGGGTCTCCGCCGCCTCGGTCTCAGGGACCGAGTCGGCGACGATGCCGGCGCCCGCCTGGACGTGCGCGGTCCCGTCCTCGATGAGCGCGGTACGGATCGCGATCGCGGTGTCCATGTTGCCCGCGAAGTCGAAGTAGCCCACGGCGCCGCCGTAGAAGGCGCGCCGCGTCGGCTCGATCTCGTCGATCAGCGCGATCGCACGCGGCTTGGGCGCGCCGGAGAGCGTGCCGGCCGGGAACACGGCCGTGAAGACGTCGAGCGCGGTGTGCTGCGGCTCCACCGCGCCCACCACCGTCGAGCAGATGTGCATGATGTGCGAGTACCGGTTGACCACCATGAACTCGAGCACCTCCACCGAGGTGGGCTCGCAGACCTTGACCAGGTCGTTGCGCGCGAGGTCGACGAGCATGACGTGCTCGGCGATCTCCTTGGGATCCGCGAGCAGCTCCTCCTGGAGGCGCTTGTCCTCGGCGGGGTCGGCACCGCGCGGCCGCGATCCCGCGATGGGGAAGGTCGACGCGCGGCCGTCCTTCACCGTGCACAGCGACTCGGGGCTCGCGCCCACGACCGCGAACTCGCGGCCCTGGTCGTCCTCGAGCTGGAAGTAGTACATGTACGGGCTCGGGTTGAGCGTGCGCAGCACGCGGTAGACCTCGAGCGGGCTCGCGTCGCACGGCACGTCGAAGCGCTGCGAGGGCACCATCTGGAACACCTCGCCGTCGCGGATCGCCTCCTTGGCGAACTCCACGGCCTTCTCGTACTCCCCCGGCGCGCTGCGCTGGGCGATGACGGGCTCCTCGCCGCCGGTCAGCACGGACACGGGGCCCGTGGGCGCGTTCGCGAGGGAGCGCTGCATGCGGTCCAGGCGGGACACGGCGTCCGCGTAGGCGTTCTCGATGCCCGTCTCCTGCGCATCCGCGTTGACGGCGTTGGCGATCAGCCATACGGAGCCGTCGCGGTGGTCGATCGCGGCGATGTCGGTCGCGAGGAGCAGGAGCACGTCGGGCACGTCGAGCTCGCGCGGCGCCTTCATGGGCAGCGTCGGCTCCCACTGCCGGATGATGTCCCAGCCGAGCACGCCCACCATGCCGCCCGTGAGCGGAGGCAGGCCGGCGATGGACTCCGAGCGCATCTCCGCGAGCACGTGACGGATCACGTCGAGCGGCGCGCCGTCGGTCAGGCCCACGGGCACGTCCCCGCTCCACCGCGCATCGTCCCCGTCGACCGTGAGCATGGCACGGCTGTGGACGCCCACGAAGGACCAGCGTGCGCGCGAGCCGTCGGGCTCGGCGGACTCGAGGATGAACGTGCCGGGACGCTCCTGCGCGAGCGCCTGGTACACCGCCACGGGCGTGAGCGAGTCGGCGAGCAGGCGGCGGACCACCGGCACCACCCGGTGCGAGGCGCCGATCTCGACGAAGCCCTCGAGCGACGGCCAGGTCTGACCCCACTCGATGCGCGGCGCCTCGGTCATGCCTGCTCCCCCAGGCCGTCGACCGCGCC
Organism: Demequina gelatinilytica; assembly: GCF_000971115.1. Lineage (GTDB taxonomy): Bacteria > Actinomycetota > Actinomycetes > Actinomycetales > Demequinaceae > Demequina > Demequina gelatinilytica. Next base: position 48,520 of record NZ_BBLV01000017.1, on the reverse strand, counting down.
CAGGTCTCCCCCGGCCTCGAAGCACGTGCGCGTGCCGGTGTGGCACGCGGGTCCCTGCTGGTCGACCTCGAGCAGCAGCGCGTCGCCGTCGCAGTCGAGGCTCGCGCGCACCACGCGCTGGACGTTGCCGGAGGTGTCGCCCTTGCGCCACAGCTCGCTCCTGGACCGGCTCCAGTAGACCGCGCGCCCGGTGGTGAGGGTCTCGTGGAGCGCGTCGTCGTTCATCCACGCCACCATGAGGACCTCACGGGTGTCATGCTGCTGAACCACGGCGCACACGAGGCCGTTCGGGTCGCGCTTGAGGCGCGCTGCGATGTCCGCGTCGAGAGGCATGCGGCTTATCCTTCCACGCGCTCCCCGCTGACAGCGCCAACGGAGTTCGCGGCGACACGCCGGGGAGAACGGACGATGCCGGGGTTCGGCGCGGCGTGTCGGCTCGAGATCCGTCCGGGCTGTCCGAGGAGGACGCCCCGTGGCTCAGCCCTCGACGGGCTCCGAGACCATGCAGTGGCGCTCCATCACGAACCGCCACGGCTCGGAGAGCTTGAGGTGGGTGCCGATGGGCACGTCCGAGCCGAACAGGCGCGCGAGACCCTGGCACGCGGCGACATCGGCCGCCGCGGCGCACACATCGGGCAGGCCCTCGAGGCCATGCCGGAAGCAGACCTCCTGCACCGTGTCATGCGCGAGCTTCCACGAGGCATGCCAGTCGCCCACCAGGAAGTCGGTGTCGGACAGGAGGTCGAACACCTCGGTGAGGCCCATCCTGCGGGCCTTGGACAGCTCGATGACCTCGCGGATGCCGAGGCCGGGCAGGCGCTCCATGTGGTCGTCGAACGCCTCGAAACGCAGCCCGCGCACACTGGCCGCCAAAGACTCCGACACTTTCCGCTCCTCCAGCTGTGGGCCGCCCCTCAATGCGTCCCTGGGCGATATCAAACCACTCGTCTCACCTGTTGACACGCATCTTCTTGGCGCGTCCGCACCCGAGGTGACGAACGTCACCCCGGGCGAAGCGGACAGACCCGTCCTGCGAGGGGACCTCAGTCCCGCGTCTGGGCGACCCAGGCCGCATGGAGGCCCGCGTAGATGCCGCCGGCGGACACCAGCTCGTCGTGATGACCGAGCTCCACCAGCTCGCCCTGCTCCATGACGCCGACCACGTCCGCGCGCTCCGCAGTCGACAGGCGGTGGGCGATCACCACGGCCGTACGGCCCTGCATGAGCGACTCGAGCGCACGCGAGATCCGCACCTCCGTCGCGGGGTCGACCGCCGAGGTCGCCTCGTCGAGGATCAGCAGGTCGGGGTCGCGCAGGTACGCCCGCGCGATCGACACGAGCTGGCGCTCGCCTGCGGAGAGCAGCTCGCCGCGCGGCCCCACATGGGTGTCGAGCCCGTGCGGCAACGTCTTGACCCAGCCCTCGAGGCCCAGGGACTCGAATGCGGCATGCGCACGGCGCGACACGTCCTCCTGCGTGGCGCCGGGCAGCGCGTACGCGAGGTTCGACAGCACCGAGCCGTCGAACAGGAAGCCCTCCTGCGGCACCACGGCGACGGAGCGGCGCAGCGAGCTCATGGGCACCTCGCGCAGGTCGACGCCGCCGACCTTCACCACGCCTTCCGTCGGGTCGAAGAAGCGGGACATGAGCCGCGCGAGCGACGTCTTCCCCGATCCCGTCTGGCCCACGAGCGCGAGCCGCTTGCCGGCGTGCAGCTCGAGGTCGACGCCCTTGAGCACCTCGGGTCCGCCGGGGTAGGTCAGCCGGATGCCCTGCATCGACAGGTCGCCGCGGCCGTGCGGGATGGGGGTCCCGTCCTCGGCCGGGTCCGCGATGGTGACCTCCTCGTCGACCAGCTCGACCACGCGACGCCAGCCCACGAGCGCGCGCTGCATCTCCGCGAGCATCTCGATGATCCACATGAGCGGACCGGAGAACATGTACACCAGGAACGCGAACGCGACCACGGTGCCCACGGAGATGTCGCCGCGCAGCGCGAGGTGCGTGCCGCCGATGAGCGCGATGCCCGTCGCGAGCGACTGGCCCAGGACGGTCGAGGAGAAGTTGAGCGACGCGAGCACCGAGGCCCGCTTCTCGGCCTTGAGGATCGCGTCGATCTCCTCGCCCAGCTGGTCGCGCATGCGCTGCTGGACGCCGTAGGCGCGGATGGTCGAGATGCCCACCAGCTGCTCGGAGGTCTTGCCGAGCAGATCCGCCATGCGCGTCCGCGTCGCGTCGAAGGCGGCGCGCACGCGCGGCTGGATCCACAGCAGCGACATCACCATCGGGATGAACGCGAGCAGCACCAGCAGCGACAGCTGCCACGAGTACGCGAGCATCACCAGGAACACCACGGCGGACTCCATGGCGGCGATGATCATCGCCGCACCCGTCCACTGCATGAGGTCGCGCATCGTCTCGACGTCGCCCGTCACACGCGACACGTACCGGCCGCGCTGCTCCTCGTTCTGGGTGAGCACCGACAGCTCGTGCACCTTGCCGAACGCGCGGATGCGCAGCGTCGCGAGCCCCGCCTCCGCGGCGGTGACCATGCGCATGCGCACGCGCCACGCGAGCAGGGCGGAGATCACCAGGATCACGACGCCCGCGGCGGCGTAGCGCACCACCACACCCGTGTCGACCCCGCCGGGCGCGAGCAGACCGAGGTCCGTCACGCGCTGGGTGAGGAACGGGGACACCGCTCGTCCGGTGGCGGCGAAGGCCGCAAGCGTGAGCGTCACGCCGAGGCCCTGGCGGAACTCGGGGCTCAGCTGCAGGCCGCGCCTGAACAGCTGTCGCGTCGTCATCTGCTCGCTCATCCCACGTATCCCGCCTGCTCCTCGGCCTGACGGCGCGAGTCCTCCTCGTATGCGAGCACCAGCTCGCGGTAGCCCGCGTCGCGGCCGATGAGATCGGCGTGCGCGCCCGCGTCCACCACCCGGCCACGCTCCACGTGGACGATGCGGTCGGCCAGCATGATCGACGCGAGCCGGTAGGCGATCACCAGCACCGTCGGGCCGTCCTCGCCGGCGAGGCCGGTGAGGATCTCGCGCTCCACGCGGGGATCCACGGCGCTGGTCGCGTCGTCGAGCACCAGCACGCGCGGCTCCCGGACCAGTGCGCGTGCGAGCGCGAGGCGCTGACGCTGGCCGCCGGACAGGTTCATGCCGCGCTCGGCGAGCACCGCGTCGAGCCCCTCGCGGCCGTCGCGCGAGAGCTTCTCCACCACGTCGATCACGTTCGCGCGGCGCAGGGCCTCCCACACGGCATCGTCCGTGTGGTCCTCTCCCAGCGTGACGTTGTCGCGCACGGTGCCCGCGAAGACGAATGCGGTCTGCGGGACGAGCGCCACGTGCGATCCGAGCCGTGCGATCGCCTCGAGGTCGGTCGAGTCGAGCGTGACCGTGCCCTCGGAGGGGCGCGCGAGACGCGCCGCCGCAAGCGCGACCGTCGACTTGCCCGACCCCGTCGAGCCCACGAGCGCCGTCACGGTGCCCGGCGTGAGCTCGAGCGTGATGTCGCGCAGGATGACGGACAGCTCGCCGTCGCCGTCGTCCGCGGCGATGGAAGCGCCGTCGAAGCGCACCGCGCCCGCACCCTCGCGCGCGAGCTCGAGGTGACCCGGCTCGTCGACCTCCGTGGCCGCCTTCGCGATGCCGCCGATGCGCCCGAACGCGACGAGCGCCTGCGGCATCTGGCCGAGCACCCAGCCGAGGCCGCGGATCGGCACCGCCATGAGCGTGACCAGGTAGATCGCGGAGACCACGTCACCGACCGAGACCGCTCCCACGGAGGCACGGAACGAGCCGACGACCATGAGCGCGACGGCCCCCAGCGGCACCACCACGTCCATGAGCGGTTCGAACCACGCCGAGGTGTGGCCCACGCGGGTGTCGGCATCGCGGAGCTCGTTGGCGACCTTGGCGAAGCGCTGCGTCTCACGCTCCTCGGCGCCGAGCGCCTTCACCACCGTGCCGCCCTCGAAGGACTCGTGCGCGATGGTCGAGACGTCCGCACGGAGGCTCTGACCCAGGTCCCAGCGCGGCGTGATCACCTTCTCGTAGACCACGTTGACCGCGAAGATGATGGGCACCACCGCGAGGCCGGTCACGGCCAGCCACGGGTCCATGCGCCACATGCTGATGCCCGCGGCGATCATCATGACGAACGAGCCGACGGTGAACGCGAACGGGTGCAGCGGCGACGTCGCCGTCTCCGAGTCGGAGGACATCGCGGACAGCATGCGACCCGACGGGTTGGAACGGTGCCAACCGAGCGGGAGCGAGGCCAGGGCATCGGCCACCACACGGCGGTGCTTCGCACCGACGCCGGCGACCCCGAAGCCCTGCACGGTGCGGCGGATGCCGACCAGCACCGCGTTCGCGATACCGATGAGCAGGAAGGCCGCACCGGCGACCCAGATGGCCCGCGACGGATCCTGCGTCACCGTGCCCCAGTAGCCCTCGATGGGCTCGCCCGCGACGCCGGGGATCACCACCTCGTCGGTGATGTCGCCCAGCAGCGTCCCGAACAGGACCGTGAGCAGGCTGAAGGCCGCCGCGGCCGCGACGGCGATGGCGAACTGCCAGGGCTGCTCGCGCACGGCGTGTCGCAGCAGCTGGGCAGCCTTGCGGGTGAAGCGGCCGGACGTCTCGTACCGGCGCGCCTGATCGCGCGATGTCATCGGACCTCGATCCCTGCCTCTCGCATCGCGTCCTTGACCTCCTGGATGGTGAGGGTCCCGAAGTGGAACACCGAGGCGGCGAGCACCGCGTCGGCGCCGGCCTGCGCTGCCTGCACGAAGTGCTCGACCGTGCCCGCGCCGCCCGAGGCGATGAGCGGCACGCTCACCACCGCGCGCACCGCGCGGATCATCTCGAGGTCGAAGCCGTCGGTGGTGCCGTCCGCGTCCATCGAGTTGAGCAGGATCTCCCCTGCTCCCAGCTCGGCGCCGCGCCGGGCCCACTCGACCGCGTCGATGCCGGTGCCCTTGCGTCCGCCGTGGGTGGTGACCTCGAAGCCTGACTCGGTGACCGTGTCGGGACCGCATCGCCGCGCGTCCACGGACAGCACGAGCACCTGGTTGCCGAACCGCTGCGCGATCTCGGAGATGAGCTCCGGACGCTCGATCGCCGCCGTGTTGACGCCGACCTTGTCCGCGCCGGCACGCAGCAGCCTGTCGACATCCTCGGGCGCGCGCACGCCGCCGCCCACCGTGAGCGGGACGAAGACGGTGTCCGCGGTGCGTCCCACCACGTCGTAGGTGGTGTCGCGGCCGTCGGACGATGCGGTGACGTCGAGGAACGTGACCTCGTCGGCGCCCGCCGCGCCGTACGCGGCCGCGAGCTCCACGGGGTCGCCGGCGTCGCGCAGGTTCTCGAAGTTGACTCCCTTGACCACGCGGCCGGCGTTCACGTCGAGGCACGGGATGAGTCGGACTGCCACGCCCATCAGGCGCTCCCTTCCGGGTTCCAGACATCGAGGATGTCGACGACGAAGACCAGCGTGCCCTTGGTGGCGTAGCCGTAGCTCGCGGGCACCACGAGCAGGACCTGGGAGCCGGCCGTCTGATCAAGCAGGCCCTCGTCGAGCCCCCGGATGACCTGGCCCGAGCCGATCTGAAGCTCGAACGGCGCGGCCTCGACCGGCCAGGACGAGTCGAGGACGTCGCCCCTCTTCCAGCTGCCGTCCTCGTCCTTGCCCTTCGACCAGTACCAGGCGGTGTAGTTGACCGTGAGGTACGAGCCGTCCTTGACCTGCGCACCGGCGCCCTTGATGAGCGTCGCCACCTGCAGGTCCGCCGGCGGGTCTCCCTTGGGGAGCTCCACCGACGGCTCGCCGGTGACCTCGTCGAGCGTGACGGCAGGCAGGTCCGGGTTGGCCGCGACCTCGTCGCCCATCGCATGGTCGGGAAGGACGTCGACCACCATCGCGATCGGCGGCTCCTCCGTCCCCGCGTCGCTTGACGGCGGCGCGACCACGAGCAGCCGCGCCCCCACACGCACGTGCAGCAGCCGCTGGTACAGCTCCTCGCCCACCACCTCGGGGGCGAGCAGGAACGACCGCGGCAGCCCGTCGTACGTGTTGATGAGCGTCGTGCCGTCATCGAGCGAGGCGCCGTAGATGTCGAGCAGCAGCGGCTGGCCGTCCTCGAGGTGCTCGCCGTCGCCGTCCCACACGAGCTCGGACTGCTCGGTCGTGTAGTCCAGGCCCGGGATGAACTCGAGCGACGGGGCGAGCGTGTCGGATCCCCCGATGACGATGTCGGCGATGTCGCCGCCGGTCGAGGAGCTGGGCTCAGCGGACAGCGGAGACGCGCTGCAGCCGCCCAGGGCCAGGGGCACAAGGGCGAGCGCAAGCACGGCAAGGCGACGCATCACAGGGGATTCCTTTCGGGACCCGTCGAGTCTACGACTGGTCAGGGGGTCGCGAGCGCGTCCAGGAGCGCGTCGACGCGCGCGTCCTCGGAGCGGAACGGGTCCTTGAGCAGGACGGTCGTGCCGGACGCCCCCGCGATCTTGAGATGCACCCAGTCGACGGTGAAGTCCCTGCCCGACTCAAGCGCCTTCGAGACGAACTCGCCGCGCAGGTGCGCACGCGTGGTCGACGGCGCCTGGGTCATCGCGCGCACGATCGCCTCCTCGGGGACGATGCGCCTGACCAGGCCCTGCGCCTGCAGCTTCGCGAACAGGCCCCGCTCGGGAGAGACGTCGTGGAACGCGAGCTCGAGGCGCGCGAGACGAGGGTCGTCGAGCGTGCAGCCCAGGCGCTCCTGGTAGCGCATGAGCAGCCGGTGCTTGATCGCCCAGTCGAGCTCGGTCTCCACACCGCTGAAGTCCTGCGTGCGCACGGCGTCGACGCCGCGCTGCCAGAGGTCCAGGATGCGGTCGACCTCCTCGGTGCGCTCGATCACGCCGCCCAGGTGCGAGCGCACCAGCTCGATGTAGGTCTGCTGGACTTCGACCGCGGTGAGGCGGCGTCCATCCACGAGCTCGACGGTCGCCGTCCCGGTGAGGTCATGCGCCACGTCGCGGATGGCCTGCATCTCGCGCGCCAGCGTGAGCTCGGGAAGGATCGCCCGGGCCTCCATGATGCGGAGGATCAGGTCGGTCGCGCCCACCTTCACCAGGGTGGTCGGCTCGGCCATGGTCGAGTCGCCGACGATCACGTGCATGCGTCGGTAGAGCTCGGCGTTGGCGTGCGGCTCATCGCGCGTGTTGATCATGGGGCGCGACCGCGTCGTGGCGGAGCTGAGCCCCTCCCACATGTGGTCGGCGCGCGGCGAGAAGCTGTAGTGGGCCCCCTGCGGGGTGCGCGTGATGGTGCCGGCCCCGGTGACGATCTGCCGCGTCACCAGGAACGGCAGCAGCGCGGAGGCGAAGGCCTTGAAGTCGGCGCGGCGACGCACCAGGTAGTTCTCGTGGCAGCCGTACGAGTTGCCCGCAGAGTCGGTGTTGTTCTTGTAGAGGTGGATCTCGCCCTCGACGCCGGCGGCGCGCAGGCGCTCCTCTCCCCCGGCCACCAGGTCCTGCACGATGCGCTCGCCGGCCTTGTCCATCGCGATGAGGTCGGTGAGCGTGTCGCACTCCGCGGTCGCGTACTCGGGGTGCGCGCCTACGTCGATGTACAGCCGGGACGCGTTGGTGAGGAACACGTTGGAGGAGCGCCCCCACTGGACCACGGAGTGGAACAGGTGGCCGGCGACCTCCTCGGGCGTGACGGCGCGCGAGGCGGCGGAGTCGAGGTGCAGGCCGAACTCGGTCTCGAGCCCGAAGATGCGACGGGCGGGATCGACCTCGAGCGGCGGCGGGATGTCGGTCGGGATCATGGGCGCGAGGCCGGCGGCCTACTGACCGCCCTTCTGCACGAAGGAACGGACGAACTGCTCGGCGTTGACCTGGAGCGAGCCGTCGATCTCCGCGAGGAGGTCGTCGAGCGCATCGCCGCTCGCCTGCGCCGCCGGGGCGGGTGCGGGGGCGTCCGGCTCCGGGGTCTCGTCCTCGTAGGGCTGTCCTTGCGCGTTGAGCTGGGCCATGATCGCGAGTCTATCCGGCCATCAGGGCGTCGAGGAGGGGGTGGCTCGCCGCGAGCGGCTCGTCCAGATGCACCACCTCGAGATGCCCGTGGTCCGTCTCCCGGTCGAGCACCACCGTGCTCCACCCGGCCGCATCGACCACGTCCGGGCGTGCGGCGACGATGCCGCCGCGCAGCCGGGCGCGCGTGTCCTGCGGCGCGGTCGCGACGGCCGCCGCGACCTCCTCGTCGGTGGCGATGCGCTCGACCTGGCCCGCCGCCGCGAGACGGGTCGCGAGGCCGTCTCCCAGGCGTGACCACTGGAGGTCCATCGCGGCGAGCCGGGCATCGTGCCATGGCAGGCCGTCCGGCGACTCGGGCGAGGCGTGACGCGCGCGCATGCGCCCCAGGAGCTGGAGCTTGGCCACCCACTCGACCTCGCGCGCCGCGCTGAACAGATCCGTCGCGAGCCGCTCGAGAACGCCCTCCCAGCGCGCGATCACGGCGGCGTCGCCTGCATCGGTCGCGTAGCTGCGGCAGATCTCGAGCAGCGCGCGCTGCACCTCGAGCGCGCTCGCCTGATCCCCGTCGGCGAGCACCAGGCGCTCGCGCAGCGAGAGGTCGCGGCTCACGGTCTGCACCGCATCGACGGGATGGGCGAGCTCGAGGGTGTCGAGCCGCTCGTCATCGGCCTCGATGGCCGCGAGGACCAGCGACGTGGTGCCGATCTTCAGGAACGTCGCGACGTCGAAGAGGTTCGCGTCGCCGATGATGACGTGCAGGCGCCGGTAGCGGTCGCGCGTCGCGTGCGGCTCGTCGCGCGTGTTGACGATGGGACGGCGCAGGGTGGTCTCGAGACCCACCTCGGCCTCCATGTAGTCGGCGCGCTGCGACAGCTGGAAGCCCGCCGCCTCGCCGAACTGGCCCAGTCCCACGCGCCCCGCGCCTGCGAACACCTGACGGGTCACCAGGTGGGGCGTGAGACGACGCGCGAGGTCGTCGAAGCTGGTCGACCGGCGCACCAGGAAGTTCTCGTGCGTGCCGTAGCTCGCACCCTTGCCGTCGACGTTGTTCTTGTAGAGGTCGACGCGCGTGCCCTCGTCCGCGGCGTAGCGCTGCGCCGCCGCGAATGCGATCGCGTCGCCCGCGCGGTCCCACACCACCGCATCGTGCGCGCTGGTGACCTCCGGGCCCGAGTACTCGGGATGCGCATGATCCACGTAGAAGCGGGCACCGTTGGCGAGCACCGCGTTGAGGTGCGCCGGGTCCTCCCACGAGCCGCGCCGGCGCCGGAGCGTGACCTCGCCCGCGGACTCGTCGAACTCGGGTGCGTCCGTCAGCAGGTCCGGTGTCGCCTGCGCGCGCGAGCGGCGGAAGCCTCGCTGGTCCTGGAGCGGGTCCTCGCCGCCGTAGTCCCAGCGTGCCGTCCGGTCGCCCGCCCCGGCACGGCACGCCTGCACCAGGCGCGAGGACATGAGGATGGGGTTGGCGCGCGGCTCGTCGGGGTCGACGATGCCGTACTCGGTCTCGATCCCGACGACGCGCATCAGGCCCCCGCGAGTGTGCCCGCGGCCACGGCCCGGGCCTCGGCGAGCTCCTGGTCCGCCGCGTGCTCGAGGTGCGCGCGAGTGAGGCCCTTGGGGTACCCGGCGACCACGCCCTTGATGGCCGCGGTCTTGGCGCGGTCGACGATGTTGCGCACCACGGCGCCCGAGACGTGACGGTCGGCGTCGGCGTGCGCGAAGATCCTCGCGACCCCCGTGTCGATGAGCGCGCGGGCCGTGGCGTCGCGGTCGCCGCCGTGCGCATCGAGCTCGACCTGCGCGAGCGGCAGGTCGGTACGCAGGTACTTGCCGAAGATGTCCGCGGTCGCCGCCTGGCTGGGCCGCGAGATCTCGATCTTCACGTCGAGACGCCCCGGACGCAGGATCGCGGGGTCGATCATGTCCTCGCGGTTGGAGGCGCCGATGACGATGACGTTGCCCAGCGCCTCGACGCCGTCGAGCTCGGTGAGCAGCTGCGGGACGATCGTGGTCTCCATGTCGGAGCTCACTCCGGAGCCGCGGGCACGGAACAGCGCGTCCATCTCGTCGAAGAACACCACCACGGGTGCGCCGCCGTGCGCCTTGGCGCGGGCGCGCTCGAAGATGGTGCGGATGTAGCGCTCGGTCTCTCCCACGTACTTGTTCAGCAGCTCGGGGCCCTTGACGGAGAGGAAGTAGGAGCGGTCCGCGCCCACCGCCTCCGCGAGCGAGTGCGCGACCGCCTTCGCGATGAGCGTCTTGCCGCAGCCGGGCGGGCCGTAGAGCAGCAGGCCGCGCGGCGGACGCAACGCGTGCTCGCGGTACAGCTCGGGGTGCGTGAGCGGAAGCTCGATCGCGTCGCGGATGCGCTCGATCTGAGGCGCCAGACCGCCGATCGACGCGTAGTCGATGTCCGGGACCTCTTCGAGCAGGAGGGCCTCGACGCCCGTGCGCTCGACCTTCTCGGACGCGAAGCCCGTGCGCGGGTCGATGATGACGGTGTCGCCCTCGTGCACGCGGCGCGCGGCATCACCGCCGATCAGGGTGACCACGCGCTCGTCCTCGCCGCGCGACACCACCAGGATGCGGTCCTGGTCGACGACCTCGCGGACGATCGCGGCCTGACCGGTGCGCTCGGGCCTCGCGACGTCGACGACGACGCTCATGGCGTTGAGCAGCACCTCGTCGCCAGGCGCGAGGTCCACCTCGAGCGTGGGCAGCACGGCCACGCGCATCCGCCGGCCGCTCGCGACCACGTCGGCGTTCCGGCCCGACCACTCGACGAACGTCGCGAAGGTCTGCGGGGGCTGCGAGGCCTCCGCCAGCTGGGTGCGCATCTCCCCCAGCTGGTCGCGCGCGAGCGTGAGCAGGCGCTGGAGATCGGCGTTCTGCCGCTCGAGCCGCGCGATGACGTCCTGCGCCTCGGCCACCATCAGTCCTCCTCGTCGGCGCGGTTGAGGACGATGTCCGCCACCGCGGTCGCGTCGCGGCGCACCTTGCGGACCTTCTTGTCCGAGACGCCGCGCTCGCCCAGGTCCTCGGGCGTCCACTGCTCCTCGTGGGGGTAGGAGCCCTTCGCGGGGCGTCGGTGACGCAGCGGGGCGTCCACGCCGGGCGCCATGCGGCGCGCGGTGAGCAGGAAGCCGGTGTGCCCGACCATGCGGTGGTCGGGACGCACCGCGAGGCCCTCGAGGTGCCACGTGCGGACCATGGTCTCCCATGCACGGGGCTCCGTGTAGCCGCCGTGCTCGCGCAGGTCCTCCGCGAGGCGCGAGAGCTGCGTGGTGGTCGCGACGTACGCGAGGAACACGCCGCCGGGCGCGAGCGCATCGGCCGCCGCGTCGATGTTCTCCCACGGCGCGAGCATGTCGAGCACGATGCGGTCGACGGTGCCGGGCTCGAACGCGTCGCCCACACGGTCCGCGAAGTCGCCGATCTCGAGCCGCCACGCGGGGTGCGGGCCGCCGAAGTGCGACTCGACGTTGGCGCGGGCGATGTCGGCGAAGTCCTCACGACGCTCGATGCTGACGAGCTGCCCGGAGTCGCCGACGGCGCGCAGCAGCGACATGGTGAGCGCACCGGAGCCGACGCCGGCCTCGACCACGCGCGCCCCGGGGAAGATGTCCGCCATCTGGATGATCTGGCCCGCGTCCTTGGGGTACACGACCGCGGCCCCGCGCGGCATCGACAGCACGAAGTCGCTCAGCAGCGGGCGCAGCACCAGGTACTCGATGCCGGCGGTGTTGCGGACGACGCAGCCCTCGGGCTGCCCGATGACGTCGTCGTGGTGGAAGAGGCCCCGGTGGGTGTGGAACTGCTTGCCGTGACCGAGGACGATCGTGTGGTGACGGCCCTTCGGGTCGGTCAGCTGGACGCGGTCGCCTGCACGGAGCGGGCCGCGGCGCTCGGACGCGCCGACGGGCTCGGAAGTCTGGGTCATGCGGCCAGTCTAGGGCGCGCGCACGAGGCCGAACGCGGCCCCGCTGGCCCCTGTCCCGCGCGCGGCGGCGCCCTCAGCTGAGCGCGTCCTTGACGTCCTCGAGCTTGGCGATGCCGACCGGCAGGCCGTCCTTGTCCGTCACCACGAGCACATCGGTGCGCCCGAACCACGGCACGACCGCCTCGACCAGCGCCTGGCCCGTGGCGTCCGCCGGGATCGCGGCGCCGCGCGCCAGCGGCATGGTGACGGCGATCAGCGTGGTGGAGGCGCGTGCCTCCTCCGGCACCGCCTCGGTGAGGCTCACCGGGAAGTGCCCCGCGGGCTGCCCGTCCGCGGCGAGCACCACGACCTCGCGTGCCCCGGCCGCGGTGGCGAGCTCGCGCGCCTCCGTCACGGTCGAGTCGTACGGGATGGCGACGGCCGGCGCCGAGACCGACAGCGCCGTGACCTGCTCGCGGCGGCCCAGGACGGTCGCCGCGCGCAGCTCGGCCGACGATGCCGGCCAGATGACGGAGAACAGGAACATCGCCCACACGGCGGAGATGAGGTCGACGCCCCGGCCCTGGACCAGCGGCCAGCCCACGGCGAGCACCACCACGGCGACCGCGACGATGCGACCGCCCTGCGCCGCCCAGCGGTGGCCCTTCCACCGGTCGCCGGAGGATCCCCAGACGATCGCGTTGACCACGCGGCCGCCGTCGAGCGGGGATCCCGGGAGCGCGTTGAAGGCGGCCAGGATGAAGTTGAGCAGGCCCGCGTACCAGAGGACCTCCCCGGCGGTGCCCTCGAACGCGTTCGCGGCGACGATCGCGAGGCCTCCGAGCGCGGCGTTCGCGAACGGGCCGGCGGCCGCGATCACCCCGGTCTCGAGGGGCTTCGGGTCCGCGCTCCTGAACTGGGTGTGACCGCCGAAGAACGTGAGGACGATCTCCTCGACCTCGCGCCCGAAGGCGCGGGCCGCCGCGGTGTGCGCGAGCTCGTGGACGAACACCGACACGAACAGCAGGATCGCGACCGCGAGCCCCAGCGCGAAGCCGTGGCGCGTCAGGCCGTCCTCCCCGGTGCCGTAGAAGGCGGCCAGGATGAGCGCCATCACCAGCGTCGAGGGGGTGAGGACGATGCGCGCGCCCAGCACGCTTCCGAGCCTGATGCCGCGGGTCGCCCGGGTCCGGGGGGAGGGCCTGTCCATGCCCCCACGGTAGCGGCGCGCACCGACACCACGGTGACACGCGCGCATGGTCGCCTGGGGACGGACGCCGCGCTGTCGGAGCCTGGATCTAGGGTTGTCGGCATGGCTCGACCTCCCGCCCTGTCCCCCTCGCGCGCCGGCGACTTCCAGCAGTGCCCGCTCATGTTCCGCTACCGCGTCGTGGACCGGCTTCCCGAGCCGCCGTCCGCCGCCGCGACGCTGGGGACGCTCGTCCACGCGGTGCTCGAGAAGCTGTACGACCTCCCCGCGCCCGAGCGCACCGTGGAGGCCGCGCACGCGCGTCTCGAGCCGCAATGGCGCGCGATGGTCGCGAAGGACCCCGCGCTCGCGGAGCTCCATGCCGACCCCGCCGCAGAGGAGGCATGGCTCACGGACGGGCGGCAACGTCTCGCGACCTACTTCGAGCTGGAGAACCCCCAGCGGCTCGAGCCCGCGGCACGCGAGGAGTTCATCGAGCTCCAGCTCGAGGACGGGCCGCTGCTCCGCGGGATCGTCGACCGCGTCGACATCGCGCCCGACGGCGCCATCCGCATCGTCGACTACAAGACCGGGAAGACCCCGGACCCGCGGTACGGCGCCAAGAAGGAACGCTTCCAGATGCGCTTCTACGCGCTCGTGATCGAGCGCCTGCGCCAGCGCCGGCCCGCGCTGCTCCAGCTCCTGTTCCTCAAGGACGGCGGCCGGCTCGAGATCCGCCCCACGGGCGACGACATCGCTCAGATCGAGTTCGAGATCCGCGAGATCTGGGGCGAGATCACCGCGGCGGCGGCGGCCGGCCGTTTCCGCACCCGCAGGTCGAAGCTGTGCGGATGGTGCAGCTTCCAGGACCGGTGCCCGGAGTTCGGCGGCGCCGAGCGCCCGCTCGATCCGGACGCGGTCGAGAGGGCGCTCGGGGTCAGGCCCGTCACCGCGTAGCCACGGGCGCCCGCCAGGCATCGCGGACGGAGGGCGCTCGGGAGCACCCCGGGGAGCTCACCGCTCAGGCGGTCTCACCGAAGTCGTCGACCACGTGGCCGTCCACCAGCCGTCCCAGCATGTCGACATCGAGACCCGCGAGCGATGCCACGCGGGACAGCCCGGGACGCTTCTCCACCGGGATGAGCCGACGCACGCCGATGGTTGCGGCACCGGAGGCATGGGCGGAGCCGATGCCCGCGGGCGAGTCCTCGATCGCGATGCACCGCGTGATGTCCACACCCAGGCGTTCGGCCGCGGTGAGGTACGGCTCGGGGTGGGGCTTGCCATGGGTCACCTGGTCGCCCGTCACCACCACGGCGAACGCGTCCGCCGCGCGCGACACGAAGGCGTCCGCGAGCATCGAGTAGGACATGGTGACCAGCGCGCACGGGATGCCGGCCGACACGACCGCGTCAAGGAGGCCCCGCGCATCGTCCATCCACGGTGTGCGCTCGCGCACCTGCGCGGTGACGCGTCCGAGCAGGTAGGTGATGACCTCCTCGGGCTCGAGGTCGACCCCGCGCTCGATGAGGACCTGCGCGGAGACCAGGAGCGGGTTCCCCACCAGCTGGAGCCCGTCCTCATGGGTCCAGCCGACGCCGAAGCTGCGGCACAGCTCGGTCTCGGCGGCGATCCAGTACGGCTCCGAGTCGATGAGCGTGCCGTCCATGTCCCAGAGGACAGCGGCCGGGTGCGTCGCCTTCTCATTCATATAGGCCGAGTCTAGGCTGGCCGAATGACCCACGAGAGCGACCCCGCCGCCCTGGCCGCCGACCAGTCCGTCATGATCGCCGCGTTCGAGGGCTGGAACGATGCAGGCTCGGCCGCCTCCGCCGCCCTCGATCACCTCTCGCGGATGTGGAAGGCGCGCGAGTACGCGACGCTCGACCCCGAGGAGTACCACGACTTCCAGGTGAGCCGCCCGACCATCCAGTCCGTCAACGGCGGCGAACGGGTCATCTCGTGGCCCGGGACGGTCCTGTCGACCGCCACGGGACCGTGGGTGGGCGACCGCGAGATCGCGCTGGTCCGCGGCATCGAGCCGTCCATGCGCTGGCGCAGCTTCTGCCGCGAGATCCTCGACTACGCCGAGGATCTCGACGTGCACACGCTCATCACGTGCGGCGCGCTCCTGGTCGACGCGCCCCACACACGCCCGTTGCCGACGTTCGTCACCACGGAGGACGACCGCGCGGGCAAGGCCTTCGACCTCGAGCGCTCCGACTACGAGGGCCCCATCGGCGTGCTCGGCGTGCTCGGCCACGAGGCTGCGCTGCGCGGCATCACGGTCGTCTCCGTCTGGGTCGGCGTGCCGCACTACATCGCGCACCCTCCGAGCCCCAAGGCCACCATCGCGATCCTCTCGCAGCTCGAGCGCTTCCTGGGCGAGCCCATCGACCTCGACGACCTCCCCGAGGAGCTCGAGGCCTGGCAGCACGGCGCGGACGAGCTCACCGAGGACGACGAGGAGATCGCCGCGCACGTCGAGCAGCTCGAGTCCGTCATGGATGAGACGAGCCTCCCGGAGGCCTCCGGCGATGCGATCGCCGCGGAGTTCGAGAAGTTCCTGCGTCGGCGCGACCTGGGCAACGGGAAGGCCTAGGCCCTCCCCCCGCATCGTCCGCTCCCCGGATCGGGGCAGCCCGTCCTGGCCGCGCGTCCTGTCCGTGCTGCGTCGGGACGGTCCGAACTGGTGCGGCTCACGGCGCCGCGCGCTCACCAGCACCCACGGTCCCGGCGGCGCCCGGCGGCACGCGATGACCGGTGCTGGATGTTCCGACCCTGCGGGTGGGAGGGGTCCGTGGGCGGGTGGACGATGCGCGCGTCAGGTCGCCGTGATGGCGCCGGCGGCGAGCAGTCCCACGATCACACCCGAGAAGGCGAACCGGTACAGCACGAACGGCGTGTAGCTGTGGTGCGAGACGAGGCGCAGGAACCACACGATGACGGCGTAGCCGACCCCGAACGCGACCACGGTCGCGATCGCCGTGTTGACCAGCCCGGCGGCACCGGGAGCGCTGAGCGTGTCCCACTCGGTCGCCAGCTCGAAGAGGCCCGAGCCGAGGACCGCGGGGATCGCCAGCAGGAACGAGACCCGCGCCGCGGCCTCGCGCGTCATGCCGAGCAGCAGACCCATGGAGATGGTGCCGCCCGAGCGGGAGACGCCCGGGATGAGGGCCATCGCCTGCGCGAGGCCCAGCAGGATGCCGTCCTTGATGGTGAGGTCCTCGAGGTTCCGGCGCTTGGAGCCGATGCGGTCGGCGAACCAGAGCACGGCGGCGAAGGCCGCGAGCACGAACGCGGTGATGTAGAGGTTGCGCAGGCTCGTCTCGATGACGTCCTTGAACAGGACGCCCAGGATCACGATCGGGAACGAGCCGATGATGACGTACCAGCCCATGCGCGCGTCATGATCGGGCGCGAGGATGGTGCGCTGCTTCCAGCCCTCCGCGGTCCTGTCCAGCAAGGCGCGGAACCACGCGGCGATGATGCGCGTGATGTCCTTCCAGAAGTAGACGAGCACGGCGGCCTCGGTACCGATCTGGATGATCGCGGTGAACGCCGCCCCAGGATCGGCCCCGTGCGGCAGCAGCGCGCCGATCACGCGGATGTGAGCGCTGGAGGAGATGGGCAGGAACTCCGTGAGCCCCTGCACCAGTCCGAGGATGACCGCTTCCCACCAACCCATGGCCGCAACACTAGCGCCCGCGCGTCGCGCCCCGAGGGAGGGCCGCACCTTCGATAGCGTCTCCCCATGCAGCGCGCACGGGTCGGTACCACGGGTCTCGAGGTGTCACGCGTCGCGCTCGGCACCATGGCGTGGAGCCGCGACACGGACGCGGAGCAGGCCGGCGGACAGCTCGATGCGTTCCTCGATGCCGGCGGCACGCTCCTCGACACCGCGGCGTCCTATGCCGACGGCGGCTCCGAGGAGCTGATCGGATCCCTCCTCGGCGGCTCCGTATCCCGTTCCGACGTGCAGATCTGCACCAAGGCCGGCATCCGTCGCACCGCGACGGGCGGCATGGTCGACGCCTCCCGCGACACGATGCTCGACACGCTCGACGCGTCGCTGCGCAGGCTGGGCACGGATCACGTCGACGTGTGGCTCGTGCACCAGCTCGACGCGGCGACGCCGCTCGACGAGACGCTCCACGCGCTCGAGATCGCCGTCAACAGCGGCCGCGCGCGCTATGTGGGCGTATCGAACTTCCCGGGCTGGGCCACCGCGAGCATCGCGACCCTCGCCGGCACCCGGCCGTCGCTCGCGGCGACCCAGGTCGAGTACTCGCTCCTCCAGCGCGGGATCGAGCGCGAGGTCGCGCCGGCCGCATCGGCCCTGGGTCTCGGAGTCATGGCCTGGTCCCCCTTGGGCCGTGGCGTGCTCACCGGGAAGTACCGCAGCGCGATCCCCGCGGACTCGCGAGCCGCCTCGGAGCATCTGTCCGGCTTTGTCGAGCCCTACCTCGACGAGCGCGCGGGAGCGATCGTGCAGGCGCTCGCCATCGCCTCCGAGGGCCTCGGCGTCACCCCGCAGGAGGTGGCTCTCGCCTGGGTGCTGGACCGGACCTTCATCTCCTCCGCGGTGGTAGGGGCGCGGACCGCGGAGCAGCTCGAGCCCTCGCTCGCGGCGGCGTCCCTGACGCTGCCACCCGCGATCGTCGACGCGCTCGACGAGATCTCCGCGATCGACCTGGGATACCCGGAGCGGCGATGAGCAGGGCGCGCACGGGCCTCAGCAGGAACGGCATGTGCGCGCGGACCCGCCGCGGCGAGGCGCCTCAGCGCAGCTGGAAGTCGTCGAGGTCGTCGTCGAGGGCGTCCTCGTCCTCGCCGGCGTGGGCGTCGAGGGCGTCGTCCTCCTCGTCGTCCTCCTCCGGCTCCTCGAGCTCGACATCGTCGAGCAGCATGGGCAGGGTCTCGCCGTACTCGACGTCGAGGACCGCCTCGTACCGGTCGAACGCGTCCGCCAGCGAGTCGTACGCGTCGTCGACCGAGGCGTCCTCGTCGCCGCGTCGCGCGAGGATCGCGGCCAGATGCTCCTCGTATGCCGCGACCAACAGCCTCAGCGCCTCATGCGCGTTCGAGTCCATGGCTATGACGTTACCTGCGGAACAGGGAGAATGGGAGGCGAGATGAACCACGACCAGCAGCGCATCGCCCACATCGTCACTCCGACGCGCGGCATGCCGTCGCAGGACAGCCGGTACCACTGGCGTGTGGTGGACATCCCCAGCGAGGTCACCCGCTCCGAGGCGCGCGCGCTCCTCACCGAACAGGCCGAGTACGGACGCTGGGAGCTGATCCGCTCGCAGCGGTTCGTCGGGGGCGCGCGGCGCGTGTGGCTGCGCAAGCGCGTCATGAACGTGCGCCGCACGGACGACGCGGCCTGACGCCTCGTCGCGCCTCAGACGGACGGTGCGAGGGTCACCCAGCGCTCGTCGACGCGGTAGCCGCAGGCCAGGCTCGCCGCCAGGATCGCCGCGTTGTTCGCGGAGCCGCCCGTGCGGAACACCACGACCCCGTCACGGAGCAGGCCGAGCAGCGACGCGGCCTTGACCGCCGTCGCGAGGCCTCTCCCCCGCGCGTCTCGCGCGACCACCGTGAAGTCGGTCTCCGCCCGGTCGCCGTCGACATCCACGTAGGTCATCGCCAGCACACGGCCGCCGTCCCCCACCACGCCCCACGCCCTCCGCACGCCGCTCACCGCGGCGCGCGCCGCCGTGAGCGGCGCATGCGCAGTCGCGGGCCCACCCGGGTAGTCCCCCACGGTGGCGGCGTCGAGCGCGAGCACCGCCGGGACGTCGCCCCTGGCAAGCTCCCGCAGGTCGCCGCAGGCCCGGGCCGCATCTGCCGCCACACGCAGCGCCGCCAGATCCCCGCGTTCCGCCTCGAGCTGAGCCGCCCAGGAGCGTGCGACCATCACCCAGCCGTCGGCGAGGCGCGACGCGACCCGCGCATCGTCCTCGCGAAGGACGACCACCTCAGCAGTCGGTCAGGAACCGCACCATGACCTCGGTGCCGAACTCGAGCGAGTCGATAGGCACGCGCTCGTCGATGCCGTGGAACAGTCCCGGGAAGTCGAGCTCGGGAGGGAGGCGGAGCGGCGCGAAGCCATAGCCCGCGATGCCGATCGTCGCGAGGTGCTTGTTGTCCGTGCCGCCCATCATCGTGTACGGCAGCACGATGGCCTCGGGGTCGTCGTAGGTCACCGCCTCGATCGCCTTATGGACCAGCGGCACGTCGAACGGCAGCTCGATCGACGCCTCGGTGATGTACTGCTCGACCTTGACGTGCGTGCCCGCAAGCTCCTCGATCTTGCGCAGCACCTGCTCCTGCTGGCCGTGGAGGAAGCGCGAGTCGACGTAGCCGCCCGCGGTGTCGGGGATGACGTTCACCTTGTAGCCGGCGTCCATCATGGTCGGGTTCGAGGTGTTGCGCAGCGAGGCCTCGACCATGCGGCCCACGGCGCCCAGGCCCGCGACCAGCCGGTCGACGGTCGCCGGGTCCTCGGCGTACTCGACGCCCAGCAGATCCGCGGTGCCGCGCAGGAGGTGCCCGGACGTGGGCGAGATCTCCATGGGCCACTCGTACGCGCCGATGCGCGCCATCGCGCCGCCCAGGTGCGCCACCGCGTTGTCGTGGTGCACCAGGGACCCGTGCCCCTGCACACCCGAGGCGGCGAGCCTCAGCCATTGCATGCCCTTCTCCCCCGTCTGGAAGAGGTAGACGCGCTTGCCCGCGACCTGGATGGAGAAGCCGCCGACCTCGGACACGGCCTCGGTGGCGCCGCGGAAGTCGTCGGGATGGTTCTCGACCATCCACTTGGCGCCGCGGTGGCCGCCGTGCTCCTCGTCCGCGAAGAAGGCGATGACGATGTCGCGCGCCGGCCTCACCCCGGCGGCGATCATCCGCCCGATCGCCGCGAGGTACATCGCGTCGACGCCCTTCATGTCGACCGCGCCGCGACCCCAGATCATCCCGTCCTTGACCTCGGCGCCGAACGGGTCGACCGTCCAGTCCTCGGGGAACGCGGGCACCACGTCGAGGTGGCCGTGCAGCACGAGCGGCGGGCGCGTGCGGTCGACGCCCTCCCACAGGGCCGTCAGCGAGGCACGCCCGGGCGCCGCCTCGCGGATCACCGGCTCGAGCCCGAGGTCGCTCAGGAACGTCGCGACATACTCCGCGGCGGCGCGTTCGCCGGGGCCCTCCGCGTCGCCGTAGTTCGAGGTATCGATGCGCATGAGGTCGCGCGCGAGGCGGACGACGTCGGACTCTGTCATGGCGACCAGGCTAGCGGTCTCACATCACCATGAAGCCGTTGGAGATCACGATCCCCAGCACCACCAGCCCCGCGAGGGAGAGCACGTAGACCAGGCGCCGGTACCCCGCCTTCCACGCGGCGATCACGATGCACGCGACGGTGCCCGGGATGAGCGCGAGGCCGTAGCGCCCGGTGACGTTCGGGAAGTACTGCGGCACCGCCGTGTTGAGGTACGCCTGCATCTGGACGATGGTCGGGTACAGGGCCGTGCCGGCGAGCACCATCCAGCCGAGCGAGCGACGCGCGGGCTCCTTGGCGCACGCGACGATCACCGCGAAGATCGCGCCGATCACCAGCACGTTGAGCAGGCGCGTCCACGCCACCATGAGCGCGACGTTGAGCGGCTCCTGGAGGTAGTAGTCCGAGGACAGGTTGAGGCCGCTGAACAGCGTCTCGAGCCATTCCGAGCCCGGCAGACCGAGCACGTCGCGCGTGTTGAGCCCCACGAGCGGGTTCTGCCAGTTCGGGTCGCCGCGGCCGCCCTGCCATAGCTGCCACAGCCCGTAGGGCACCAGGATGGCGGCGGCCATGGCCCCCACGATCGCGGCGTCGCGTCCGCGGGGACGACTCTGCGCCCAGTCACGGACCATGCGGAACGCGAGCAGCGCGCCGAGCGCGATGAACGGGATCGCGGCGATGGTCTTGGTCATGCCCGCGATGCCGGCGAGCGCAGCCGCGAGCCTCCAGTCCGCATCGTCGTCGACGAAGATGCGCGCCGCGAGCCATACGGCGGAGGCGCCGATCACCACGGTGGCCGCGTCGGGGTTCACGGTGGTGACCGCGTGCAGGACGCGCGGGAACGCCGGCAGGAGCAGCGGCGCGATGATCGCCGCCGCCGGGTCGATGCGCCAGCGCCGCAGCGCGATGAACATCATGTACATGCCGAATCCGAGCCACAGGACGCCGAGAAGGCGCGCTGCGGTGAGGAAGTCGGCGGTCGGGATGAGCGCGTCGACCGCTCGGGCGGGCACGCCCACCGCGAGGTAGTACAGGGGCGGATGCGAGAAGTTGTACTGCTGGCCCTCGTACGGGAACTCCCATGCCTCGGCGTCGCTGCCGCACTCGGGGAGCTCGTAGCGCTCCTGGCCCACGCAGGCCCAGGTGTCGCGGATCTCGGGGGCGATGATCGATCCCGCGTACGGGATCTCGAAGTGGGCGGCGCGCCACGCGTAGTCGGCATGCGTGGGCTCGTCGATGCGCGACATCGCCGTCCCGGGTCCGAGGACCACCGGCACCACGATCGCGGCGGCGACCGCGAGGTACAGCGCGAGCACGGCGAGCCGCGAACGCCGCGAGTCGCGGAACGATGCCGCCCACTCCTCGGCCATCCCGAGCCACTCGGAGGGCAGACGGCCCCTCTTCGCGTGCGTGACGGTCAACGGCGCTCCTCGCGTCGGGTGCGGCGCCGAGGTCCGGCGCGTTCACCGAATCGTAGCGGCGAGCGCAGGCACGATGCGCGTCGCGGCCCTCCCGAGGGGGCACGCCCGACCCCCGGGAACGCCGAAGGCCCCGACCTTGCGGTCGGGGCCTTCGTGTGGTGTCCGAGGGGGGACTTGAACCCCCACGCCCTATACGGGCACTAGCACCTCAAGCTAGCGCGTCTGCCAATTCCGCCACCCGGACAGGTGGTCCGAGGTGCTCTTCCGAGCTCCTCAGCGCGAGAAGAACTGTAGCACGGTCTCGGGGCCACCATTTTCACCTTTGGCGTCCAGGTGCCAGAAATAGGCCTTCTACCAGGGACGCCGCTCGGTCATGTGAAGATGCTGACGCCTCCCGGCCCCACGAGCAGCCCGACGACGATGAGCACGATGCCCCAGAGGATCTGCTTCTGGAACAGCCGGATGACACCGGCGACGACGAGGATCACGGCAAGGATCCACAGGATGAGCTCCATGGTGGTTCTACCTTCCTTCTTTGTCCTTCTTCTGTTGCGGTCATGCGAGTCCCGGGCACTGCGTGATGGTCAACCGCACGCGATGCCCCAGGTATTCCTCACCTCGTTGATATTCGCTCAGATCGGGGGAAGTTGCGCGGCGACGGCGAGGACCTTCGACCCGCGCGAGCCTGCACCTCGGGCGTAGCGTGGAAGGTGGGTCCCGGGGTCCGCGCGGATGCAGGGGGTGCGTCATGATCGCGTCGGCGAAGGATGTGGTCGCCACGGTGTTCGTGGCAGGGGCGCTCGCGCTCACCTGGGCGCACGTCACCGGCGCAGATCTCCCCTTCACGGACTCGGCCCGCATGACGGCCGGGCTGGTGTTCGTCTTCGGCCTGGGTGCCTGCACCACGGGCTCCGCCGATGCGTGGGAGTCGGATCCCGCGCGCAAGCGGTGGTACCACCGGGTGGGCTCCCTGCTGAGCATCGCCGCCGTCGCCTCGCTCGTGTGGGCGCTCGTCGCGGGCACGACCGCGGCGGTCGTCGCGCTCGCGGTGGTCGTGGGGGTGAAGTGGGCGCTCGCAACCCTGCGGCACCTGCTCACCCCGAGGCCGGCGGCTGCCTGATCCTCACTGGAAGTCCCGGCTGCGCGACGGCACCTTGAGGGACATCGGGGCCAGATGCTCCGCGACCAGGTTGGTGGCGTTGTCCGCACGCTCGATCCGTCCGCGGATGATGAGGGCGGGCGAGCGCCGCGCGACCGCCTGGAACCTCTTCCACACCCCCACCGAGCAGATGACGTTGAGGAAGCCCGTCTCGTCCTCGAGGGAGATGAACGTCACGCCGCGCGCGGTGCCCGGGCGTTGACGATGCGTGACCACCCCGGCGACGGTGACGCGCCGCTCCGCCTCATGCGTGAGCACGTCCGCGACGCGCAGCACCCCGGCACGGTCCAGCCCTTCGCGCACGAACATCGTCGGGTAGCCGTCGACGGACACCCCGGAGGCCCACACGTCCGCCACGGCCTCCTCGACCACGCTCATGCCGGGAAGCATGGGTGCCTGCGCACCGGGCACCGTGCCGGGCAGCGTGTCGGGCCCCTCGCGGGACAGCACCCCCGAGGCCCAGAGCCCCTCGCGCCGCGTGACGCCGAGCGCCTCGAGCGCACCTGCCGTCGCGAGCGCCTCCCACTGCGCCGTGCTGAGCCCCTTCTCGGGCGCGAGGCCCGCCTTGCCGGATACGCCCTTGGGTCGGATCCGCACGCGCCGCGCCATGTCGTGCAGGTCCGCGAACGGCCGCTCCTCGCGCGCCTTCACGATGGCAGCGGCGGCATCGTCCCCGAGCCCGCGCACCGCGGCGAGCCCCATGCGCACCCCGAGCATGCGGTCCACGCGGACCAGCCTCGCCATGTCCTCGCGCCGCTCCCCCGGCACCGCGAACGGCGCCTCGAGCTCCTCGACGCGCGCGAGCACCTCGGAGCGCACCACGCACGGGCGCAGGATCGCCTGACCATGGCGGCGGGCGTCGGCGGCGAGCGACTGCGGCGAGTAGAAGCCCATGGGCTGAGCCGCGAGCAGGCCGGCGTAGAAGGCCGCCGGGCGGTGCACCTTGAGCCAGCTCGACGCGTAGACCAGGTACGCGAAGGAGAACGAGTGCGACTCCGGGAACCCGAAGTCCGAGAACGCCTTGAGCTTGTCGAAGATCTGGTGCGCGACGTCCGCGGTGATACCGCGCTCGTTCGCGCCGACCATGAAGCGTGCGCGCAGCGCCTCCATGCGCTCGGGGCTGCGCTTGGATCCCATCGCGCGCCGCAGCTGGTCCGCGAGGGCGCCGTCGAAGCCGGCGGCGTCCATGGCCATCTGCATGAGCTGCTCCTGGAACAGCGGCACCCCGAGGGTCTTGCCCAACGACCTCTCGAGCAGCGGGTGCAGGAACGTGACGGGCTCGCGACCGCGCGCCCGGTTGATGTACGGGTGCACCGAGCCGCCCTGGATGGGCCCGGGACGGATGAGGGCGACCTCGATCACGATGTCGTAGAACCGCCGTGGCCGGAGCCGGGGCAGCGTCGCCATCTGGGCGCGCGACTCGACCTGGAAGACCCCGACCGTGTCAGCGGCGCAGAGCAGCTCGTACACCGCGGGGTCCTCCTGCGGAAGCGAGTGCAGGCCGAGGTCCTCGCCGCGGACCTCCTGCATGTACCGGAACGCATACTTGAGGGCCGAGAGCATCCCCAGGCCCAGCAGGTCGAACTTCACCAGGCCCGCGTCGGCGCAGTCGTCCTTGTCCCACTGGAGCACGGTGCGGCCGGGCATGCGCGCCCACTCGACCGGGCACACGTCGATGACGGGCCGGTCGCACAGCACCATGCCGCCGGGGTGGATGCCCAGGTGGCGCGGGAGGCGCATCAGCCGGTCCGCGAGGTCGAGCACGTTCTCGGGGATGTGGTCGAGCTCCTGCGTGGGCGGAGGCTCGGGCCACATCGCGTCGCGCTGCTTGGCGGCCCACTCCTCCTGCTTCTCCGGCGGGACGCGCAGCGCGCTCCAGCGGTCGATCGACTTGGACCACGCGTCCTGCTGGCCCACGTCGAAGCCGAGCGCCCGCGCGGCGTCGCGCACCGCGGAGCGGGGCCGGTACTGGATGACGTTCGCCACCATCGCGGCGTTGATGCGCCCGTGGCGCGCGAAGACGTACTGGATCACCTCCTCGCGACGGTCGGACTCGATGTCGACGTCGATGTCCGGGGGGCCGTCCCGCTCGGGCGCGAGGAAGCGCTCGAACAGCAGCCCGTGGGTGACCGCGTCCACGGCCGTGACGCCGAGCGCGAAGCACACCGCGGAGTTGGCCGCCGAGCCGCGGCCCTGGCACAGGATGTCCGCGCGGCGGCAGAACGCGACGATGTCCTGGACGATGAGGAAGTAGCCGGGGAAGTCGAGCGCCTCGATCACCGCGAGCTCGTGCTCGATCTGCTTCCACGCTCCCGGCACCCGCTCCGCATCGGGAGGGCCGTAGCGCTCGCGCGCGCCGCGGTACGTGAGCTCGCGCAGCCACGTCGCCTCGGTGTGGCCGGACGGCACGGGGTACGGCGGCAGGTTCGGGGCGACCAGGTCGAGGTCGAAGGCGCACTCCGCCGCCAGCCGCGCCGCGGTGGCCACCGCCTGCGGGTGCCGACGATGCCGGAACGCCATCTCCCCTGCGCTGCGCAGGTGCTGGCCCGGAGACCCCGGCAGCCACCCGTCCATGTCATCGAGCGACGAGCGTGACCGGACGGCCGCGAGCGCGCCCGCGAGGTCGGCATCCCGGGGGGTCGCATAGTGCGCGTTGGTGGTCGCCACGAGCGGCAACGAGGCGTCGAAGGCGAGGTCCGCCAGAGCGGCGTTCACCTCCGAGTCGTACGGGGAGCCGGTGTCGGTGATCTCCACCGCGACCCCCTCGCGCCCGAACAGCGCGACCAGCCGATCGAGCTCCGCGCCCGCGGCCGCGTAGCCGTCGCGCGAGACCCCTCCGGGCATCGCGGCCCCACCCGGTCCGGTGAGGGCGGAGCGCACCGCGCCCTTGCGGCAGCCGGTGAGGACCAGGAGGTCCCCGCCGCCGGCATCGGCGAGCGTCTCGAGCGTGTAGCGCGCGAGGCCCTTCTCCCCCGTCGCGAGGTGCGCCATGCCGATCGCGTGGCTGAGCCGCGAGTAGCCCCGCGCCCCCCGCGCGAGCACCACGAGGTGCGACGCGCGTGGATCGGGGACGCCCGTGGGCGGGTCGAGCACCGGACGTCCGCCCGGGCCGTCGGCGGCAAGGCTCAGCTCCGCGCCGAACACCGTGGGCAGCCCGATCCCCTTGGCGGCGCCCGCGAAGCGCACGGCGCCGTAGAGGCCGTCATGATCGGTGATCGCGAGCGCGGTCAGCCCGAGGCGCCCCGCCTCCGCCGCCATCTCCTCGGGCTGGCTCGCGCCGTCGAGGAAGCTGAATGCGGAGTGCGCGTGGAGCTCGGCGTACTCGGGAAGGTCAGTCATAGACGGCCTCCAACGCCCATTCCCCGCCTCCGTAGGCCAGCAGCACCGCGGTCACGGCGTCCTCGCCGTCGCGCAGCGCGACCTGGACGTAGGCGCGTCGCGAGGCGTCCTCCGACCACCACCGCTCCGAGACGGGCCACGGGCCGGCCCAGGACTCGACCGGGCGCGGGCGGTCCCACACCGGGCCGACGACGCGCCCCACATGCCCCTCGGAGGGATGGCGGTTCGCGGCGCGGGCCCGCTCGTCGGAGGCGTCCGCCTCGAGCCGCACCCAGGTGGGCGGTGCGCTGATCGCGAGGCGCCTGCTGATGGTGACAGGGCTGCCGCCCGCATCCAGCACGAGCGCGGGTCGCGCCACCGGGGGCACCGTCGCGGGCGGCGGGTCGGGGATGCGTCCCGGCCACGGATGCGCGATCGCGCGAGCGGGTGGCGCCTCCTGGCCCCAGGGCGCCAGGAGCGCCCTGTCACGGGGAGAGCGCCCGCCTTGCTCGGCGACCGCGAGCACGCCCTCGAGGCCGAGGAGCCCCTGGACGCGTTCGAGGGCACGATGCGCGCGCGAGTCCGCGCCAGACACCCCACCCCACAGATAGGACTGCTCGGCCCCGAGCGGGACCACGTCCTCGGCGACCAGCCCGAGCGAGACGAGCGGCGACGGCTCCGGCCCCTTGCCGCCGTCCGAGCTCCCCGCCGTGCCCGACAGCCAGCCCTCGAGCTGCCACCGCACGCGATCCGTCATGTGCCGTGCGAACGCACCTGCACGGGTGCCGACATCGGTGCGCCAGACCCTCTCGAGCTCCTGCCCCTTCTCGGTGCGCGCGGTGATGCGCACGCGCCCGCAGCGCACGCCCGCATCGAGCAGGGCGCGGTCGAGCGCAGCCGCGGCCTCCTTCGCGATATGGACCAGCTGCTCGATCCGCTCGGCCGGGTCCTCGAACACATGCTCGACCGCGATGTCCTCCTCGCTGCGGCGCAGCACCGGCGGCGCGAGGTCCTCCCCCGAGGCGAGGCGATGCGCCCACACCCCCACGGGTCCGAAGCGTGCGAGCACATCCCCGAACGGCAGCGCCGCGAGATCCCCGAGCGTGGCGATGCCGAGGCGCGTGAGGACGCTGGTGAGACGCTCGACCTCCTCGCGCTGCACACGCTCCATGGCCGCGAGCGCGAGCGACCCGATGGGCGCAGGCGCGAGATAGTCGCGCGAGGCACCCGAGGGCACCAGCTCCGAGGAGCGTGCCGCGAGCACGGCCGCGAGCAGACCGTCCGCCGCGCCGACCGCGCATTCGACGCCCGCATGCTCGGCCACGGCGCTCACCAGCGCCTCCGCGAGCGCCTCCTCCGAGCCATGGAACCGGGAGGCGCCGTCCGAGGGGACGATCATGAGGCCCGGGCGCGAGATCTCGACCCCCGAGACGGCCTGCTCGGCAGCCGCCGCGACCGCCTCGAACAGGCGCGAGTCGCGGCCCTCGTCGTACGGCAGGATCGCGAGCTCGGGGCAGACCCGCTGTGCGAGCCGGCGCGTGCTGCCGCGCCTCACCCCTGCGGCGCGCGCGGCGGCGGAGACCGCGACGAGCCCGCGCCCGTGCAGCACCGCGGCCGGGGCGTCGGCCCCCAGTCCCGCCTCCGTCATCGCCGCGACCGCGGGCCAGTCCGGCACCCACAGCACGGCGCGCCGCACCACCGTCACGACGCTCATGCCGCACCCCCGAGCGAGCGCACGGGCGCGAGCGCCGGCGCACCCCTGCGCAGCGACGAGTCCACCTCGATCGGCAGTGTGACCATCCGGGCGAGCCCCCCACGCCGCTCCTCGACCCGCACCACGAGCTCGCGCCCTCGCAGCCTCCCGTCGCCAGCGCCGAGCCCGTGCCATCGGGACCCCACCGCGGTGAGGCTCGCATGGGCGCCCGACCACGGGCCCTCCGCGACGATGACGGAACCCCGCTCCCTCGCGCGCGAGGCCAGCCGGCGCCGGTCCGCGTCGGACAGCGCGAGGCGCGGGCCCAGCAGGACCACGTCCATGCCGTCGACGCACGCGCCCGCCACGGCCGCGGCCTGCGCGCCCGGATGCGGCATGAGCGCGACGCGCGCGAGATCGAGCCCTCGCCTCGCTGCCGCGACCACCCCGAGCGAGGGCATGCCCACCGCCGCGGTCCACGAGCCCGACTCCGAGGCGGCGGCCGCGAGCGCGAGCATCAGGGATGTGGAGCCGACCACCGAGACCACCTGGCCGCGCCTGAGACCCTGCGGCAGCACCTGGTCGAGCACCGGCGCGAGAGGCAGCGTGGGCGCCTCCCAGCGATCACGGGTGGTCCCCACCCGCCGCTGCACCCCCGCGAGCGCCTCGCGCGCCCGGGCGAGCCTCGCCTCGGCCGTCTCCATCGCCGCGCACCTCCTGCACAGTCCCGCATCATCGATCATCCGTTCGAACATATGTTCGAACGATCCTTCGATTATGGCCCCACCCTCCGACAGCGGGCAAGGCGGCCCGGATGCCAGGAGGGACGGGTGCTCCCCCTCCCGGAAAGGCCCTACGATGGACGACCATGGCATCGATGCAAACGCTTGCATGGGCTCACCACGACGGCTCCGCCCTCTACGCCCCCGACGGTCCCGTCGCACTCGGGGACGAGGTCGCGCTGCGGGTGAGGACCGCTGAGGAGGCGCAGGTCGAGCGCGTCTGGCTCCGCACGGTCCTCGACGGCGAGCCCGCCTTCGTCGCGGCCGAGCCCACGGGCGAGCGCGACGGCGAGCGGTGGTTCACCGTGCGGCTCACGCTCCACAACCCCCTCACCCCGTACCGCTTCCTGCTCCAGGCCCACGGCGACATCGCCTGGCTCAACGGCACGGGCCTGCACCGCCGCGACGTCACCGACCACCACGACTTCCGCCTGCACACCGAGGACTCCTCCCCCGCGTGGCTCCGCGATGCGGTGGTCTACCAGGTCTTCCCCGACCGCTTCGCCCCCGACCCCTCCGGCGCCGCCCCCGGGGACCTGCCCGGCTGGGCGCTCCCGAAGGCCTGGGACGAGGAGCCCGCGACGGACGGCCCGGCGGCCGTCACCGAGGTCTACGGCGGCACGCTGGCGGGCATCGAGGCCCGCCTCGACCACCTCGTCGCACTCGGCGTCACCACCCTCTACCTCACGCCGTTCTTCCCCGGGCGCTCGAACCACCGCTACGACGCGAGCACGTTCGACCACGTGGACCCGCTGCTGGGCGGCGACGAGGCGCTCGCCTCCCTCGCACGCGCCGCGCACGCCCGCGGCCTGCGGGTCATGGGCGATCTCACGACCAACCACACCGGGGACGGGCACGACTGGTTCGCCGCATCCCGCGACGTCGCGTCCCCGGAGGCCGGCTACTACCTCTGGAACGAGTCGCGCGACGACTGGGTCGGCTGGACCGGCCATCGCCATCTGCCCAAGCTGGACTGGCGGGACGAGGCGCTCGCCGCCCGCATGGTCGAGGACGAGACGGCCGCGGTGCGGCGGTGGCTCGCGCCGCCGTACGCGCTCGACGGCTGGCGGATCGACGTGGCGAACATGACCGGCCGCCACGGCCCGGTGGATGTCAACGCCGCGGTCGCGGCACGGGTGCGTCGCGTCGTGGCAGCCGACAACCCGGATGCGGCCGTGGTCGCCGAGCACTTCCACGATGCGACCGAGGACCTCCGTCGCGGCGCATGGGACGCCGGCATGAACTACGCGGGCTTCCTGCGCCCCGTCTGGCAGTGGCTCGCCCAGCCCGGCACCGGAATCCGCTATCTCGAGGCGCCCGTCCCCGTCCCCTCGCGCACGGGCGCCGAGGCCGCGGCGACGATGCGCGACGTCCTCGCCGGTATCCCGTGGCGGGTCGCGGCGCGCGCCTGGAACCTGCTCTCGACGCATGACACGGCGCGCATCCGCACGCTCACGGGATCACCCGAGCGCCACCGCGCCGCCGCCGCGCTGCTGTACACCTACGTGGGCGCGCCGTTCGTGTTCGCGGGCGACGAGGGCGGGGCGAGCGGCGTCAACGGCGAGCACTCCCGGACGCCGATGCCGTGGACCGAGATCGAGGACGGCGGGCCGCGCTGGGACGCGGGCACGCATGCGACGTACCGAGCGCTCGGGCGGCTGCGCAGCGACCGCTGCGCGCTCCGGCACGGCGGGCTGCGCTGGGTGGCGGCGACGGACGACGCGCTGGTGTACCTGCGCGAGTGCGGTCACGAGGCGGTCCTGGTCGCGGTCGCACGCGAGGCGACGTCCCTGACGGTCGACCTCCCCGGCCGCCCGCTCGAGCACCTGTACGGAGAGGTCGACGCGTCGCAGGGGGACGGGATCACCCTGACCGCCCGCGGCGCCGCCGCCGGGGTCTGGAGGCTCGGCCGCGCGTGAACCGCGTCAGCGCGCCCGCAACGCCCACATCGCGACCGCCGAGGCCGCGGCGACGTTGAGGGAGTCCACTCCCCCGTGCATCGGGATGATGACGGCCTCGTCCACATGCGCGAGCGCCTGACGGGTGAGCCCATCGCCCTCCGCACCCATGACCAGCGCGACCCGCTCGCCGGCCCGAGCCGCGAAGTCGTCGAGGTCCACCGCATCGTCCGCGAGCGCGAGCCCCGCGACGGTGAAGCCGAGCGCGCGCAGCTCGTCGAGGGCATCGGGCCACGCCGAGGCGCGGGTCCACGGCACCTGGAACACCGTGCCCATCGACACCTTCACCGAGCGTCGGTACAACGGATCCGCGCACGTCGGCGCGACCACCACGGCATCGGCGCCGATGCCGGCCACCGAACGGAAGATCGCCCCGACGTTGGTGTGGTCGACAATGCCCTCGAGGACCACGATCCGACGCGCATCGCGCACCAGGTCCGCGAGCGCGGGCAGCTCAGGGCGCTCCATGGACGCGAGCGCGCCCCGATGCACCTGGTAGCCCGTCACATCCTCGAGCAGCGCGGCCGGCGCGACGTAGATCGGCACGTCCTCGGGCACCACCGTCGCGACCGAGTCGAGCCAGCGCTCGCTCAGCAGCACCGCGCGGGGACGATGCCCTGCCGCCACCGCGCGCGCGATCACCTTGGCGCCCTCCGCCATGTACAGGCCCCGCTCGGGCTCGAGCGCGCGTCGCAGGGCGACGTCGGTGAGGTCGCGGAAGTCGGCCAGACGCGGGTCGGCAGGGTCGTCGATGCGGATCACGGGCATGACGCCCATCATCCCAGCGCGCATGCCGCCCGCGTGCCGTCGGCGTACGCTGGAGGTATCGACGCAGGTGTCGATGTCGCTGGAGGGAAGCGGCGATGAACGAGCTCGAGACGAGGCTCGGCCGGTGGGTCGAGGCGGGGCTCATCAGCCCCGAGACCGCAGCCGACCTGCGCCGATTCGAGTCCGCGCAGCCGCAGGACGTCGAGGCGCATCCGCGTCCCCTCGCGCTCGTCGGGGAGGTCGTGGGCTACCTCGGCGCCGTGCTCACGGTGTCGGCCCTCGCGTTCCTGCTGAGCCGCACCTGGACCGACCTCCCCACGGCCGCCCGGATCGCCCTGGTCGCCGCCCTGGTCGCGGTCACGGCGACCGCGGGCGTCCTCGCCGCGCGCACGGCGAGCGCGCCGGCGCAGCGGCTCGCCTCCGTGCTGCTCGTCGCGGCGGTGGTCCTCACCGGATGGCTCGCATGGGTGATCGGGCACGATGCGGCGGGCGTCGACGACGAGGACGTCGGGCGCTGGGTCACCGCGGCGGCTGCCGCTGCGGCGACGGCGGTGTACCTGGCGCGACGGCGGGGCCTCACGCAGATCACGCTCCTCGTCGCGCTGGCGTGGTGCGTCGAGACGTTCGCGCAGCCATGGGAGAGCGACGCGTCGGCGCTCGCCCTCGGGCTGCCGTGGGTGATCCTCGGGATCAGCTGGATCGCGCTCGCCATCACCCCGCTGCTCACCCCGCGCGAGCCGGCCCTGGTCACGGGCGGGCTCCTCGCGTACGCAGGTCTGTCCATCGCGGCACGCGGAGACGCACGCGGCCTCATGCTCGGCCTGGGCGTCGCCTTCGCGGCATGGCTCATCGGCGCCGCCGTCATGCGTCGGGAGCTGGTCCTGCTGATCGTCCCGGGCGCGGTCGCGCTGCTCGCCTCGGTCCCGCAGCTCATCGACCACCTGGTGGGCGACACGCTCCTCACCTGGGTCGGGGTCATGGTGTCCGGGCTCGCGCTCGTCGCCGTCGCGGTCTGGATGGTGCGCGACCGGCAGAGGCACGAGCCCGAGGAGGCGGGCGCGGCCGACGACGACATCGTGCTCAGCCCCTGAGCGTCGCGCGCGGGGCGGGCCGTCACGCGCCCCGGACGCGACGAGGGCCCCGGAGGATCGCTCCTCCGGGGCCCACCGTGCCTTGCGTCCCTACTGGCCCTTCTCGGCGTCCGGGTCGAACGGCTTGCCGGAGCGCGTCCCGGCCTGCTCGGCCTCGCCCGAGATGCCCTCGGCCTGGCGACGCGCCTCCTCGAGCGCGGCACGCGGGTCCGCGAGCGCCGAGGTGATGCGCGAGGTGCGCGAGCGTGCACGCTCGGGGTCGCGCTCGAGCGGCTCGGACTCGTCCGTGACGCCGAAGCCGGCGGCGACCGCCTTGAGCGCACCCGTGAACTCGGTCGGCACGAACCACATCTGGTTGTTGTTGGCCTTCGCGACCTCCGGGAGCATCTGGAGGTACTGGTAGGACAGCAGCTTGGAGTCGGCGTCGCCCTCGTGGATCGCGTCGAACACCTGGAGGATCGCGCGCGCCTCACCCTCGGCCTTGAGGATCTTGGACTGCGCCTCACCCTCGGCCTTGAGGATCGCCGACTGCTTCTCGCCCTCCGCCGTGAGGATCGCCGACTGCTTGACGCCCTCCGCCGTGAGGATCGCGGCACGACGGTCGCGCTCGGCACGCATCTGCTTCTCCATCGAGTCCTTGATGGACAGCGGCGGCTCGATCGACTTGAGCTCGACGCGGTTGACGCGGATGCCCCACTTGCCGGTCGCGTCGTCGAGCACGCCGCGGAGCTGACCGTTGATCTGGTCGCGGCTGGTGAGCGTCTGCTCGAGGTCCATGGTGCCGACGATGTTGCGCAGCGTGGTCGTGGTGAGCTGCTCGACGCCGGTGATGTAGTTCGCGATCTCGTAGACCGCGGACTTCGGGTCGGTCACCTGGAAGTAGATCACCGTGTCGATGTCGACCACCAGGTTGTCGGACGTGATGACCGACTGCGGCGGGAACGAGTAGACCATCTCGCGCAGGTCGACCTTGGCACGCACCTTGTCGATGAACGGGACCAGCAGGTGGAGGCCCGCGTCCATGGTCGAGTGGTAGCGGCCCAGGCGCTCGACCAGGTAGGCCTGCGTCTGCTGCACCACGATGATCGCCCTCGCGATCGCGGCGATCACGAAGATCGCGAGGACCGCGATCGCGATCCACACGATGATCGTGCCTACGTTGTCACCCATCTCAGCTCTCCTTCTCGGGCGCGACCACAGCGGTCGCGCCCTGGATCCTCAGCACCGTCACGTCGGAGCCCTCGGGAATCGCGGGCGCATCGTCCTCGGTGCGCGCCGTCCATACCTCCCCGTTGAGCTTGACGCGGCCGCTGGTCTCGGTCACCGTGTCGATCGCGCGGGCCGCACGGCCCACGAGCGCCGCGGTGTTGGTCTCGGCGGCGCCTTCGCCCCGTGCGCGCAGCGAGCGCAGCAGGAACGGCCGCAGGCCGCCGATCAGCAGCGAGGCGACGGCGAGCGCGATGATGACGCTCAGCCACCACGGCGCGCCCAGCAGCGCGGCGACGCCTCCCGCGAGCGCACCCACGGCGAGCATCGCGAACAACAGGTCGAGCGTGAAGATCTCGATCGCACCGAGGATCATCGCGCCGATGAACCACCACAGGAACTGCTCCACCATGGCCTCCTTGTCTCTCGGCACGCTAGCAGGGATGACGAGAGGCCCGCATCGTCCGTCGGGACGATGCGGGCCTCCTCCCCCGGAAGGGTGCGTCGCGCCTGGTGTCAGACCGTCTGAGGCTCGACGTCGAGCGCCTGGGCGGCCGCCTTCTCGGCGCGGTGGCCCTTCCAAGCCCGGGTGATGGCCCACGCCCACACCGCGACGATGACGAGGTACACGGCCCAGCTGTAGGGCGCGACCGCGGACAGCGCATCGGTGTGCAGCAGGGTGCGCGCGTTGGTGAGGAGGATCATGCCTCCGACCGCCGCGCCGAGCATGCGCGGCGGGACGTGACGGACCAGGTAGGCCGCGAGAGGCGCGGCGACCAGCCCGCCCGCGAGGAGCGCGAGGACCCAGCCGAAGTCGATCCCCGACGTGCCGAGGCCGACGAGGAAGCCCACCGATGCCGCGGCGGCGACCAGGAACTCGGAGGTGTCGATCGATCCGATGACCTTGCGGGGCTCCATGCGGCCCGAGGCGAGCAGCGTCGGGGTGCCGATGGGGCCCCAGCCGCCGCCACCGGTGGCGTCCACGAAGCCCGCGACGAGGCCGAGCGGCGCGAGGAAGCGTGAACGCAGGGGGCGCTTGGCCTTGTCGGCGTCGACCTTGGTCCCGGTGAAGCGCGTCAGCACGTAGATGCCGAGGCCGAAGAGCAGCATCGCCATGACCGGGCCGGCGGCCTCGGTCGAGATGCTCGACAGGAAGGTCGCACCCGCGAACGCGCCGATGGCACCGGGGACGCCGACGCGCCACACGACCCGCCAGTCGACGTTGCCGAACCGCGCGTGCGCCACGCCCGAGGCGAGGGTCGTGCCCACCTCCGCGAGGTGCACCGTGGCGGAGGCGAGCGCCGGGCTGAGGCCCACGGCGAGCATGAGCGTGGACGACGTGACGCCGTACGCCATGCCGAGGCTCCCGTCGACGAGCTGCGCTCCGAAGCCGACGATCGCCACGAGGACGAGAGTGCGCATGGATCCCTCCACCCGAGCCGGGCGCGGGCGCGCCCATGGGTCGGTAGAGATAAACCATACCTACCTAGTGGGTAGGAATCAATTCCTACTCGCCAGATAGGTTTGTTTGGGCGTCCTCCCAGGCAGCTTGGTCCTCGACAAGGGTCCGGATCTCATCGGGAAGCGCACCGGCAGCGAGGTCCGCGACGGTCACGCGCTCGAGCACCGCGCGGATCGAGGCGCGCACCGCCACCCAGATGGTGAGCAGCTCCGACGCGGCACCCCCGTACTCGAGGCCCGACGGGCGTTCACCACGCACGAAGATGAGCGGGCCGTCGACCGCGCGCACCACGTCCGCGAGGGTGATCTCGGCGGCGGGACGCGTGAGCCGGTACCCCCCGCCGATGCCGCGCTGGCCCACCACGAGGCCGTCGTCGCGCAGCGCCGTGAGGATCCCCTCGAGGAACTTGCGCGGGATGCCCTGGCTGGCCGCGAGCGCGCCGGTGGTGCGAGGCTCCCCCGCCCGCGCGAGCTCGGCGGTGGCCCGCAGGGCGTAGTCGGCGCGCGCGGAGACCTTCATCGGCTCACGCGCGGCGCGCGGAGTAGCGTCCGCCGCTCGCGGCGAGCTCGACCGACATGCCGTAGGTGCGCGACAGGTTCTCGGCGGTCAGGGTCGGCTCGAGCGGACCCGCGGCGACCACCTCTCCCCCGCGCAGCAGCATCGCGTGGGTGAAGCCCACAGGGATCTCCTCCACGTGGTGCGTCACCATGACGATCGCCGGCGAGCGGTCGTCGCCCGCGAGCTCCGTGAGCGCGCCGAGCAGCTCCTCGCGTCCGCCCAGGTCGAGGCCCGCGGCGGGCTCGTCGAGCAGCAGCAGCTCCGGATCAGGCATGAGCGAACGCGCCACCTGGACGCGCTTGCGCTCGCCCTCCGAGAGCGTGCCGAACTCGCGATCCGCGAAGCTCTCCATG
Organism: Demequina gelatinilytica; assembly: GCF_000971115.1. Classification (GTDB taxonomy): domain Bacteria; phylum Actinomycetota; class Actinomycetes; order Actinomycetales; family Demequinaceae; genus Demequina; species Demequina gelatinilytica. The sequence goes on along the minus strand of NZ_BBLV01000017.1, from coordinate 12,325 downwards.
CCGAAGGCCCAGAGGAGCGCATCGGCCCTGTCCTCGTCGACGCCGTCGTAGTCCTCGTGCCACCGGCCCGTCACGCCGTGCGCGGCGGTCATCACCACGTTGCGCACCGTCTCGTGCGCGGGGATGCGGTCGGCGAGGGCGGCGCTCGACAGCCCCACCCGGACGCGCAGCTCTCGTGTGTCCGTCTCGCCCAACCGCTCGCCCAGGATGCGCGCCTCGCCCTCGGTGGGGAACATGCGCGCCGAGGCGATCGACATCAGGGTGGTCTTCCCGGCGCCGTTCGGACCGAGGATCACCCACCGATCCGCGGCGGACACGGTCCAGGACACGTCCCGCAGGATCTCGTTGTCACCACGGCGCACCCGCACGCCCTCGAAGCCGAGCACCTCAGTCATGGCGGCGAGCCTATCCAAGAATCGAGCGGTAGACGCTCAAGGTGCGCTCGCCGATCGCGTCCCACGAGAAGCTCTCCGCTGCGCGCCTGCGACCGGCCTCTCCCATCGCCTTCGCGCGGGACCCGTCCGACACCATGTCGGTCAGCGCGGCCGCGAGGTCGCTCGCGAAGCCCTCCGGGTCCAGAGGCGTCCCGGTGCCGTCCTGCACCTGCTCGATCGGGACCAGCGTGCCGGTCTCCCCCGGCACCACCACCTCGGGGATGCCGCCGGTCGCGGTCGCGACCACGGGCAGCCCGACGGCCATGGCCTCGAGGTTGACGATGCCGAGCGGCTCGTAGACGGACGGGCACACGAACGCCGTGCACGCGTCGAGCACCGCGACCAGCTCGGGACGCGGCAGCATCTTCTCGATCCACACGATGCCGTCGCGCTCCTGCTGGAGCTTCGCGACGGCGCCCGAGACCTCCGCCGCGATCTCCTTGGTGTCCGGCGCGCCCGCGCACAGGACCACCTGGATGTCCTTGGGGAGCTGCTCGACCGCCTTGAGGAAGTACGGCAGACCCTTCTGACGCGTGATGCGGCCCACGAACACGATCGCGGGACGCGAGGGGTCGATGCCGTGCTCGGCGACCACCGCATCGGCCTTGGCCCGCTCGGCGTCGGTCGACGGCGCGGCCCAGCCGTCGACGTCGATGCCGTTGTGGACCACCTGGACCTTCGCCGGGTCCACGTCGGGATAGCAGCGCAGCACGTCCTGGCGCATGCCCTCGCTCACCGCGATCACGGCGTCCGCGGCCTCGTACGCGGTCTTCTCGATCCAGCTCGAGACGCGGTAGCCGCCGCCCAGCTGCTCGGCCTTCCACGGGCGCAGCGGCTCGAGCGAGTGGGCGGACAGCACATGCGGGATCCCGTGGAGCCGCGCGGCGAGGTGACCGGCCATGTTGGCGTACCACGTGTGCGAGTGCACCAGGTCGGCGCCCGCGCAGTCCTTCGCCATGGGGAGGTTGTGCGCGAGCACGTCGAGCGCGGCGTCGCCCACACCGCCGCCGAGCGCGTCGTACCCCGTCACGCCGGCCTCGTCGCGCGGGCCGTCGAAGGCGCGCACGCGCACGTCGATGTGGTCGCGGAGCACCGCCGCGAGCTCTGTCACATGGACGCCGGCGCCTCCATAGATGTGGGGCGGGTACTCACGGGTGAGGATGTCGACGCGCATGCCCCCCACGCTAGCGGCTCCCCCCGCGCGAGGTCTCCCCTCACCCCTGGAAGGCACGGCCTACCGCGCCCGCGGTACACGTGCACCCCGACGCCGTACCGCATCGGCGGACACTTCGCCCGTTCCGTCCCGATGGTCCCGCCGGAGGATCTCCCCCCGTCAGGACGATGGGGACCACCACCCCGACCCGTCTGGAGGATCGTTCATGTCCATCACGCCGCTCGCCGCCGCCGGCCTCGCCGCCGTCGCCACCCTCGCCGCCGCACCGGTCGCCTCAGCGCAGGTCGCCTCCGCACAGGTCGAGCCACGCGAGGTCGTGGTCGTCTGCGAGGCCCCGGACGGCGGCACGTTCAGCTACCGGACCACCCTCGAGCTCACGGAGGAGGCGTCCGCCTCGCTCGCGGGCGACCGCTGCCACGCTGTCCCCACGCCCTTGCCCGCGGACGGCGCCGAGCAGCTCGTGCCGACGCCGCTGCCCACGCCCACCGCGGCCGTGCAGGGCACCCCGGCGCCCGTCCGGAAGCCCCCGAAGGTGTCGGAGCAGGCGAAGGCTCCCCAGGCGGTGGCGCCCAGCCGCATCCGCAAGGCCGCGCCCGGGACGCCGCAGGTCGCGCCGACCATGCCCGCCGACGCCACGGCGACCACCCCGGACGCGAGCGCCGCGACGGACCCGCCCACCCTCACGGGGTCCACGCCGGCGCGGGCCGCGGAGCCGTCGACCACGGGCCTCGCGCCGCAGGTCGACGGGGCGGAGCCCGCCGCCCCCGTCCACGCGGATCCCGTGGGCATCACGGGGTGACGCTCCGCGTCGGCGTTCGCGAGGCCGCTCGCGCCACGCGCGAAACTCCCTGATACGCGACCGGACCGATATCGCCTAGGCTGGACATATGTCAGCGCCGAAAGTTCTCGCCATCGTCCTTGCAGGAGGTGAGGGCAAGCGACTGATGCCCCTCACCGCATCGCGTGCGAAGCCCGCCGTGCCCTTCGGAGGCACCTACCGGCTCATCGACTTCGCCCTGAGCAACCTGGTGAACTCCGGGTACCTCCACGTGGTGGTGCTGACGCAGTACAAGTCGCACTCGCTCGACCGCCACATCGCCCGCACGTGGCGCATGTCGCCGCTGCTGGGCAACTACGTCGCCCCGGTTCCCGCGCAGCAGCGACGCGGTCCGCACTGGTACCTCGGCAGCGCCGACGCGATCTACCAGACGGTCAACATCATCGAGGACGAGTCGCCCGACATCGTCGTGATCGTCGGCGCGGACCACGTCTACCGCATGGACTTCTCGCAGATGGTGGACGCGCACATCGCGTCCGGCGCCGAGTTCTCGGTCGCGGGCATCCGCCAGCCCATCTCGCTCGCCGACCAGTTCGGCGTCATCGACGTCGATCCTGCGAGCCCCGACCGCATCCGCGCATTCCTCGAGAAGCCCAAGGACCCCGCGGGCCTGCCGGACAGCCCCGGCGAGATCCTCGCGTCGATGGGCAACTACGTCGCCAACGCCGATGCGCTGCTCGAGGCGCTCACCGCGGACGCCGACAACCCGTCCTCGAAGCACGACATGGGCGGCGACATCGTCCCCTACTTCGTCGACAAGGGCACGTGCGGCTTCTACGACTTCATCCGCAACGACGTCCCCGGCTCGACCGACCGCGACCGCGACTACTGGCGCGATGTGGGAACGCTCGACATGTACTTCGACGCGCACATGGATCTCATCGCGGTCCAGCCCGTCTTCAACGTGTACAACGACAAGTGGCCGCTGCATCAGGGCCTCGTGACGCACCCGCCGGCCAAGTTCATCCACTCGGAGGAGGGCCGCCTGGGCCACGCCGCGGACTCGATCGTCTCCCCCGGGGTCATCGTGTCCGGCGCGACCGTGACCGGATCCGTGCTCTCGCCCGGCGTGCGCCTGCACTCCTGGTCCACCGTGTCGGACTCGGTGCTGCTCGACGGCGTCCAGATCCACCGCCACGCCCAGGTGCACCGCGCGATCCTCGACAAGAACGTGGTGGTCGAGGAGGGCGCACGCGTGGGCATCGACCGCGAGGCGGACCTCGCACGCGGCTTCACCGTGACCGAGACGGGCATCACCGTCGTGGCGAAGGGGACGGTCGTCGCCCGATGAGGCTGTGCGTCCTCGACGTCGATTCCACCCTGATCACCGCCGAGGTCATCGAGCTCATCGCCGCGCGCGCGGGCGCGCGTGAGCTGGTGGCCCGGATCACCGAGCGCGCGATGCGCGGCGAGCTCGACTTCGCGGCGTCCCTCAAGGAGCGCGTCGCGACCCTCGCCGGCGTGCCCGACACCGTGTTCGCCGAGGTACGCGCCGAGGTCGAGCTCACGCCGGGCGTGCGCGAGCTCATCGGCGGCCTGCAGGACGCCGGCTGGGAGGTCGCGCTCGTCTCGGGCGGCTTCGAGGAGGTCGTGGGATCCCTCGCGGCATCCCTGGGGATCACGCGGTTCCGCGCGAACCGGCTCGAGGTGGCGGAGGGACGCCTCACCGGGCGCACCGTCGGCCCCGTGATCGATCGTGCGGCGAAGGCCGCGGCGCTCCGGGAGTTCGCGGCGGAGGTCGGTTGCGAGCCCGCCGATGCGGTCGCGATCGGCGACGGCGCGAACGACCTGGACATGATGGCCGCCGCCGGGCTCGGCATCGCGTGGCACGCGAAGCCTGTGGTTCAGGAGCAGGCGGACGTCGCGCTCAACGGTCCCAGCCTCGCCGAGGCGCTGCCCCTCATCCTCGACCGCCCGTAGGCGAGGTGGCCCCGGTGCCCGACGCTCGGTCGGGCCGGGGTCCGCTCAGCCCAGGCGCGCGCGTGCCGCCAGGGCCATGATCGCGAAGGCCTGCGCCTCGGCGCTCGTGCCCGGCGAGTCGAAGGCGGGCGCGCCGCACACGTCATGCACGAGGCCAGCGTCGTCGACGTGGGCGAGCGCGGCATCGGCCCATCGCGAGGCATCGTCCGCGTAGCGCGCGGGAAGCCAGCCGTCGGCCACGCCGGTGAACGCCGCGTACGCGAGCATCAGGCCCGCGGCGCCGTCGACGAACGACGATGCGTCGTCGAGGACGTCGTGGAAGCGGCCGTCGGCGCGCTCGTGGCGCGCGCAGGCGTCGAGCAGCGCCCGGGTCTCCGCCTGCCACCGCTCGCGCACGGTCTCCGCCTCGACGCCCAGGTGGAGCGCGCGGGCCACGCCCGCCGCGATCCACCCGTTGCCGCTCGCCCAGAAGGCGTCGCGCGTGAACTGCCGCGAGGCCATGTCGAAGCGATGCCGGTACAACCCCGTGGGCTGATCCCACAGCTGCTCGCGGTGCATGCGGTACTGCATGTCCGCGGGCGCCAGGTCCCCGGCGGCGACGAGCGCGGGCACCACCATGTAGACCGAGTCCGCCCACACCTCGGTCGCGCCCTTGAGGTGATGGAGGACGCCCCAGTCGTCGCGCGGAGAGAACCGCAGGAGCCACCAGCGCTGGCGCTGCGCCGCCTCCGCCGCGTCCGGGTCCTCCGAGCCGAGCAGCAGGGCCGCCTCGAGCAGCGAGCCCGAGTTCACCGCGGCGGCATCGTCCATGCCGCCCAGCTGACCGTCGGCGTCCTGGCGCGCCACGGCGTCACGTGCGAGCGCGCGTGCGAGCGCGAGGTCGCCGCTGTCGATCGCGGCGTGCGACGCGACGCCCTGCTCCCAGCCGAACCGCTGCATCGCGAGGAGGGCGCGCCACAGCGCCCCGGTGTCCGGTGTGGCGGGACGGGACGCGCTCACTCCTCGACGTCGCGGCCCGACAGGACCGAGACGAGGCGGCCGCAGCGCGAGGTGACCTCGGTCCACGGGCAGGAGAACTCGAGGACCGCCGCCGTGGCCGTGGGAAGCCCGTGGGCGACCCGCTGGAGCGCCGTCTTGTCGGAGCCCGAGCCGGCGAGATGGGCGGCAGCGGCGGAGGACGTGGGCTCGTGCCCGACGACCACCACGGTCTGAGCGTCCCCGGCGCCGCGCAGGACGTCGAGGAGGCCCGCGACGTGGGTCTCGTAGAGCTCCTCGTCCAGGCGCGTCTCGCACTCGCCGAAGGCGGCCGACATGAGCTTCCACGTCTGCTGCGTGCGCACGGACGGCGAGACCAGCGCGAGGTCAGGGGTGAGGCCGGCCTCGGCGATCACCTGGCCCAGGCGGGTCGAGGCCTTGCGACCGATGAGCTCGAGGGCTCGGTCGGAGTCCTGGAGGCCGGCCGCGGGGGCCTCGGCCTTGGCGTGGCGGGCGAGGATCAGCGTAGGCACGGTGTCACTGTCCCATGGCGTGCACGCCGCCGTCTACGTGGATCATCTCGCCGGTGGTGGCGGGGAACCAGTCCGACAGCAGGGCCGTCACCGCGCGGGCGGTGGGCTCGGTGGCCTCGGAGTCCCAGCCGAGCGGCGCGCGCTGGGCCCAGTTGCCCTCCATCTGCTCGAACCCGGGGATGTGCTTCGCGGCGGTGGTCTTGATGGGGCCGGCGGACACCACGTTGCAGCGGATGCCCTGGGGACCCAGGTCGCGCGCGACGTAGCGGTTGACGGCCTCGAAGGCGGCCTTCGCGACGCCCATCCAGTCGTAGACCGGCCACGCGTAGCGGCCGTCGAAGGTGAGGCCGACGATGGATCCGCCGTGCGACATGAGCGGCGCCGTGGCCTGCGCGAGCGCCTTGAGCGAGTAGGCGGAGATGTGGATCGCCGTCGAGACGTCCTCCCACTCCCCCGACATGAAGTTGCCGCCCATGACGGACTGCGGCGCGAAGCCGATGCTGTGCACCACGCCGTCGAGGTGCGGGACGTGCTCGCGGACCTGGTCGGCGAGCGCGGAGAGGTGCTCGGGGTTGGTGACGTCGAGCTCGACCACCTTCGCCTCGACCGGGAGGCGGCGACCCATCGCCTGCGTGATCTTGAGCGAGCGGCCCACGCCGGTCAGCACGACCGTGGCGCCCTGCTCCTGGCACAGCCGCGCCACCTCGAACGCGATCGAGCCCTCCGTGAGGACGCCGGTGACGAGGATGTTCTTGCCTTCGAGGATTCCCATGGTTGCTCCTATGCGAGGGGACGATGCGGGGTGGGAGGGGGCGGACGCCGGTTCAGTGGCCCATGCCGAGGCCGCCGTCGACCGGCAGCACCGCGCCCGAGACGTAGCCTGCGGCGTCGGAACCCAGGTAGACGGCTGCGGCGGCGACCTCCGCGGTCGCGCCGAAGCGCTTGGCGGGGATGGTCGCCTCGTACTGCTTGACGGTGTACTCCGGCAGCTCGGCGGTCATGTCCGTGGTGATGAAGCCGGGCGCGATGACGTTCGCGGTGATGCCGCGTGCCCCGACCTCGCGCGTGATCGAGCGGGCCATGCCCACGAGCGCCGACTTCGAGGACGAGTAGTTGACCTGGCCGGGGTTGCCCATGAGGCCCACGACGGAGCCGATGAGGACGATGCGGCCGTACTTCTCGCGCATCATCGAGTTCACCGCTCGCCGCACGCAGCGGAACGTGCCGGTCAGGTTGACGTCGACGACGTTCGCGAAGTCCTCGTCGCTCATGCGCATGAGCAGGCCGTCCTTGGTGATGCCGGCGTTCGCGACGAGCACCCGGACGCGGCCGTGCTGCGCCTCGAGCTCGTCGAAGGCGGCGTTGACGGCGTCGGTGTCGGTGATGTCGGCGATCGCGCCGGTCACGCCCTCGGGGAGGTCGCCTCCACGGTAGATGGTGGAGACGATGTCGCCGTTGGCGACGAAAGCCTCGGCGATCGAGCGGCCGATGCCGCGCGCGGCACCGGTGACGAGGACATGGCGGGAGGTCATGGGGGCAACGCTAGCGGAGCCCCGGACGGATGCGCGAAACCGCGGCACTAGCATCGTCGGGTGACCACCGCCTCCCGTTCCACGCGCATCGCGCGTGTGGTCGCCATCGTGCTGGTGGCGCTCGTGATGTCGGCCGTGGCGGTGCGTGCCGGGTTCTGGCAGCACGGCAGGCATGTCCAGCGCGCCACCGCGATCGAGCGCTACGAGGCGAACACGAGCGCCGAGCCCGTCCCGCTCGCCGACGCGGTCGCGCCCGGCGAGGCCGTCGGCGACGCGGAGTGGACCCTGGTCGAGGTCGAGGGAGAGTTCGAGGCAGGCTCGACCACGCTGCTGCGCAACCGGCCGGTCGACCGCGAGCGCACGTGGCACGTGCTCGCGTGGTTCGACACCGACGACGGTCGCTCCCTCATGGTCGATGCCGGGTGGGTCCCCATCCCCGACAGCGGCGACCCCGCCGATGCGGTGCCCGCGCTTCCCGAGGGCCCCGTGACGATCACCGCGGTGCTCCGCGCGGCCGAGCCCGACGACGGCCGCCGCGACGAGGGCGCCACCCGGATCACCCCGCTTCAGATGCCCGATCCCGGCGCCGAGGCCATCGACGGCTACGGCATGGTGCGCTCGATCTGCGACGGCGAGTCCTGTGTCGCGGCGCTCGGCTCCCCGGTTCCGCTCCCCTCGCTCTCGCTGGGCCCGCACCTCGCGTACACGTGGCAGTGGTTCGGCTTCGCGCTCATCGCCCCGATCGGGGGCGCGCTGCTCGCGCGTCGCGACTGGCAGCTCACGGGCGAGGCCGGAGATGATGCGCCCGAGCCCGCCCGTGCATCGTCGCCGCCGAAGGCGCCGCGCCGCCGGCGCGAGCGCGGCCCCTCGGACGAGGAGATCGAGGACGCCCTCTAGCCGCTGACAGCTCCAACGGAGTTCGTCACGACACGCCGCGGTGGACACGCGGTTCTGCGGCAACACGCCGCAGAACCAGGACCAGCTCCGTTGGCAGTGTCGGGCGGGAGAGGTCAGGCGAGGGAGATGAGCTCGCGGTAGGACTCGTTGTAGAGGTCTTCCACCGCGTCGGGCAGGAGCAGCACGCGCTCGGGCTCGAGCGCCTCGACGGCGCCCTCGTCGTGCGTCACCAGCACCACGGCGCCCTCATACGTGCGCAGCGCGCGGAGGATCTCGGCACGCGACGCCGGGTCGAGGTTGTTCGTGGGCTCGTCGAGCAGCAGCACGTTGGCCTGCGACACCACCAGGGTCGCGAGCGCGAGGCGCGTCTTCTCGCCGCCGGACAGCACCTTGGCGGGCTTGTGCGCGTCGTCGCCGATGAACAGGAACGAGCCCAGCACGTTGCGCACCGCCGTGTCGTCGAGGTCAGGCGCGGCGTGGCGCAGGTTCTCGAGCACCGTGGCGTTCATGTCCAGGGTGTCGTGCTCCTGCGCGTAGTAGCCGAGCTTGAGGCCGTGGCCCGGCTGGACCTCGCCGGTGTCGGGGTCCTCGACGCCGCCCAGGAGCCGCAGCAGCGTGGTCTTGCCCGCGCCGTTGAGGCCCAGCACCACCACGCGCGAGCCGCGGTCGATCGCGAGCTCGACATCGGTGAACACCTCGAGGGAGCCGTAGGACTTCGACAGCTCGGCGGCCCGGAGCGGGGTCTTGCCGCACGGCGCCGGGGTCGGGAAGCGCAGCGCCGCGACGCGGTCCTGCACCCGCTCCCCCTCGACGCCCTGGAGCATGCGCTCGGCGCGCTTGGCCATGTTCTGCGCGGCGACGGCCTTGGTGGCGGTGGCCTTCATCTTGTTGGCCTGCGCCATGAGGGCCGCGGCCTTCTTCTCGGCGTTGTCGCGCTCGCGGCGACGGCGCTTCTCATCCGTCTCGCGCTGGCGCAGGTACAGGTCCCAGCCGAGCGCGTACTGGTCGAGCTCGCCGCGGTTGGCGTCGAGATGGAACACGCGCGTGACCGAGGCGCGCAGCAGCTCGACGTCGTGGGAGATCACCACGAGCCCGCCGGGGAAGTTGGCGAGGAAGCCGCGCAGCCACACGATCGAGTCCGCGTCGAGGTGGTTGGTCGGCTCGTCCAGCAGGAGCGTCTCCGCGTCGGAGAAGAGGATGCGGGCCAGCTCGACGCGGCGGCGCTGGCCGCCGGAGAGCGTGCCGAGCGGCTGACCGAGGATGCGCTCGTCGAGGCCCAGGTTGGCCGCGATGCGCTGGGCCTCGGACTCGGCCGCGTAGCCGCCGGCCGCCCGGAAGCGCTCCTCGAGGCGCGGATAGGCGTTCATCGCCTTCTCCATCACCTTGGGGTCCGTGCTCGCCATGCCCTCCTCCGCCTCGCGGAGCTTGGCCATGAGCCCGGCAAGGTCGCGCACGGACAGGATGCGGTCGAGCGCGCGCTGCGTGGGCTCGCCCTCGCGCGGGTCCTGAGGGAGGTAGCCGATGGAGCCCTTGTGGGTCACGGTGCCGCCGGTGGGCTGGCCCTCGCCGGCGAGGAGGCGCGTCATCGTGGTCTTGCCTGCACCGTTGCGGCCCACCAGGCCCACGCGGTCACCGGGCCCGATCTGGAAGCTCGCGGGGTGCAGCAGCACTCGGGCGCCGATGCGGACCTCCAGATCCTTGGCGATGATCACGCGTTCTCCCTGCTGTCGATGCGACCTGAGTTGTGGGGACCCCACAACGTTTCTGCACCCCGGCCGGAACCCGGCCATGGGGACAGGCGGCGCCGTTAGGGTGACGGCGTCCATTATCCCAGGGGGTCCCCATGTCTCAGCACCGCGGCCTCACCGGCCAGTCCATCGCGCTCGTCGCCGTCTTCGCCGCGTTCATCGCCGCCGCGTCGATGGTGCCCGGCATCGAGCTGCTCGGCGGCGTGCCGCTCACGCTGCAGACGTTCGCCGTGGTGCTCACGGCGCTCGTGCTCGGACCCTGGCGCGGCCTCGCCGCCGTGGGCGTCTACCTGCTCATGGGACTGTTCCTGCCGGTCTTCGCCGGACGCGCCAGCGGTATCGAGGTCCTGGTCGGGCCGAGCGGCGGCTACCTGATCGGCTTCCTGGTCGCCGCGGTGGTGGTGGGCGGCCTCGCGCAGCTCGGCGCCCGCCTGGGACGGCTGCGCGGCAGCCTCCGCGCGACCTTCTGGCTCATCGGGGGGGGTCTCGTGTCGATCCCGGTGATCTACGCGGTGGGCGCCCCCTGGCTCGCCTACCGCCTGGGCCTTCCGATGCTTCCCGGCCCGGACTGCAGCGGCCTCCTCGACGTCGACTGCGCCTCGGGCGTCACGCTCGGCGTCGTGCCGTTCATCCCCGGCGACATCCTCAAGGTGGTCACCGCGGGCATCGTCGCCGCCGCGATCCACCGGGCCTACCCCGGCCTGCTGGGCGCCGCGCGGCGGGTGACCGCCGCATCGTCCGCCGAGCAGTCGGACCAGGAGGACGAGCAGGCCCGCGCCACCGCGTAGCCTTGTCCGCATGATCGAGTTCAAGGACGCGGCTGTCGTCGCGCCCGATTCCGGCGTGCCGATCCTCGAGCCCACCACGCTCACCCTCACCGAGGACCGCATCAGCATCATCGGCGCCAACGGCTCGGGGAAGTCGACGCTCGCGCGTCTCATCAACGGGCTGGTGCTGCCCGTGACCGGTTCGGTCGAGGTCGACGGCCTCGACACGCAGCGGCAGGGCGCCCAGGTACGCCGCAAGGTCGGCTACCTCTTCACGGACGCCTCCGCGCAGCTGATCATGCCCACCGCGGTCGAGGACGTCGCGCTGTCGCTGCGACGCGTCATCAAGAACCGCAGGGAGAGGGACGATGCGGCGCTCGCCGCGCTCAAGGAGATCGGGCTCGCGTCCAAGGCCGACGTCTCCGTGAACGCGCTCTCGGGCGGTCAGCGCCAGCTCCTCGCGCTCGCGGGCGTGCTCGCGTGCACGCCGTCCATCGTGGTCGCCGACGAGCCCACCACGCTGCTGGACCTTCGCTGGCGTGCCCACGTGGGCGCGCTGCTGCGCTCGCTCCCCCTCCAGGTCATCGAGGTCACGCACGATCTCGACTCCGCGGCGCGCGCCGAGCGCACGCTCGTGGTCGACCTGGGCCGCGTGGTCTTCGACGGCGACCCCAAGGAGGCCGTCCAGCTCTACCGCGACCTCATGTTCGGCCGCGCTTCGCAGGGCGCCACCGCGTGATCACGCTCCTGGGCATCTACCGTCCCGCCCGGACGCCCCTGCACCTCGCGCCGGCGTGGTTCAAGATGCTCATGCTGCTGGGGATCTCCATCGCGAGCCTCGCGATCTCCGACCCCGTCACCAGCCTCGGCATCCTTGCCGCGAGCCTGCTGCTGCTGGCCTCCACCAGGCCTCCCCTCAAGGCGACGCTCAAGGGCATGGCCCTCATCACCGTGCTCGCCATCATGGCCGCGGGCTTCCAGATCTGGCTGGGCGACTACGTTCGCGCGCTCGACCTCGCGGGCGACCTCATCGCGATCTCCGCGCTGGCGCTCGCCGTCACCTCCTCGACGTCGATGGCGCAGATGATGGACCTGGTGGTCGCGCTCGCGCGCCCCATCCGGTGGATCCTGCCGCCCGAGACGCTCGGGCTGCTGGTGGCGCTCACGCTCCGCGCGATCCCCGAGGCGGCGCAGATCCTCACCGAGTCGCGCGTGGCCGCCCGTGCGCGAGGCCTCGAGCGGGACCCTCGCGCGATCCTCATCCCTTCCGGCGCCCGCACCGTGGGCTTCGCGCTCCAGCTGGGTCAGGCGCTCCACGCGCGCGGCATCGCCGAGCACGGACGCTCCTCGAGGCGCACGCCCGAGCGCGAGCGGGAGACCGAGGTGCCCGCTCCCCTGCTCGCCGAGCCGCCCGTGCGCGAGGCGCCGTCGGAGGAGATCCCCGAGGTGCCCAGGCTCAGCCGCCGAGAGCGACGCCGGGGCCAGGCGGACCGGAGCGAGCGCTAGC
>NZ_BBLV01000018.1 GCF_000971115.1 Demequina gelatinilytica | reverse complement strand
TGGGGCTGGGGCTGGGGCTCGGGCTGGGGGTCGGGGGTGGGGCTCGGGATCGGGCTCGGGCTCGGGTGGTGCGACGGCGCGTGGAGGGGCCCGTGGGCGCCTGCCTGGCGGCCGTGCGGACACGTGGGTGGAGAACGTTTGCGACGCGATGTCCGAATTCAGGCACCCTGAGACGCGACACGCCGGGACGCGACACGCCGGGGACTTGGCTCCACCGGTTTATCCACATCGAGGTCCCGATCAACCATGCAGGTATTGCATGAGATTCTCCGATTTCGACTGAGTCATCCACACCGTTGTCCACATGCGTCCACGCCTGTTGTCCACGGCCCCTCCCCAGGGTGTCGCGAGTTGTCCACGACGTTGTCCACGGATGCACGTCGGCTCGATTTGTGGGCCCGACGATCGGGACCTACATTCGCGTGTCTGAGCCGGCTGTCACACCCCGGCGGGACACTGGATGTGGACCGGAGAGAGGAGCGGCATGTCCGTCGACGAGCTTGAGGCCGCATACGGGCAGGACCCGGGACCGCGCAACTCGTTCGACCGGCTGCCCCCGCAGAACCTCGAGGCCGAGCAGAGCGTGATCGGCGCGATGCTGCTGTCCAAGGACGCGATGGCGGACGTCATCGAGGAGATCCGGGGCGACGACTTCTACAAGCCGGCCCACGAGACGATCTTCCACATCGCGGTCAAGCTCTACAACGCCGGCGATCCTGTCGACGCTCTCACCGTGAGCGCGGAGCTCCAGCGCCAGGGGGAGCTGTCGAAGATCGGCGGTGCCGAGTACCTCCACACGGTCATCGCGTCCGTGCCGTCCGCGGCGTCCGCGGGCTACTACGCGCGCATCGTCCGTGAGCAGGCGATCCTTCGCAAGCTCGTCGAGGCGGGCACGCGCATCGCCAACCTCGGCTACGACGGGGAGGGTGCGGAGGTCGACCAGATCGTCGATGCCGCCTCGTCCGAGATCTTCGCGGTGACCGAGCGCCGCAACTCCGAGGACTACCTGGCGATCGGCGAGATCATGGAGCGCACGCTGGAGGAGGTCGACGCCGCCTCGTCGCGCGACGGCTCCCTGCGCGGCGTGCCCACCGGCTTCCGTGCGCTGGACGATCTCACGGGCGGGCTGCAGCCGGGCCAGATGGTGGTCCTCGCGGCCCGACCCGCGGTCGGAAAGTCCACGCTCGGCCTCGACATCGCGCGGTCGTGCGCGATCCACCACAACCAGACGGCCGTCATCTTCTCGCTCGAGATGAGCCGCGAGGAGATCACCAAGCGCATGCTCTCCGCGGAGGCGAGCGTGAAGCTGTCGAGCCTCACCAAGGGGCCCATGGGGCCGAGCGACTGGGAGCGACTCGCGCAGACGGCGGCCTCGGTCGCCAAGGCGCCGCTGTTCATCGACGACAGCCCCAACATGTCGCTCATGGAGATCCGCGCGAAGTGCCGCCGTCTCAAGCAGCAGCATGACCTCAAGCTGATCGTGGTCGACTACCTCCAGCTCATGACGTCGGGGCGCAAGGTCGAGTCCCGCCAGCAGGAGGTCTCCGAGTTCTCCCGTGCGCTCAAGCTGCTCGCGAAGGAGGTCGAGGCGCCGGTCATCGCGATCTCGCAGCTCAACCGTGGCTCGGAGCAGCGTGGTGACAAGAAGCCGATGCTCTCGGACATGCGTGAGTCGGGCGCGATCGAGCAGGACGCGGACATCGTCATCCTGCTTCACCGCGAGGACGTGTACGACCGCGACAACCGCCCCGGCGAGGCCGACTTCATCGTTGCCAAGCACCGTGCGGGACCCACGGACACCATCGAGGTGGCGTTCCGCAAGGACTACGCGCACTTCACGGACATGGCGCGCGACCTCTAGCCCCGAGCCGCACGGGGGCGCCGCGCCCACCGCGGCGAACGACACGGCGGCCCTCCGAGGGCCGCCCGGGCCGCGCCGCTAGGGTGAGCAGCGATCGAGACGGCATGCGGCGTCGCCTCGGAGCGCACGCCGTGAGAGGAGCCCCCCATGGCATGGACGATGCCCGCCGAATCCGAGCGGCACGACCGCACCTGGATGGCGTGGCCCAGCGCCGAGTACACGCTCGGCGACCGTGCCGAGGAGGCCTGGGCCACCTGGGCCGCCGTCGCGAACGCGATCGTCCGCTTCGAGCCCGTGACCATGATCGTCGCGCCTGAGCACCGCGAGACCGCGCAGCGCCATCTGCTGCCCGAGGTCGAGCTGGTCGACGGCGCGATCGACGACGGCTGGTACCGCGACTCCGGCCCGACCTTCGTGCTCGGCGAGCGCGGGCTCGGCGCCGTCAACTGGGTCTTCAACGGCTGGGGCGGCCAGGACTGGGCGAGCTGGGACAATGATGCGACCGCGAGCCTCATCGCGACGGCGGCATCGGGTGCCGAGCGCATCGACTCGTCGCTGGTGAACGAGGGCGGCGGCATCCACACCGACGGCCAGGGCACGTTCCTGGTGACCCGGACCGTGCAGCTCGATCCCGGTCGCAACCCGGGGCTCACCGAGGCCGACGTCGAGGCCGAGCTCGCGCGCACGCTCGGGGCGCGTGCGGTCATCTGGCTTCCGCGCGGGCTGACGCGCGACTCCGAGCGCTTCGGCACGCGCGGCCATGTCGACATCGTGGCGACCTTCCCCAGCCCCGGCCGCGTCCTGGTCCATGATCAGCGCGATCCGGCGCACCCGGACTTCGAGGTGAGCCGCGAGGTCCGCGAGAGCCTTGCGGACGCCGTGGATGCGGAGGGTCGACCGCTCGAGGTGATCTCCCTGCCCGCACCCGCGGTGCTGCGCGACCACGAGGGCTGGGTCGACTACAGCTACGTCAACCACCTGGTCTGCAACGGCGCGGTCATCGGGTGCGCCTTCGACGATCCTCATGACGCGGTCGCGCGCGAGATCCTCGCGGAGGCCTACCCGGGACGCGAGATCGTGATGGTCGACGCCCGGCCGCTGTTCGCACGTGGCGGCGGCATCCACTGCATCACCCAGCAGCAGCCGTCGGTGCCCACGGACCGCTGACGCCCTGCGGGAAGGTGCCGGCGCACCACCCATCCGCCGTCGCGGGCGCTCCGAACGCCACGCGCGACTTCACCGCGACGAGGAGGATGGGCCCATGCGACGAGCGACGATGCTGGCAGCCGCAGGCGTGCTGGGGATGACGGGTGCCCTCGCGGGCTGCGCGAGCGACACCGTGGACGATGCTCCGGGAGCGTCGGCGGCCACGCAGGAGGCGGCGACGGCGGAGACCGTCCCGAGCGGGACGGCACAGCCCGCCAGCGAGGACGCGATGGACGAGGACCCGGCGACCTCATCGTCCGAGCCCGACCCCGACAACGCCTTCGCCTTCACCGCGACCACGCTCACGGGCGAGGAGTTCGACGGCCTCAGCATCGACGACCGTGACGTGATCCTGTGGTTCTGGGCGCCGTGGTGCCCCACGTGCTTCGCGGAGGCGGGGGAGATCTCCGCCGCGCTGCCGCGCCTGCCCGAGGGCATCGAGGTCATCGGGATGGCCGGCATGTCGGACGACCTCGACTACATGAAGAAGTTCGCGGACGACGCGGACGTGCAGGAGATGACGCACGTGGTGGACCTCGACGGCGACCTGTGGCGCCGCTTCGACGTGGTGAGCCAGGCGACGGTCCTGGTGATCGACGACTCGGGCGACGCGTACACGCTCGGCGGCGGCGTCACCGCCGACGACCTTGTCGACTACGCGGAGAAGATCGCCGCGACCTGAGGCCGCCCCGGGTGCGCGGTCCCGGGCGGGACGCAATAGCCTCGGGGCATGAACCTCATCTCCGGTGACCAGATCACCCTGACCTCGGGCGACCAGGTCGCCACCATCGCGACCCTGGGGGCCGCGCTCCGGGAGTACACCGTCGGCGGCCGCGAGGTCGTCATCCCGTTCCCCGCTGACGAGCTGCCCGCCGCGTTCCACGGCATGGTCCTCGCCCCGTGGCCGAACCGGCTGCGCGACGGCCGGTACGAGTTCGACGGACGCGAGCTCCAGGTGCCGGTGTCCGAGCCCGGCCGCGGCACCGCGCTGCACGGGATGGTGAGCTTCGCCCACTGGTCGGTCGAGTCGAGCACGGAGTCCACCGTGACGCTCACCTACGCGCTGGCCGCGAGCCCCGGCTACCCGTTCCAGCTCGAGCTCGCCACGACGTACGCGCTCGGCGAGGACGGGCTCACCATCACCACGGTCGCGCGCAACGTGGGCGCCGGACCGCTGCCGTACGGCCTGGGCTTCCACCCCTGGTTCGCCCCGGGCGGCACGCCGCTCGACGCATCCACGCTCCAGCTCGACGCCGCATCGCGGGTCACGGTCGACGACCGGCTGCTCCCCACCGGCAGCGCCCCCGTCGCGGGTGGCTTCGACCTGCGCGAGGCGCGCTCGCTCGACGGTCTCGCCTTCGACGATGCGTGGGTGGACGTGATCCCGGACGCCGAGGGCCGCTCGTGGGCGCGCCTGGGCTGGGCGGACGGCGCCACCGTCGAGATCTGGGCCGATGCGGAGGCGAAGGCCTGGCAGATCTGCACGGGCGACCAGGTCGACGGCGTGCGTCGGGCCGGCGTCGCGATCGAGCCGATGACCTGCATCGCGGACGCGTTCCGTACGGGCGACGACCTCATCACGCTCGAGCCGGGCGCCGAGCACGCGCTGACGTGGGGCATCCGCCTGGTCTGATCTCCGAGCCGGGCGGGGTGTGCGGTCAGGCGGCCGTGCGCTCCGCCCCGCGCTCGGCTCGGCGCGCGGCGACCAGCACCGCCGCCGCGGCGACCGCGGCGACCGCGACCAGCGCGATGAGCACGGGGGTGCCCCAGTCCCGGATCGCCAACGTCACCGCCGACTGCCACCGGGAGGTGGCGAGCAGCACCCCGTCCAGGGTGTGGACGCCGTGCCGCGGCAGGATCTCGGCGAGCGCGAAGACCACCACGTAGATGCCGGCGAGCACCATGAGGACGCCGCCGGCGCGCATCAGGGCCGGGGTCCTGCGCCGCACCGCGGTCGCGAGGCCCGTGCCTGCGACCGCCGCGGTGAGCGACACGAGCACCACCGACGCGCCCATGCCCACGCCGTAGGCGAGGAACGGCGTGACCGTCGCGACGGGGCCGGAGGCATCGAGCGCCTGCGTCACGACCACCAGGAACAGCCCGATGGTGCAGCTGAGCGAGGCGAGCGCGAACGTCGCGCCGTAGCCCGCCTGCGACCACAGGGTGCGTCCAGGTGCTCGGCCGGCGCGAGCGAGGGCGCCCAGGCCCGGACCGCGCAGCTCCCCGTGGCGGGTCATGACGGCCCCGAGCACGATCACCAGGGCGCCGAGCACGAGCGTCACCCAGGACATGGACGGCAGGACCGTGGCCTGCAGGCCCAGGCTCACGCCGGCGAACAGCAGCCCGAAGCCGGTGAACACGGCGACGAAGCCGAGCGTCATCGCGGTCGCGAAGCCGAGCGCCCGCCGCAGGGCGATCGCTCGCGGCACGGCCGCATCGTGCGCGCCCGCGCTGCCGGTGATGAGTACGGTGAGGTACGCGGGCAGCAGCGCGAAGCCGCACGGGTTGAATCCCGCGACCGCGCCGAGGAGCAGCGCATACGCCGCGTCCGATGCCTCCATGAGCGACCTCCTTGGCCCACGTTCGGAGCGTAGCCGCGGGCGGACGGGTCCGGCGCGCACGCACCGACTCACATGAAGTTGATAATCATTCCCGTTATCGCTTAGGGTGTCGGCGTGCGCTCGACCGGGCGCGTCTCAATCCGACAGGAAGTCAGGTCACCGATGTCCATCGCCCCGCTCGGGACGCGAGCCGCCACCATCGCGGGCGCCTCCGCGCTCGTCCTCGCCCTCGCCGCGTGCTCGCCTGAGGAGGTGGAGGTCGCGGCCTCCTCCGACGCGGTGGAGCACGAGGCGCACGACGACCACGACCACGAGACGGAGGGGGCCGCCGCGGCCACGACCGAGATGGCCGCCCAGACGCCGCGCATCGTGGTGACGTACGACGGCGGCATCCTGGTCCTCGACGCCAACACGCTCGAGACCGAGGCGGACATCGCGCTCGCCGGCTTCAACCGCCTCAACGTCGCGGGTGACGGCCGCCACGTGGGGGTCTCGACCACGGGCGGCTTCCAGATCCTCGATGCGGGCACGTGGAGCCAGGCCCACGGCGACCACGCGCACCACTTCACGTCGGAGCCCGCGCTCACCGACCTACGGGTGGAGGCGGAGATCCCCGGCCACCTGGTGGTCCACGACGGTCTCGCGGCGTTCTTCGACGACGGCACCGGTCAGGTCACCGTGGTCGAGGCCGATGAGTGGGAGCACATGGTCGAGGAGGGCCACCTCGACGTGGTCCGCTCGTACGTCGCCGCCGCCGCGCACCACGGCGTGGCCGTCGCGAGCGACGGCGGCGAGCTGCTGGTGACGATCGGCGACGAGGACGGCCGCACCGGCGCGATGCTCCTGGGTGAGGACGATGCCGTGCTCGCCTCGAGCGAGCAGTGCCCCGGCGTGCACGGCGAGACAGCCTTCACCACGGCGGACGGCGAGGAGCTGTTCATGGTCGGCTGCGAGGACGGCGCGCTCGCGTTCCATGGCGACCACGTCCACAAGATCGACGTGGGGCTCGAGTACGCCCGTACCGGGAACCTGCACTCGGTCGACGGCCACGGCATCGTCCTGGGCGACCGCAGGACCGACCCCGAGGGCGGGATCGACCTCACCGAGATCGTGCTGATCGACCCGGAGGCCGAGTCCATCACGGTCGTCGACCCGTTCGAGGGCGAGGACGCCGAGTACACGTGGCGCGGCCTGGCCCGCGGCGCCGACGGCGAGTCCCTGGTGCTCGGCACCGACGGCGCCCTGCGCGTGATCGACTCGGCCACCGGCGAGGTGCTCCGCAGCATCGACGTGGTCGACGCCTGGGAGGCGCCCGAGGAGTGGCAGACCGCGCACCCGGCCCTCACCGTCCTTGCCGGCATGGCCTACGTGACGGAGCCCGCGACCGGCACCATCCACATCGTCGACTACGTCGGCGGAGAGGTCTGGAAGTCGGTCGAGGTCGGGGTCGCGACCAACGAGATCGCGGGCGTCACCGGCTGACGTCCCTGCTCGCCCGAGCAAGGGCCCGGATCGTGGTGGGACGCGCCGCGATCCGGGCCTTCGGCATGCTGCCGCTCAGGCCGAGGGCACGAACGAGTGCGACCAGATCTCCGAGCCGTCGGGGTTGAGGTAGGTGTAGACCACAGTGGGGTCCTCGGTGACGTCGTAGGCCGCCATCTCGTCGAAGACCACGCTGTCGCACAGCTCCTGGAGCGTCGACACCATCGCGTCGAGGCTCTCGGCGCCCACGGCAGGGTCCACATGGTCGGCGAAGGTGTAGGTGTACACCACGGTGCCGGGGGCCTCGCCGGTGACCTCGAGCCCGTCGTACACGCCGTCGAAGGACTCGAGGATGCTCGGGACGGTGTCCTTGACCAGGGCGACGTACGTGTCGAGCGTCTCCGCCGCCGACGAGCCTGCGTCCGCGACGTCCGCGACGTCCTCGACGGCCGGCTCGGTCGTCTCCTCCGCTGCCGGCTCCGTGGTCTCCTCGGCGACGGTGTCGACCGCCGGGGCCTCGTCGGCGGGCTCCGGGCTGCACGCGGCGAGCGCGAACGTGAGCGAGGTGGTGGCGAGCAGCGCCGCGGCGGCGCGTCCGAACGTCATGGTCATGGTGGTATCCCCCCAGTTCTGGTGGCCCACACCCTAGCGGCTCTGCCGACAGCGGCCGGGGTGCCCTCCGCATGCGCGCCGCTCCACCGATGCGCGACCATGGGGGGAGGAGGGCGACGATGCTAGCCACGGCGGTCGAACGTGCGATGCCGGGTCTGCGCATCGTCCGCGAGTACCGCCGTGCGTGGCTGTGGGCCGATGTGCGCTCAGGCGTGGTGGTGACCGCGCTGCTCATCCCTGCCGGCATGGGCTACGCGCAGGTCGCCGGCCTGCCTCCCGTCACGGGCCTGTACGCGACCATCGTGCCGCTGCTGGTCTACGCCGTGTTCGGGCCCTCGCGGATCCTTGTGCTCGGGCCGGACTCGGCGCTCGCTCCCATCATCGCGGCGGCGATCCTGCCGCTCGCGGGTGGGGATCCCGATCGGGCCGTGGCGCTCGCGGGGCTCCTCGCGATCCTGGTCGGGGCGTTCATGCTGCTCGGCGCGCTGCTGCGGCTCGGGCTCGTGACGGACCTGCTGTCGAAGCCGGTGCGCGTGGGCTACCTCAACGCGATCGCCGTCATCGTGATCCTCACCCAGGTACCCACGCTGCTGGGATTCACCATCGACCGCTCGGGTCCGTGGGGGAACGCGCGCGGCATCGCGACGGCGGTGGGAGCGGGGGAGGTGGTGCCGCTCGCGGCCGTGCTCGGCGTCGCCTCGCTCGCGCTCATCCTGATCCTGCGGCGATTCCGCTCCCCGGTGCCCGGCGTGCTTGTCGCGGTGGTGCTCGGCATGGTGGCGGTCGCCGCGTGGGGCCTCGACGACCGTCTCGCGGTGGTCGGCGCGCTCCCGCAGGGGCTTCCGGCGCCCGCGCTCGGCGGCCTGCGGTGGGACGATGCGGCTGCCTTGCTCGCTCCCGCCGCGGGCATCGCGCTCGTGGCGTTCACCGACAGCGCGGTCCTGTCGCGCACGCTCGCGGCGCGCCGCGGCGAGTCCGTGAGCGGCAACGCGGAGCTCGCCGGGATCGGGCTCGCGAACATCGGCGGCGGCCTGCTGGGAGGGTTCCCCGTGAGCGCGTCGTCCTCGCGCACCCCTGTCGCGGACGCCGCGGGCTCGCGCACGCAGCTCACGGGCGTGGTCGGGGCGGCGCTCATCGTGGTGTTCATGCTCGTCGCGCCGGGGCTCACGCGCTACCTGCCCGAGGCGACCCTCGCAGCCGTGGTGATCGCGGCGGTCCTCACGCTGATCGACGTCCGCGCGGTGGGCGCGCTGTGGCGGATGAAGCGCGTGGACGCGGGGCTGTCGCTCCTCGCGACGGTCGGCGTGCTGGTGGTGGGCGTGCTCGAGGGGATCCTGGTCGCGGTGGTGCTGTCGCTGCTGACGTTCGTCGACCGCTCATGGCGCCCGTACCGCGCACGGTTGGGCCGCATCCCGGGCCGACGCGGCTACCACGACCTCTCGCGCCATCCGGGAGAGGCGCTCCCGATCCCTGGTGCCCTGGTGCTGCGCTTCGACGCGCCCCTGTTCTTCGCGAACGGCGGGGTGTTCGCGGACTGGGTCCGCGCAGAGGTGGCCGCCGCGGGGCCCGAGGTGCGCACCGTGATCCTCGCGGCCGAGCCGATCACGGATGTGGACACCACCGCGATCGACGCCCTGCTGGAGCTCGACGACTCGCTCGCGGCGCAAGGGATCCGGCTGGTCCTCGCCGAGGTCAAGGGGCCTGTCAAGGACGTGCTGCGCCGCTACCGCGCGCTCGGTCGCTTCGAGCCCGACAGGCTCGCGCCCACGGTGGGGGCCGCGGTCGACGAGGTCACCGGCACGCTGCGGGGCGACCTGGGATGACCTCCGTCTACCGGCGATCGGCGCATCGTGCCCCTAGGGTGAACATGTGACGGTTCCCGGCGATCCTGCCTTCCTCGCGGCGCAGCGCGCCGACCTGCTGCGCTTCATGACGGGTGCCGTGAGGCCGGACGGGTTCGGGTGGCTCGGCGAGGACGGCGGCGTCGACGCGGCTCGGCCCGTCGAGCTGTGGATCACGTGCCGGATGACCCACGTCGCGGCGCTCGGGCTGCTCGCGGGGGAGGCGCCGGCTGCCGGGGGACCCTCTGCCAACGCGCTGCGCGACCTCGCCGCGCACGGCGTCGCCTCGCTCGCGTCAGGCGCGC
The DNA here is from genome assembly GCF_000971115.1 of Demequina gelatinilytica. Lineage (GTDB taxonomy): Bacteria > Actinomycetota > Actinomycetes > Actinomycetales > Demequinaceae > Demequina > Demequina gelatinilytica. The sequence goes on along the minus strand of NZ_BBLV01000018.1, from coordinate 64,198 downwards.
TCCATGACGACGCGCACGGCGGCTGGTTCGCGGCCGCCGTCGACGGCGTGCCCACGGCGACCGCCAAGCAGGCGTACGGGCATGCCTTCGTGGTGCTGGCCGCATCGTCCGCCGTCGCCGCGGGGGTGGACGGTGCCGAGGAGCTGCTGGTCGAGGCGCTGCAGGTCTCTCACGACCGGTTCTGGGACGAGGCCGAGGGCCTGTCGGTCGAGGAGTGGGATCCGTCGTGGACGGCGTTGGACGCGTACCGCGGCGTCAACGCGAACATGCACACGGTGGAGGCGTACCTGGCCGCCGGCGACGTGACCGGCGACCGCACCTGGCATGAGCGCGCGGCGCGGATCGCCGACCGCGTGGCGGGCTGGGCCCGCGCGAACGGGTGGCGCATCCCGGAGCACTTCGACGCCGCCTGGGAGCCGATGCTCGAGCATCACCGCGACGAGCCCGCGCACCCGTTCCGCCCCTACGGCGCGACGGTGGGGCATGGGCTCGAGTGGGCGCGGTTGATGCTCGCGGTCGACGCGTCGTTGGAGCGGACCTCCCTGCGTGACGCCGCGGTGGCCCTGTACGACCGCGCGGTCGCCGACGGCTGGGACACGGACGGCGCGGTGGGCTTCGTGTACACGACCGACTGGACGGGCACGCCGGTGGTGCGCGAGCGCATGCACTGGGTGCTCGCGGAGGCGGTCAACGCCGCGGAGGCCCTGCGTCAGGCGACGGGCGAGGTGCGCTACGCGGCCGATGCCGCCGCGTGGTGGGCGTACGCCGCGGAGTACCTCATCGACCACCACCGAGGCTCGTGGCATCACGAGCTCGACCCGCACAACCGTCCGGCCGGCACCGTGTGGCCGGGCAAGCCCGATGTCTATCACGCGTACCAGGCGGCGCTGCTGCCCGAGCTGTCTCTGGTGCCGTCCTTCGCCGCGGCTCTGCGCGACCGCGGCGGGCTCGCGGACAACCTGGGCGGATAGTGCCGCTCCCGGCGCCCTGATCCGCGCAACATGTGCAGATCGTGTCGTCTCGCGGCCGCGCCACACCTCAACGGGTGCGAATCGTGCGGCCGTGGCGCCCCGCGCATCAGCTCGACCAGGAGTGAGGCGTCGTCGTGTTTGGGTGTGGGGACCTCCGCGCCGTTGCGGGTGGATACCGACGCTCCGCCCGGTACAGGCGGTTGCCGAACAGAGCGCCTGATGCGCCACGTTGGCGGTGGCGGGTTGTGCCTGCCGGCGTGCGCCGCTACTTTGGCGCGCCAAGGGGGTGGGTTGATGGCGAAGGTGACGCGGCTGCGGTTGTCTCGACCGCACACGCTGATGGAGCTCAGGTACTCGGGGCTGCCGCTGCTGTCCGCCGCGCTTGCCGGCGCGTTGCTAGGAACAGGCCTGGTCTCCGGCTACATCACCCCGTCGACGTACTGGGCGCGGACGCCGTCGTCGACGAGGGCCATGGGTATCTTCATGCTGATCTGCGCCGCGATCCTGATCGCGCTCACGGCAGTGCGGGTCATCAGAGCGAAGCGACGCGCGCCGATGGTCACGATCGCGGAGAGGGGCGGCTGGTTCGTGGTCACTGCGCCCCTGGCTGTCGGGTGGCACCGGAAGCTGCAGGTTCACCGCGGCGTGGACGTCGCCGTCGACGTCGAGCGTGACGACGCGGGCGGCCTGGTGCGCAGGATCACGCTGACCACGCGCATCGATCGGACCAGGTTCATCGAGCTCGCGGTCCCGGTCTCGGAGGCACGCAGCTTCGCTTCCGAGATCGTGGCAGCGCTCCACGAATGGGGTGTCGAGGCGACCCTGGTGTCGGGAGCGCCGTCCACGGGACCGGCGGCGGGGGACAACGGAGACGGTGAAGTCTCATAGGGGTCGACCGGGTGGCAGGGCTCGTGCCGCACGTGACGAGTCGTGGAGTCTGCGCTCGCGGGACATGAGGGTCGGAATCGCGGCGGATCCAGCCCTCATGTCCCGCTGCGACACAGTCCTCGGCGCGGTGCCGCGATGTCCGCCCTATCCTCGAAGGGTCGCCGCAACGCTCGCGCACCGAGGAGCCGCCATGGGCCGGATCAGCATCGACCTGTTCGCCACGCTCGATGGGGTCGCACAGGCCCCCGGCGCCCCCGACGAGGACCCCTCGGGCGGGTTCGCCTTCGGCGGATGGCAGGCGCCGCTCCCTGATCCGATGGTCGGGGAGAGCGTGATCGAGGGCATCCGCGGGCTGGATGCGCTGCTGCTCGGCCGGCGGACCTACGACATCTTCGCCGGGTACTGGCCGCATCACCAGGACGGTCCCGCAGGCGAGATCGGACGGAAGTTCTCAGCGGTGCCCAAGTACGTCGCCAGCCGCGGCGCTCCCGACCTCTCCTGGGAGGGATCCACGCGCATCGGCGCCGACCTGGTCCGCGAGGTGCGGGAGATCCGGGACCGGCACCAGGACGTGCACGTCATCGGCAGCATCGACCTGGTACAGACGCTGCTCGCTCACGATCTCTACGACGTCCTCACGCTGTGGGTCTATCCCGTGGTCCTCGGGCAGGGACGCAAGGTGTTCCCGGACGGGGCGACGCCCGCGACGATGCGGCTGCTCGAGCCGGCCGCGACAGGGGAGGGCGGCGCGGTGCAGCTGCGCTACGGGCCCACGGGCACGCCGCCGGCGACCGGGGTGATGGGTGGGTAGGTGGATCGGGCCGACGGACGGACGGTCCGTCTGCCTGGGCAACCGACAAGCCCCTTGTGAGATCCATCCGTAGTTGAGCATTTGCTCAGATACGGCTGAGCATGAAACGGGCTCGCGTGGCGGGCTGGAGCCGTCGAAGCGGTGCCTTCGTATCTGAGCAATTCCTGACGACTGGCCCATTCACCCGGCGCACGCCCGCGCCGCGAGCGGGACTCACCTGCGCACGTAACCGGACCCCGGGGTTAGGGCGCTGTCACCTATCAGTGCGGCAGTCCCATTTACTCGAATTGCGCCGGACTGTGGCGAGGTGCGCTCAGACCACGTCCGCCTGTGCGCCACGTATTCAGCGCGGCTCGCTCACGCGCCACGCAGGTGCTTGGCCGCTGCACTCGGGCCGGGAAGCTGGCGGCCTTGGAGGCGAATGGCTCCTGTCTCGGTCATGTGGCGGTGGTGCCCGCTTGCTCCCAATGCTCACTCAGTGCGGAGAAGTTGGCACGCTCGACGAGCGCGAACCGCATCGCCGCGGTCGGGTCATTGAGCAAGAGGGGTTCGGCCGGGTCGTCCGGCCGGAGGGCGGTCAGCGGGAGGGGTTCAGCGCTGGTTATTCGCCGTCACTGTATTGAGGGCAAAGCGCCATCGTAGCGACGGCCTTGACCGCAGGGATGGCGACGTCGGACGGCTGACCCAGGAACGGATCAGCAAAGGCTGACACGATGACCGCTTCTGTGGCGCCCTGGGACAACTGCCAGCAGATCGTGTAACCGACATCGAGGATCACGGCCCGATGCTCGTCCGTGGCAAACGTTCCCTCACCGAAGAGGAAGTCCAACAACGACACGTAGTCGTCCTCGGCGGTGGCGTCTACCTTGTTCTCCGCGCGCCACTCGGCGACCGCGGCTTCGGCTTGCTCCTCGGGGTCCACGGTCACGGTCGGAGTCGGCGTCGAGGACGACACGGGCGCGGACTCGACCGGAGTCGGACTTGACGCGACGGACGTCGAACTTGGTGAGGCGGATGTCGGGTCGGGCGCCTCATTCGAACAGGCGGAGGTGAGCAGCGCGACCGCGCCGACAGCCAGAATTACCGGGATCTTCATCGTTCTCCTTATGTTTGAGCAAAGACTAGCGACGGCGAGCCGGGTCTGCCCCAGGAACGGTTGACTCTGACCGCCACGGATTTCGGTCCGTGCTGGAAGGATGTTTCCCGTGCCCAAGCCCGATCCCGCCGAGTTCCGTCGTGATGTCGTCTCGGTCGCCCGTCAGGGCGGCTCGATCGCGCAGATCGCGAAGGACCCCGCCCTCCTCAAGGCGCACGCGGACCTAGACAAAGCCGTCGACTCCGTGTTTGGCCTCACGGGCGTGGTCGACGAGGCGGATCGCCTCCGCGCTCTCTTTTCCTCGTATGCACAACTCAGTGAGGCGGAACAACTGCGACTGCCGAAGGCAAGGTCGCGGAAGAAGTAGGCAGGCGATACCCGCTGGTGGCCCGGCGCACCGTGCCGGTGCTCGCGTCATTGTCGGCGCCAGAGGTAGCACTGCGGTCGTGCGCACCTCGCGATGGGCTCCATGACGAGCGCCCGAATGCTCAGATAGGGCCCGCTTTGCTCACATACGGTTGCACGATTGCTCAGATAGGCCGATTTTGCTCACATACGGTTGCAGCTCACACCCCTACAGCTCGCCCTTGCGCTCCAGGTACTTCATGGCCACGTACCCGAGCGGGATCCGCAGCCAGTAGGTGAGCAGGCGGTAGACCAGCGTCGCGGACACCGCGATCGGGTAGGGCACGCCCGCACCGGTGAGGCCCGTGGTGAGCGCGATCTCGACCGGACCCAGGCCACCGGGGGTGGGAACCGCGGCGCCCACGGCGTTCGAGACGAAGAACAGCACCGCGGAGTCGATGATCGCCATGTGGTACCCGAAGGCCAGCAGCGAGGACTGGAAGGCGCCGACGAAGCCGATGGTGAGCAGCAGGTTGCCGGCAAGGCCCAGCGCGAGGCGCCACGGCTGTCCGAGCACCTGGGTGAGTCGAGGCCACGTCTGGCGCAGCATCGGCATCACCCGCTGCAGCGCCCACGTGCGGACCCACGGCACCAGCAGGGCGGCGGCGATGACCAGCACCACCGCGGCGAGCGCGACCACCACGGCCGTCGACGGCAGCGCGGACAGCGCGCCCTTCGAGCCTGAGGCGAGCGTGAGCGCGACCAGCCCGAGGACCGTCACCACCACGGCGCTGACCTGCACCAGCGCGACCGTCGCCACCGCGAGCGGCGTGGCGACCTTGCGGCGCGTCAGCAGACGGAGGTTGAGCGCGGCTGGGCCGACGCCGGCGGGGACCGCCACCGACACGTAGGCCGCCGCGACCTGCGTGAGCAGGACGCGGCTGAACGGCACCCGGACAGGGCTGAACGCGGCCAGCGCGAGCGCGGCTCCCACGAAGGTCAGCAGCGCCCAGCCGAAGCCCGCGATCATCCACGCGGGGTTGGCCTGCTGCACCGCCTCGATGAACTTCTCGGTCTGGAAGCCCGCGAGGATGACCACCGCGGCGATGAGCCCGAGCGCGATGGTCATGATGGCGCGCCATCCGAAGCGCGTGATGTTCTCGGAGGCGACCTCTGCGTCGGGGGAGCGCTCGAGGATCTCCTCGCGCACCGCTTCGAGCACCTTCTCGTACCGGCTCGCCTTGACGGCCGCGCGCGTGATGGGCGGCAGCACCACCGTCTGGAGGACGGGGGCGGCCTGCTCGACCTGCTCCGCCCCGAGCGAGCGGAACGCGGAGTCGACCGCCCGGTCCGGCCCCACCAGCGCCGCGGACATCGCGAGCACCTGGGCGACGTCGATGCGCTGGGCGATCGCGCTCGTTGCGGCCTCGCCGAGCTCCCACGAGGTCAGCCAGACGGTGGGCTCGAGCTCGGACGCGTCCGTCCCCACGAGCACGGTGTCCGCGTCGAGGTGACGATGCGAGATGCCGGCGCCGTGCGCGCGGCCCACCTCGGTCCAGATCGCGTCGAGCAGGCTGTCGGAGATGTCCTCGGGGTCCAGCGCGGACAGCGGCATGGTGGCCGGCGGGCGCTGGTAGACCAGCAGCATCGTGTCGCGGATCTGCCCCATGCCCAGCACGCGGCCGGTGCGCACCCCCGCGACGCGCGCCGCGTGCGACACCAGTGCGGTCGCCTCGGCGGTCTGGCGCAGCGAGACGTCGGCGCGCGTGTCGATGCCGCGCAGGCGCAGCGACGACCACAGCTTGGAGACGAAGCCGGCCGCCTGCTGGTCGCCGTCCATCGCGACCACGAGCAGCCGGTGGTGCTCGATGGTGGTGAGCGCATACACGCGTCCCTGGCGGGTGCGGGCGAGGGCGTCGGTCACGGCGTCGAGCTCGGGGTGCTCGTCCTCATCGTGCTCGATGTCGGCCCTGATCAGGGACAACGGCTCGAAGCCGGCCCGTCGGAGACCCTCGACGAGCGTGTCCCCGTAGGCGCGGTCCGCGGTCGAGCCGAGCCAGTAGCGCAGCGCGAGGCCTCCCAGGCGCCCGAGCAGTACCGTGAGCAGCACGGCGGGAATGGTGACGACGCCGAAGATCACCGCGATCGCGAGGCCCAGCCACATGATGTTCCAGGACATCCCGAGCGAGCGCCGTGCCGAGCGCCGTCCTGCGGCGGTGAGCAGGCCCGAGATCGCCGCGACATAGGCCGGCAGCTGCATCTGGTCGAAGCCGCGGGGCGTGAGGCTGGCGGTGAGCTCGTCGGTCGCGAGGTTGATCAGCGCGAGCGCCGCGACGAGCGTGAGGATCACGCCGAGCACGCCGGCGGCGAGCGACTCGATGAGGCGGCGAGGCTCGCGGCGGACCAGGAGGTCGATGATCATGATCCCGGGGATCACGATCGCGAGGATCGCCGTGAAGAGGTTCACGGGGGCGACCAGCAGGCGCTGGAGGAACGGCGAGATCGAGGAGATGTCCTGCGTCAGGCCCTCGGTGGTGCCGATGAGGAACTCGCCGATCAGCAGCACCGCCGCGATGCCGATGACCGTCGCGAGCATGCCGATCACGTCGGTGAAGCGGCGGACGCGCGTCTCCGGCTCGTCGATGATGCGGACGGTGCGCGGGTCCTCGCGCGTCTCGTCCACCTCGGCAGCCATGCGGCGAGTCTACGGGCGCTCGAGGACCGGAACCGGGACTACGCGACGCCGAGCGACACGAGCCACTCGTGGGGCACCACCTCGGGCCCGATGAAGGCGACCGCGTCGAGCGTCCAATGCGCGAGGACCAGGGGTGCGAGACGGCCGCGACGCACGTACACGTAGCCGAAGACCAGGCCCATCACCATGTTGCCCAGGGCCATGGGCCAGCCTTGGTAGAGGTGGTAGGCGCCCCGCAGGAGGGCCGCGAGCACGATGGCGGTCCATGGCGAGCGCCCCAGGTCGCGCAGCCGCGTGAGCACGAAGCCCACCACCACGAACTCCTCGAGCACCCCCGCCGCCGCGGCGGAGAGGAGCAGGATGGTCGCGGACCACCACATGTCCGGCAGCCCCGACGTGTCGACGGTCACCGTCTGCCCGAGCGCGCGCGAGATCGCGTACAGCGCGAGGCCGGGCAGGCCGATGCTCGCGGCGAGGATCGCGCCCCACCCGAGGTCGCGCCACCAGGCTCGCGCGGGCCCCACGAGGCCCAGACGCGCGCGCCACGAGGCGCCGTGCTGGCTCAGGAGGTAGAGCGCGAGCGCCACCGGCACCAGCGCGAAGCCGATGCTCAGCACCTGTCGGATGAGGTCGATCACGTCGATGCTCGAGCGGCTGGGGTTGAGCGTGGTCGTCTGCCCCGAGATGGGCGTGGTGTCCATGTACCGCTCGATGAGCCGCACCGCGGCATAGACGGCGGTCTGCCCGAGCGACAGCCCGAGCACGATCCACACCTCGGCGCGCATCCGGCCCTTGCTCGGCAGGACCAGCGCCGGCTCGCGTGCGGGCGGCTCCACCGGGGGAGCGGCGGTCTCGGTGCGGGGCGCGGTGTCCATCGTCACGACACTCTAACGAGCGGGGGTTCCCGGCCTACGCTGGCGGCATGCGCATCGTCTCGCTGCACCGCTTCCCCGTGAAGGCCCTGGGCGGGGAGTCGCCGTCCTCCGTCGAGGTCGATGCGCGCGGGCTCGTCGGGGACCGCGCGCTCGCGGTGGTCGATGCCCAGGGGCTGTACGCGGCCGGCAAGCGTGGCAGCCGCTGGCGTCCCATCGAGCCGGTCCTCGCCTACGCCGCATCGATGACGGACGATGCGGTGGTGGTGTCGCACGGGGAGCGGACCTGGGTGGCGGGAGGCGCGGCGCTCGATGCGGAGCTGAGCGGGCTCGCCGGGGAGCCTTTGCGCATCGTCCCCGAGGCCCCGGGCGAGCGCCCGCACTTCGACTCGTCGCCCGTGTCCCTGGTGGGCACCGCGACCCTCGACTGGTGCCGCGCCGAGCTGGGCGCGGACGCGGACCCCCGGCGCCTGCGCGTCAACATCGTGGTCGAGACCGAGGAGCCGTTCGTCGAGGAGACCTGGTTGGGTGCGCAGGTCCGTCTGGGCGGCGTGGTGCTCGAGCTCACCAAGCGCAACGAGCGCTGCCGCGTGATCGACCTCGCCCAGAACGGGGTCGAGCAGACCACGCGATGGCTCAAGCCGTTGGGGGACCGGCGCGACGCGTGCGTGGCGGTCTACGCCCGGGTGGTCGAGCCGGGACGGATCGCTGTGGGCGATCCCGTGCGCCCCGCCCCCTGAGACTCCGACCGGGCCCCTGAGGCTCCGACCGGGCCCGTGACACTCCGAACGGAGTTGAACACGACACGCCGGGCCGACCGGCGCATCGTGCCCTGACACGCGGCGTGTCGCCGCGAACTCCGTTGCCAGTGTCAGGCGGGGGCGGTCAGGCGGGGGCGGTCAGGCGGGGGAGGTCAGGCGAGGAAGCCGTCGACCAGCTTCTCCGCGAGGCCCACATAGGTGCCGGGGGTGAGCTCCGACAGGCGCGCGGCGGTCTCCTCGGGCAGCCCCAGGCCGCCCACGAACTCACGGATCGCCTCGGCATCGATCTGCTGACCGCGCGTGAGCTCCTTGAGGCGCTCGTACGGGTCCTCCATGCCGGCCACACCCGCGACGGCGGCGGCGCGCATCGCCGACTGGATCGGCTCCGCGAGCACCTCCCACGAGGCGTCGAGGTCCGCGGCCAGCGCGCCCTCGTTCACGGACAGCGTCCCGAGCCCGCGGCGCACGTTGTCGATCGCGAGCATCGAGTGGCCGAAGGCGACGCCGATGTTGCGCTGCGAGCTCGAGTCCGTGAGGTCGCGCTGGAGGCGCGAGGTCACGAGCGTCGCGCCGAGCGTGTCGAACAGCGCCGCGGAGATCTCGAGGTTCGCCTCGGCGTTCTCGAAGCGGATCGGGTTGATCTTGTGAGGCATCGCGGAGGAGCCGATCGAGCCCTTGGTGGTCGCCTGCGCGAAGTAGCCGAGCGAGACGTACGTCCACACGTCGGTCGCGAGGTTGTGCAGGATCCGCCCGAAGCGCGCGACGTCCGCGTAGAGCTCGGCCTGCCAGTCGTGCGACTCGATCTGCGTGGTGAGCGGGTTCCAGGTCAGCCCCAGCCCCTCGACGAAGGTCCGCGAGACCTCGATCCAGTCGGTGCCGGGCACCGCCGCGGTGTGGGCGCCGAACGTGCCGGTCGCGCCGTTGATCTTGCCCAGGTACTCCTGCGCCTCGACGCGGCGCAGCTGGCGGCCCAGGCGGTGCGCGAGCACCGCGAACTCCTTGCCCAGCGTGGTGGGCGTCGCGGTCTGGCCGTGCGTGCGCGACAGCATCGGGACGGCCTTGGCGGCGCGCGCGAGGTCCGCGACCTGGGAGACCAGCGACGATGCGGCGGGCAGCCACACGTCGCGCACGGCCCCCTGGACCATGAGCGCGTAGGAGAGGTTGTTGATGTCCTCCGACGTGCACGCGAAGTGGACCAGCTCGCGCAGCGGGTCCAGGGACGTGCCCTCGATGCGGCGCTTGATGTAGTACTCGACGGCCTTGACGTCGTGGACCGTGACCTTCTCGATCTCGGCGTGCTCGGCGATGCCGGCGGCGTCGAAGCCCGCGGGGATCGCACGCAGCAGCGCGACCTCGTCGTCCGTGAGCGGGCGCGCGCCCGGCACGGCGTCCGAGGCGCACAGGTGGATGAACCACTCGACCTCGACGTGGAGGCGCATGCGGTTGAGCGCGGGCTCGGAGAGGTGGTCGACGAGCCCCGCGACGGCGCCGCGGTACCGGCCGTCCAGGGGTCCGAGGGCGATGGCGGGCTCGAGCGCGGCGAGGGAGGTCCAGTCGTTCACGCCGCACATTCTTCCACGCACGCGTGGCGGCGGCTCCGGCGGCGGTGTCCACGGCCCTGGGGACGATGCGCGGGCTCCCCAGCCCGTGCCGCGTCCCCCTGGGCCGCGTCGGGCGTCGCGCCTAGCGTCGCGCCATGGATGACGTCCCGACGCTCGTCGCGCAGGCCCGGCTCGCGATCGACATCGCGCATGCGCGTCTCATCGCCGCGCGGCGTGCCCGGTGGCAGGGGATCCACGGCGAGACGTACCGCGGCGAGCTGTCGGAGGCCGCCGCGCGCGTGACCGCGGTGAGCGAGGCGGTCCGGATCGCGGCGCTCGCGGGGGAGGGCCGGGAGTGAGCGAGCCCGCGTGGACGCGGGGCGGACGCGGCGGGAGCGCCGCCGTGCTCGGCGACCTCGAGGTGGCGGTCGGCGCGCTGCGCGAGGCGGCCGATGGGCTGGGCGAGGCCGCGCTCGCGCTCGCGACCGCGGCGCTCGTGGCCCCGCAGCGCGCGCCCGGGCTCCAGGGTCCGGCGATCGCGTGCTCGCGCGAGGCCGAGGAGCTGCGGGAGCTCTCCCGGAGGCTCCGCGCCGCGGTGGACGCCTACCGCGCGGCGGAGTCCGACGCGCACCACGGCGTGAGCGCGGCGACCTACGCGCTCGATGTGCTCGGCGACCAGCTGGGACGCCTCTGGCTGGGGACGCGCGAGGCGGTCCTCCGCGGGCCCGCGGGGCTGATCGGCGCGCTGCCCCGCATGCCGACCACGGGAACGGTCAACGAGGCGACCGCGACCATCGGCCTGGGCCTCACGGGCGATGCCTACGGCACGGTGGTCGCGCACCTGCGGGCCGCCGTGCGCGCGGCCGAGCGATCGCTCGAGCCCGCGCTGACCGGCGTGCAGGTCGACGGCCCGGGATTCTCCGCCGGCGCGCCCCGCACGGTCGAGGAGCTCATGGGAAGGCTCGAGTGGCTCGGGGACCAGGGCGACGGCAGGGTCGCGATCGAGACGGTGACGGATGCGGCAGGCCCGCATCACCTGGTCTACATCCCTGGGACCCAGGATCCGACGCTGTGGGACGCGAGCCCCGCGGACGTCGAGGCGGACCTCGCCGCGGTCACCGGGGAGTGGTGCGACGCCGCCCAGGTGGTCGTCGAGGCGATGCGTGCCCACGGCATCGGCGCCGATGAGCCCGTGATGCTCGTGGGTCACAGCCAGGGCGGGATGATCGCCGCGGTGGTGAGCGCCACGCTCTCGAGCACCTACCGCATCACGCAGATCGTGACCGCGGGGTCGCCCACGGGCCGGATCGCGCTGCCGTCGAGCGTCGATGCGCTCCAGCTCGAGAACCTGCGCGACGTGGTGCCGGGCCTGGACGGTCGTCCCAACCCGGCGACCCCCACACGCACCACGGTCACGCACGATCGCCGCCACTCGGCGCAGGACGATGCGCCCGACGCCTCGCACACGGTGCTGCAGGCGCACGGGATCCCGGGCTACGCGCAGACGGCGCGGCTGGTGGACGGGGGTCTCGACCCGTCGACACGTGCGTGGGTCGAGGGCGCGGCGCCGATGCTCGCGGGCGGGCGCTCGCAGATACGGCTCTACGCCCCGGTCACCGGGGCCTCCGCGGGCGCGTCGCGGTGAGGGTGGGGCTCAGCGGCGTGCGCCGGGGACCACCGCGGACAGGACCGAGGAGATGATGCTGATGAGCAGGGCCGCGCCCAGGGTCTCCCAGAACGCGCCGATGGTGAGCTCGCCCCAGGGCACGAGCGTGGTGAGCCACGCGGTCACCCAGAGCATGAACCAGCTCACCACCAGGGCGAACAGTCCGAGCGTGAGGATCTTGAACGGCAGCGCGAGCGCGTCGACGATGGGCCGGATGAAGGCGTTCGCCGCGGCCATGACGGCACCGATGAGCAGGAACACGCCCACCCGCGCCCACGGTCCGGCATCGCCGCCCGAGACCTCGACATCGAGGGGGAGGAAGGTGACCAGCCAGACGGCGACGGCGGAGATCGCGGACGTGAGGACGAAGCGCATGGCCGTCATTGTTCCACGGGGGTGCCATCCTGGTTCCCATGCTCGATGCGCACCGTCCCGAACTTCCCGCAGCCCGCCCGGCGATCGCCGCCCTTCCCGCCTACGTGCCGGGCGCACGCGGAGCCGCAGACGCCGCCCCGCCCGTGAAGCTGTCCTCCAACGAGAGCCCCGACGCGCCCCTGCCCTCGGTGGTCGAGGTGCTCGAGGGTGCGGCGCACGGGATCAACCGGTACCCGGACATGGGCGCGACGGATCTCACGGCGCGCATCGCGCGCGAGGTGGGCCGCGACGCGTCCGAGGTGGTCGTGGGAGCCGGCTCCGTCGCGGTGCTCGCGCACATCCTCCAGGCGTACACCGGGCCGGGCGACGAGGTCATGTTCGCGTGGCGCTCGTTCGAGGCCTACCCGATCCTCGCGCGCATCGCCGGCGCGGAGCCGGTCATGGTGCCGCTCACCTCCCAGGCTCGCCACGACCTCGGGGCGATGGCCGCGGCCGTCACGTCGCGCACGCGCGTCATCATGCTGTGCTCGCCGAACAACCCGACCGGCCCGACGCTGTCGCAGGCCGAGCTCGACTCGTTCATGGCCTCGGTGCCCTCGCGGGTGCTCGTGGTGCTCGACGAGGCCTACCTCGAGTACGTGCGCGACCCCGAGGTCGCGGATGGTCCGGCATCGCTCGAGCGCTACCCGAACCTGGTGCTGCTGCGCACCTTCTCGAAGGCGTACGGCCTCGCGGGCCTGCGCGTCGGCTACGCGGTGGGCCCCGCGGCGCTCATCGCGCCCGTGCGTGCCTGCGTCACCCCGTTCTCCGTGTCCGGCCCCGCCCAGCTCGCTGCGATCGCGTCGCTCGATGCCCGCGACGAGCTCGAGGAGCGCGCCGCGCGCGTGGTCGCCGAGCGCACGCGGGTGCTCGAGGCGCTGCGCGCCGCGGGCTGGGACGTGCCCGACGCGCAGGGCAACTTCGTCTGGCTCGCGGTGGGCGACGCCACCGCCGACCTCGCGGCCCACATGGGCGGCGCGGATCCGTCCGTGCTGGTGCGCCCGTTCATGGGCGAGGGGGTGCGCGTCACCATCGGTGCACCTGCCGAGAACGACGCGTTCCTCGCGCGCCTCGCCACCTGGTCGCGACCGGCGTGACGGCTCGCACGACGGTCGTGGCGCCCCCGGGCGTCGAGGCGCGGCCGTCGATCCGTCTGGACATCCAGGCGTTGCGCGCGCTCGCGGTCGCGAGCGTCCTGCTGTTCCATCTCTGGCCGGCGAGGGTGCCGGGCGGCTTCGTCGGCGTCGACGTGTTCTTCGTGGTCTCCGGCTTCCTCATCACGGCGCTGATCCTCCGGGAGGTCGAGGGCACCGGGCGCATCTCGCTCACGCGGTTCTGGGCCCGACGCATGCGGCGGCTCCTTCCGGCGTCGCTCCTGGTCCTCGGCGCCACCCTGGTCCTGGTCGTGGCGCTCGTGCCGCAGACCCAGTGGGGGAGCTCCGCGCGCCACGTCATCGCCTCGGCCGTCTACGTCGAGAACTGGCTCCTTGCCGCGCAGTCGGTCGACTACCTGGCTGCCGAAGGTGCGTCGACTGCCGTCCAGCACTACTGGTCGCTCTCCGTCGAGGAGCAGTTCTACGTGGTGTGGCCGGTCATGATCCTCGTGATCGCGGTCCTCGCGCGAGGGCGGTGGAGGGCGGCCGTCGTCCCCGCCATCGCCGCGGTCACCGCCGTGTCGTTGGCGTACTCGGTCCAGCTCACGGCGGCGGACCCCGCCTCGGCGTACTTCGTGACCCCGACGCGTGCGTGGGAGTTCGGCATCGGCGCCCTCGTCGCGGCGCTCCCGGCGGTGCGCTGGGGCGATCGCGCTCGCGCGGTCCTCTCCTGGCTGGGGGTCGCGCTCATCGTCGCCGCCTCGCTGCTGATGACGGGTGCCACCCCCTTCCCCGGGTGGATCGCGCTGGTGCCGGTGCTCGGCGCCGTTGCGGTGCTGCTCGCGCGCACCGAGTCGCGCATGTCCCCGATGGTCGTCGGCCGGCTCAGCCCCGTGCAGCGCCTCGGAGACCTCTCGTACTCGCTCTACCTCTGGCACTGGCCCCTCATCGTGGTCGGGACGGCTGCGCTCGGGCGCGACCTGGGGACTGTCGAGAAGCTCGTCATCCTCGCGCTCACGTGGCTCCTCGCGGAGGGCACCTACCGGTGGGTCGAGCAGCCTGTGCGGAACCTTCCCGCGCTCGCGAGGCGCACGCCGTGGTGGTCGCTCGCCGCAGGGACCGCCCTCTCGCTCGCGGTGGTGCTAGGCGCGCTCGCGGTGATCCGTGCGGTCGACGTCGCCGAGCAGGAGCAGCAGCAGCAGCTTGCGCTGGTGGACGAGCTGGCCTCCGCGGACGGCTGCTTCGCGGCGGCTGCGCTCGCGAACGGCCCCACGTGCGACGACGCCGCACTCGAGGGGGTGCTCGCACCGTCACCCCTGGTGGCGCACGACGACGCGGTCCGGCACACCTGCATGCAGGGGCAGACCGTGCCCGCGCTGAAGGTCTGCGAGTCGGGCGTCGCCACGGACGATGCGGTGGCGACCGTCGCGGTCATCGGCGACTCCCATGCGATGCACTGGATCCCTGCCGTGCGGCAGATCGCCGAGGATCAAGGCTGGCACGTGCTCGAGCTCACCAAGGGCTCCTGCCCTTTCACGGCGGCGACGCGTGAGTCTTCTCCGGACATGCGGACGAGCTGCGACGCCTGGAACGACGCTGCGATCGACTACCTGGCATCGCATCCCGAGGTCAGCCGGATCTTCACGTCCGGATCCTCGCAGAACACCTTCATCGTCGAAGGTTCGCTCACGAGCGTCGAGACGGGCGTCGCGGGCTACGCGGAGACCTGGGCGGCGCTTCCTGCCTCGGTGACGGACATCTACGCCATCCGAGACATCCCGCGTCCGTTGCCGGATGTGCTCGACTGCCTGGTCGCGCTGCCGACGGTCGAGGCGCAGCTCGACGCGACCGGGTGCTCACGCACGCGTGACGAGGCTCTCCTTGTCGATCCGCTGGCGATCGCCGCCGATCAGGTGGGCGGTCGGGTCCACCTGATCGACCTGTCCGATCTGTTCTGCGGACCCGACCTCTGCCGGCCGGTCGTCGGGCACGCGACGGTCTACCGCGATGGGCACCACATGACACGTACGTACGCGCGCTCGCTCACCCCGTATCTGGCCGAGGCGATCGGGGCGGGCTAGCTCGTGGCCCGAGGTCGCATCGCGCCGGCGGTCCCGAGCGCGCGCGCCTCCTCGAGGCCGATGCGCTCGAGCATGTCGAGGTTCCCGTCGAGCGTCGTATCGAGGAACGGCACGCCGCGCCGGTCGAGCTCGCGCCGGACCACCGAGTAGCCGAACGGACCGGCGCCGCCCTTCTTCCACGTGGTGACCAGCTGCCGCGGGGCTGTCGTCGCCGAGGCGTGCTGGTCCTCGGCGTAGAAGTAGCTGCCGGCGGCGCTCGCGTAGTTGGAGTCGCAGCCGACCAGGACGATGGCGCTCGCGCCGAGGTGGAGCGCCATCGGCACGCCCGCGGTCAGCACGCCCGTGTTGGAGTCCACGAGCGGCGACATGAGGTCCAGCGGCGCCCATCCGGTCTTGCCGATGCGCCGCTTGAAAGGCTTCTCGAAGAGGAAGTACCGCAGCGTGTAGCCGCGCAGCTCCTCGAGCGTCTCGAGGTACGGCTTGAAGTAGAACGAGGCCCACAGCGTCGGCTTGTGCTCGCGTGCGGTGAGCGCGTCGAGGAACTCGCGCGGCAGCTGCGGGTGCGGCGTGTGCCAGCCACCGAAGAGCATGTGCGAGGGGAGCACCAGGTGGTCGGGCCGGATGGTGTCGAAGTCCTCGTGGTTGACGAACCAGTTGAACGCGATCTTCTCGTAGCCGACGAACGCGCTCATGTCGGTGTCGCGCAGCGACGGCCCGTTGCCGATGAGCACGGCCGGGCGGCCCGCGGCGGAGCCCCGGAGGGCGTCGAGCGCCGCCCCCTCCTCGGAGCGGAACTGCGAGGTCCGCAGCGCGGTGATCGCGGAGACGTACGACTGGTTCCACAGCGCGAAGGACGTGCGGAAGCGTTCGGTGGCGCCTCGGTACCGCTTGCGGTCGTCGCCGCGCAGCAACGCGTCGTACACGAATGCGTACCAGGGCTTGGGTCCGGTGAGGTGCAGGATGCGCACCGAGCCGATCTCCTCGGGATAGTCCAGCTCGAGGAGCATCTTGTTCATGTTGTAGGCCTGCGGGAGCAGCTCGACGTCACGTCGCGCGAGATACAGGTTCCAGAACTTCTGGTCGGCGAACCAGCTGAGCGCCGGATCCTCCTCGGCGTCGACGGTCGCGAGCACCTCCTTCATGCGCAGCGTCGCCTCGGGCCCACGCTCGGACCGCGGGAGCGACAGCACGCCGCTGTTGATGACAAGCCTTCCGGTCGCGGGCGTCTCGATCGCGTAGGGACGGTGCCCGATGTCCGGCACCGCCTTGATCGCGTCCCCGCGCCACAGGGCCGAGATGTCCCCGAGGATCAGCAGGTCGGCGTCGAGGACCACGATCCACGACGGCTCCTCCATGGTCAGCACCTCGACGGTGAGGTAGCCCAGCTGTCCCACGCGCACGTGGTTGTACTGGTCGCCCATGGTGACGTCGTAGGACGCCGGGTCGCGGTGCTGGAAGTCGAATGCCGGGTAGACCTGCGAGAGCCGGGTCCGGGTGAACTCGGACAGCGAGTCGTCGTGGAACACCAGGAAGCGGTTGGACAGCCCGGGGTACTGGCGGATGAGGCTGAGCACGAGCGCCTCGAGCCCCGGTGCGTACTTGTCGTTGCACACGGCCGCGAAGACCAGGTCCGCCGGGGGGGCCGCGGTCTCCGGGTCGTCCACCAGGTGCGCGTACTCGTAGGTGCCACCCAGCAGCGCGGCAAGGTCCTCCGGGTGGTCCGTCTGGCGGATCGCTCCCGGGTAGGGGCCGCCGCGCGCGCGAAGGCGCTCGGCAGCGCGGGCCGTGAACGGCGCGGGCTCGGGTTCGGGCTCGGGAGCCGGCGCCGCCGCGGGCGCAGGCTCAGGTGTCGGCACGGTCGCGTGGGAGGCCTCGACGGCAGCGGCCGATGCGGGCTGGGCGGGCTCCGTGGCCGCCGCGCCGCGCACCAGGCGGCGGGCAGCCTTCCACGTCCGCGAGATTCCGTCGGTCATCGAGCCTCCAGGATGAGGGCATCGCGGGCCGTCGCTCGGCCCGCGTCGCGGGATCAGGCTCCCGCAGCGCCGGGCCGCACGATTGTCCCACGTCCGCGCTCCGTCCGCGGTCCGCCCGCGAACCGTGGTCGCTTACCATTCAGTGGTTCCCCACCGGCCGATCAGGAGAGGCGCAGCGTCGTCATGACCCACGTCGAAGCGCGACCGCTGCCCGCGGGCGCGAGCCTCCTGCACATCGGCCTCCCCAAGACGGGCACCACGGCGGTGCAGGCCTCCGCCTCCCGCCTGCGCGCCGAGCTCCTCGCGCAGGGTGTCTGCTATCCGGGCGCCGCGCTCAACCACGGGCGCGCCTCGAACGCGCTCATGGGACGCTCGACTGCCGTGTTCGAGGCCGGTGACCTGTCGCGCTGGAAGCGCATCGCGCGCGAGCGCTGGCGCCACCCCGAGGCGATCGGCTGGCTCAGCTACGAGCAGATCGTCCAGGCGGAGACGGATGTCGCGCGCCGCTTCCTCGAGGAGCTGGGGCCCGAGCTCCATGTCGCGATCACGGTGCGCGCGTACGTGCCCATGTTCGCCTCCGCGTGGCAGCAGTGGGTCAAGGACGCAGGCGACGTCGACTTCGGCGCCTGGCTCGCCGCGGTCACCGCGGTCCGCACGGGTCGCGCGAGCGCGGACGGCCCCGAGTGGGCCGAGGCGTTCTGGCGCCGCCATGACCTCGCCGCGATCGCGGCGAGGTGGGCCGCGCTCGTGGGACCGGAGCGCGTGCATGTGGTGGTGCTCGACAAGGCGCGACCTGCGCTGCTCTTCGACGCGTTCGAGGGGCTGCTCGGCCTGACGCCGGGCACTCTTGCTTCCGTCCCGCGCGATCCCTTGCTGGACAACCGCAGCCTCTCCCGTGCCGAGGCCGAGCTGGTGCAGGAGGTCAACAGGCGCGCGCTCGGCGCCCCGACGCTCGACCGCGCGCTCTACTACCGCGTGATGCGCAACGGAGCGGTCGCGACGATGCTGCGCCATCGCAAGCCGAGCGCCGACGAGGGCACGATGGCGGTGCCGCGCGCCGCCGCCGAGGTGATCGCGGCCGAGGGGGCAGCGGCCGCGCGTCGGCTCGCCGACCTGGGCGTCGACGTGCTCGGCGACGCAGCGATGCTCGCCGATGCGCCCGCATCGCCTCCCGCCACCGTGCCGTCGCCCCACACCGCGGTGGACCCGGACCTCGCCGCGCACGCGGTGGTCGGAGCGATCTCCTCGGCGCTCGGCGCCGGGGTGAGCTTCGCCGGCGGGCGTCCGGGCATCGACTCGCCGCACGTGCCCCCCTCCCGCCGCGCGGTGGTCGCGGAGCTGCGCCGGCGTGCGCTTCCGGGAGGCGCACGATGATCGCCGCGGCCCTGTGCCGCGCCGATCTGCGCGCCTTGCGGGCCGGCGGTGTCCAGACGGGCAGCCCCGCGCAGGCGGACGTGCTGGTGCTGAGGGAGCCGACGCTGGCGGCTGCGCTGGACCGCCAGGACTCGCTCGCGGCGGGTTCCCGTGTCGATCCGGGCCCGGTCGCGGCGCTGCGTGCGCGCTGGAGGGCACGGCGCCTGAGCGCGGCAGCGGCGCCTGCCGCGCGCATCGTGCGTCCCGGCGCCGGTCGGCTCGGCGAGGCGGTCGACGCCGCCGTCGCGGAGCCGCGCCCCCTCGCGTCGGCCGAGCTCCACATGCTCGCGACCATCGACGCTGCGCTGGCGGGGACGGCGACGCCGGCCGCGGTCCGCGCGTCGGTGGTGCGCGACGCGGTCCTGAACGCGCTGTACTCGTCCGCGGCCGCCGAAGCGCCCGAGGACGGCCTTCCGGCTGGTGCGGCGCACGCCGTGGTCGCCGGCGCCGTGTCCGCGTTGCTGGGTCACGGGCTCGCATTCGCGGGGCCCGACACGGAGCCGCTCGTGCGTGCCCCGGGCGACGGCATCGCGGTCGTCGCAGACCCCACCACCATGAGCACCAGGGCGCTGCTGAGGATGCTCGCGCCCGCAGGAGGGAAACCGTGAGCCAGGTCGACATGAGGGCGAGCTTCGTCATGCCCGTGCTGAACGAGGAGGACTACGTCGCGACCGCCGTCGCGAGCGTGCTCGCGCAGGACGGCCTCGACGAGCGCGAGCTGCTGCTGGTGCTGGGCGCCTCGACGGACCGGACGGACGAGGTGGTCGCGGGCCTCGCCGCCGCGCATCCCGAGATCCGGGTGCTGCACAACCCGCGCAACGCGATCTCGATGTCGATGAACATCGGCATCACGGAGGCGCGCTTCCCCGTGGTGGTCCGCGTCGACGCGCACTCGGTGCTCCCGCCCGGCTACGCGGTCACGGCGCTGCGCTCGCTGCGCGCCTCGGGCGCGGTCAACCTGGGCGGGCGCATGCACGCCGAGGGCCTCACCCGGTACGAGCAGGCCGTCGCGTGGGGCTACAACTCGCCCGGCGGACTCGGTGGTGCGGTCTATCACACGGGCGGGGAGGCGGGGCCCGCGGAGTCCGCCTACCTGGGGGTCTTCGACCGCGCGGCCGTGCTGGGCATCGGCGGCTTCGACGAGTCGCTGTCCCGCGGCGAGGACTGGGACCTCAACCGCCGCCTCATCGCGCGCGGCGGGCTCGTGTGGTTCGAGCCGGCGCTCGACGTCATCTACCGCCCGCGCTCGTCGGTGCGCGCCCTCGCCAAGCAGTTCCACGCCTCCGGACGCTGGCGCGGCGAGATCATCCGCCGGCTCAAGGGCCGCGTCCCCGTCCGCTACTACGTGCCGCCGGTGCTGGTCGCGGGCCTCGGGTTCGGCGCCGCGCTGGTCCTGGCGGGTGCGATCACAGGCGGGACGGCAGGCATCGTCCTGGCCGGGGTCGGGCTGCTCCCGGCGCTCGTCTACGGCGCCTGGGTGGCGCTCACCGCGCTGCGCGCGCACGTGCCCGGAGCGGTCCGGATGCGCCTGCTCGGCGTGCTTCCCACGATGCACCTGTCTTGGGGTGTCGGATGCCTCTTGGGTATCCTCATGCCGAGCAGGGGGCACAACGCCTTCGCAGGACGTTGAGGCATCCACCCCGAGGAGACGTGTGACCGACATCGACTACCCCGCGCTGGCGCGGGAGGCGGGGCTGCCGCGCGTCGGCGCCCGACAGCCGCTGCCGGCGTACCTCAAGGAGACGTGGGAACGCCGTCACTTCGCGATGCGCCTCGCGCGCTACCGCATCGAGGCGCAGCTGTCGCAGAACCGCCTGGGGCTGTTCTGGGTGGTGCTCAACCCGCTGCTGCAGGCGGCGGTCTACGGGTTCGTGTTCGGCCTCATCATGGACCGCGGCTCGCGCGCAGGCCTGAACTTCATCCCGTTCCTGGTGACGGGCTTCTTCTGCTTCCAGTTCTTCTCCAACAGCTTCAACCAGGGCGCCAAGTCGATCACCGGCAACGCGTCGCTGGTGCGGAGCCTGGGCTTCCCGCGCATCCTGCTGCCGCTGTCCGCGGTGTTCCGCAACGTGTACGAGCTGGTGCCCATGATGGTGGTGCTCTCGTTCATCCTCGTGGGATTCGGCGAGCGGCCGTCGTGGACATGGCTGCTGGTGCCGCCCATCCTCTTCCTCTTCGGGATGTTCAACGTCGGCGTCGCGCTCATCGCCGCGCGCCTCACGGTGCACCTGCGCGACGTCACCCAGATGGTCCCGATCATCACCCGCCTGGTCCTCTACATGACCGGGATCTTCTACTCGCTCGAGCAGGTGCTCGCGGACAACCCGCCGTGGATGCTGACGCTCGCGCAGCTCAACCCCGTGCACGACTACATCCAGCTGGTGCGCACGATGGTGCTCGAGGGCCAGGAGGTCAACACGCTCATCGTCGTGATGGCGTTCGTGGGCGCGATCGGGTTCTTCATCGCCGGCATCGTCTTCTTCTGGAGCGCCGAGGAGCGTTACGGCCGTGACTGAGACGAACCACCCCACGATCGTGGTCGACAACCTCCACGTCGACTACAAGACCTTCGCCTCGGGCAAGGCCGCCAAGGACCGCCGCTCGCTCATGAGCCGCCAGCGCGGCGTGCGCGTGGTGCATGCGCTCAAGGGCGTGTCCTTCGTCGCGCACGAGGGCGAGTCCATCGGCGTGATCGGGCACAACGGCTCCGGCAAGTCGACGCTCATGCGCGCCATCGCCGGCCTTCAGCAGCCCGTGAAGGGCGCCGTCTATGCGGCGTCGAGGCCCGCGCTGCTGGGCGTCAACGCGGCGCTCCTGGGCGACCTCACGGGCGAGAAGAACGTGGTGCTGGGCGGGCTTGCGCTCGGCATGTCGCCCGAGGAGGTCGCGGAGCGCTACGACGACATCGTCGAGTTCTCCGGGATCCGCGAGTTCATGGACATGCCGATGCAGACGTACTCGTCCGGCATGGCGGCGCGCCTGCGGTTCTCGATCGCGATCTCGCGCGACCACCAGATCCTCCTGGTCGACGAGGCTCTTGCGGTGGGCGACAAGGCCTTCCGTGAGAAGAGCGAGCAGCGCATCCGCGACATGCGCGAGCAGGCCGGCACGGTGTTCCTGGTGAGCCACTCGATGCGATCGATCATGGAGACCTGCACGCGGGTCATCTGGATCGACCACGGCACGCTGAAGATGGACGGCGATCCCAAGGAGGTCGTCCGCGCGTACAAGAAGTCCACGTGACCTCTGACGCGGTACGCGTGGGGTGGGTCGAGTCCCCGCTCCAGCTCATCAACGCCGTCGAGGCGGCGGCGGAGTCCGGCGAGCGGACGCTCGTGCTGCTCCGCCGCGGCGTCGCGCAGCTCTCGGACACCGCCGCATGGCTCTCACCGCTGCTGCCGGCGTCGGTCACGCTCGAGGAGGCCGCTGCCGCGACGGACCCGCGCTTCGCACGCTCGCGACGCCGCCTGGTGGGCGATGCCTTCTCGGGACAGGTGCGGGCCGTGCTCGCGGCGGGCGCCGTAGGCGACCTCGTGGTGGTCGACGACGGCTCGGCCGCGCTCCACCTGGCCGCCGTCCTCGCCGGAAGCCACGCGTTCTCGCGCATGGGGCAGCGCGAGCCGATGCGCCAACGCATGCTGGGGCGCGTCGTGGGCTCCCGCCTGCGGGCCGCCGCGCGTGCGGGCCAGGTCACGCTCATGACCGCGTACGCCGACCACCCCGCGATGCCCGCCGTGCCCGGCGCGCGCATCGTCGCCAACCGCTATCCCTGGCTGCGTTCGCTGTCCGCGGAGGCGCCCGTCTCGCTTCCCCGGGTGGTGGTGCTCGGCTCGGCGCTCGCGGTCGACGGCTACATCGACCCGGAGGCCTACGAGCGCTGGGTGGTCGCGCACGGTGCCGGCGCCGCGTACCTCCCGCATCGCCGCGAGCCGCAGGACTGGCTTGCGCGCGTGAGCGCTGCCGGCCTGGACGTGGTGCAGCCCGGCCTGCCCGCCGAGATCGTGCTGGGCACCGCTCCCGATGTCGCGGAGGTGCGATCGCTGCCGTCGAGCACCGGGGCCACCCTGGCCCAGGTGCTGCCCGACGGCGTCCGCATGTCCGTCACCGCCGTGCCCGACCACTGGTGGACGGACCGTGCCGACGCGCCGTTCCGTTCCACCCTGACGTACCTTGCCCATGCCGACCATGAGCCGACCGAGGAGTCCTGACATGAGCGCAGTCGCCATCATCCCCGCCCGTGGAGGGTCCAAGGGGGTGCCCGGGAAGAACGTCGCGCGCGTGGGCGGCGTCCCCCTCATCGGCCGCGCGATCCGGGCCGCGCTCGCAGCGCCGAGCATCACCGCCGCGTACGTATCGACGGACGATGCGGAGATCGCCGCCGTGGCGCGCGAGCACGGCGCCACGGTGATCGACCGCCCCGCGGAGCTCGCCTCGGACACGGCCTCCTCGGAGGACGCGCTGCTGCACGCGATCGCCGAGATCGAGCGCGTCGCCGGGCGGCCCGAGGCCATCGCCTTCCTGCAGGCGACCAGCCCGTTCATCGACAGCGGGGCGCTCGAGCGCGCGACCGCACGCGTGCTCGGGGACCAGGACGACGTGGTCTTCTCCGCCTTCGAGACGTACGCCTTCCTGTGGCGCCGCGGCGAGCAGGGCGCCGAGGGCGTCAACCACGACCACTCGTTCCGCCCCCGCCGCCAGGACCGGGAGCCGCACTACCAGGAGACCGGCGCGTTCTACGTGATGCGCACCTCCGGCTTCCTCGAGCGGCGCTTCCGGTTCTTCGGCCGTGTCGGGATCGAGGAGGTCCCCGAGTCGAGCGCGGTCGAGATCGACAACCCTGCGGAGCTCGCCTTCGCGCGCTCGCTCGCGGCGGCAGGCTCCGAAGGGCTCGACGCCGTCGATGTCGACGCGCTCGTGATGGACTTCGACGGCGTCCACACGGACGATCACGTGACGGTGAACCAGGAGGGCATCGAGTCGGTGCGCGTGAGCCGCTCCGACGGCATGGGCATCGGCCGTCTGCGCCAGGCCGGCGTACCCATGCTGATCCTGTCGAAGGAGCAGAACCCCGTGGTCGCCGCTCGCGCCCGCAAGCTCGGCGTCGAGGTCATGCACGGCATCGACGCGAAGGCCCCGGCGCTCACGGGGTGGTGCGCGGAGAAGGGGCTCGACCCGGCGCGCGTCGCGTACGTGGGCAACGACATCAACGACATCGAATGCCTCGACCTGGTCGGCTGGCCCGTGGTGGTGCCGGAGGCGAGCCCCGAGGTGCGCTCCCACGCCCGCCTCACGCTGACCGCGCCGGGTGGCAGCGGCGCGCTGCGCGAGCTCGCCGAGGCGATCCTGCGCGCTCCGCGCTGGAACGCGGGCGCGTGACCCAGCCCCAGCATCGTCCGTCCGCGCTGTTCGTCGCGGACTCCGACTCGTACCTCAAGTGGGGTGTGGGCCGCCTCCTCGAGGCGAGCGACCGCTGGGACTGCGAGCTCGTGGTCGTCGCATCCGCGGTGACGCCGAGCGCCTCCCAGGTGGAGGCCGCCGTCGCCGGGCGCATCGAGACGCCCGCGACCGTATCGATCGTCGACCTCGAGCGGCGTCTGCGCGCCGATCCGCCGGAGATCCTTGTCCTGGCGTGCCGCGGCGACCTCATCGCGCTGCTCCTCGAGGACCGGCTGCGGGGCACGTGCGCTGCGCGGGTCATCGTGGCGGGCATCCCGGGCGTCTGGCTGCCGCCCACGGAGCTGGGGCTCACGTTGCGGCGCAGCGTGGACCTCATGGTGGTGCACTCGCACGTGGAGCGCGACGCGGTCGACGCGCTGCTGCCGCGCACCGAGCTCCGCGCGACCGGGCTCGCGTCGCTCGCGATCCCCGACATCGTCCGGGCGGAGGGCGCGAACGCCGTGGTGTTCGCGCCGCAGGCCCTGGTGCCGGCCGCGCGCGAGGACAGGCGTCGCCTGCTCGCGGCGTTGGTGGACCTCGCCCGTTCCCGCCCCGACCTCTCCGTGGTGGTGAAGACGCGTGGCGCCGTCGGCGAGGCGCAGACGCATCGCGACGACCAGCCCTACGAGGAGCTCCTCGCGGAGGCGGGCGACGTGCCCACGAACCTCGCCGTGGAGACCGGACCCATGACCGAGCACCTCGCGCGTGCGGTCGGCTTCGTCACGGTGAGCTCGACGGCCGCGCTCGAGGCGGTGGCCGCGGGTGTGCCGTCGCTGTGCATCGCCGACTTCGGCGTGGGGCCGGCGACCCTCACCACGGCCTTCGAGGGCTCGGGGCTGCTCGGCTCCCTCGAGGATCTGAGGGCGGGGGCCTTCCGCGAGCCCGACGCCGCGTGGCTCGCCCGCTCCTACTTCCATCCGGTCGACGACAATGACTGGATGAACCAGGTGGATGCGCTCGCACAGGAGCCGCGCGCCGGCGCGGCGCGCGAGCTCCCGCGCGCAGGGCTGAGGACGCGCGTCCGCCGTCGCTGGGTGGCGCTCGGTGACGGGGACCCCACCCCCGCTCGCCACCTGTCGCACCTCATCGGGCTCGCGCGCTCCGCCTCGGCCGGGGTCGCGAGGCTTCGCAGAACCCCGGAGAACGGATGACCCCCATGTTCCGTCGCAGCAAGGCCAAGCAGGACGCGGCTGGTGCCGCGCCCGCCGCGCAGGTGCTCGAGGAGCCGTCTGCGCCGGAGCCCGCGGCCGCGCCATGGCCCGACTCCGTCCCCAAGGTGCTGGTCCACATCGGGATGCACAAGTCTGCGACCACCGTGATCCAGCGTGCCGCGGCGGCCTCGCGCGCCGAGCTCGAGGCCCAGGGCGTGACGTACGCGGGCACGGTGGGCAACCACGACGGCGGCACGCAGGCGATCTGGCAACCCGTGACCCCGCGCGACCCCGACAGCCCGCAGGAGCGCAAGTGGCGCCGCCTGTGCCAGCAGATCGGCGACGCACCGGGGCAGGTGCTCATCAGCGCCGAGCACCTCGCGGGCTCGGGTCCCAAGTCGATCGCACGCATGGCGCAGGACCTCGACACGTCCGCGCAGGTGGTGCTCACGGTGCGGCCGCTCATCGACATGGTGCCGTCGATCTGGCAGCAGTACGTCAAGGAGCGGCGCACCGTCGCGTTCCCCGACTGGCTCGAGGACGTCTTCCTCGGGGAGCGCACCTCCAGGACCACGCCCAACTTCTGGCGCCGGCACGATCTGGGTGACCTGGTGGAGCGTTGGCAGGCGGGCTTCCCCGATCACCCCATGGCCGTGCTGACGCTCGACAAGAGCCGGCCCAGCCTCCTGTTCGACGGCTTCCAGGAGCTGCTCGGGCTCGAGGACGGCACCCTGCACGACCCTTCGGGTGACGGCTACGCGGCGAACCGCGGGCTGTCCGCCGAGGAGGTGGAGCTGGTGCGCTCGGTCAACGCCATCTCGCACAAGTACCACGACGGCTACTACCCGATGATCCGCAACGGCATGGTCGCGAGCCTCCAGCGCGGCCGCCGCCCGGAGCGCGACGAGGGCTCGATCCGCGTCCCCTCCGAGTGGCGGGACGCCATCCGCGAGGTCGCGCTCGAGGGCATCGCCCGCGCACGCGCGCTGGGGGTGCGCGAGATCGGCGACCTCGATCGCTACGCGGACCTGGGGAACGAGCCCACGCCGGCTCCCGGTCATCGGACCGTGCGTCGCGACACGGTCGCGATCGCGGTCGCGGGGATCGCGTCGCGCGCGACGGCCAGCGGGGTCCTCTTCGGTGATGCCGAACCCGCCGCGTCCCCCGTGGTCGCGCCGCGCCAGGAGCAGGACACGGTGGTCCCGGTCGGGCCCCGCGCCGCGTCGACGCGGCTCACGGTGCTCGCGGCGCACGACCTCTACCACCGGCTCCGCGCGGAAGGCGTCGACATCGACTCCGCATGGCGTGCAGCGCGCGCGACGCGGTGGCGCGAGCTGCACGCCGGCTCGGCGCCGGCCGGTCCCGCTCCGTTGTGCTGGACCGGCGGGGCGCACGCCGATGCCGTCGGTCCCGCATGGGGGACGGCCTGGAGCGCCGCCGAGTCCATCGCGGCGCTCGACGGCCACGCCGGCCCCATCGACGTGGTGATCGAGCTGCCGACGCTGTCCGCCCAGGTCTCGCGTGCGTGGGAGCGCGCGCTCGTCCTCGGTCTCGAGGACGGCTTCCCCGAGTGGCTCGCGGCGGCAGCCGTCGGGACCGCCGGTGTGCACGGCGGCCTTCCGGCCCCCGACGACCTGGTCGCGCTCGCCGCGGCGCTGCAGGAGCACCCCGCCGTCGCGACGGTGGGCGTGCGCCTGGCCGAGGCCGCGCCGTCGACGCGTCGCCTCACGGTCGCGGAGTCCGAGGTCCTGCGCATCGCCGGACGCCAGCACCAGGGCACCGATGCGGACGCGTTCGGCATCGCCCACGTCCTGCTCGACGGCTCCGCGGCCGCGCTGCGCCGTTGGGAGCCATGCGCCACGGGTGCGCCGACGGCCGCCCTCGACGCGCTCGCGCCTTACCGTGCCGCGCGCGCCCAGGCGCTCGACGGCCTCGCCGCTCTGGGGATCGAGGTCGACGCTGCCCGGGCGTGGGCCGAGGAGGCGGACCACGGCGCCGAGGCGGCGGACGATGCCGGCGCGCCCCTCGCGCTCGGGGCGGCCGTCGCGGCCTGCGCCGGCGCCTACGCGGTGGCCGCGGGCCTGGACGACGAGTTCACGCCGGGCGTCTCCGTGGGACCGATGCGCCGATGGGCCTGGCGGGCCGCCCCGCAGGGCGGGTGAGCATGCGTGCTCACGCCGTATTACAGTAGGGCCAGTCAGATGCGGGCCGACACGCCTCCCGGGGTGTGATTCTTCGAGCCCGCCAGGTAGGCGTGCGCCCACCTCCGTCTGGGGCGAACCGCGCCCGGACCGGAGCGGCGTTCGAAGCAGACAAGCAAAGAGGAGCAGTCATGACGGATGCGGTGCGGATCGGCGAGGACCTGGTGGGCGATGGCCAGCCGGTGTACGTGATCGCCGAGATCGGCCTGAACCACAACGGTTCGGTCGAGAACGCGAAGAAGCTCATCGACGTCGCGGTCGAGGCGGGCGCGCAGGCGGTGAAGTTCCAGAAGCGGACGCCGGACATCGCGACGCCTGAGCACATGAAGGCGACGCCCCGCGAGACGCCTTGGGGCACGATGACGTACCTCGAGTACCGCTACAAGGTGGAGTTCGAGCAGGCCGAGTACGCGGAGATCGACGCGTACTGCAAGGAGAAGGGCGTCGTCTGGTTCGCCTCCCCGTGGGACGAGCCGAGCGTGGACTTCCTGGAGTCGATGGACGCGGTCGCGTACAAGATCGCCTCGGCCTCGGTCACCGACCTGGGCATGCTGCGCAAGATCAAGGAGACCGGCAAGCCGGTCATCCTGTCGACGGGTATGTCGACGATCGAGCAGATCGACACCGCGGTGGAGACGCTGGGCAAGGAGAACCTCATCATCCTCCACGCCACGTCGACCTACCCGCTGCCCCCGGAGGAGGCCAACCTCCTCATGATCCCGACGCTCAAGGAGCGCTACGGCGTGCCGGTGGGCTACTCGGGTCACGAGCCGGGCCTGCAGATCTCGATCGCCGCGGTCGCGCTGGGCGCCGTCGCCGTCGAGCGTCACATCACGCTCGACCGCACCATGTGGGGCTCGGACCACGCCGCGTCGCTGGAGCCCAAGGGCTTCATCTCGCTGTGCCGCGACATCCGCATCATCGAGAAGGCTCTTGGCGACGGCGTCAAGAAGGTCTTCCCCGGCGAGCTCGCCCCGCTGAGCAAGCTCCGCCGCGTCGACGGCTGATCACAGCCTCGCGCATCTGAGCACGGACGGCGCGACGGGAGCCTCGCTCCCGTCGCGCCGTCGTCGTCTCCGCGAGTCGCGCTCGGTGGAGTGACCTTCCCGACACTCCGCCCCCGGGGTGCTGGGCTACCCCGACGGGCCACCTACAGTTGTCCAATGCCGAACCATCCCTCGTTCCGTGCTGCCTGGGCCGTGCTGCCGCTCGTGCTCGTGGCCACGCTCGCTGCGTGCACCTCGCCCGATGACGACGCGCAGGTGAGCGCGACGCCCACCGCGACGACCGCCGAGCCCGCGCCGTCCGCCACGGCGACCACGGCGAGCCCGTCCTCGGAGGCCTCGGCCACGGCTTCGGCGACCGCGGCTCCTGAGCCGACGGCCACCGCATCGTCCACCGTGGACGACGGCTCCGATGCGGTCACGCCTACCCAGGGCTCCGTCGCCAACTCGTTCGGCACCACGGACCCCGAGGAGGTGTTCGCGATGACCTTCGGTTCGCTCACCGAGGCCGACGGCGTCGTCGTCGAGCACCAGTCGACCACGACCGACAGCGGTGCGCCGCTGCTCATCGTGGACATGCGCCCGGTCGAGGGCTTCGGCGGCGACTCGACGCTGACCTACTACGCGCTGTCCGAGGACCGTGTGGTGCAGGGCGTCATCACGTCGCCCGACGGCTTCACGGACGCGCAGCGCAAGGCATTCGAGGCCGAGGCGCGTGCGGCGGTGGTCTCATGACCGCACGCCTCACCACGCGGTTGCTGCTCGCGCTGCTGCTCGCCTCCGTCACCACGGTGGTCGGGGTCGCGCAGGCGCCTGTTGCCCAGGCGCTCGACGGCGACGACTTCCGCGCCGGCATGATCATCACGGACTCGCTCTTCTTCGATGGCACCGCGATGACGGCGTCGGAGATCGACTCCTTCATCGCAGCGAAGAACCCCGGCTGCGCCGCGGGCGCGGTGTGCCTCGAGAACTACCGCGAGGATGTCGAGGCGCGGGCCGCGACCACGCGCTGCAAGGCGATCTCGGCGAGCACCGACCGCAGCGCGGGCCAGATCATCGCGACCGTCTCGAAGGCCTGCGGCATCTCTCCCAAGGCGATCCTGGTGATCCTCCAGAAGGAGCAGTCGCTCGTGACGGCGATCGCGCCGTCCTCCCGTGCCTTCGCCTACGCCATGGGCGCGGGTTGCCCCGACGACGGCGGCTGCAACACCCCGAACCAGGGTCTCTACAAGCAGGTGTACTACGGCGCCTCGCTCCTCAAGGGCTACACGATCCCGGGTTCGACCCACTACAGCCGCTACGCCGCCGGTGCGACCTCCGCCATCCAGTACGACGTCCCCATCAGCTGCGGCACCAAGTCGGTGCACGTCGAGAACCAGGCGACTCACGCGCTGTACGTCTACACGCCGTACACCCCGAACCAGGCAGCGCTGGACAACCTCTACGGGACCGGCGACTCGTGCTCGGCCTACGGCAACCGCAACTTCTGGCGGCTCTACAACGACTGGTTCGGCTCGACCACCGCCGGCCAGTCGCTCGTCAAGGTGTCGGGCAGCTCCACGGTCTCCCTGCTCACGCCCGCTGGACGATGGGCGCTGAACGGGAGGCTCAAGGCGAGCGAGCTCACCGCGGACCTGGGCAAGGTCGCGACCGTGAGCCAGCAGTACCTCGACACCTACCCGCTCCAGGGCACTGCGGGCCGGTACGTCAAGGACGCGAGCGCCAACAAGGTGTGGGCTCTCTACGACGGCCAGCGCCACGCGGTGGGAGGCTGCGCGAGCAAGCTCGTCGTGGGCCTGGGCGTGGACTGCGACGCGATCCCGGCCCTCGCGACGGACATCCTCGAGCAGCTCGCGCTCGGAGACGCTCTCAGCCCCGTCATGACCACGCCGTCCGGGGCGTACTACCTGGTGGATCGCGACGGACGCCACGCGCTCTCCAGCCCGGCGGCCGCCACCGATGCAGGCATCGTCCTCGAGGGCGAGCCCAGCGCCGTGCGCTGGGTCATGCTGCAGGACTCCAGCCCCGCCATCGCGATGCTGGGCGACGGCGACGCCGTCACGGTCTCGGGCCCCGTGCTGTACCGCCTGGGCGACAGCGTCGGCAAGGTCGGGACGAGCCTGTGGGACGAGGCGCACCTGTCGACCTACGTCTCGACCCCGGTGACCATCGCCGCGAACGACTGGGTCGAGCCCGCGTCGACGTGGCTCTCCGGCTTCGTGCGCGACACGGACACCGGCACGGTGTACATGTTCCGCGCGTGGGGCCTCACCGCCGTGGGCGATGCGGCGCCGACGGACACGATCAACGACATCCCGGGCGAGCTGCTCCCCGCGACCATGCCCGTGGTCGAGTCGGGCGCGATGCCGCCCTTCGCCACCAACGCTGCCACCGGCGCGACCTTCCGCATCGACGCCTCGGGCGCGCGGTCGATGCCCGGGAACGTCACCACGACCCAGGTCGCCAACACGCTCGGCATCGCCGTCGACAACCCGAAGGTCCCCGCGGTGGTGCTCCAGCACCTCACCAAGGGCCCGGCGATGTTCGACTTCGGCTCGGTCGTCGCGAAGGGGACCACCACCTGGTTCATCGACGGCGCGGGCGTGCGCTGGCGCATCTACAGCCGTCATGCGAACGAGGTCTCCGGGCTCAGCGTCGGCAACGCGAGCCGGTGGCGTCTCCAGGCCTATGAGCAGGCACCCGGCTACGCCACCATGGCCGTGAGCTGCCTCAAGTCGACGTGGCTCGTCGCGGGAGGGGAGCGCTACGCGCTCACCGATGAGGAGGCGGCGCACATCGCCGCGGCCTTCCCCGTCACGGACCTCGAGTGGGCGACGTGCCGTGCGATCCCCGAGGCCCCGCAGGAGGGCGGTCGCCTGCTGGTGGCGCCCAACGGCCAGCACCACCTGGTGACGGACGGCGTCGCGAGCAAGGTGAAGGCGTCTGCCGCCGACACGTACGGCGCCCCGGTGCCCGTGCTCGCCGCGACCGTCAAGCTCTTCCAGGGCTGAGACGGACCGAGGGCGCCCGCGAGCACTCGCGGGCCCCCTCGGCCATGCTTGGGTCGGGCTCAGGCCTCGTTCTCGCGGGCGCGGCGTGCCGCCACGCGAGCGATGCCCACCATCCCGCGCGCCGCGGCGACCGCATCGGTCATCGGCACGTCCGCTACGTTGTCCGGCGAGGACGCGGACGATGCGGGCGAGGCGGGAGGCAGGTCGACGCCCGCCGCGGAGAGCGCCTCCGCGACGCGAGCGTCGAAGCCGGCCGCAGCGTCGGCGAGCTCGCCGACGAGCTGCAGCGGGGTGTCGTCGGAGAGCCCCGTCGCGAGCAGCGACGGCACCATGCCGTGGGTCGCGAGGCGGACGTAGTGGACACCGCGCTGCTCGCGCCAGGTGCGCTCGTTGAAGGCGCGCAGCAGCGCGAGCTGCGGTGCGGACAGCAACGCCGCCTCGGGGGACGTGCGCACGGCGCGGACCAGCGCATCGGCGGGAAGGCCGGTCGCGGCCTCGAGATCGCCGGCGAGCGTCACGAGCGCGGCCGTGCCGTCGGCGCGGACCACCGACACCTGACCGCGCGCGCCCAGAGCCCGAAGCTGCGAGGTCACGGCCTCCCAGTCCCGCTCGGCGAGCAGGGTGCGCGCGTCGAAGGCCCCGGTGAAGGACTCCCACGAGTCGCGTCCGCCACGCAGGAGGTGCGCCTGGTACGCGCGACGGACCGTCACGGTCGCGGGTTCGACGGGTACCCAGGTGCGCGCCTGCTCGCCGGGCTCGACCGGGGTGGCGGTCTCGGGCATCGGCGGAAGGACCTCGAGCCGCGTGCGTCGGGCCGCTCCCGTACGGGTGGCGACCGCGGTGCGTACGCCCGCCTTCTGCAGCCGGCGTCGTGAGGCGAGCAGCGCCTCGCCCAGGCCGGCGGACCCCGCCGCGCAGAGCGGCGCCACCGTGAACGTACCCACCGCGAGCTCCAGGTCCGGCGCGATCCGCCGGGGCCGGTCCACGGGACGCAGCGCGTCGTCGATGACGAACGGCGCCTGCCGCGCACGTGAGAACAGGCCTTCGAGCCCGTCCGTCACCACGGTGAGCGGCAGCGACGTCGGCTGCTCATAGCGGGTGTCGCTGGTCTTGCCCGCGAGCTCGAGGTCGGCAAGATCGCCGACCACCGTGACCTTGGCGGAGCGGGCGGCGTCCGCGAGGCGGCGAGCCGCGGCCTGGGCGCGATCGAGCGCCCAGTCGGGGAGCGCGGTCCGGGCGCCGCCGTCACCCGCGCCCTTCTTCATGCCGTTGCCCAGGCCCTGCTGGATCAGCTGGACGCGCTCGAAGCTGCTGAGCCCGCGGCGTGCGGCCTGGCCCGTGAGACGCGCGAACTCGCTCTGCGAGAACGTGAGCGACGTGTTGCTCGAGTACGTGGGAAGGAAGCTCT
This sequence comes from Demequina gelatinilytica, assembly GCF_000971115.1. Taxonomy (GTDB): domain Bacteria; phylum Actinomycetota; class Actinomycetes; order Actinomycetales; family Demequinaceae; genus Demequina; species Demequina gelatinilytica. The sequence goes on along the minus strand of NZ_BBLV01000018.1, from coordinate 31,366 downwards.
CGGGGAGCGACAGCAGCTGCTCGGCCTGGTGGAAGACGCTCGAGCGGTCCTCCGGGTCCGGGATCAGGAGCGTGACGCGGCGCGCTCCCACGAGCGACGCCCAGCGGGAGATGAGCGTGTGGCCGTCGTCGCCGCGCATCGACATGAGCGGGCGCAGGTCGAGCCTCTCCGGATCGCGGAGCACCTCCTCGAGCCACTGCTCGAACGGCACCTGGTGCCCCGCGGAGGCGCCCTGCTGCCACGACGAGGGCAGCAGCTGCGGGAGCGAGCGCAGGGTGACGAGCACCTCGACGTGCTTGCCGAGCTGCTGGATCACCCGCTTCGCCTCCGCATGGTCGACCTCGGCGAGCAGCTCCGAGCTCAGCACCACGCGCTCGATCCCCTCGGCGGCCGCGAGCTCGCGCAGTTGGTCGAGCTGCGCGGTGGAGTCGCCCGAAGGGTTCCACGCGGCGTGCTTGCGGCCCAGCAGCTGCGTCGCGAGCTGGTGGTGGTTGATCCTGCCGTCGAGGTCCGGGTACAGGATCCCGTGCCGGGCCAGATCGTCGCGCGCGGCCGCCAGGCTGCTCTGCAGCGCGGTGGTCGCCGACTTCGGGATGCCGATGTGCAGCAGGACCGGCGCGTCGAGCGCGCCTGGAGCGACCTTGGGCCCGCGCCGCAGCCCGAGGAAGCTCATGCTCGCTGCTGGCGCGCGTTGGCCAGCTTGCGCCATGAGCCGTACACCGACTTCGACAGCCCCGGGGGGACGCGCTCCATCGCATCGTGCGCTGCCTTCGACACCTGCGGGGGGAGCACGGGCCGCCTGCCGCCGGGCAGACCCAGCTTGGTGAGGCGTGCCTGCGTGATGTAGCGCGTCCGCTCGGCCTCGGGGAGGCCCTCGAGGTACGCGACGGCCTCGTCGCGGCGGTCCGCGAGGGAGTCCGGCTGCATCGTGTAGGCGACCGCGACCGTGAGCCGGCGCAGCTCGTCGATCGCGTCCTCCCGGTCGGCGTTGCGGTGCAGGAAGTCGATGATGGTCACGGGGATGCGGTTGCTGTTCTGGTACGGATCGAGCGCATCGAACATCACCCGCGTCCCGATGCAGCGGGTCGGAAGGCCGAACACGCGCTGAGCGGTGGCGAGCGCGGTCGAGAAGCCCGCGACCACGCCCACCAGGCGATGGGTCGCCATGACGGCCTCGGCGGAGAGCTCGGCGTTCACCAGCTCGATCGCGAGGCCCTCCTTGCCGGCCGCGGCGACGAGCGCCGCGGTGTTGGTCGCCGGCGCCGAGGGATGCGGCTTGAACAGGACCCGCTCGGCGCCCATGCTCTTCGCAGCCTTGAGCATGTCGACCTGCATCCGGGTCTCCTGCTGCGGCGTGATGAGCCGTAGCGCGGACAGGTACTGGCCCAGCACCAGCGCGGTCGGCGCCGGGTCCTCGACCGCGGGGACCTGCGCGGCGACGCAGATCTCCTCGATGAGCCGGCGGAAGTGCTCGGGCGCGATGGCGTGCGACTCGATCCCGTGCTCCGACAGGAGCAGGGGGTCGAGGCCCTCGACGAGGTCGAGGTACACCATGCCGTCGAGGCGCTGGCCGAACGTGTGGCTCTGCGGGTTGCGCGTGGGTCCGAAGCTCATGAGGCCCTCGGACAGGATGGTGATCCGCGCCTCGTTGAACACCTTGGTGAGCGTCTCCGCGGGCGGCACGTGGACCGACTCGACCACCAGCTCGACGGGGGAGTCGCCCAGCTCGAAGTAGGTGCGCAGCAGCCGCTCCTGCGCGGGCAGGTCGATCGCGAAGACCTTCCAGCGCGACGGAGTCTGGGGGTGGAGCAGCGCGCCCAGGTCGACGACGCGGTCGAAGCGCGACAGCACGGCCTCCGCTCCCGGGGTGTCCGCGAGCGAGCGCACCACCTCCGGGATCGGCGCGTTGTTGGAGATCACCAGGACGCGCTCGTCGGGGTCGCCGAGCAGCCCCGCGTCGATCGCAGCGGCGGCGGAGGCCGCGCCGAACAGGGTCGTGACGGCGGTGAGCTGGATCATGCGGTGGCCTTCTCCTTGAGGACGGGCGCGATGGCGGAGCGCAGCAGCATGCGTCGGCGGGGGCCGATGGCCTCCCACTCCGCGCGCAGAGGCTCGGCATCGAACGTGCGGGCGAGGTCGGTGATCGCGCGACGCATCTTCGCGCGCAGCGCCCCGCTCATGCCGCTCTGACGGTCGACGTGGTGCGCGGAGATCGCGAGGAACTGGCGCACCACCTTGGCCTCGAACGCGCGATCCTCGTCGTTGGCCATCACCAGGTCGCGCACCAGCTCGAAGCCTCGGATGAACGCGAGCTGGCGCTCGTCGAACACCTGGGTGAGCGAGGTCGCGACCGAGCGACGGTAGAAGATCCACGGGGCGTCGACCACGGCGAACGTCGCGTCCGTGAGCGCGAGGCGCCAGATCGCGACGCGGTCCTCGAAGCTGTGGAGGCCCTCGTCGTACGCGAGCCTGCCGTCCTCGGCGAGCGAGCGGCGGAAGATGCCCGCCCACGGGAACGGGTAGTCGACCATGGAGGACGAGTGCACCGGCATGATCGCGTCGCGCGCGGCGACCTTCATGCCGCGCCGCCCGTCGGGTGCGCGGTGCAGCTCACGCGGGCTGCCGTCCTCGAACGCGCGGATGTGATCGGTGCGTACGAAGTCGACGTCGAGCTCGTCGCACCGGCGCATGAGGACCTCCAGGCGGCCCGGCGCCATCCAGTCGTCGGCGTCGAGGAACGCGATGAAGTCGCGGTCGGCGGCCTCGAGGCCCTGCACGCGGCCCGTGCCGACGCTGAGCGGCGACTCGTTGCGGACGACGGTGAGCTCGCCGATGCGGCCCTCGAACGTGCGCGCGATGTCGGCGGTGCCGTCGGTCGAGCCGTCGTCGACCAGGACGACCTGCATGCGGGACGGGTCGTCGAGCTGGCGTTCGAGGGACTGGAGCGCGGTCCCGATGAAGGCGGCACCGTTGTGCACGGGGATGATGACCGAGACGGATCGGTCGGGCGACATGCGGCCTCCTGCATGTGGATGTCGTAGCGCGGGCACGCGCCGGGCGTTGCCGGGTGCGAGTTTGCGGGAGGCGCGAGCGCCTCCGCACATCGCGATCCGGATGCCGCGGGCGCGCGCGAGTCGCCCCAACTCTACTCCACGGCCGATGCGCGATGCCCTTCACGGGCCCGCCTACCATGAACCAATGACGTCGACCTTGGTCCCCCGGCACGTGGCGCCGCCGAGCGCCGTCGGGAGCGACCGCGTCCGCCTCGACATCCAGGGCCTGCGCGCCCTCGCGGTCGCGCTGGTGGTGGTCTTCCACCTGTTCCCCGGCACCGTCACCGGAGGCTACGTCGGCGTCGACGTGTTCTTCGTCATCTCCGGCTTCCTCATCACGTCGCACCTGATGCGCGAGGTCGCGGCCACGGGTCGCGTGAGCCTGCCGCGCTTCTGGGCACGCCGCGCACGGAGGCTGCTGCCCGCCTCGCTCGCGGTGCTCGGCGCGGTCCTCATCGGCATCGCGTGGTGGGTGCCCAAGGCGCTGTGGGACCAGTTCATCCGTGAGGTCATCGCCTCCGCGGCGTACGTCGAGAACCTCGCTCTCGCGGCGGACTCCGTGGACTACCTCGCCTCGGACAACGCCGCGTCGCCCGTGCAGCACTACTGGTCGCTCGCGGCGGAGGAGCAGTTCTACCTCGTGTGGCCGCTGCTCATCGTGCTTGCGGTCGCGCTCGGCGCGCGTGCCGGCTGGCGCCGCAGGACCGCCGCCGTCCTGCTCGTGGTGACGGTCGCATCGTTCGCCTCGTCGCTGTGGTGGACCGCCGCGCAGCCGGCTCAGGCGTACTTCGTGACCCCCACGCGCGCGTGGGAGTTCGGCGCCGGCGCGCTCCTCGCGCTGGTGCCCGTCGCGGTGGGGCATGCCTACGTGAGGGCGTTCGCCGCATGGACCGGCGTCGCCCTCATCGGTGCCTCCGCGGTGCTGCTCGACGCTGCCACGCCGTTCCCCGGCGCATGGGCCCTGCTGCCCGTCGCGGGCACGGTCGCCGTGCTGTGGGCGGATGCCGACGGGGTCCCGGGATCGCCCACGAGCATCGCGCGGGTGCGTCCGGTCCAGACCGTGGGCGAGCTCTCCTACTCGATCTACCTGTGGCATTGGCCCTTGATCGTCCTCGCGCCGTTCGTGCTGGGGCATGACCTCGGCCGGTTCGACAAGCTTGCGCTGGTGCCGCTCATCGGCGCGCTGGCCTATGCGAGCTGGAGGTGGATCGAGAACCCCGCCCGGCGCTCGCGCCTCCTCACCACGCGCCGTCCGCGCCTCACGTTCGTCCTCACCGTGGCGGGCATGGCGGCGGTGATCGGTGCCGGGGTCGCGATGACCGCGGTGGTCGATCGGGAGGTCGATGCGAGCCTTGCCGAGGCCGAGCGTCTCGCCGCCGTCAGCTCCGTCGAGGACGCGAGCGGGGACGATGCCGGGGCCGTCGCGCCGGTGGAGCCGCCCGTGTGCATCGGCGCCGCGACGCGCGACCCCGACAGGCCGTGCGAGCCGACGCTCGCGCCCGGGGAGGTGGTGCCGGTCCCCGCCGCCGCGCGGCTCGACTCCCCCGAGGACTGCCTGGGAGACAAGGGCACGCGCCAGTTCGAGCCGTGCGAGTTCGGGGTCCCGCTCGAGTCCGCACGCGGGACGGTCGCGCTCATCGGCGACTCCCACGCCTACCACTGGCTTCCCGCGATCGAGGACCTGGCGAACGCTCACGGCTGGCACGGCATCGTGATGACGCGGGCGTCGTGCCCGTTCACCGAGGCGCAGCGCAACCTCGAGGCGCGCCTCACGGAGACGTGCGCCTGGCACAACGCGCAGGTCTCGGCCACGCTCGAGGAACGCCAGGACATCACGCTCGTGGTGATGGCGGAGATGCACTGGACCCGCTTCGCGGCACCCGACGGCGTCGATGAGCGCACCTTCGCCCAGGACTCGTTCCGGGACGCGATCGACTCGGTCCCCGACCGGGTCACCGACGTCTACGTCATCCGCGATGCGCCGCGGCCGCTGCCCGACAACGTCGAGTGCGTCGAGCAGGAGCTCTCCGACGGGTCGACCACGCCGGGCGACGCCTGCGCGGTCCCGCGCGCGGACGCGCTTGGGGACGATGCCCTGGCCCGGGCCGCCGCGACCTCGCCTCGCGGTGCCGTCGTGGACCTCTCCGACGTCTACTGCGAGGACGGCATGTGCCCGCCCGTGGTCGGCAACGTCATGGTCTTCGCCGACCAGGGCCACCTCACCCGCACGTGGGTGCACAGCACGGTGCCGCAGCTCGAGCGCGCCATGACGGGATTCGCCCGGTAGCGACCGGACGGATCCCGCGCTCAGATCATGTAGCTGGGCTCGGCGTGGAGCACCGCGCGCAGCACGGCCTCCGCGGCCTCGTCGACGCTCTCGTCGTGGTCGCCGACCACCACGTCCGCATCGGCAGGAGCCTCGTAGGGGTCCGAGATCCCCGTGAACTCCTTGATCTCGCCCGCTCGCGCCTTCGCGTAGAGCCCCTTGCGGTCCCGCGCCTCGCACACCTCGAGCGGCGTGGCGACGTGGACGAGCACGAAGCGCCCGTGCTCCTCGGCCATGGCCCGCATCTCGGCGCGCATGGTCTCGTACGGCGCGATGGGCGCGCACACGGCGATGCCGCCGTGAGCCGCGAGCTGGGCCGCGACCCAGCCGATGCGCCGCACGTTGAGCTCGCGGTCGGCGCGCGAGAAGCCCAGGCCGGAGGAGAGCATGGCGCGCACCTCGTCCCCGTCCAGCAGGGTCACGCGCTGATGGCTCTCGGCGCGCAGGCGGCGCGTCAGCTGACGCGCGATGGTCGACTTGCCCGAACCCGACAGGCCCGTGAGCAGGATCACCATGCCGGTGCCGCGCGAGCGGCCCGCGCCACGCCGGGTGGCGACGGACGAGGCGAAGAGCACCTCGGCGAGGTGCGTGAGCAGCGCATCGGCATCGTCGCCGGTCAGGTGCGCCGCCGCGGGGCGCGGCAGCACGCGGACCTCGCGCGCGGTGCGCGTGGCGGCGCCGATGGCGCGCGACAGCGACTCGGCGTCGCCGGAGTCGACAAGCACCAGGTCGCCGTCGCGATCGCTCACATCGTTGCCGAGCGACAGCGTGACGTGGTCGAGCAGCGGCAGCCCCGCGGAGGGACGGTGCTCGGCGAAGGGTGCCGCCGCGGGCTCCCGCAGCATGGTCACCTCGCCGGCCACCCAGGTTCCCGCCGAGGTGGTGGAGGACTCGCGGACGTCGACGCGCGCGATGGGCGTCGCCTCCGTGTCGAGCAGCTCGATGCTGGCCGGCACCGCGATGTCGGACACCCGCAGGGTCGCGACGTGGGCGTCCCGGGTGGGGAGCTGGTAGCGGACGTCGGCGCCGTAGGCGCCCGCGCGCATGAGCTCGAGCTCGTTGAGCTGGGGTCGTGTGAGTCGGAGCTGCACGTCAGCCTTCCTTGCCGCCGGGCTCCGCCGCCTCGGCACGCTTCGCCAGCTCTGCCGCCTTGGCTCGCTTGGCCTGCCAGATGAACAGGGGGAAGCCCATCTGGCGACGGATGAGCGCCCACGCGAGCGTGCCGCCCACGAGCGCGAGCGCCAGGGCCGCGAGCGTGGCCTCGTTGGAGACCCCGAGCATCTTGAGGCCCGAGATGAGCAGCACCATCGCGAGGGCGCGGCGCACGAGGCCGCCGCCCACGCGGGAGGACAGCTGCGCGCCCAGGTAGGTGCCGGGGATCGAGCCGAGGATCACCGGGATGGTGACCTCCCAGTCGACGTCGCCGAACATGAGGTGCGCGATCGCGGCCGAGACCACGAGCGGCACCGCCTGGACCAGGTCCGTGCCCACCAGCTGGGACGCCTTGAGGGCGGGGTACAGCGCCATGAGCGCGATGATGATGAGCGAGCCCGATCCCACCGAGGTGAGGCCGACCATGACGCCGCCGACGACGCCGACGATGACGGTCGGGATCGGGCGCGGCACCACGTCGGGGCGCTCCTTGGGCAGCGGGGCCGCGGAGCCGTCGCGCGCCCGCGCGCGCTCCCGCAGGCGCATGTACGCGCGCAGGAGCAGGCCGGCCGAGGCGACGATCAGCGCGATGCCGAGCGCCTTCTTGGTGAAGGACTCGACGGCCTCCTGGTTGCCCACGGCGTGCTGGAGCAGCACGCCCAGGAAGGCCGCGGGAACCGAGCCGTAGACGAGCAGCCTCACGAGCTGCCAGTTGACGGTCTTGTTGCGGATGTGGACCCACGAGCCGAAGGGCTTCATCGCCGCCGCCGCCACGATGTCCGAGGACACCGCGGTCGGGGCGGGGATGCCGAAGAACAGCACGAGCGTGGGCGTCATCAGGGCGCCCCCGCCCATGCCGGTGAGACCGACCACGACGCCGATGGCGGCCGCGGCCGCCATCAGGCCGAAGCTGAAGTCCATCAGTTGTCGCGGACGAAGCCCGCGCCGACGGTGCGGTTCGTCGCCTCATCGATCAGGATGAACGAGCCCGTGGTCCGGTTCTCCGCGTAGTCGTCGACCAGCAGCGGGCTGGTGACCCGGAGCTTGACCCGACCGATGGAGTTGAGGCCCAGCTCGTGGACCTCGGCGTTGCGGTGCAGGGTGTTGACGTCGAGCTCGTACACCACGTCCTTGACCATGGCGCGAGCCATGCGGGTCGTGTGGAGGATGCCGAGCTTGCGGCCCACCATGAGCGCGTCCTGGTCCATCCAGCAGATGGTCGCGTCGACGTCCTGCGTCGGCTCCGGGTGGTTGCCGGCGCGGCAGATGACGTCGCCGCGCGACACGTCGATCTCGTCCTCGAGGCGCAGCGTCACCGACATCGGCGGCGCGGCCTGCTCGAGCGGGCCGCTCGGCCCGTCGATCGCGGCGATGCGCGACGTCATGCCCGAGGGCAGCGCCATGACCTCGTCGCCGACCTTGAGGATGCCGGAGGCGACCTGGCCCGCGAAGCCGCGGTAGTCGTGGACCTCGTTGCGCATGGGCCGGATGACGTACTGCACCGGGAAGCGCGGGTCCTGCAGGTTGCGGTCGGACGCGATGTGCACGTGCTCCAGGTGGTGCATGAGCGAGGCGCCGCCGTACCAGGGCGTGTTCACGGAACGCTCGACCACGTTGTCGCCGAGCAGCGCCGAGAGCGGGATCGCGGTGAGGTCGGAGATGTCGAGCTTCGCCGAGAACTCCGTGAACTCCTGGTAGATCTCGTTGAAGCGCTCCTCGGACCAGCCCACGAGGTCCATCTTGTTGACCGCGAGCACGATGTGCGGCACGCGCAGCAGCGACGCGATGGTCGCGTGGCGACGCGACTGCTCCGTGAGGCCCTTGCGGGCGTCCACGAGGATGATCGCAAGGTCCGCGGTCGAGGCGCCGGTCACCATGTTGCGCGTGTACTGCTGGTGACCGGGGGTGTCCGCGATGATGAACTTGCGCTTGGGCGTCGCGAAGTAGCGGTACGCCACATCGATGGTGATGCCCTGCTCGCGCTCGGCGCGAAGCCCGTCCGTGAGGAGCGCGAGGTCCGTGTACTCGGTGCCACGCGCCTTCGAGGCGGCCTCGACCGACTCGAGCTGGTCCTCGAAGATCGACTTGCTGTCGTAGAGCAGACGGCCGATGAGGGTGGACTTGCCGTCGTCGACCGAACCGGCGGTCGCGAAACGGAGAAGATCCATCAGAAGTACCCTTCCTTCTTGCGGTCCTCCATCGCGGCCTCCGACACTCGGTCGTCGCCGCGGGTGGCACCGCGCTCGGTCAGCCGCGTCGCGGCGGTCTCGGCGATGATCTGGTCGATCGTGGCCGCGTCGGACAGCACCGCCGCGGTCAGCGTCGCGTCGCCGACGGTGCGGTAGCGCACCGTGCGACGCTCGATCATCTCGCCCTCACGGGGGCTGCAGAACTCGTTCGCGGCCATCCACATGCCGTCGCGGTGGAACACGTCGCGCTCATGCGCGAGGTAGATCGAGGGGACCTCGATGCCGCGCGAGTTGATGTAGTCCCAGATGTCCAGCTCGGTCCAGTTGCTGAGCGGGAACACGCGGATGGACTCGCCCATGTGGACGCGGCCGTTGTAGAGGTTCCACAGCTCGGGGCGCTGGTTGCGCGGGTCCCACTGGCCGAACTCGTCGCGGAAGGAGAACACGCGCTCCTTGGCGCGCGCCTTCTCCTCGTCGCGGCGGGCGCCGCCCATGCACGCGTCGAACTTGTTCTTCTCGATGGTGTCGAGAAGAACGGGGGTCTGGATGCGGTTGCGCGAGCCGTTGGGCTCCTCACGCACGAACCCGCGGTCGATCGCCTCCTGGACGGAGCCGACCACCAGGTTGAGGCCGTACTGCTCGACCACGCGGTCGCGGTACTCGATGACCTCGGGGAAGTTGTGGCCGGTGTCCACGTGGACGAGCGGCATGGGGAGCCGCGCCGGCGCGAACGCCTTGAGCGCGATGTGCAGCAGCACGATCGAGTCCTTGCCGCCCGAGAACAGGAGGGCAGGGCGCTCCATCTGCGCGACTACCTCGCGCACGATGTGAATGGCCTCTGCCTCCAGCGCGTCGAGCTGGCTGAACGAGGTTGCCGTCATCAAGAGTCTCCGTCGGTGTTCTCGGCGATCGCCGCGAGGATGCGCGGCGCCAGGCCCGGACGGCACGCGACCAGGTCCGGGAGGTACGGGTCCGGGCCATTGTAGAGGAGTGGCGAGCCGTCGATGCGGGACGTGAACAGTCCCGCGGCCCGGGCAAGCGCGATGGGAGCGGCCGAGTCCCACTGGTACTGGCCGCCTGCGTGGACGTACGCGTCGACCTGCCCGCGGACCACCGCGGCGATCTTGACGCCCGCGGATCCCATGGGCAGCAGCTCGGCATCGAGCGCGGCACGCACCGGCTCGGTGACCGCCGGCGGGCGCGAGCGCGACACCGCGAGGCGGACCGGCGCATCCTCGGACGCCGCGGGGGCGGGTGCGACGGTCGCCGAGGAGAGCACCAGGTCCTCGCCGGGGATGCCGACGACGCCGAGCGTGAGCTCGCCCTGCTCCCACAGCGCGATGTGGACGGCCCAGTCGGCGCGTCCCTCGGAGTACTCACGGGTGCCGTCGAGCGGGTCGATGATCCAGACGCGGTCGGCGCTGAGGCGGGCCTCGGAGTCCTTGGCCTCCTCGCTCAGCACAGCGTCGTCGGGCCGGTGCTCGGTGAGCAGGCCCGCGAGCAGCGCCTGAGCGGCGGCGTCTCCGGCGTTGCCGAGCTCCTTGCCCTCGAGCCCGGACTCCTGCCGGACGCGGAGCAGCTCGGCCCCCGCGGCGCGCGCGAGCAGCTCGCCAAGAGCCGCATCGGTGAGCGCGTCAGTCATCTGTCCTCCAGTCCTCGTGCCCCGTGGAGCGGGCACGCGTGAGGCCAACGGTACAGGCTCGACCCCAGGGGGTCACGAGCCCGATTCGCTCCGATTGCTAACCTACGGTTCCGTAGCCTACGCTGGCGTAGGTTTCTCAGGGGCCCCCTCGCCCCGCACGCAGGACGGAAGGAGGACCGCATGAGCACTCACGGTCCGCTCTCGGAGGAAGGCCTGGTAAGGCTGCTCAGCCACACCGGGGAGCGCCTCGATCATCCCGACTTCGGACGCTATGCCGCCGACCTCGACCCGGTCCGGCTGCGACGCATGTGGCACGACATGACGGTGGTCCGCGCGTTCGATCAGGAGGCGACCAGCCTCCAGCGGCAGGGCGAGCTGGGCCTGTGGGTCCAGGCGGTCGGGCAGGAGGCCGCGCAGATCGGCTCCGGGCACGCGCTGCGCCCGTCCGACTTCGTCTTCCCGTCCTACCGCGAGCATGCCGTCGCCCACACCCGCGGCGTCGACCTGCCCGAGATCCTGCGGATCTTCCGCGGGCTCCAGCACGGCGCGTGGGACCCCGCGGCGCACGGCTTCCACCTCTACACGCTGGTGATCGGCGCGCACGCGCTGCACGCGACCGGCTACGCCATGGCGATGGCGCGCGACGGCCTGGTCGGCACGGGGCAGGACAGCGACGGCGCGGTGGTCTGCTACTTCGGCGACGGCGCGACCAGCCAGGGCGACGTCAACGAGGCGCTCACGTTCGCGGCCGTCAACGATGCCCCCATCGTCTTCTTCGTGCAGAACAACCAGTTCGCGATCTCGGAGTCGACCACGCGTCAGAGCCGCGTCCCGCTCGCGCAGCGCGGCGCGGGCTTCGGGGTGCCGTCCGTGCGCGTCGACGGCAACGACGTGATCGCGTCCTACGCCGTCACGCAATGGGCGCTCCAGCACGCGCGCTCCGGGGCGGGGCCCGTGCTCATCGAGGCGTTCACCTACCGGATGGGCGCGCACACCACGTCGGACGACCCGACCCGCTACCGCTCGCACGCGGACGAGGCCTACTGGGCCGAGCGCGACCCGATCGCGCGTCTCGAGGCCTATCTGCGGAGCATCGGCGAGCTGTCCGATGAGGCCGTCGAGGCCGCGCGCGCCGAGGCCAAGGAGCTGGGCCGTCGCACGCGCGAGACCGTCAAGGCGTGGAGCCGGCCCGAGACCGCGACGATGTTCGACCACGTCTACGCGGAGCCGCACGCCACCGTCGCCGCCGAGCGCGCGTGGTTCTCGCGGTACGAGAGGTCCTTCGCCGATCAGGGGGCGCACGCATGACCACCATGACCATGGCAGGTGCGATCAACCGCGGGCTGCGCGCCGCGATGGAGCGCGACCCCAAGGTGCTGCTCATGGGCGAGGACATCGGCCAGCTGGGCGGGGTCTTCCGCGTCACCGACGGGCTGTGGAAGGACTTCGGCGGCGATCGCGTCATGGACACGCCGCTCGCGGAGTCCGGGATCGTGGGCACCGCGATCGGGATGGCGATGCGCGGCTACCGCCCCGTGATCGAGATCCAGTTCGACGGATTCATCTTCCCCGCCTACAACCAGATCACCACACAGCTCGCGAAGATGCACTACCGCTCGCAGGGCATGATCACGCTGCCGGTGGTCATCCGCGTGCCGTTCGCGGGCGGCATCGGCGCGGTCGAGCACCACTCCGAGAGCCCGGAGGCGCTGTTCGCGCACACCGCCGGGCTCCGCGTCATCTCCCCGGCGACGCCGCAGGACGCGTTCGACATGATCCAGCAGGCGATCGCGTCGCCCGACCCCGTGCTGTTCCTCGAGCCCAAGGCCCGCTACTGGGACAAGGGCGAGGTGGAGGAGTCGCGCATCGCCGCGCAGCTCGAGGGCGAGCACGCCGCCGCCGCCGCCACCGCGGAGATGTCGCGCGGCCGCGTCGCGCGCGAGGGCTCGGACGTCACCCTGGTGGCCTACGGCCCGACGATGCGCCTGGCGCTGCAGGCGGCCGAGGTCGCCGGCGCGGACGGGACCAGCGTCGAGGTGATCGACCTGCGCTCGGTGTCCCCGCTCGACTCCGACACCGTGCTCCGGTCCGCCAAGCGCACCGGGCGCGTGGTCATCGTCCACGAGGCCCCGACGGCCTTCGGCCCCGGTGCCGAGCTCTCCGCCCGGATCACGGAGCAGGCCTTCTTCCACCTGCACGCGCCCGTGCTCCGCGTGGGAGGCTTCCATGCGCCCTACCCTGGGTCGAAGCTCGAGCACGACTACCTGCCCAGCCTGGACCGCGTGCTCGACGCCGTCGACCGCGTGATGACGCACTGAGAGGGCCCGCATGCCTACCTTCGAGACCTTCCACATGCCCGATGCGGGCGAGGGCCTGACCGAGGCCGACGTGGTCACGTGGCGCGTCGCCGTGGGCGACACCGTCGAGGTGAACCAGCCGCTGGTCGAGATCGAGACCGCGAAGTCGCTGGTCGAGCTCCCGTGCCCCGTGGACGGCGTGGTGACCGAGCTGCTGGTCGCCGAGGGCGACACCGTCGAGGTGGGCGCCCCGATCGCCCGGTTCGACACGGATCCCGGGGGTGAGCCGGCCATGGAGGTCCCGGGAGGGGTGTCCGAGGCCGACGAGGCGGTACCGAGCGTCCCGACCGCGGAGGCGGCGGAGCAGGAGGCGCCTGCACCGGAGGCCGAGTCCTCCGGTGCCGTGCTCGTGGGCTACGGCGTCTCCGCCGGGTCCGCGCGGCGTCGGCCGCGCAAGGAAGGCGCGCTCGAGCCCGTCGGCGGCGCCGGCGAGAGCTCCGAGTACCCCGTGCTCGCGAAGCCTCCCGTGCGCAAGCTCGCGCGCGAGCTCGGCGTCGAGATCACCACGGTCACGCCGTCGGGGCCCGGGGGCCTGGTCACGCGTGAGGACGTCGAGCAGGCGGCCAAGGCGCGCTCGACGCGCGCGCTCACCACCTACGACACCAACGACGACCAGCCGTGGCTCGAGTCGGGCTACTCGTCCGACGGCGGCCGCTCGACCCGCGTGCCGGTCAGGAGCGTGCGCAAGCGCACCGCCGAGGCGATGGTGAAGTCGGCGTTCACGGCGCCGCACGTCACCGTGTTCCACACGGCGGACGTGACGGCCACGATGGACCTGGTCAAGCGCCTCAAGGCGGACCGCGACTTCCAGGACGTGCGCGTGACGCCGCTGCTGATCGTCGCGAAGGCGCTGCTGCTCGCGGTGCGCCGCCATCCCGAGATCAACGCGAGCTGGGACGACGAGGCGCGGGAGATCGTCTACAAGCACTACGTCAACCTGGGCATCGCGGCCTCGACGCCGCGGGGGCTCCTGGTGCCGAACATCAAGGACGCCCACCGCCTGCCGCTGCACGAGCTCGCGGTGGAGATCGGCGAGCTCACGTCGCTCGCGCGCGAGAACCGCACGCCGCCCGGCGCGCTCGCGGGCGGCACCATCTCGATCACCAACGTGGGTCCGCTCGGCATCGACACCGGCACGCCGATCCTCAACCCCGGCGAGTCGGCGATCCTGGCCTTCGGCGCGATCCGCGAGCAGCCGTGGGTCCACGAGGGCGAGATCAAGATCCGCTGGGTCACGCAGCTCGCGCTGAGCTTCGACCACCGCCTGGTGGACGGCGAGCTCGGCGCGCGCGTGCTCGCCGACGTGGGCCGCGTCATGAGCGACCCGGCGCAGGGGCTCGTCTGGGGCTAGCGGGGACCGGACCGTCTGCCACCCGCTCCGGGGCGGCGACGCTCCGGCGGCTATGCTCGGGGACCATGCCGAACGACGCCGCGCTGCCGCTCGTCGCGATCCCTGAGGGCGCGACCCTGCTCCACATCGGGGCGCCGAAGACCGGCACCTCCGCCCTCCAGTTCGCCGCGTCGCAGCGCCGCGAGGAGCTCGCTGCGAAGGGCGTGATCTATCCGCGCCCCGACGCCGAGGCGGTGTTCCAGCTCAAGCACAAGCATGCGGTGCGGTCGCTCATGGCCTACGGCCGCGGCGAGGTCGCCGAGCCCACCGCGTGGCTCGCGCTGCTCGAGCAGCGCGAGGCGGATCCGCGGGCGCGCACGCTCGTGACCGAGGAGCTCGGGCTCCTGCTCAACCGCAAGGCGATCGACTTCGCGCGCGAGTCGCTCGGGTCGTCGGCGTCGGTGGTGCTCACCACGCGCAACCTCGAGGCGTTCATCGTCTCGCTGTGGCAGCAGAACGTCCGCAACGGGCGGATCACCGCCGATGTGGGCACCTGGCTCTCCGCCTTCCTCGGCCCCGACGCGACCGAGCGGGTGCCCAAGGCCTGGCGCCACGCGGGTGCGCTGCGCCCATGGGTCGAGGCCTTCGGTGCGGAGAACGTCACCGCCGTGGTGGTCGACAAGGCGGACCCGGACCGCGTCTTCCGCAGCTTCGCCGCGCTGCTCGGGCTCGACGTCGAGGACCTGCGGCCCGCGGGCGAGGCCCAGGACCAGGGCCGCGCCAACCGCGGCTTCACCGCGGTCGAGACCGAGTTCGCGCTGCGGCTGGGCGCGCTCGCCCGCGAGGAGGGGCTGAGCAGCGACGAGTACTTCCGTCTGCTGCATCGCGGGGCCTACTTCCGCATCCAGAGCCGGCGCACCCCCGGTCCCGATGAGGCGAGGGTCGGCGTGCCTGCGGCGATGCAGGGGTTCGTGCGCGAGCTGGCCGAGCAGCAGTGGTCCGTGCTCGAGCGCCTCGGCGTGACCGTGATCGGCGAGAAGGACGAGCTGGTGCGCTCGGGCGCCCCCGCTCCGGAGTCGCCGGTGAAGGACGGCATGATCCCGATCGACCTGGCCTTCGCGGCCGTGATGGGCGTCCTCGAGCAGGCGAGCCCCGAGCTCGCGCAGCGGCTGGACCTGCCGCTCGACTGACAGGGCTCAGGCCCACCCCAGCGTGACCGGCAGGCCCACGAACGCGCCGAACGGCTCGAGCGCGCGCTCGCATCGCTCCCTCTCGGACGCGCCGAGCCCGACGATGTCGTGGGCCTCCACGGATACCGAGCGCGCCCGCAGCGTGCGCCTCCAGGTGCCGACCACGCGCCCGCCGAGCACGAAGGTCGAGCGGAAGACGCCGTTGCCGCCGGGCACCACCGCGGCCTCGTGCTCCTTGTCGAGCTGGGCGGTCCGGTCGCCGTAGCCCAGCACCAGCTCGTCGAAGCCGGGCAGCGCGAGGTCGTCGAGGTCGACGGCCTCGGCGGCGAGCGCGTCCGGTGCCACGAGCATCGTCCCCGCCTCGGTCTCCACCCGCGTCACGGCGTCGCCCGCCACCGCGATCCCTGCCCGGCAGTCGCGCAGCGGCAGCCCGGTCCACCGGGCCAGGTCCCGCTCGGTCACGGGTCCGTGCGAGCGCACGTAGCGTGCGGCGAGGATGCCGAGGCCCTCGTCGCGCGTGGGCCGATGCGGATCGGGTGCCCACTCGTCCAGCAGGGCGAACAGCTGCTCCTTGCCCTGCTCCCCGGCGACGCACACCACGCCCGCCTGCGCCGCGTCGACCATGACGTGGTAGCCGCGCTGGCCTGCAGGTGGGATCCCGGCCGCATCGAGCGCCTCCAGGCACGCGGACCGCGTGAGGCGCCGGCCGGCGAGGGCGTCGCGGAGCGCCTCGGCGCCGCGCGCGACATCGCTGTCGGTGAGCCCGAGCCCGGCGCGGCGAGCGGCCGCGGCGGCGCGGGGCCGCGAGCTCATGAGCGCCGTCATCCACGCCGCATCCCGAGGCGGCACCAGGTGCATGGTGCCGCGCATCGGCCACGTCCGCAGGACCTCCCCGCTGTCGATCGCGGCGTCGACGTCCGCCGCGGTGAGGCCCGGGAGCCGGACGCCGAGCGACCAGCGTCCCGACGCGACGTCCTGCGCCTGCATGGCGCCCATGTGCTCGACGACGCGGCCGACGCCGCCTGGTCCCTCGCCCAGCGCGTGGCCGCGCTCGCCCGTGAGCAGCAGCGCGCGCATGCGCATCCCACGGATCCGGGCGAGGCTGAGGGTGGGCGCGCTCATGCCGCCACGGTAGTGCGTGCGCTACGCTCGCCATTCATCAAGGTTTGGCAAAGTAACTTGCAAGGAGTCCCCATGAGCGCCTGGCTGGCAGACGACCCCGAGGACCTCGAGGCGGTCGCGGAGGCGGTGCGCGCGTGGGCCCCGTACGCGGTCGACTCGCCGCTGTACTCGCTGTACGCGACGCGCATCGCGGAGGACCCCGAGCTGGTCGAGGTGGTCGCCGGCATCCGTGCCGCACCGCCGCTCAACATCCTCTTCGCGGCGGTGCAGCTGCTCCTCGCCCCGGACGAGGCGCTCGCGGCGTGGTACCCCCGCCTCGTCGGTGTCGCCCGCACTCCGGACGATGCGGCGTACGAGGCCTTCCGGGACTTCGTGCTGGGCCGGCGTGACGACATCGCGCGTCTCGCGGCCACGCGCCGCACCCAGACCAACGAGGTCCGCCGCTGCGCGGTGCTCATGCCCGCGCTCGCCCACGTGGCGGCGACGGAGCGGTGGGAGGGGCCCGTCCACGCGATCGACATCGGGGCCTCCGCCGGCCTGTGCCTCCTGCTCGACCGGCTCGCATACCGCTACGGCGACGCCGTCATGGGCGAGGGTCCGCTGACGGTCGAGGCGGAGCTGCGGGGAGGGCTGCCGCTCCCGAGAGCGGTCCCGCGGCTCGCGACCCGCACCGGGCTCGACCTGTCGCCCGTCGACGTGGAGGACCCGGACCAGGCGGCGTGGCTCGAGGCGCTCGTCTGGCCCGAGCAGGGGGCGCGGCTCGCGCGGCTGCGCGCAGCGATCGCGCTCCACCGCGAGACGGCCGTGACCATGGTCGCGGGGGATGCGACCCGGACGCTCCTCGGCATCGCGGCGGCACTCCCCGAGGGCCCGCTGGTGCTCTGGCACTCGATCGCCGTCTACCAGCTGACCTCGGAGCAGCAGGACGCGCTCGACGACGCCGTGGCGCAGGTCGCGCGGCTGCGGCCCACCGCCCGCATCGCCTTCGAGCCCTCCGCGCACGGCGGCTCGGACGTGCGCCTGGGCCTGCGCCCGCGCGAGGTCGCCCCCGTCGCGTCCGCCCACCACCACGGCGAGTGGATCGCCGAGCCGTGAGCATCGTCCCTGGCACAATCCTTGAGGACGCGCGTCGTTCTCGTTAGTCTGGCGCCACCATCACCGGGGGGTGCCGATGCCGCACGAGGACACGTTCTATCCGGATCCGGACGACTCGTTCGCGTCCCTGCCGGCGACGGCCGAGCCGGAGCACGTCGCGGAGCCCGCGCCGGCCGCGATCTGGGCGCCGCAGCCGGCGGCGGCGTGGGACGAGCAGCCGGCGTACGAGCCCTACGAGCCGCCCGTGCGCAAGGAGAGCGCTCAGGACCAGGTCCGCGGGCGCGGGATCAGCATGGAGCACAACTACTACGGGCACATCTCCGTCGGGGTCGGTGGTGCCGCGCTGCTGGCGACGGTGATCATGTTCTTCGCCGGCGGCGTGCTGTGGGTCTACGTCGGCGCGGGCCTCGCATCGGTCTACTACGGCGTGCGCGGCTGGAACGCCGCCGCGAGGCGCTTCGCCACGAACGGCCGGACCGCCGCCGTGGGCATCGCGCTGGGCTGCCTCACCCTCCTCGGCGCGGTCGCGTACGTGGTCTTCTTCGTCCTGCAGGCCGCGGCCATCGTGGGGGAGGCGACCGGCGCGTAGCCCCCGACGCGGACCGGCACGGCGGCACCGCGCTCTACGCTGGTCGGCATGACGGTCGAGACGCTCGTGACGCTCAGCGCCGCGGCGAGGGACCTGTCCATCGCCGCGACCGCGGGCGCGCTGCTGGTGATCGCGGGCGTGCTGCCTGCGGGGCATCGCGCGGTCGCGCGCGCCTCGCTGATCGCCAGGCTCGGATCGATCGGGTGGGTGCTCGGCGCGTTCTCGCACTCGATGGCCACGTACGCGAGCATCCGCGGCACCCTGCCCGACGCGTCGCGGTTCGTCGAGGAGTGGTGGAGCTACTCGATGTCCGTCGACCTGCTCCAGGCCTACCTGCAGGTCCTCGCCGCGGGCCTGGTGGCCTCGGTGCTGTGCACCCTGGTGCGCACGCCCGCGCTCGCCGCCTGGTCCCTGGTCCCCGTCGCATGGGCGCTCGCGTGGCTCGCGCAGACCGGTCACGCCGCGGGCGCCGCGGACCACCACCTCGCGACCTCCGCGATGTTCCTCCACCTGGTCGGCGCGACCGTCTGGACGGGCGTGATCGGGGTGATGCTCGCGCTCCGCGGCGTGCTCGGCGCCCTCGCCAAGGACGCGATGGTGCGCGCATCGCGGATCGCGATCTGGGCCGCGGCGGCCGTGGTCGTCTCGGGTCTCGCGAACGGCTGGATCCGGCTGTCGGAGCCGTCGGAGCTGTGGACCACCCAGTACGGCCGCCTGCTGCTGCTCAAGACCGGGCTCATGGTGGTCGCGATCACCCTCGCGGTGGTGCACCGCCGCATCGCGCTGCCGCGGCTGTCCGAGAGGCAGGTCGCGGCCCGCTTCTGGCGCCTCATGATGGTCGACGTCGGCGCGCTCGTCGCGGTCATGGGGGTCGCGGCGGTGCTCGCGTCCACGGCGCCGCCCATCCCCATCGTCCCCGTCGAGGAGCCGAGCCCGGCCTACCAGCTGACCGGCTACGAGCTCCCGCCCGCGCCCACCCTCGCGACCTGGGTCGGGCTGTGGCGGCTCGAGATCATCGCGGCCTTCGTGCTCGTGGCGCTCGCGGTGGTCTACGCGATCGGTGTGAGGCGCCTGCGCCGCCGCGGGGACGCGTGGCCATGGCACCGCACCGCGAGCTGGATGGCGGGCATCGTGCTCATGGTCTGGATCACGCAGGGCGGTCCCACCGTCTACGGCATGACCACCTTCTCGGGGCACATGCTCGAGCACATGCTCCTGGTGATGGTCGCGCCGGTGCCGCTCACGTTCGGCGCCCCCATCACGCTCGCTCTCCGAGCGCTCCCGCCGCGCGCCGACGGATCGATGGGGCCGCGCGAGTGGATCCGCACGGTGGTCGAGTCGCGCTGGATGCGCTTCTGGGCCCACCCGATCGTGGCCGCCGTCTCCTTCGCGGGCTTCCTCATCGTCTTCTACTACTCGCCGCTGTTCGAGCTCGCGCTGCGCAACCACGCGGGGCACTTGTGGATGACGCTGCACTTCACGGTCGTGGGGTACCTGTTCGTCAACGCGCTCGTCGGGATCGACCCCGGGCCCACGCGGCCCGGCTACCCGCTGCGCATCGTGCTGCTGTTCGCCACGATGGCGTTCCACGCCTTCTTCGGCGTCGCGATCATGATGTCGACCGTGCTGCTCGCGCCGACGTACTTCGGGCTCATGGGGCGCACGTGGGGCCCCGACGCGATCACCGACCAGCAGTACGGCGGGGGCGTCGCGTGGGGGATCGGCGAGCTGCCGGTGGTGGCGCTCGCGATCGGGATCATCGTCGCCTGGAGGCGCGCCGATGCGAAGGAGACCCGCAGGCGCGACCGCAAGGCCGACCGGGACGACGATGCCGAGCTGAAGGCCTACAACGCGATGCTCGCGGCGACGGCCGAGGAGGACGCGCGCACGGAGCGCTGAGCGCGCGCCTCAGCCCTCGAGCACCGTCCCGTCGGGGATGGTCTCCGGCTTGCCGGTGTCCTCGAGCGTGACCTCGCCGCGGCACACGACGCCTGCGCCGAACGTCCAGTCGCCGCGCACCGTCAGCGCCGTCGCGTCGCGCAGCGACGGGGCGCCCTGCGGGAAGCGCGCCTCGAACGCGGACATGGTCTTGTAGTGCTTCGAGTCGAGGTCGACCAACGGGGCCGCGGGCAGCGCCAGCCGCAGGCCGCCGTCCTCGCCCAGGTCGTACGCGTCGGAGCGCAGCAGCAGCAGGTCGTTGGTGGTCTTGACCGGGAGGAACCGGTCGCGTCCCACCACGATGGACGTCGCGCCCTCGAATACCTCGATCGCGGCACCCATGGCCGTCTCGATCTGGAACACCTCGGGGCTCGACGGGTCGGTGGGGTCCACGTTCTTCACGTTGCGGATGAGGGGCAGCCCCAGCACGGCACCGCGCTCCGTGAGCGCGGCATACAGCTTCTCGAGGTCGAACCACAGGTTGTTCGTGTGGAAGAACGGGTGGTGATGCTCGTCCGTGAAGTAGTGCATCTCCTCGGGGGCCGTCTGCGCGGTGTCGCGCAGGATGAGACGGCTGTCGGCCTTGCGGATCGCAAGGTGCCCGCCCTTGCGGTCGGCAGCCGTGCGGCGGCACAGCTCGGCGGCGTACGGGGCGCCCGAGGCTGCGAACCAGCCGGCGATGCGTGCGCTGGGGACGGCGCCCAGGTTGTCCGAGTTGCCTGTGGACGCGTAACGGTAGCCCGCATCGAGCAGCGCCTTGAGGATCCCCGAGCCCAGGAGCGCCGTGTAGATGTCGCCGTGACCCGGCGGGCACCACTCGAGCGTCGGGTCCTGGGGCCACTCGACCGGCAGGAGGCCGTCGACCAGCAGCTTGGGCTCGGCGTTCTGCAGGAAGTCGAGGGGCAGGCCGTCCACGGCGAGGTCCGCGTACGGCGCGAGGGCCTCGAGCGAGTCCTCCTGCGTCCGGAAGCTGTTCATCAGCACCAGCGGCAGCGATGCCCCGGTAACGGCGCGTGCCTGCTGCACCTGCGCGACGATCAGGTCCAGGAAGGACCTCCCGTCGCGCACGGGTAGCAGGGACTTCGCCTTGTCCATGCCCATCGAGGTGCCCAGCCCGCCGTTGAGCCGGATGATCGCGGTCCTGGCGAGGGCGTCGCGCGCCTGCGCGTCGGAGACCTCCACGCCCTCGAGGAACGGTGGATCGAGCAGCGGCTCGATCGTGTCCTCGCGGATGAGCCCGGTGGCGCCCGCCTCGAGCTCCCCGAAGTAGTGCGAGAACACGTCGATGGCGGTCTGGTCGACCCCGGCAGCGGCCATCTTGGCCTGGGCGGCGATGAGTCCAGGAGCGGTCGTCATGCCCCCGAGCGTACGGGTGGGTCGGCCCTCCCCGCCAGGGTTCGGCGCGAGGTTCGCATGATGCAGGCATCACGTCGTTTCCACAGATTTCATCCACAGGTGTGGGTAAAACCCCGAGTCTCCGCACGATTCATGTGGATGAACATGTGGGCGCGCGGTGGACAGGAGAAGCCTGTCCGGTACCCCTTGCAGTGCCCGCCCGACGCGAGTAGAAACGCCGTTAGCGAGAAGGTGCGACGCGCGCCGACGGGGGACGTGAGAGCGCTCCCCGAGGCCGTCGGACCCACCGGACGACGGCGACGGCGTGCGGCGGGGGCGAGGGTGAGGCGCACGAGATCCTGATCGGACTCCTCGGACAACGGCGGTCCATGTCCGCAGCCTCGACGCGGCTGCGCGACCTGTGGGTGACGGCACAGGGCAGACGGGCCCGGGGAGTCGGCCGAGAGGTCGTCGCCGCGATGCGGGTGCCCCCCTGCCGTGGTCTCTCGTGCTTCAGGCAAGGCCCCCCGGACCCGAATTCCGGGGGGCCTTCGCCGTCCTCCGCGCCCGCGCATCGTCGCCCCGCGCCGCCGTGCGAGACTGTGCCGGATGCGAGGCGAGAGCGAGGACGGGATGGTCGACACGATCGAGCGCGAGGTCGAGGACGGCGCGCCTGTCGCACGGGGCGACGGGATCGGTGTCGCGGCCTTCGTGACCGGCTGCCTGGGGCTCGGACCTGTGGCGATCGGGCTCGGTGCGATCGGGCTGCGGCGCTGGAGCACGGGCGCGGCGAGCCGCCGGTCCTGGCCGCTCGCGGGCCTGGTGCTCGGGGTGGTCGGCTCGCTCCTGTGGCTCGCGGGCTGGCTGATCCACACCGGCACCGAGGGGTCGGATGCCGCGGCGGTCGCGCACGCCCAGGTCGACGCCATCACCGTGGGCAACGCCGTGGTCGCGCGCTTCGTCGAGGACCCGACGGCCGCCGCGGTGACGGTCGAGCTCGCCGACGACTCCTACCGGGTCGACGGCGTGGCCGTCGACCGGACCTCGCCCGACGTGACCGCGGTGACCTACACCGGCTCCTCCGCGGCCGACTGGTGCATCACGCTCGACACGGACCGTGAGCAGTCCGTCGCCTACGCGGCGACCGAGGGCCTGGTCGACTCCTGCTCCTGAGCCGGCTTGTCCGGATCATCCGCCTCGGAATCCTCACCGACCGCCGCACGCTGCCGATAAGGCGGTCGGAGGGCCTCCACCTGGGACGCTCGCGCACCGAGGGCCGCACAGCGGTCCGGCCGCCTCACGATGACGGACCCGGAGGGACGATGAGCACACGTCAGCCGCGACCCCGGTTGCTGGCGCTGTACATCGCTGCGATCACGGTGCTCGGGTTCGCCGGCACCATCGCGACCGCGCTGACGCGCGAGGTCCCGCCGGAGCTCAACGGCACCAGGATCACCTCGATCGTCTTCCTCGCGGTGTTCGCGATCGTGGGCGAGATCCGCCCGATCGTGATCGTGCGCAACGGCGAGGAGACGCGCAAGCTCTCGCTCGCGACGCCCGCCGTGCTGGCGGTGCTCGCGGTGAGCGGCCCCGTGATCGCCGTGACGGTCCAGGTGCTCAGCACCGTCATCGACGACGTGCGGACCCGCCGACCGTTGTACAAGATCCTCTTCAACGCCGCGCAGTACGCGGTGTGCGTGCTCATCGCGAGCGCGGTCTACCAGGGCCTCGCGGGCGACCTCGCGGGGGAGAGGAGCGCCGGCGCGCACGCGATCCGGATGGGCGCGCTCATGCTCGCAGGGCTCATCATGATCGTGCTCAACTGGGTGATCGTCGGCCTCGCGATCGCGCTCGCCACCGGCCAGGAGGTGCGTGCGCCCCTGCGCACCGACGCCGGCGAGTTCATCGCGACCCACGCCGTGCTGATGGCCCTCGGCTGCATCGCCGCGGACATCGCCCCGCACGGCATCGGCGTCCTCGCGCTGCTGGTCCCGCCCGCCATCGCGGCGCGGCGCTTCGCGTCGGCGGGGGCGCGGCACGCGCATGAGGCGGCGCATGACCCGCTCACGGGCCTGCGCAACCGCACCCGGCTCAACCAGACGCTCGAGGAGGCGCTGGCCGACGGACCGCGGCATGCGGGCCAGGGGCCGGGCCTGATCCTGCTCGACCTCGACCTGTTCAAGGTCTTCAACGACACGCTCGGCCACCCCGTCGGCGATCAGATCCTGTGCGTGGTCGCCCAGCGGCTCGCCTCCGCGGTGCCCGAGGACGCGCCTGTCCACCGCCTCGGTGGCGACGAGTTCGCGGTGGTGATCGCCGGCACCGTCGAGGACGCGCGTGCGCTGTCCGCGCGCATGCTCGCCTCGCTCGAGGAGCCCGTCCGCATCGACGATCTCGAGCTGCTGGTGCGCGCGAGCGCCGGCATCGCCGTGGCGCCCATGCACGGCGAGGACGTCTCGGGGCTCATGAAGAACGCCGACATCGCGCTCTACCACGCCAAGCTCGAGCGCGACCGGATCAGCGTCTACTCGCCCGAGTACGACGCGAACACCGTCGAGCGCCTGCGCCTGCTGGCCGACCTGCGAGCCGCGATCGACGCACGCTCGCTCGACGTGGTCTACCAGCCGCAGCTCGACATCGCCGGCCGGCGGCTGGTCGCGGTCGAGGCGCTCGCACGATGGAACCACCCCGTACGCGGCCCCATCGGCCCCGATGTGTTCATCCCGCTCGCCGAGGACTCGGGCCTGATCTTCCGGCTCACCACCGTGGTGCTCGATACCGCGCTCGCGCAGCTCGCGCAGTGGCGCATCAAGGGTCATGACGTGCGGATGTCCGTCAACCTCTCGGCCCGGCACCTGTCGGACCTGGCCGCGCCGCAGCAGATCGCGCTCGCCCTCCAGCGCCATGGCGTGCCCGCATCGTCGCTGGTGCTCGAGGTGACGGAGACGGCCATCCTCTCCGATCCGGCCCGCGCGAACCTGGTCATCCGAGGGCTGCGCGCGCTCGGCGTCACCATCGCCATCGACGACTACGGGACGGGCAACGCCTCCCTCAGCTACCTGCGCCGCCTCGAGGTCGACGAGCTCAAGATCGACCGGCTGTTCGTGAGCAACATCCGCGCCGAGGGGCACGACATGATCATCGTGCGCTCGACCATCGCGCTCGCCCTCGAGCTGGGGCTCCGCGTGGTCGCCGAGGGGGTCGAGGACGAGCTCACCATCGAGGCGTTGCGCGGGTTCGGGGATGTGGTCGCGCAGGGCTATCACGTGGGGCGCCCGGGACCGGCCGATGTGGTCGAGGAGATGCTGATCCGTGCCAACGGTCTGCCGGCCCAGGCACGCGCGTGAGGACCGGGTGGCTGTGCTTCGTTTAAGGTGTCGTCACCCGCATGACCCTGGCGGGCCTGGCGGTGATGGGACAGAATGACCATCGACCGGGGCCTATCCGGTCGACAACCAGGCAGGACGATGTCGTGTGTGGTGATAATCGGACATTTCGGACACCTCAGCCGTTCGAACGGTCCGTCTCTGCCAACGGCGTCGTCGACACAAGGGAGAGAATCATGAACAAGTGGACCAAGATGAAGAACAGCGCGATCGTCAAGGCCTCCGCGGGCGCCGGCACCCTGATCGCGGTCGCCGTGGTGGCGGGCGCCGGATGGAAGTGGGCGTGACCCTAGACGGTCCAGACAGCGGCGCCGGGACGCATGTCCCGGCGCCGCCGTCGTCGCGCCTGACGGCCTACATCATCGCCGTCTGCGTGCTCGGCTACGCGGGTGTGCTCACCATGCTCGTGGCGACCCCGTGGACGCATGCGGTGCATGCCGGTGCGGTGTGGCCCACCGTGTTCCTCGTCGTGGCGGCGATCACCGGCGAGGTGAAGCCGATCCGTCTGCTGCACGGCGCGGGCGACGCGCGCACCCTGTCGACGTCCGCGCCCTTCGTGCTGGCGCTCGTTCCCGTCGCCGGCGTCGTCGTCGCGGTCCTCACCCAGGTGGCGGCCAGCCTGCTCGACGACGCGGTGCACCGACGCGACCCCCGGAAGTCGATCTTCAACACCGCGCAGTACGCGGTGAGCGTGCTCGTGGCCGCCGTCGTGTACGCGGCCCTGTCCGGCACGGCCCTGCTCGGCGCGCCCGACCCGGCGCATCCCGCGCACATCCCGTCGCTGCTCGCCGCGGGCCTGTGCATGATCGGGACCAACTGGGTCCTCGTGGCGGGCGTGATCTCGCTGTCGTCGGGGCTGCCCATCGGCCGGGTGCTCCGTGAGGACCTGCGCGACTTCCTCCTGATGAACATGGTCCTGCTCTGCGTCGGCGGCGTGGCGGCGGACGTCGCCGCGGACGGCGTCGCCGCGCTCGTGCTGCTGGGAGCGCCCGTCGTCGCGGCGCACATGTTCGCCGCCGCGGCCGCGCGTCATGCGCATGACGCCACCCACGACTCGCTGACCGGGCTGCGGAACCGCGGCCAGCTGTACTACGAGCTCGACCGCGCGCTCGAGGCGCGCGGCGCCGTCGTCGCCAAGGGTCCGGGCCTCGTCCTGCTCGACCTCGACCACTTCAAGGACTTCAACGACACCCTGGGCCATCCCGTGGGGGACGAGATCCTGCGGCAGGTCGCCGCGCGCCTCGTCGACGTCGCGCCCGAGTCGGCCTCGGTCCATCGCCTCGGCGGGGACGAGTTCGCGGTCGCGGTCCACGGCTCCGTCGTCGAGGCGCGCCAGGTCGCCGCCGATCTGCTGGCCGCGCTCGACAAGCCGCTCCGCATCGACGGCCTCGAGCTGCTCGTGCGAGCCAGCGCGGGCGTCGCGGCCGCCCCGGTGCACGGCGACGACAGCGAGGCGCTCATGAAGAACGCGGACATCGCGCTCTACCACGCGAAGCTCGAGCGCGACCGCATCAGCACGTTCTCCCCGGAGTTCGACATCAACACGGTCGAGCGGCTGCGCCTGCTCGCCGACCTCCGTGGAGCGCTCGACTCCGGCCAGCTCCACCTGGTCTACCAGCCGCAGGTCGCGCTGGCCGAGGGTCGCGTCGTGGGCGTCGAGGCGCTCATCCGTTGGCGGCACCCCGAGCGCGGGCTCGTGCGTGCCGACGAGTTCATCCCCCTTGCCGAGAACTCGGGGCTCATCTTCCCGCTCACCGCCTTCGTGCTGGAGGAGTCGCTCGCCCAGGTCGCGCGGTGGCGCGCCGCGGGCCACGACTTCCGCATCGCGGTGAACCTGTCGGCGCGCCACCTCTCGGACCAGGGCCTGCCGCAGCAGGTCGCGCTCGTCCTCGCGCGTCACGGGGTGCCCGCCTCGTCGCTCGTGCTCGAGGTGACCGAGACGGCGATCCTGTCGGATCCCGCCCGTGCCGACCTTGTGCTGAGGGCCCTGCGCCACCTCGGCGTGTCGATCGCGATCGACGACTACGGCACCGGCAACGCCTCGCTCAGCTACCTCAAGCGCCTCGAGATCGACGAGCTCAAGATCGACCGCTCCTTCGTCAGCAACATCGGTGCCGACCACCACGACCTCATCATCGTGCGCTCGACCATCGCGCTCGCCCTCGAGCTCGATCTGCGCGTGGTCGCGGAGGGCATCGAGGATGCCGCCACCGTGGACGAGCTCCGGGGCCTGGGCGAGGTCATCGGCCAGGGCTACCACCTGGGCATGCCGGTCGTGGCCGCCGAGCTCGACGCCTACCTTGCCGCGGTCGCACCCGCGCGCGCCGACGCCGGCGGGCCAGGCGAGGGGGCCTGACGTGCTCGTCATGGCGGCGTGCCTCCTCGCGGTGCTGTCGCCCCTTGTCGCGCTGCGGTGGCCCGCGGGCCTGCTGCTGGGAAGCTGGCGCCTCCCCATCCTCATCTGGGCGGCGCTCGGCGCGCAGATCGTCCTCATCGACGTTCCCCTCCCCGACGGCTTCGCCCCGGCCCTGCACCTCGCGACGTACGTCGCCGCCCTGGCCTTCCTGTGGCTCAACCGCTCCGTGCCCGGCGTGCTGGTCGTCGCCGCGGGCGCGGTCTCGAACGGCGTGACCATCGCGCTCAACGGCGGCGTGCTGCCGGCGAGCGCGGCGGCGACCGCCGCCGCCGGCATCGACCCCGACCACGCCTTCGCCAACACCGCCGTGATGGACAGCCCCGTCCTGCCCTGGCTGGGCGACGTGTTCGCGTGGCCCGAGCCGCTTCCCCTCGCCAACACGTTCAGCGTCGGCGACGTGCTCATCGTCGTCGGCGTCGCGATGGTGGCGTGGGCGGGCGCCCGGCCCCTGCGCGCCGGTCGTCCGACGCCGTCCGAGGACGAGGCGGCGCCGGTCCCGTCGGACCGATGACCGCGCGCTCGCGGGGCAGCCTCGCGGCCGCGCTCGCGGTCTACGTGGTCGCGCTCGCGCTGCGTCCCGCGCAGACCGCCGTCGGCCCCGTGCTCGGCGACATCGGCGCCGATCTCGGCCTGGGCGAGGGCGCTCTGGGGCTGCTCGGCGCGCTGCCGCTGCTGGGCTTCGCGGCCGTCTCGCCCCTGGTCCACCGCCTGTCGCGTCGGTGGGGGGCGGAAGGGACGCTGCTGGCGGCGCTCGCGGGGCTCGTGATCGGCGTCGTGGTGCGGTCGTGGACCGGTGCGCCAGGCCTGTGGCTCGGCACCGCGGTGATCGGCGCGACCGTCGCGATCGGCAACGTGCTGGTGCCCGTCATCGTGAAGCGCGACCTCCCCGACAGGATCGCGGTCGCGACGGGCGCCTACTCGGCCGTGATCGCGGGTGCGGCGGCCATCGGTGCGGCGGTCGCGGTGCCCCTCGCGGAGATCGGCACCTGGAGGCTCTCGCTGGGCGTGTGGGCTGCGCCCTTCGCCGTCATCGTCGTCGTGTGGTGGCTCCGGACGCGCGTCGCGCATGACCCCGCCGCGACGGTGGCCGAGGCGCACCTCGCCCATGCGAGCACGTGGCGGTCGGGGACGGCGTGGCTGGTCACGGCCTTCATGGGCCTGCAGGCGACCAGCTTCTACGTCTTGGTGACGTGGCTCCCGACCATCGAGGCCTCGCTCGGCGTCTCGGCCCACACGGCGGGCATCCACCTGTTCGTCTACCAGATCGTCGGGATCGGCGGCGGCCTGCTGATCCCCTTCGCGATGCGCCCGAGCAGCCAGGTCGGCGCGGCGGTGACCGCCACGGTGCCGCTGGGCATCGGCATGGCGGGTCTGCTGGCCGCGCCCGGCGCCCCGCTGGTCTGGATCACGATCGCGGGAGTGGGCTCCGGCGCCTCGCTCGTCATGTCGCTGTCGCTCATGAGCCTGCGCGGGCGGACCTCGGCGGAGACCACCCAGCTGTCCGGCATGGCGCAGTCGGTCGGCTACCTGCTCGCCGCCGCCGGTCCCGTGGTCGCGGGCGTGCTCGCTCAGTCGACCGGGTCATGGACGCCCACCCTGGTGCTGCTGCTCGCGTTCGCCGCGGGGCAGCTCGCGGTGGGGGTCGCGGTCGGCGTCGATCGCCGGACCGGTGCCGCCGGGTCCGCGGCGACCGCCTCCGAGAATGCGGAAGGCCCCTCGTAGGAGGGGCCTTCGCCAGCGAGCGGGTGACGGGAATCGAACCCGCGCTATCAGCTTGGGAAGCTGAAGTTCTACCATTGAACTACACCCGCGTGAACGGCCCGGAGGCCGTGCGTCACCCATTGTAGGGGGTCCCGCGAGGGCCGGGCGCAGCGGCGCGACGGCGCTCGCCGGTATCGGGGCGGGGCCCGACGGTCCAGAATGGCTCCCATGCCGCCTCGTCCCCTGCGCCGTGCCGCCCTGATCGTCGCGGCGGCCGTGCCGGTCCTCGCCGGCTGCTCCGGAGCGCCGACCTACCCGATCCTCGCGACCGCCGCACCCGCCCAGGTGCCCGAGCATGTCTACGCGACGCGCGCGCTCGAGGTCACGCTGAGCAACCCGTCGAGCGAGCCGGTGAAGGTCTCGGGCGGCACCGTCTTCTCGCCGTACTTCGAGCGCGTCGACGCCGTCGGCATCGACGTCGTGCTCACGCCGGGGGACGATGCGGTGGTCACCCTCCCGCTCGGGGTGGTGACCTGCCCGGCGGGGGGCGGCGAGACCAGCGCTCAGGTGGTCCTCGAGGTGGGCGGCGAGGAGCTGCTCCAGAGCGTGGTCCTCGAGGCGAAGGGCCTCAAGGCGCTGAACCGCGAGGCGTGCGCGATCATCGCCGACGACGAGGGCTGATCCCGGCCCCCTATTCCCACCTCCGAGCGATTTCATCGTGCCTGGTAGATCGGCTTGATGAACGGGTGCTCCGCGAGGCCTCCGGGCATCGTCCCTGGCACACGTGCGTTGTCGATCCTGGCGGGTCCGCGCTGAGGCGCCCCGCCGCCGGACGGTCCGGCGGCGCGGAAAGGGCTCGTGGGAGGAACGCATCATGGCTCTGGGTACCGGAATCTTCCTCATCGTGGTCGGCGCGATCGCGGCGTTCGCGATCAACGACTCCGTCGACGCGGTGGACCTCGTGATGATCGGCTGGATCTGCATGGGCGCGGGCGTGGTCGCGATCATCGTGTCGCTCATCGCGAACCAGCAGCGCAGCAACACCACCCACCGCGAGATCCGCGACGAGCACGTGGACCAGCACCGCGTCGAGGGCTGACCGCACCCTGCCCTTGACCCTCCCATGGGGGGAGGGTCCAGGGTGAGGGCATGCACTCGGATGAGCTTCTCAGCATCGGCGAGCTCGCCGCTCTGAGCCGCCTGACCGTCAAGGCGCTGCGGCACTACGACGAGCAGGGCATCCTCGCCCCCGTGCGGGTCGATCCCGTCACCTCGTACCGCTGGTACGCGCCGGACCAGGTCCGGCGTGCCACGCTCATCGGCACGATGCGTCGCATGGACGTCCCGCTCCCCGTCATCCGCGAGGTCCTCGACCACGCGACGGGGCCCGAGGAGGCCGTGGAGGCGTTCACCGGCTGGTGGGCCGCGCAGGAGAGGCGCCATGACGAGCGTCGGGGGATCGGCCGCTACCTCACCCGACAACTGCGACAGCAGGGAGCAGCCATGGACATCTCGACCCGCACCGTCCCGGAGCGGACGCTCGCCGTCATCGGCCGCGAGCTCTACCAGCCCGAGCTGGAGGCCTTCATCATGGAGGCGTTCTCCACGCTCTTCCAGCATGCCGAGGCCCATCCCGGCCTCCGCGCGCTCACGACCACCGTCGACGAGCCGACCTACGTGCTCTACCACGGCAGCGTCACGCCCGACTCGAGCGCGCTCGTCGAGGCCTGCATCGTCGTCTCCCCCGACGCCAGGCCCGCGGACGGGATCTCCATCCGCCTCGAGCCCGCGCACCAGGAGGCCTTCACCACCCTCGCCGCGGCGGAGGTCGAGTTCCCCGACATCCTCGACGCCTACGACGCGGTCGCCGAATGGGTGCTGGCTCACGGCTCGATGCGCGAGGACCTCCCGTCCCGCGAGGTCTACTTCGCCGACGTGATGGCGGCGGCGCCCACCGACCCGGTGTGCGACATCGCGTTCCCGTTCACGGCCCGCTGACGCGGACCTGGGGACGATGCGCGGGCGGCCTCGCGCATCGTCCCCGCCGGACGTAGCCTGGCCGGTGGCATCGTCGCCGTACCCGCCCGGGAGGAATCATGGCCAGCGTCTCGACGTACCTCAACTTCGACGGCACCTGCGAGGAGGCCTTCGCGTTCTACCGGGACGTGTTCGGGGGCGACTACTCCGCGCCGCTGCAGCGGATGCGGGACATCCCGCCGGGTCCGGGTGCGCCCGAGCTGCCGGAGGAGGAGGGCGTACGGGTCATGCATGTCGCCCTCCCGACCGTGGGGGGCCACCAGATCCACGGCACGGACATCCTGCCGTCGATGGGGCACACGCTCGTCGCGGGCAACGCGATGTCGATCAACCTCGAGCTCGACGACGAGGACGCGCTGCGCGAGCTCCACGGCCGGCTGTCGGAGGGGGCGCTCGAGACCTTCGGGCCGATCGCGCAGTTCTGGGGGCAGCTGTTCGCGACCTGCGTGGACCGCTACGGCATCCGGTGGATGCTGGTGTCGCCGCTGACCGAGGGCACCGGGCTCGC
>NZ_BBLV01000019.1 GCF_000971115.1 Demequina gelatinilytica | reverse complement strand
CGACGCGCCGCCGCCAGGCGCCGCACCGGTCCTCACGGCTAGTCCTGGTCGTCGCCCACGTAGGCGTCCTCGACCGCGTCGAAGAACGCGTCCGCGAGCTCCTGGAAGCCGTCGCGGTCGAGGCGGATCGCATCGCCCGGGTCGATTCCCAGCACCGTGCTCCCGGCGTCGAGCCCCGAGCCTTCGGGCGGCTCGAAGCGTCCCCCGTTGCCGTTGAGCGCGGCCACCACGGCGCGCAGCTCCGCGAGCGGCCCCGGGCCGTCGGGGGCGATCGCCGGGTCGCGGTACGCGAACATCCCCTCGAGCTGGCCGGCCATCGCGTTGAAGTACTCGTCCTCGATGTCCTGGATCGAGCCGTCCATCGAGCCGTCCGTGGGCGCCTGCGCGCGGAGCAGGTCGAACGCGGCGACCTGCGCCTCGATGCGCCACCGGCACGAGGCGATGTAGTCGCCGCTGTACGAGTCCTGCTGCTCCATGAAGGACCTCCCTCGCCCAGTATGCTCACGCGGCCCGGGGTGCGCGACACCCGGGGCGCGTCAGGCGGTGCTCCCCCGCCGCGGCCCTCGGGGTCAGGGCTGGGCGGAGCGGTCCTCGAGCTGCTGCGCGAGGATGTCCTCGGCCGCCCGCACCCGCGTCTCCTTCTCGAGCTCCGCCGGGGTGGGGTAGCGCACGCGGACGAACGGCCGGCTCAGCTGGTAGCTCACGGTGAGCCGCGAGTCGCGGACCACCCAGGCGGCCGCCCCGAGCGACACGGCGAGCGCCCCGACGGCGCCGACGCCGATCGACCAGCGAGGGCCCGCGTGCTCGCCGATCCAGCCGACCACGGGCGAGCCGATGGGGGTCGCCCCCATGAGCACCATCATGTAGAGCGCCATGACGCGGCCGCGCATGCGCGGCGACGTGGTGGTCTGGACCGTCGCGTTCGCCGACGTCAGCATCGTGAGCGCGGTGAAGCCCACCGGCACGCACGTCACCAGGTAGACCTCGTACGTGGGGGACAGCGCCATGAGCGTCGCCGAGACGCCGAACGCGAAGGCCGCTCCCACGACGAGCCGCAGCCGTGGCCGTCTGCGACGCGCCGCGAGCAGCGCGCCTCCGAGCGAGCCGATCGCTGTCACCGAGCCGACCAGCCCGTAGGCGCCGGCGCCCTTGTCGAACGCGTTGGCCGCCATGAGAGCGCTGGTCATCTGGAAGTTCAGGCCCACGGCCGACACGACGCCGACCACCACCAGGATGACGATGATGTCGGGCCGCCGTCGCACGTACTTGACGCCCTCGCGCAGCTGTCCGCGGCCGCGGGCGACCCGCTCCTGGCGCTGCAGCTCCCCGCCGCGCATGATGGCGAGCGCGATGATGGTCGCCGCGTAGGAGACGGCATTCAGCACGAAGACCCAGCCGCTGCCGATCACGGCGATGAGCAGCCCCGCGAGTCCCGGGCCGATGAGCCGGGCGGCGTTGAAGGACGCGCTGTTGAGCCCCACCGCGTTGGGCAGGCTGGCCGGCGGCACCAGGTCGGAGACGAACGTCTGACGCGCGGGGCCGTCGAAGGCGGACACGATGCCCAGCAGGAACGCGAAGACGTAGACGTGCCACAGGTCGACGTGGCCCAGCAGGGTCATCGCGCCGAGCGCGAGGCTCAGCACGCCCTGCCCCAGCTGCGTGATGACCAGCAGCTTGCGATGGTCCATGCGGTCCGCGACCACGCCCGCCCAGGCCGAGAGCAGCAGGAAGGGGAGGAACTGGAGCGCGGTGGTGATGCCGACCGCCGTGCCCGAGTTGTCGCTCAGGACCGTGAGCACCAGCCAGTCCTGCGCGACCCGCTGCATCCAGGTGCCGATGTTCGACACGAGCGCGCCTGCGAACCACAGGCGGTAGTTGAAGAAGCGCAGCGAGGCGAAGGTCTGTGACATGCCACCTGTTCAACCGGCTGACGCGGGCGGTTCTTCCGCGGCGTCGCATCGGCACGTGCGCCTTCCTCACCCTACGCCCGTCCTGGCAGCGGCTTGACGGCGGGCGAGGCGTGGCGCACCCTGGTGCGGGTGCGCCGCGAGGGTCGGCGCCGAGGAGGAACGTTGGAGCTCTAGGGACGCCGGACCACGAGTCTGGCCACAGGTCGCCTGCACCTTCCAGACCCCTCGGAGCTCCCTATGCCCTCGCTCACGTTCTCGCACGTCTCCTTCGCGTGGCCCGACGGCCGCGCGCTCTTCGCCGACCTCGCGCTCGCGGTGCCGCCCGGCGTCACCGCCGTCATCGGACGCAACGGGATCGGCAAGTCCACGCTGGTGAGGCTCGCTCTCGGAGAGCTGGCCCCGACCACCGGCGCCGTGGTCCGTCCCGCGTCGATCTCGCATGTCCCGCAGCACGTGACGCTCGCGACCGGTGCGACGGTCGCCGACGTGCTCGGCATCGCCGAGCGTCGCGCCGCGCTGCACGCGATCCTCGAGGGCTCGACCGATCCTGCGCATCACGAGGCGCTCGCGGACGACTGGACGGTCGAGGAGCGCGCGGCCGCGATGCTCGGGGCGCTGCGGATCCCTGCCGAGCTCGACCGGCCCGTAGGCGGGCTCAGCGGCGGCGAGGCGGTGCTCCTCGCGGTCGCCGCGGCGCTGCTCGCGCGGCCCGGGCTGCTGGTGCTCGACGAGCCGACCAACAACCTCGACGCGCAGGCCCGCGCCGCGCTCGCGGACCAGCTGCGTGCGCGCGAGGGCGCGACGCTGGTGGTGAGCCACGACCGCACGCTCCTCGCCGGCGTCGACCGCATCGTCGAGCTCCGCGAGCGCGAGGACCGCACCGTCGATGCGCTGACGTTCGGAGGCGGCATCGAGGCCTTCGAGGAGGCTCGCGGGGTCGAGCACGCCGCGGCCGCGCAGGCGGTCACGGCGGCGGCCGCCACGGTCGCCCGCCAGTCCCGCGCGCTCGCCGCGCACGTCGAGGGCGCGGGCCGCAAGCGCCGCGCCGGGGAGAAGGCACGCGCGGAGCGCCGCGTGGTGGGCCTCGCGGCGGATGCGAAGCAGCAGCAGGCGGAGCGCACCGACGCGAGGGTGAGGAAGGTCCACCAGCAGCGGCTGGCCGAGGCGCGCAGCAGGCTGGACGACGCCCCTGCTGCCATCGCGCGCGACCGCGCGATCCGCATCGACCTCCCGGGCACCGAGGTCCCCGCGCGCAGGCTGGTGCTCGAGGCCGAGGCGCTCACGACGCGCACCGGCGCGACGCTCGATGCGATCGTGCGCGGCCCCGAGCGCATCCACCTCGCGGGACGCAACGGCGCGGGCAAGAGCACGCTCGTGGCGACCCTGCTGGGGGACCTCGCGCCCGAGCGCGGGACGGCGCGCGTGGGGGTGCCCGTCGGCATCCTCCCGCAGCGCCTGCTGGGGCTCGACGAGGCGGCGACCGTGCTGGAGAACGTGCGCCGGCGTGCGCCCGGTGCGGCGCCGCAGGAGATCCGCGACCTGCTGGGACGGTTCCGCTTCCGTGGCGCGAGCGCCGAGGCTCCGGTCGGGACGCTGTCCGGAGGCGAACGGTTCCGCGCGTTCCTCGCGTGCGTCCTGCTCGCGCGTCCGGAGCCTCAGCTCCTGGTGCTCGACGAGCCGACCAACTCGCTCGACCTCGACTCGCAGGCGGAGCTCGTCGAGGCCCTCGCCGGATATCGCGGCGCGCTCGTCGTGGCGAGCCACGATGCGGCGTTCGTCGAGGCGATCTCGCCCACGCGGGAGTGGTCGGTCTCGCCAGGGGAGCCCGTGCGCGACCGGGCGGTCGGGTGACCGGGATCCTCAGGCCCCAGCGGCGCCGAGCTCCTCGAGCTGCTCGGCGCTGAGCGCGACGTCGATCGCCTCGGCGCACTCGAGGTACTGGTCGAAGGTGCGCGCGCCCACGAGCGGCAGCACGGTGGGCGACTCCTGGGCGAGCAGCCACGCGAGGACCACCTGGTTGCCGGTCGCGCCGGTCGCGGCGGCGACGCGGTCCACGGCGGCGAGCCGCGCCTTCGCGTCGGGGCCCGCATACGCACCCATCGCCCAGAAGGCGGGGTCGCGCCGCTCGGGTGCGGAGAACAGGCCCTTGAGCACGGGCGAGTAGGCGACCAGCTGGAGGTCGGGGTGCTCCGCGAGGTAGTCCTGCTGCTCGGAGCTCACGATGCTGCGGCTGTCGAGCCCCGCGCGCGGACGCAGGTAGCTGTGCTGCTGCTGGACCGCGACGGGCTGAGGCCAGCCTTCGGACTCGCACAGCGCGCGGATCTCCGCGAGGCGCCACGCCGGCACGTTCGACCAGCCGTACGAGCCCACCAGGCCCGCCTCGGCCGCGCTCGCGAGGAACCCGAGCGTCTCGCGCAGCGGCGTCCGGCGGTC
The DNA here is from genome assembly GCF_000971115.1 of Demequina gelatinilytica. Lineage (GTDB taxonomy): Bacteria > Actinomycetota > Actinomycetes > Actinomycetales > Demequinaceae > Demequina > Demequina gelatinilytica. The sequence goes on along the minus strand of NZ_BBLV01000019.1, from coordinate 61,383 downwards.
GTCGACGTGGACGTAGTACAGGTCCACCGCGTCGAGCCCGAGCCTCCCCAGGGACCCCGCGAGGGAGTCGCGCAGGGTGCTCGCACCCGCCCCCACGTAGCGCGTCCGGGCCACGTCCCAGTCGGCGGCGCCGTCGACGAAGACCCCGTCGACGCTCGAGAGCATGCCCGATCCCTTGGTCGCGAGGTGCACGCTCGGGCGCGCCCCGGAGTCCGCGAGCCACTGGCCCAGGAGGCGTTCGGAATGGCCGCCCATCGAACCCTCGTCCTCCCACCAGCAGTAGCAGTCGGCGGTGTCGATCATGCCGGGCACCGCCGCGCCGTCCGGAGCGGCGAAGCGTGGCACCACCTCGGTGACGAAGTGGTCGAGGATGCGCCGCGACTCGTCCTCGGGGGTCCTGGTGCCCATGAGCATCGCCCCCACGCCGAGCGGCGCGACATGGAGGCCCGAGACGCCCAGCCGGCGTGCGGTGCGGATCTCATCAGTCGAGGTCATGCTGTCGACGCTACGTCGGTGCGTGCGCGGGCGCGCGGTGGGACGATGCAGGGGAGGGTCCCGCGCACGGCGCGCGCCTCGAGGAGGTATGCCATGAGGTACCTGCTGCTGGTCTGCACCGAGGAGATCGACGACCCCGCGGACGGCCCGGACGACATCGATCGCTGGGTGTCGACCCATGACGCGAGCGGCGCACGCGTGTGGGGCGACCGCCTGGTCGACGTCTCCGAGTCGCGCGTGGTCCGGGTGCGTCACGGCGGCACCACCGTGGTCCCCGGTGCCCTGCATCGCGACTTCGCGGCGATCGCGGGGATCGACATCCTGGAGTGCGACTCGTTGGACCAGGCGATCGCGATCGCGATCGACCACCCGATGGCGCGTCACGGGGTGCTCGAGGTGCGCCCGTTCTACGACTGGGACGGCGAGGCCTGACCCTGCCGTACGCGCGGCGCGAGCCGCCCGATAGCCTGGCGGCATGACCGATCTCCTGGTGCTCGGCGGCACCGCCTGGCTCGGCCGCGAGATCGCGACCCAGGCGGTCGCGCGCGGGTGGGATGTCACGTGCCTCGCGCGCGGCGAGTCCGGCATCGTGGCCCCCGGGGCCACGCTCGCGACCGCCGATCGCGACCGGCGCGACGCCTACCGCGAGGTCGCGGGACGCGACTGGGACGCGGTCGTGGAGGTGAGCTGGCAGCCGCGCCATGTGCGCGAGGCCGCCCAGGCGCTCGCGGGGCGCGCGCTGCATTGGACCTACGTCTCCTCGGTCGCGGCGTACGCGCCGAGCCGCGAGCTGATCGCGGAGGACGCGCCTCTGCGGGAGCCGGCGGGCCCGGACGAGCGCGTCGACGGCTCGCGCTACGACGCCGCGAAGGTGCGCTGCGAGCTGGACACCCTGGTGGAGGCGCCCGAGGCGCTGCTGGTGCGGGCGGGCGTGATCATCGGCCCGGGCGACCCGACGGAGCGCTTCGCGTACTGGCCGCGTCGGGCGGCGCAGGCGGGGTCGGGCCCGATGCTGGTGCCTGCCGCGCCCGCGCATCCGTGGCAGCTCGTCGATGTGCGCGATCTCGCGGCATGGAACCTCGACGCGATCGAGGCGGGCGTCGCGGGTCCGTTCAACGTGGTGGGCGAGCAGCGCGAGCTCGCGTACGTGGTCGAGCTCGCGCGCGAGGTCGCCGCCGCCGTGGGTCCGCAGGTCGACGTCGACGGCTCCTGGCTGGTCGAGCACGGCGTCGCGCCGTGGAAGGGCCCGGGCTCGCTTCCCCTGTGGGTGCCCGACGACGGCGGTGCGGCGCGGACGGGCTACCACTCGGGGGCGCGGTTCTCCGCGACGGGCGGCCGCCGCCGCTCGCTCATGGAGTCCATCCGCGACATCCTTGCCGAGGAGCGGGCGCTGGGACTCGACCGGCACGTGGAGGGCGGTCTCACGCGCGAGCGCGAGCTCGCGCTGCTCGAGGAGTGGGGGCGGCGGGGAGCCTAGGAGGCGCCCCCGGCCACCGCATCGTCCACCTGCGGGACGGCGCCCGTCGCGCTCTGGCGTCCCGCGCCCAGGTAGAGGAAGGTCGACCCGGGCATGGGGAGGAACCGCTGATCGGGCGAGACGAGCCGGAACGCGCCCGAGGCGTCGATCGCGCCGACCGGGATCGCCTCGGCGTCGCCGCCGAAGCGCTGCGCGAGCTCGCGCAGCCCGTACTGCTTGGTGAGGTGGGTCGCGTGGATGCGCCACCCGTCTGCGACGCGGGCGTCGAGCGTCGCGAGGTCGGTCCTGCCGTCGAACGCGTAGGAGGCGCGACGCTCGAACGTGAGGGCGCGGCGCTCACCGGTCCCCTCCGCGGGAGCGAGCTGGAACGAGCGGTGGAAGCCGTACTCGGTGCCCAGGCTGCGCGCGACCAGGGCGTTGTAGTAGTCGTTGTCGGTGGCCGCGAGGACGTGGCTCACGCCGGACTCGGCGAGCGCATCGTCCGCGTGCTCGGACAGCACCTCGCCGAAGTAGGTGCGCACGCCCGCCATGCGCATCGGTTGGAGGCTCTGGTAGCGGCCGTCGGCGACGGTGACCTGGATACCGCGCTTGGTGAGGGCCTCCGCCAGCTCGAGCGCGAATCGTGAGGCCCCGACCAGCAGCAGGCCGTTGCGGGCGCCCGTGGTCAGCCCGAGCCGCCGCGCGAGCGGGGCCAGGGTGAAGCCGTGCGCGACCACCGTGACGATGATCACCAGGAAGACCGTGGGCACCAGCTGCGCGCCGTCGGGGTAGCCCGCCTCGACCATCGCGGGCCCGAAGGAGCCGGCGGTGGCGGCGGCAACGATGCCGCGCGGCGCGATCCAGGCGAGCAGCCGACGGTCGGGGTCAGGCACGTCGGAGCGGATGGTGACCAGCCAGATGGTCGCGGGGCGCACCACGAACATGAGGGCCGCGACGAAGGCGACGATGCGCCAGTCGAGCGCGCGCAGGTCGTCCGCCGTGAGGGTGGCCGGGATGACGATGAACAGCGAGCTCACCAGGACCACCGTGAGCCCCTCCTTGAAGTGCAGCAGCTGCTCGCGCTCCGCCAGGCGCATGTTGCCCAGCACCAGGCCCATCGCGGTGACGGCCAACAGCCCCGTCTCGTCCTGGAGCCGGTTGCCCAGCCCCGCGACCAGCAGGACCGCGACAAGCAGCAGGGGCGACTTGAGATGCGCGGGGACCCATCCCCGGCGGAACGAGACGCCGAGCAGGAGGCCCACGCCCGCACCCAGGCCGCCCCCCACCACCACCGCGTACAGGACCCCGCCCAGGATCGAGCCGACGCCGCCCTCGGACAGGGCGAACAGCTGGAAGGTGAGGAAGGCGAGCGTGACGCCGATGGGGTCGTTGACGATGCCTTCCCACTTCAGCAGCGCGGCGGAGTCGCGCCGCAGGCCGGCCTGACGCAGCAGCGGCGCGATCACCGTGGGCCCGGTGACCACCAGGATCGCGCCCAGCACCAGCGCGACGGGCCAGTCGAAGCCGCCGATCCAGTGCGCGGCGCCGGCCGTGAGCGCCATGGCGACCGGTGGTCCGGGGATGGTGAGCCGTCGGATGCCCTTGCCGACGCGCCGGAACTCGGCGAAGCGCAGGCTCATGCCGCCCTCGAACAGGATGACCGCGACGCCCAGCCCGATGAGCTCGGAGAGCTGCTCGGGCTCGAGATCCACCGTCACCAGCCCCGTGAAGGGGCCCATGGTGAGACCGACCGCGATGAGGATCACGATGGCGGGGATCCGCAGGCGTGCGGCGAGCAGCTGCGAGGCCAGTCCGGCCACGAGGACCAGCACCAGGCTGGTGGCGAGCGTCATGAGCCGATGCTAGAGGCGGACGTGCGGTCGCGTCAGTCCCAGAACCCCTGGTGCGGGACGGCCGCCTCGTCCTCGAGGAGCGGCCCCGTGACCGCGATCTCCCGTGCGCCGGCACCGAGCACCGTGCGGCACGGCAGCGCGAGCGTCGGGTTCTCGTCGTGCGCGCCGGTCATCGCGAGCAGGCCCGTCTCCGCGAGGCCGTACACGACCGCACCGATGCCCGACCAGTAGATCGCGCCCGAGCACATCGCGCACGGCTCGCAGCTGGTCACCAGGGTGCACCCGGCGAGCTCGTCCGGATCGAGCTGGTTGCTCGCGAGCCTCACGAGGTTGGTCTCGGCGTGGCCCGTGGCGTCGCGGTGGGTCACCACCGTGTTCTCCGCCTCGAGGACGATGCGTCCCTCGGCGTCGACCAGCACGGCGCCGAACGGGTGGTTGCCGTGGTCGCGCGCGGACTGCGAGACGGCGATCGCGCGGCGCAGGTGCTCGAGGTGGTCGGTCATGCCGCCAGCGTAGGTGCGCCGCGCGGGACGCGCCTAGGCTGGTGGGCGCTTCCGAACGTCAGGAGACATCATGACCTTGCCCACCATCACCCGCGACGCCAGCGGCGCGCCCAGCATCGACTTCGCCGGGGCGGAGAAGCCCGAGGGCCTCGTCGTCGAGGTCCACGAGGCGGGCACCGGTCCCGCCGTGGCCGAGGGCCAGCACATCACCGTCCACTACAGCGGCTGGCTGTGGGACGGCGCGAAGTTCGACTCGTCGTGGGACCGCGGCGAGTCCATCTCGTTCCCCATCGCGTACGGCTCGCTCATCGACGGCTGGGTCGACGGCATCGTGGGTCAGCCCGTGGGCTCGAAGCTGCTGCTGGTGGTCCCGCCGGAGTCCGGCTACGGCTTCCGCCCCATGGGCCCCATCCCGGCGGGCTCGACGCTCGTCTTCACGGTGGACGTCCTCGAGGCCCGCTGACCACTCCCTGACAGTCGCAACGGATCTCGCGGCGACACGCCGCAAAAAAGGGACGATGCCCGGGTTCGGCTCGGCGTGTCGGGACCGGCTCCGTTGCGACTGTCAGGAGCGGGGGGGGTCAGGTACGCGCGAAGGCCTCGATGTCCTCCGCGAACTCGCGTGCCGCATCGTCCGACACCGTCGTCCGGGTCTCCGAGGCCGCGGCGAGGTAGTCGAGGGTGCCGGGGCCGTCGTCGTCCCCGCCGTCCACCGCCGACTCGAGCGCGGACTGGTTCGCGCGCCGCGCGGCGAACTCGATGTCCGCGGGCGTGAAGCCCGCCGAGGCCTCGACCAGCGCGCTCACCGAGACCCCCGCGGCCGCCGGAGGGATGAAGCGCGACCAGATCGCCGCGCGCGCCTCCGCGTCGGGCAGGCCGATCGGGATGACGTAGTCGAAGCGGCCGTGGCGCAGGAACGCGCTGTCGAGCGAGCGGATGAAGTTGGTGGCGCACACCAGCAGCCGGTCGGGCCGCTCGCGGAACGCGGGGATGAGCTTGAGCAGTTCGTTGGTGACGCCCTGGAGGGGCGACGGCGGGTCGCCCCGGCGGTGCGAGGCGATCTCCTCGACCTCGTCGATGAGCACCACCGCATGCTCGAGCTCCGCGATCCTGTGGAAGGTGTCCCGCAGCGCTCCCGCGAGGCCGCCGGGATCCGCCGCGAGCCGTGACGGGAACACCTCGACGAACGACCAGTCCAGCCGTGAGGCGATCGCCTTGGCGAACGTGGTCTTGCCGGTGCCCGGCGGGCCGAACATCACCACCGCACGCGGCGGGGCGACCCCGTAGCGGTCCGCGAGCGCGGGCTCCGCAAGGGGCAGCACCAGGCGCTTCTCGATCAGCTCCTTCTCGCGCCGCATGCCCGCGACGGACTCCCAGAGGCCGCGGGGGAGCACCCGCCCGCCCAGGTCCTCGAGCAGCGCCATCTCCTCGCGCTGCACGCGGATGCGCCGTTCGAGGTAGCGCACGGCCTTCTTCTCGGCGAAGCCCGCATCGCGGAAGGCGTCGAGGTGGGTCTGCTCCGCGGGCACCAGCGCGGACAGCGTGCTGGGTCCCGCCTCGGCGACGCGCGACTCGACCGCCGCGAGAAGGCCGGGGCCGATGCCCTGGCCGTGCCACGCATCGTCCACGCCGTGGAACACCACCCAGGCCTGGTTGTGCGCGCGCCGGGCGACGGCGGCGCCCACGATCTCCTCGCTCGCGGTCGCGACCACCGCGATGTCCTCCGTCGCGGAGGTCAGCACCTCGGCCAGCGCGTACACCGGCTCGACGCCTCGGGTGCGCGACGCCTCCCACAGGCGCACCACCGCCTCGAGGTCCTCGGCATGCGCGTCCCGGATCCGCCACGTGGACATGTCGCCTCCTTGCACGTCGGTGTACCGGGGCCGACTCCGACGGTACCCCAGGGGGGTATCGCGCGCCCGGTCGGGACGCTCGCCGTCCTTGTGTCGCGCGACGACGCCGGCGACCCGTGTCCCTCGCGGCGTCAGATCATCCCGAACGTCGCGAACAGCGCTACCGCAACCACCGCGGAGGTGCCTGCCGCAGCCGTACGTGACGTCCAGGTCGCGAGGCGACTCGCCGAGGTCCATGCGAGCAGGGCGACGCCGAGCCCGAGCTGGGTCCACCAGTAGCCCGCGGGGGTGGTGTCGGAGATGCGCAGCAGCCCGTGGAGCGCCTCGCCTGCGGCGATCCCGGGCAGCCAGCCGGCCGCCGTCGCGCGCAGCCACGCGGGGCGTCCCGCGCCGTTGCGCAGCAGCCAGGTCGCGGCGCCCGTCGCGCCGCCGATCAGGATCCCCGCAGTGCACCACAGCGCGACGTAGGACATGCTCACGCCATAGCCGCGCGCGTGGGACGTGGCGTAGTAGGCCGCCATGGCGGCGGGTCCGGCCGCCGCCCCTAGCGCGACGGCTCCCCGGAGCTGTCGCGCGGCGAGGGACGCCGCGCCTGCCAGGGCGACCACCGGCGTCGCCGAGTTCGGAAGCGGGCTGAGGGCCTCGGGGAGCACGGTCTGTCCGAAGGACATGAGGATGCCTGCGAGCACGCATCCCGCTATCGAGAAGGTGCTGCGCGCGTACCAACCCATGATGGGGCGCCCTGGCCGCGCGTCAGCCGAGCCTGAGCTGGACCGCTTCGCTGACGGCGTCGGCGAAGAACCCCGGAAGCGGGGACTGATCGTTGGCCGACGTGACCCAGTAGCGTCCCGTGAGCGTCCCGTAGTCGTTGAAGTCGGCCTCGGCCGTCCATGTCGAGACGCCGGAGTTGGACCGGATGCGCAGCGTCACGGCGAGTCCGCTGATGTCGAACGAGCTCAGCCGCGGCACCCTGGACGCAGCCGCAGCGACCAGCCTCTCGAAGTCGTGGCGCGGGAGGCGATCGTCGAACGCGACCGGTGTGCCCTTGCGGCGCCGTGTCTCCGCCGCGTCCTTCAGCAGGAGCGCCGCCACCGTGCCTGCGGCTGCGACCACCCCGCCTGCGATCAGCTTGTCCAGCAACCCCATGGCGACCCCCTCCGGCCTCTTTGCTCCGCAGCGTAGTCGGCGTCCCGCGTGGCCACGCCGCGCAACCGCACCCCTCAACGCGAGCGGCGGCGCGGACGCAGGACTTGCATCCTCGACGTGCCCGGCGTAACGTGCAACCAAATGGTTGTAGATGAGCTCTCACAAGCCGACGTGGACCGGATCTTCCACGCGCTGGCAGACGCGACCCGCCGCGACATCGTGCGGCGGACGCTCACCAAGGAGGCCTCGGTCACGGAGCTGGCCCAGGCCTACGACATGTCCTTCGCCGCGGTGCAGAAGCACGTGGCGGTCCTGGAAGGGGCCGGGCTCGTGAGCAAGAGGTCGCGAGGCCGCGAGCGCATCGTCCGCGGCGATGCCGCGCAGATCGCGCGCGCCCGCTCCCTCCTCGCCCAGCTCGAGGAGCTGTGGCGCTCGCGGTTCGGCCGGCTCGATGCCGTGCTTGCGAACCCGGACGCCCCCGCACCTCCCCCTGCCTGAAGTCCTCGCCACACGCCGTCCCCAAGGAGCAGCCATGCCTCTCACCTCTGTCGCCTCCGACCCCGAGGCCCTCACCATCACCGTCGTCGGCGAGTACGCCGTGCCCGTCGAGCGGCTGTTCGCCGCGTACCTCGACCCCCGCCAGCTCGAGCGGTTCTGGGGCCCCGTCGAGTGGCCCGCGACCTTCTCGCGGCACGATGCCGCCCCCGGCGGCCGCTCCGAGTACTTCATGACCGGGCCCGACGGCGAGCGCAGCGCCGGCTACTGGAAGTGGCTCGCCGTCGATGCTCCGCGCTCGTTCGAGGTCGAGGACGGCTTCGCGAACGAGGACGGCACCGACAACACCGAGCTGCCCGCCATGCGGATGGTCTTCACCTTCGAGCCGCTGCCCGAGGGTTCGCGCTTCACGTCCGTCACGCACTTCGGCTCGCTCGAGGCGCTCCAGACCGTGGTCGACATGGGTATGGAGGAGGGCCTGCGCTCCGCGATGTCGCAGATGGACGCGGTGCTCGCGGACCTCGAGTCCTTCGCGGCGGGCCGCGCCGTCGAGGCCCAGCTCCTGTCCGACACCAAGGTCCGCGTGAGCCGTGTCATCCGTGGCACGGTCGAGCAGGTCTGGCGTGCCCACCACGACGCCGACCTCATGAGGCGCTGGCTCCTGGGCCCGGACGGCTGGACGATGCCCGTGTGCGAGGTCGCCGAGAACGTGGGCGACACCTACCGCTACGAGTGGGCGCCGACCGTGGGCGGGCCCGCGGACGGGGCGCCGCCGTTCGGCTTCACGGGCGAGCTGCTCGAGTCCGCCTCCCCGTACCGCGAGGTCACCACGGAGAACATGATCGGGATGGAGGGGCCGGGCACCACCAACGAGCTCACCTTGACGCCGGTCGAGGGTGGCACGCTCCTGAGCCTGGTCATCACCTATCCCAGCCAGGAGCTGCGCGACATCGTGCTCGGCACGGGCATGACGGACGGCATGGAGACCAGCTACGCGAGGCTCGAGTCCGAGCTGGTCGGCGCCTAGCGGCGCGCGATCACCGCGACGGCGCCGAGCTCCTCGTCGTGCTCGACGTCGGCCGCGAAGCCCGCAGCGGCCGCCGCCGCGAGCGTGAGCGCGGCGAGGGCCTCGCTCGTCTCGATGATCGCGACGCCGCCCGCGCGCAGCAGCCGGGCCGATGCCGCCAGCACCGCCCTCTGCAGCGCGGCCCCGTCGGGCCCGCCGTCGAGCGCGAGCCGCGGCTCGTGGTCGCGCGCCTCGCGGGGCATGAGGGCGATCTGCGCGGTCGGCACGTACGGGGGGCATGCGGTCACCGTGTCCACGCGCCCCGCCAGATCGGGCAGCGCGCCGTCCATGTCGGACACGAGGCACGATGCGCCGAGCGGCGCGAGCGTGCGGCTCGCGAGGACGACGGCGGCCGGGTCCACGTCCGCGGCGGTCACCGCGAGGTCGGGGCGCGCGTGGGCGACCGCGGCCGCGATGGCGCCGGCGCCGCAGCAGAGGTCGACCACCCTCCCGCCGGGAGGCGTCAGCGAGGTCGCGAGGCGCGCCACGAGCTCCGTGCGCCGGCGCGGCACGAACACGCCGGGCGCGATCGGGATGCGAAGACCGGCGAACCACGCCCAGCCGACCACCACCTCGAGCGGCTCGCCGGAGATCCGCCGCCGCACCAGCGACTCGTGGGCGCGCGGATCGTCGCCTGCGGCCTCGGCGATCAGCCGCGCCTCCTCCTCGGCGAACACGCAGCCCGCCGCACGTAGCCGCGCCGCCGCCTCCTCCAGCGTCACGCTCGCACGCTACCCCTCTCCGGTTGCGCTCGGCGGGAGGCGAGGGACACTGGCAGGCATGGACCCGGACCAGCTCGACCCTGCCCACGAGGGGCACGTCCTCTCGCCCGACGACGGCGACTACCTGCGCTTCGAGCGCACCTTCTCCAGCCCGCCGGCCGAGGTGTGGGCGGCCCTCACCGACCCCGACCGCAACGCGGCATGGGGATTCCGCACGGCCTTCGAGCCGCGCGCAGGCGGGGCGGTGACCATGTCCGACGGCGGCGCGGGCGAGGTGCTCGCGTGGGACGAGCAGCATGCGCTCGAGTACGCCTGGGACGGCTACGGCGGGCGATGGCATGTGCGCATCGCGCTCGCGGAGCTGCATGACGGCGCGGCGCTGACCTTCGACCACGTCGCGCCCGACCCCAACAGCCCCGACATCGCGGCGGGCTGGCACTGGCACCTCGACAGGCTCGAGCTGCACCTGGGAGGTGGGACGCCGCCCGCGGTGGACTCCGACGCGCACTTCGAGGAGCTCCAGCGCCTGTACGCGCACGCCGAGGGCTGAAGCGCGCACCGGCGGCTGCGAAGGCTCAGTCGAGGCGCGCCCGGGCGAACGCCCGCACCGACGCCCACGCGGTGAACGCAGCGAAGGCGACGGCGAGCACCAGCGAGCCCGGCCCGATCGCGGAAGCCTCCTCCGGGCCGCCCGCGCCCGCCCACATCGCGGGGGCGATGAACGGGACCCACGCTCCGACGCCGATCATCGCGAGGATCTGGCTCGCGGCCGTCACCGCGATGATCGCCCCGGCCGCTCCGAGGTAGCCCCGCGAACGCACCGCGACCCACGCGAAGCCGAGCGCGAGCGTCGCCATCATCAGCCCTGCGGCCCAGACTCGGACCAGCTGCGCCGCGACCGCTCCGGTGAACGATCCTCGGTCCACGGCGGCGAGCGCCGCAGCCGTCAGCGCCATCGCGAGCGTGAGGCAGGTGGCGGCCCAGGCGGCGATCACCAGGAGCTTCGCCCGAGCGATCTGCGCGCGGCTCACCGGCAGCGCGAACAGCGAGCCGATGGTCCCGTCGGCCCACTCGCGGCCCACGAGCCAGGCCACCGCGAAACCGACGCCGATGAGCGCGACCACCGCCACGACCTGTCCGGCGAGCCCCGCGACGGTCTCTCCGAACGGGCCGTCGCGGTACGGCGCGAGCTTGGCCGCGGACGGTCCCGCGGCGTCCGCCGTGCGTGCGAGGGCGACCATGCCCACCGACATCAGCGGAGGGAAGGCCGTCAGCAGGACGGTCGCGAGCCGCGCCGTGAGCGAGCGGGAGAAGGTGGCGACCTGGAGGTCGAGCGCCGTCCTCATGCGCGTACCTCCGCGGGGGTGCGGGCTTCCGCGCTACGAGCGGCGTCCCACGCGCGGACCATCTCGAAGAACCGGTGCTCGAGGTCCGCCTGGCCGGGCTCCAGCGCGCCGACCACGCGCCCGGCGTGGATCACGGTGATGCGGTGGGCGATGCGCGAGACCTCGTCGAGATGGTGGCTCGACACGAGCACGCCCGCGCCCCGCGCGGCTGCCGCGACGATCATGTCGCGGAGCAGGAGCACGCCCGCGGGGTCGAGCGCGTTCGTCGGCTCGTCGAGGACCAGCAGATCGGGGTCGTGCGCCGCCGCGCAGGCGAGCCCGAGCCTCTGCCGATTGCCGAGCGACAGCCCGCGCGCCCGGCGGGCGGCCCAGGGTTGGAGCTCGAGGCGCGCGATCCAGGACGATGCGGCGCTCGCGGCCGCGTCGCGCCCCAGCCCGTGCAGCCGGGCGGCGTGCACGATGTTCTGGTGCACGGTGAGCTCGGGGTAGCCGAACGGCTGGTCGATGACCAGGCCGAGCCGCGCGAGCAGCTCGGGGCCGGCGGCGTCGACGGGCGCGCCGAGGACGCGTGCCTCGCCCGCGTCGAGCCTGGTCTGCCCCGCGATCGCCTTCATGGCGGTCGTCTTGCCCGCGCCGTTGAGCCCGATGATCGCGTGGATCTCTCCCGGGGCAACGGTGAGCGAGAGCCCGTCGAGCGCGCGCAGGTCCCCGTAGGTCCGCACCGCGCCGGCGATCTCCAGCGCGCTCACGGCGTCGCTCGCGCGAAGGCCGGGACCTGTGCCTCGGCGAGCGCAGGCACCACGGTGGTCATCGCCGTGCTCACGAGCTCGCCGAGGGTGCGCGTCGACCCGTCGGTGGCCCAGCCGAGCAGCACGGCGGTGACCGCCGCGAGGCAGGCCGCGGCGGCGATGCGCATGGCGGGCTCGTCCCCGGCGGTCGCGGCGGCCTCGACGATCGCCCGTTCGGTGGCGGCCGTGTTGGCCGCCATGCCCGCCTGCAGGTCGGGTTCGCGCGCCGCGATGGCGATCGCGCGGCGCGCCTGCGCGGTGGGCTCCTGGTCGAGCAGCGGGGCGAGCGAGACCAGCCCCCGCGCGATCCTCTCGATCGGGGGCATGCCGGTCGGCTGCGCGGCGACGGCGGCGGCGATGACGGGGTCGAACGGGTCGTCGAGCAGCACCCGCTCCTTGGTGGGGAAGTGGCGGAAGAAGGTCATGTGGCTGACGCCCGCGGCCGCCGCGATCTCCTCGACGGTCACCGCGCGGTAGCCGCGCTCCTCGAACAGGTCGAGCGCGGCGGACTGGAGGCGGGCCCTGGTGGCCTCGGCACGGGTGGTCATGCCTCAAATGTTAGTCACTAACATCTGTTGCGCAAGCGGGGCGCGCGCTACCGTCGCCGGATGAGCGATTACCAGGTATTGGAGATGGGCGCGCTCGACGGTTGGCGCGATCACCACGGCGGCTTCCAGCCGCACACGCAGCGCGATGGCCGCCGCGTGGTCGATCACGAGCTGACGATGCAGTACATCGGCATGACCGCCAACGCCTTCGTCCCTGGCGAGGAGGCCGGCTACTGGCACACCCATGCGGCGATCGAGGAGCTCTACGTCTTCCTCGCGGGCCGCGGCCAGATGGCGCTCGACGGCGACATCGTGGACGTGGGCCCGGGCACCGCGGTGCGCGTGGGCCAGGGCGTCTGGCGCACGTGGCGCTGCATGCCCGACAGCCCGGAGCCGATGCGGTGGTTCTGCATCCGCGCGGGCGGCGGCGAGCTTCCCCGCCTGCCGGACGATGCGACGCGCGACGAGGGCCGCCCCTCGCCCTGGTGACGCGATCCGCCCGCCGCCGTGCCGGCGACGGGCGGATGCGTGCGGCTCCTCTCAGGCGGGCACCAGGACCGCGGGGGTCCCGGCCGTGGCCGGCGTGGGCGTCCCGCCGAGCTCGACGCGGCGCGACGGCAGCAGCGTCGCGACGACGGTGGTGACCGCCAGGATCGCCGCGCCCCACAGCATCGCGGTCTGCGCGGCGTCGGTGTAGCCGGTCGGGCTGAGCTCGCCGCCTACCCCGGTGAAGATCGCCGTCAGGGTCGCGATGCCCAGCGCGACGCCGATCTCCCGGACGGTCGCGTTGGTGCCCGAGGCCTTCGCGTGGTCCTCGTCGCGCATGCGGGCCAGGACCGCCGTCGCGAGCGGCGCGAACACCAGGCCCATGCCCACGCCGCATGCGACGAACCCGGGCACCAGTCGCGCGTAGGCGACGTCGGGGTCGAGCGACAGCCCGATCCACGCGAGGCCGGCCGCCTGCAGCCCCACCCCGCCCGTGATGAGCGCACGGGTTCCCACGCGCGGCGCGATGAACCCGGTGAGCGGCGCGACGAACAGCGGCGCCATGGTCCACGGCATGGTCATCACGCCGGCCTCGAGGGGCGACCTGCCCTGCACCACCTGCATGAACTGGATGAGGATGAAGACCGCGCCGAAGATCCCGATCGAGAACATGAGCCCCACGGCGTTCGCCACGGAGAAGGACCGGTCGCGGAACAGGGACAGCGGCAGCAGCGCGTCGCGGCGCCCGCGCTCCCACGCGAGGAAGCCGAGCAGCAGGGCCCCGCCGCCGATCAGACCGGCGAGGACCTGCGCCGAGGTCCAGCCCGCATCGTTCCCGCGGACGATCCCGAAGACCAGGCCGAACACCGCACCCATCCCGAGCGCGAGACCCACGAGGTCGAGCTTCGCGGCGTCGCCCCGGGCCTCGGTCAGGTACGCGCGGACCAGCGCCAGGGCCACCACGCCCACGGGCACGTTGAGCCAGAAGATCGCGTGCCAGGTGAGGCCCTCGACCACCGCTCCGCCGATGAGCGGCCCCACGGCCACGCCCAGGCCGGCCACGCCGCCCCAGATGCCGATCGCCATGGGCCGCATCCTGGCTGAGACGTTGGTCGACAGGATCGCGAGCGACAGCGGCATGAGCGCCGCGCCGCCGATGCCTTGCAGCACGCGGGCCGCGATGAGCGCCTCGGCGCTCGGGGCGAGCGCGCACAGGATCGAGGCGACCGTGAAGAGCGCGATCCCGCTGGAGAACACGCGGCGACGCCCGAACCTGTCGCCGAGCGCCACGGCCATGAGGATCATGCTCGCGAACGCGAGCGAGTAGCCGTTGATGAACCACTGGAGCTGCTCGAGCGAGGCGTCGAGGTCGGTGGCGAGCACCGGCAACGCATTGGTGACGACGAGGTTGTCGAGGCTCGCCATGAAGGCCGGGATCGACGCCGCGAGGATCACCAGGCCCAGCGGCGACCGGCGTGTGGTGGATGGCATGTTCCCTCCCCGGAAGTCTGTGGAGCCATCGTGAGTAATCAATTGATTACTACGCCTCGCACCCTAAGTAATCGGCTGATAACATGTCAACATGAGCGCGGAAGAAGGCCGTCTGACCAGCGATGACAGGCGCGAGCAGGTGCTCGCGGCCGCCACGGTCGTGTTCGGCGACAAGGGCTATGCGGGCGGCACCACGGACGCGATCGCGCGTCAGGCCGGCATCTCGCAGGCCTACGTGGTGCGGATGTTCGGGTCCAAGGAGAACCTGTTCCTCGAGGTCTCCCGCCGCGCGACCGGCCGGCTCCGCGTCGCGTTCCGCGACATCATCGCCGGCTTCACGGGCGAGGAGTCCAACCTCGAGCGCCAGCATGCGCTCGGCACCGCGTACGGGGAGCTCGTCGCGGACCGCGGCATCCTGCTGAGCCTGCTGCACCTGTTCGGGCTCGGCCAGGACCCGGTGTTCGGGCCCGAGGCGCGCGAGTGCTTCCTCGACGTCTACCGCATCGTGCGCGAGGAGGCCGGGTTCACCGCTGAGGAGGCGACGGAGTTCTTCGCGCGCGGCATGCTCAACACCATCCTGCTCGCCCTGCGGATGCCCGACCTCCGCGACGACGCTCGCGCCTTCGAGCTGATGTCCAGCTCGATGGGTCCGCAGTGCGAGACCATCCTCGCCAACTTCGAGGCGCAGGCCTCAGCGCGCGCCTGACAGCTGCGCCGGCGCGGCCGGGAGCGCGATGGTCACCGTGGTGCCGTCCCCCTCGGTCGACTCGACCGTGAGGGTGCCCCCGTGCACCGCGATGATCGCGGCGGTGATCGCCAGCCCCAGGCCGGAGCCGCCCGTGGCACGTGCGCGGGAGTGATCCCCCCGCACGAACCTCTCGGTGGCCCGCGCCGCGATCTCGGGCGCCATGCCCGGGCCGTCGTCGAGAACCTCGATCCGAGCCAGCGCATCATCCTGCCTCACGCGGACCGTGACGTGGTCGCCGCCATGGATCGCGGCGTTGGTCACCACGTTGATGACGGCCTGGCGCAGCCGGTCCGGGTCCCCTTCGATGGTGACGGGCTCGGGAGCGTCGAGCGTGAACGTCACGCCCTCGCGCGCGGCGGTCGCATCGCGCACCACCTCGCCGCACACGTGCGCGAGGTCGAGCGGGATCGGGTTGAGCTGGGGCTCCGCATCGTACTTCGCGAGCGTGAGCATGTCCTCGACCAGGCGCTTCATGCGCTCGGCCTCCGCCTCGGTGCGACGCCATGCGTCCGCGACGTCCTCGTCGCGCGCGATCGCGCCGCGGCGGTAGAGCTCCGCGTAGCCGAGCACGGTGGTGAGCGGCGTCCGGAGCTCGTGAGAGGCGTCGGCCACGAACTCGCGGAGCCGAGCCTCGGAGCGCTCGCGCTCCTCGAGGGAGGCCGTGAGGGTCCCGATGACGGCGTTGAGCGAGGTCGCGAGCTCGGCGCTCTCGGAACCGTGGCCGGCGCCCTCGAGCCGCACGTCGAGGTCGCCCTCGGCGATCCGGGACGAGGCCGCGACCATCCGGCGCATGGGGTTGACCCCGAGCGAGATCACGAACCACGCGACGGCCGCGAGCCCCGCGAGCACGGCGGCGACGCCGGCCGCCTCGATCAGGACGAGGCGGTGGGTGGCGGCCTCGACACCCTCGGTCGACAGGGCGGTGATCTCGGTGACGCCGGACGCGAAGCTGGCGGGCCGCGCGAGCACCCGGTACGAGTCGTCGCCGTCGGAGGACGGCACCGTGAGGTACACGCCGCCCTCGGTGGGCATGGTCACGTCGTCGAGGACCGGGTACGAGTTGTCGGCGTCCATGGTGGTCGGGGTGAACAGGACGAAGCAGCTTCCCGCGGCGTCGACGTAGCCGCGGAAGACGTCCGACGGGCGCTCGGCGTCGCTCTCCGACCCGGAGGTGTCGCCCGAGCCGCACTCCGTGAGCAGGCGCGGCTCGCCGCGCGAGCCCAGCGACACCGAGGACGTCGCGAGGCGGTCGTCGAGCTGGCTCATGAGGAACGTGTGGGTGACCGCGGTGACCACGATGGAGATCGCGATGGCGATCGCCGCGATGGCCCCGAGGCCGATGAGGACCCTCGAACGCAGCGTCAGCCCGGCACGGGCCGTCACGACACCCTCAGGGTGTAGCCCACGCCGCGGACCGTGTGGATGAGCTTGGGCTCGTGGGTGTCGATCTTGCGGCGGATGTAGCCGATGTACGTCTCCACCACGCCCGGGTCGTCGTCGCGCGAGTAGCCCCAGACGCCCTCGAGCAGCTGGCCGCGCGACAGCACGCGGCCGGTGTTCTGCAGCAGGTGGCGCAGCAGGTTGTACTCGGTCGGCGAGAGCTGGATCTCCGTGCCGGCACGCGTGACCCGGTGCGACACGTCGTCGAGCTCGAGGTCGGCGATGCGGTACACATCGGACGCGCTCGGCGCGTGCTCGACGCGGCGCGAGACGGCCTCGACGCGCGCGACCAGCTCGTCGAGGTTGAACGGCTTCTGCAGGTAGTCGTCACCGCCGATGGTGAGCCCCTCGACCTTGTCCTTCGCGCTGTCGCGCGCGGTGAGGAAGATGATCGGCGTGCGGTCCCCCGACTCGCGCAGGCGACGGCACACGGCGAAGCCGTCGAGCCCGGGCATCATCACGTCGAGCACGATGAGGTCGGGGCGCTGCTCCTTCACGGCCTTGAGGCCGTTCTGGCCGTCCGCGGCGTCGGACACCTCGTAGCCGGCGTAGCGCAGCGCGGCGCAGAGCATGGTGCGGAGGTTGTCCTCGTCGTCGATCACGAGGATGCGTCGTTCAGGCATGCGTCAAGTATCGCCGTGGAACCTCACGATTCGCTGGGAGGCGCCTGGGCGTGGGCCGTGACGGGCGGTGCCAGGCGTCACAGCCGACTCCAGCGGTGCTCCCAGGGTTCTCCCAGGTGTGCTCGGTTAACTGTTGGTGAACAAACGGCACGGGGTGCAGACCCGGCGCCCCCTACCTGAGAGGTCACCATGCCCGTCTACGCCTTCATCCTCGCCGACCTGATCGCGATCTCCATCATGGTCTTCGGCCTGTACTTCCCCCGTCATCGCCGCCGCGACCTCATCGTCGCGTTCCTGTCGATCAACGTGGGCGTCATGGGCGTGACCTACGCGATGACCAACGCGGACATCTCGCTCGGCTTCGGCATGGGCATCTTCGCGGTCCTCTCGATCATCCGCCTGCGATCGACCGAGATGGACCACGCGGAGATCGCGTACTACTTCACGGCCATCGCGATCGGCCTGCTGGGCGGCTTCCCGGCGCTGTCCGCGTCGCTCAGCTTCACGCTCATGGCGGTGCTGCTCGGCGTGATCCTGGTGGGTGACAACCCGCGCCTGCTGCCCCGCAGCCGCCAGCAGCAGATGGTGCTCGACCAGGCCTTCACCACGGAGGAGGGGGCGCGCGAGTACCTCGAGGCCCTGCTCGGCGCGACGGTCCACCGCGCGACCATCCGCAAGGTCGACCTCCTCAACGAGTCGACCGTGGTGGACGTCCGCTACACGCTCCACGCGCAGGTCGAGCGTCCCACCGTCGAGCGCGTCGGCGCCCAGGGCGTGGCCGCCGAGGTGGCGCGATGAACGCCTGGGAGACCCGCCTGGCGGAGCTGCCCGCGGTCGCGCTCGCCGAGCTCGAGGACGAGTACGCGCTGCTGACCCGCGTGGACCGCAAGTACATCGTCTCGCCGGCCGTGTGGGCCGACGTCATGGCCGACGTCGAGGGCCTGCGCGCCCTCGAGATCGACGGGGTCCGCTCCTTCGGCTACGAGTCGGTCTACTACGACACCCCGGAGCTCCACTCGTACCGTGACGCCGCGCGCCGGCGGCCGGCCCGCTACAAGGTCCGCACCCGCGAGTACCTCGACACGGGCGGCCGGGCGATCGAGGTCAAGCTGCGCTCGCCGAAGGGCGAGACGGTCAAGCACCGCGAGTGGCTCGCGGACGATGCTCCGACGGACCTCCTCGAGGGCGCGGCCCGCGCGTTCGTCGCCTCCTTCCCGCAGGTCGGGGCGGCGGTCGACGACCTCGCCCCGGTGCTCACCACGCGGTACCGCCGGGCGACGCTCGTGGCGCACGGAGCCCGCGTCACGGTCGACACCGGTGTGACCGGCATCTCCGCGGAGGGCCCGAGCATCGACTTCGGCGGGGCCCTCATCGTCGAGACCAAGTCCTCGATGCGGGCAGGCGACGTCGACCGCGCGCTGTGGGCGCGCGGCATCCGTCCCACCCGCGTCTCCAAGTACTGCACCACCCTGGCCGCGCTGCAGCCTGACCTCCCGTCGAACCGGTGGTCCCGCACGCTGCGCCGGCACCTGACGACCGCCGCTCACGCGGCCTGAGACCTGAGAGAGACGATCCCCATGCGCAAGCCCCTCCCGTTCCTCGCCGGCGCCCTGGCCGGCACCCTGCTCCTCGCCGGCTGCTCGACCACCACGGGCTCCGACGACGAGGTGTCGACCGACACCGGCGCCACCACCGAGACGACCTCCACCGAGACGACGTCGGCCACCGCCACCGAGCTCACCGAGGTCACGTACGACGACCTCGACGTCAACGACCTCGACACCTCCGCGAACCTCGAGAACGCGGTGGAGATCACGTTGTCCGACTCCGGCTCGACCGGCGGCGACGGCGTGAGCGTCGACGGCGACGTCGTCACCATCACGGCGGGCGGCACCTACCGCCTGAGCGGCACGCTCAGCGCCGGCCAGGTGGTCGTCGCGACCGACGACGAGGACGTCACCCTCATCCTCGACGGCGTGGACATCACGTCCGCGGACACCGCCGCGCTCGACATCGAGGGAGCGGACGAGGTGGTGATCTGGCTCGAGGAGGGCTCGACCAACACGCTGTCCGACGCCGCCGACGCGACGCCCGCGGACGACGAGGAGTCCGACGCGCCCAACGCGACGCTCTACTCGACCGCGGACATCTGGATCGCAGGCGAGGGCTCGCTCGACGTCGACGGTGTGGCCGAGGACGGCATCGCGTCGAAGGACGGCATCGTCATCGAGTCGGGCACCATCACGGTGACCGCGGCTGACGACGGCATCCGGGGCAAGGACTACCTGGTGGTGAAGGGTGGCGACATCACCGTCGACGCCGAGGGCGACGGCCTCAAGTCCACCAACGAGTCGCTCGACGAGGACTCCGCGGTGGGCGTGGTGTGGATCTCCGGCGGCACGCTCGACATCGCGTCGGGCGTCGACGGCATCGACGCGGTCAACCAGGCCACCGTCGAGGGCGGCACGCTGTCCATCGCTGCCGGCGACGACGGCATCACCACCGACGGCGTGCTGCACATCTCCGACGGCACCGTGACCGTCTCCGAGTCCTACGAGGGGCTCGAGGGTGGCGTCATCCTGCTCTCGGGCGGCACCGGCACCATCGCGTCGAGCGACGACGGCATCAACGTGAGCTCCGGGTCCTCCTCCGGCACGTCCGACTTGGGCGGCGGGGACTGGGGCGGCGAGATGCCGTCCGGCGGCGGCATGGGCGGCGACCGCGGAGGTCGCCCCGGCGAGTCCTCGACCGAGGACACGACCGGCACCAGCACGTCGACCGACGCGACCGCCTCGACCACCGCGACGGTGACCATCGCGGCCTACACGACCGACGCATCGTCCGATGCCGCGACCGACGGCGCCACCGACGCGACCACGGTCGAGGGCCCCGGCGGCGGCATGGGCGGCATGGACCAGGCGGCCGAGGGCCGCTACCTGGAGGTCACCGGCGGCACCTGGTACATCGACGCCGAGGGCGACGGGCTCGACTCGAACGGCACGGCGACGATGACCGGCGGCACCGTGGTGATCGACGGCCCGACCAACAGCGGCAACGGCGCGATCGACACCAACGGCACCTTCACCATCTCGGGCGGCACCCTTGCGGCGTCGGGCGCGGCAGGGATGCTCGAGTCGCCCGAGGCCGACGGCCAGGGCGTGCTCACCATCACGTTCGCCTCGGCGATCGCGGCGGGCACCTCGATCACGGTGTCCGATGCGGACGGCAACCAGGTCGCGACGTTCACCACGGGCAAGGTCTCGCAGTCGCTCGTGCTGTCCAGCGACGCGATCGTCTCGGGCGAGAGCTACACGATCTCGACCGGCGCGACCGTCTCGGGCGACGCGGTGGCCGGCGGGCTCGTGATGGGCGCCGCGGCCACCGGCGGCACCGAGCTCGGCACCGTGACGGCGGACTGACGCCCCTCTCTGACAGCCGCAACGGAAACGCGAACGACGCGCCGGTGCATCGGCCCACGACGGCCGATGCACCGGCGCGTCGCATTGAGATCCGTTGGCGCTGTCAGGGGAGAGGGAGGCTCCCGGCGACCTCGCATCCTGCTCCCAGCGTTCTCCCAGGCGCGGTCGTGAGTATTGATGTCAGTGCCCCCACCCCCCCAGGGGTCCCGAGCCGAGAGGCGCCCATGGTCGCCGGTCGGCCCGTCCATCGCTCGCGTTCCCTCCCCACCTCCCGGAGGGGCCGCGACGGACGGGTCGGACCGGCAGGCTCCGGATCTGATGACCGGCTTCGGCCGGGCCGGAGCAGGGCCGCGGACGCCTCTCGGCTCGTCCCCCTCGGGGCGGCGGCTGCCAACGTCGTCCCGACCGATACGCGAGGCCCCTGGTGACTGCCAACACCGGGGGCCTCGCGGTGTCTCACAGGCCGGTGACCAGCAGCTCCGCGAAGGCGCGTGCGGCGGGCGCCGGCGATGCCGGCAGCGCCACGAAGATGTCACGGTAGGTCGCGGCGCGCGTGGGGACGGCGACGATGCCCGGGATGGCGGGGCTCGCATCGAGCGCCATGCGCGTGAGCAGGGCGACGCCCAGGCCCTCGGCGATGAGGCGCTGGGCGGCGATGTAGTCCTCCGTGACGAACGCGATGTGCGGCTCGAAGCCGGCCTCCCCGGCAGCCGCGACCAGGTGGGTCCGGCAACGGATGCATCCGGAGATCCAGCGCTCGTCGGCGAGCGCCGCCATGTCGACCGCGGGCCGCGACGCGAGCGGATGGGTCTCGGGCAGGATCGCGAGGTACTCGTCGCGGCCGAGCGGCGTGGTGGGCATGTCGAGGGGCGGCGGCGTCGCGGCGTCCGAGAACCCGATCACCAGGTCCGCGGACCCCTCGCGCAGCAGCGCGAGCGCCGGGTCCGTCTCGGTCTCCTCGAGCCCGATCTCGATGCCGGGGTACGTGCGCGCGAACTGTGCGAGAGGACGCGGGAGAACGGTCGCGCAGAACGAGGTGAACGCGGCGATGCGGAGCGTGCCCACGCGCAGCTCGGAGTGGTGGTGCAGCGCGCGCTCCGCATCCTCGAGGCTGGCGGCGATGGCGTCCGCGTGGGCGACGAGCGCCTCGCCCGTCGCGGTGAGGCGCGTGACGCGGCCCGCGCGGAACGTCAGCGGCACGCCCGCGCGGCGCTCGAGCGCGCGCAGGTGATGCGCGACGGTCGGCTCGCTCAGCTGAAGGGCGCGTGCCGCTGCGGCTTTCGACCCGTGGCGGGCCACCTCGCGGAGGATGAGCAGACGTTCGACATCGATCACGGGACCATCATGGCATCGAGGTCTGGGTGTCGACGATGCTGTCTTGTGGCGGTGTCGGCGCGCGGCGAGCATGGGGTCATGCTCGACATCGCCACGGCCTTCCGTCCCGCACCCGGGTACCTCGACACGCCTTCGTACGGCCTGCCCGCACGCGCGACGGCCGCCGCGGTGCGGCACGCCGTGCGCGCGTGGGAGCGGGGCACGCTCGACCCGGCCGCGCTCGACGGCGCGGTCGACCGCATGCGCGTCGCGTTCGCCGCGCTGGTCGGCTCGCGCGCCGAGGACATCGCCCTCGCGGGCTCGACGTCGCAGGTGGTGGGCATGGTCGCCGCCTCGCTACCCGACGGCGCGCGCGTGGTGGTCGCCGACGGCGACTTCTCCTCCGTGATGCTGCCCTTCACCCACGACCCCAGGCTCGACGTGCGCGTGGTGCCGCTCGCGCGCATCGTCGCCGAGACCCTCCGTGGGGCGGACCTGGTCGCCGTGAGCGCGGTCCAGAGCGCGGACGGTGCGGTGCTCGACCTCGCTGCGCTCGCCGAGGCCGCGCGGATCTCGGGCACCCGCACGCTGCTCGACGTGAGCCACGCCGCGGGTTGGATGCCGCTCGACGCGCGGTCCTTCGATGTGGTGGTCGCGAGCGCGTACAAGTGGCTCGGAGCGCCCCGCGGGATCGCGCTCGCGGCCGTGCGGCCCGAGGCCGCCTGGGTCCGTCCCGTGTCCGCGAGCTGGTACGGCGCGGACTGTCCCTGGTCCTCCCTGTACGGACCCGAGGTCCAGCTCAGCGCCAGCGCGCGGCGGCTCGACACGTCGCCGCCGTGGCAGCTGGTCGAGGCCGGTGCGGTCGCGCTCGAGCTGCTGGTGCGCGAGGGCGTCGGGAGCATCGGCCGCCACAGCGTGGGCCTCGCGGAGGAGCTGCGCGCGCGCCTGGGCCTCGCGCCCGGAGCATCGCCCATCGTCTCCCTCACGGGCGTCGACGCGTCCGTGCTCGCGCGCGCGGGGATCCGTGCCGCGGGCCGCGGCGGACGCGTCCGCATCGGCTTCTACGTCTACAACGACGAGCGCGACGTCGAGGCCGTGGCATCCGCCCTGCGTGTCGCGCAGGCCGCCTGAAACCTCCCCCGCACGCCACCGGTCGGTGTGAGGTGGGCATGCCCGGCGCCGGTTACGCTTGCCGGGTCGGCGGCAGGAGGGACGATGCGCATCGCAACACGGATGGCCGCGGCGGCGTGCGCGCTGCTGCTGCTCGCCGGCTGCACGGGCGACGAGCAGCCCGACCCCGGGCCCAGCGCCACCGGCGCGCCGACCACCGGCGCCGGCGTGCCCGTGAGCCGTGAGGGGCACGTGGACAACCCCTACGAGGGCGCGACCATGTACGTGAACGCGGACTGGACCGCGAACGTGCTCTCGACCGCAGGCGAGACCACGGACTCGTTCCTCGCGGACGACATGCGCGCGCTGTCCACGCAGCCGACCGGCGTGTGGCTCGACCGCATCAAGACCATCGAGGGGACGGACACGGTGCGCGGCCTCGAGGCTCACCTCGACGATGCCGTGCGGCAGGCCGCGAACGACCCCGACGGCGCGCCCGTGGTGGTGACGCTCGTCGTCTACGACCTCCCCGGGCGCGACTGCTACGCGCTCGCCTCCAACGGCGAGCTGTCCGCCACCACGGAGGACATGGCGCGGTACCGCACCGAGTACATCGACGCGATCACGGACATCCTCGCGCGCGACGAGTACGCGGACCTCCGCATCGTGACCGTGATCGAGCCCGACTCCCTTCCCAACCTGGTGACCAACGCGGATGCCGAGGCATGCCAGGAGGCGGCGCCGTACTACCGCGAAGGCATCGTCTACGCGCTCGACACCTTCGCCTCGCTCGCGAACGTCTACTCGTACCTCGACGCGGCGCATGCCGGCTGGCTCGGCTGGCCGGACAACGCCGGCGCGGCGGCGGCGCTGTTCGCGGAGATCGCGCAGGAGACGCAGGCGGGCTTCGCCTCGATCGACGGCTTCGTCACGGACACCGCGAACACCACGCCGCTCGAGGAGCCCTTCCTCGAGGCGGGCGCACAGGTGGGCGGGCAGCCCGTGGAGGCCGCATCGTTCTACCAGTTCAACCCCGACCTCGACGAGGCGACGTGGGCCGCCGACCTGTGGACGCGCGTGGTCGCCGCCGGCTTCCCGGAGTCCACCGGCATGGTGATCGACACGAGCCGCAACGGCTGGGGAGGGCTCGACCGCCCGACGGCCGCATCCACCTCGGACGACCTCGAGACCTATGTGGACGAGTCGCGGGTGGATCGCCGCGGGCATCGTGGCGCGTGGTGCAACGTCGCGGGCGCGGGGATCGGTGAGCGGCCCGTCGCGTCGCCCGACGGCTACCCCGACGCGCACCTCGACGCATTCGTGTGGGTCAAGCCGCCGGGCGAGTCCGACGGCTCGTCACGCCTGGTCGCCAACGATCAGGGCAAGGGCTTCGACCAGATGTGCGACCCCGCCTACCGCGCGGACAGGCTCGACGGCCAGCTCACCGGAGCGCTCCCGGACGCTCCCATCTCGGGCGCGTGGTTCCCCGCGCAGTTCACCGAGCTCGTGGCGAACGCCTACCCGTCCGTGGGGCAGGGGCCCGAGTCGACCGGGGGCGCGACTGACGGCGCGACCGAGGAGCCCGTGATCGACGGGGCCTGCGCGGCGTCGCTGACCATCGAGCAGATCTGGACCAACGGCTACACGGCGCGGGTGCTCGTGACGGCGTACGCCGATCTCAGCACGTGGGCGGTGATGCTGCCGGCGGGCACCGCGATCCGCGGCTCCGACTTCTGGAACGCCGAGCACACCGACGGGATCGCGACCCCCAAGGAATGGAACGACGACCTCACGGCCGGTGAGACGGCCGACTTCAGCTACATCGGGGAGGGTGAGCCGCCCGCCGAAGGCGCGCTCGAGTGCCGCGCGGAGTGAGCCGACCGGGGTGAGCCTCGGCGTCGTCAGCCGGCGAGCTGCGCGGACATCTCCCGGGTGCGGGCCACCGCGGCCCGGCCCCCGGCGGAGACGACGCCCTGGAGGCCCGCATCGGTCATCGCCTCGAGCGCGGCGAGGGTGACGCCGCCCGGGGAGCTCACGCGACGGCGCAGCTCCTGCGGGGTCTCGCCGGACTCGACGAGCAGCTGCGCGGCACCCGCGAAGGTCTGCTGCGCGAGCAGCGAGGCGAGATCGCGATCGAGGCCCTGCGCCACGCCCGCGTCGGTGAGGGCCTCGGTGAACGCGTAGAAGAACGCCGGCGCGGAGCCCGCGACCACGGTCACCGCCTCGATCTGCTCCTCGGGGACGCGCACCACCAGGCCCGTCGCGCGCAGCATCGTCTCCGCGACGATCAGGTGCTCCTCGGTCGCGTGCGCGCCGGGGGACACCGACGTCGCGCCGCGTCCGATCACGGACGGCGTGTTCGGCATGAGCCGCACGACCGGGGTGCCCGCTGCCAGCCGCTCCTCGTAGAAGGATGCGGGCAGGGCCGCGGCCACCGTCATGACCACAGCGCCGGGCTCGATCGCGTCCGCGACCTCGGCGAGCACGTCCGCCATCTGCTGCGGCTTGACGGCGAGCACCACCACCTGGGCCCCGGCCACGGCCTCACGGTTGTCCCCGGTGGCCCGGATCCCATGCGCCTGCACCAGGGCCTCGCGCTTGTCCTCGCCGCGGTTGGCGACCGTGATCGACCCGCCCGGCCAGCCCGCGACCTTCATCGCGGTGATGAGGGTGCCGCCGATCACGCCGCCGCCGATGACGGCGACGGTGGGCAGCGCGGAGGAGGACGTGGCTTCGGTGCTCATGCGTCCAACCTATCGCGGCGCCCCCTCGAGGTCGCCGTCGAGGTAGCGCTGCAGCGTGGGCGCGTAGATCGCGCAGAGCTCGTCGATCGTCGCGTGGGCGAGCGCGGGGATCTCGAGCACGTAGCGCCCGAGCGCGAGCCCGGTGATCTGCGTCGCGCACGCGGCGGCGCGCGCCTCGGCCTGGTCCTCGCGCACGATGCGGCGCAGGAGGTCGCGCTGCATCACGGTGGCCATCGCGGGGCCCACCTCGGCGGTCGAGACGGCGGAGGCGAGCACGGCGCGCAGACGCACGCTCGCGACCGGGTCCTCCCACAGCGACAGGGCGAGCCGCAGCAGGCCCTCGCCCAGCCGGTCGCGGGGGAGCGAGGCGAGGTCGGCGACGCGCGCATCGTCGCTCTCGAGCGGGCGCATCACGGCGACGAAGAGGTCCTGCTTGGTGCCGAAGTAGTGACGGACGAGCGCCGGATCCACGGCCGCGGCGCGCGCGATCTCCCTCAGGGACGATGCGGCGTAGCCCTTGTCGCCGAACACCGCCGCGGCTGCCGCGAGGATGTCGCCTCGCGTGTCGGCGCCCACGCCGCGCGGGCCCCGCATGCGCGGCCCGTCCGCCGCGGGGGCCGTCATAGCCCGAGCGTCTCCGTGAAGCGGGCGACGTCCTCGGCCGCTCCCTTGACGACGAAGAAGGCGCTGCCGTTGGTCCACAGCACGCGCGTGGCATCGTCCGTCTCGAGCACGGCGCGCCGGCCCACGACGGAGCCGCCCACGGTCGCGTCCGTGAGCTCCGCGTCCTTGCCGGCCGCCTTGGTCAGCGCCGCGGCGGCGTCCTCCTCCGAGTACAGCTGGCGCGCGATGAGGGTCACCTCGGCGGTGCCGTCGGAGTACGTGAGCGTGTACGCCTCGGCGACGCGTCCGGGCAGCGCGCCGTCGGAGGCGGCGTCCCGCGCGGTCGCGGCGGTGAGCGTCCAGTCGCCCGCCACCGTGGGCATCGCTGCGAGGAAGGGGCTCGGGTCCGTGGGGACGAACGGCTCGAGCGTGCTGCCGGGATCGGCGGACGGCACGCTCAGCACGTGCTGCTCGGGCAGGGTGATCGCCTCGGGCCGCAGCAGCAGGAACCAGGCCGCGGCGAAGGCCGCACCGAGGATCACGAGGCCCACCAGGATGAGCGGCCACGCGCGGCCGGGCCTGCGGCCCTCGTCGGTGTCGAGGCCGTTCCCGCCGTCGACCGCGTCGCCGTCCCCGGGTGCGTCGGGTCGCGGATCGGCGGGCGGGCGCGTCGCGGCGCCGGGGGCCTCCGCGGGGACGCGCGGCCGGTACAGCGCCGGGGTCGGCTCGTCGTCGGAGTCGGGCTTCGGGACCGTGGCGGCGATGGTCGCCCACGAGGGCACGGCGGGCACGGGCGCCGTCACGGGCTCGGGGCGTGCCGCCTCGGTCGCCAGGATCGGGGTGAACGCGGGGCCGCCGTCCGCGATCGGGGCGGGATCGATGATGCGGCCGCGCACCTGGGGAACCCCCGCGAGCGGGGTGGGGGCGCCGGCCGCGTGGAGCGCGGCGTTGGCCGCCGCGGTCGCGCCGAGCGCCTCGACGGAGGTGCGGTAGGACGTCTCGGCCGGTGCCGCGGGTCCGCGGTCGCCGTCGGTGGGCGCCCACGGCTCGGGCAGGACCTCCTCGGCTGCCGGGCCGGCATACGGCGCGGCGACGGTGTCGATGTCGAGGTCGACGGGCTCGGGGACGTCCTCGAGCCCGCGCCCGGGCGCTCGCGGCGGCACGGGCTTCGACGGCGCCACCTCCTCGGGCTGTCCGGCTCGGGCCTCGTGGACCGGGGCCCAGCTCCACTCGTCGCGCGTCATGCGCCCCAGCCTAGGGGCGACCGCCGACCCCGCCGGCGAGCCGCGCTGTCGGAGGCCGCCGGTAGCGTGGGCGCATGGCCACCTCGACCCGCAAGACCCTTCCCGGCTACCGCTGCAGCGAATGCGGCTGGAGCGCGGTCAAGTGGGTGGGGCGGTGCGGCGAGTGCCAGGCCTGGGGGACCGTGGTCGAGGTAGGTGCCGCGCCCGCGGGACCCGCGACCAAGGCCACCGCGGTGACGGCTCCCGCGCTGCCCATCTCCGAGGTCTCGGCGGCGGCCGCGGCACGTGCCGCGACGGGGGTCGGAGAGTTCGACCGCGTGCTCGGAGGCGGGCTCGTGCCGGGTGCGGTGATCCTGCTCGCGGGGGAGCCGGGCGTGGGCAAGTCCACGCTGCTGCTCGACGTCGCCGCGCGCACCGCGAGGGCCGGCGGACGCGTGCTCTACGTCACGGGTGAGGAGAGCGCCGGACAGGTGCGGCTGCGTGCCGAGCGCATCGGGGCGCTCGAGCAGGAGGTGCTGCTCGCGGCGGAGACGGACCTCGGGGCCGTGCTCGCGCACCTCGACGCCGCGGAGCCCGCGCTGGTGATGATCGACTCGATCCAGACCATCGCCTCGGCCCAGGTCGAGGGCGCGCCGGGCGGCGTGGGTCAGGTCCGCGAGGTGTCGTCCGCCCTGATCCAGGCGGCCAAGACACGCGGCCTGCCCATGGTGCTCGTGGGCCATGTGACCAAGGACGGCTCGGTCGCGGGACCGCGCATCGTCGAGCACCTGGTCGACGTGGTGTGCCAGTTCGAGGGGGATCAGCACAGCCCGCTGCGGCTGCTGCGGGCGCTCAAGAACCGCTTCGGGTCGGTGGACGAGGTCGGCTGCTTCCAGCTGGTCGACTCCGGCATCGAGTCGGTCGCCGACCCGTCCGGGCTGTTCCTGTCGCGCGACGCCGAGTCGGTGCCCGGCACGTGCCCCACCATCACCATCGACGGCAAGCGGCCCCTGCCGGCGGAGATCCAGGCGCTCGTGGCGCCCAGCGCGCTCGCCAACCCGCGTCGCGCCACGTCGGGCGTCGACGGGTCGCGGGTCGCGATGCTGCTGGCCGTCCTGCACCGGCGCGTGGGTCTCCCCGTCGCCTCCGAGGACGTCTACGTCTCGACCGTGGGCGGCGCCCGCGTGAGCGAGCCGGCGGCGGATGTCGCGCTCGCCCTCGCGCTCGCCTCAGCGCGAGCCGACACCCCGGTGCGGCGCGGGTGGGCCGCGGTGGGCGAGGTCGCGCTGTCGGGCGCCGTCCGGCCTGCGTCCGCGATCGCTCAGCGCGTCGCGGAGGCGGCACGTCTCGGGTTCACCGATGTGATCGTGCCGGCCTCCACCGACACGTCCCGCCTGCCGTCCCAGGTCCGCGTCCATGCGGTGGGCTCGGTCGCGCAGGCGGTCGACCTCGCGCTGCCCCGCGACTGAGCGTCAGGACAGCACGAACGGGATGCGCTCCGCCGTCTGACCCTGGAAGGTGAGCTGCGCCCAGTAGGTGCCCGGCTGCGGTGCCCGGTTGCTGGGTGTGCCGCAGCCCTCGGAGCTCCACTCGCGCGGCCACGAGACCTCGAAGGTCTTGGACTTGCCGGAGTCGAGCAGCCACTCCTTGTCCGCGAGCGTCGCGGTGGCCTTGCAGTCGGACGACGACCAGATGCGCGTGTCGCCCGACGTGATGAGCAGCGAGCTCTTGCCGGTCGAGGCATCGAGGAGGCACGCCTCGTCGCCCGTCTGCGTGAGCGTGACGTCGAACGCGACCGCCTCCGCCCCCACGCGCGCCGTCTCGCCCAGCGCCACGGAGATGTCGCCCTGCTCGCAGGCCCCGATCGCGGCGGCGGGCTCCTCCGCGTCGACGGTCGGCTCCGCGCTGGCGCCGGACTGGTCCGCCACCTCGGTGACGGTGGCGCCGTCGTCGCCCTCGTCGCCCGCGGCATCGTCCGCGGGAGCGTCAGCGGTCTCGGTCACGGTGGGCTCGGATCCGCCCGCGTCGTCCGTGCCGGGCTCCGAGCCCGAGGCGACCGCGCTCCAGATGAGCCTGCCGACCAGCACGATGACCACGATCGCGACCACGAGCACGATCCTGCGTCGCCAGTACACCTCGGCAGGATGCTCGCCCACGGGCTCGCGCAGACCCTTCATGGCAGCCACCTCCGATCCGCATCCACGGTAGGGGCCGCATGCGCTGGGATGATGGAAGGCGTGCCGACCGTCCCCAGAAATGCCGCCGTGCCTGCGACGACCGAGACCCCCGCACGCGTCGACGCGGTGCGAGCGTGGTTCCGTGAGGCCGGGCGCGACCTCCCGTGGCGCGACGGCCGCACGTCGCCGTGGGGCGTCCTGGTGAGCGAGGTCATGCTCCAGCAGACGCCGGTGGTCCGCGTCGAGCCGGTGTGGCACGAGTGGATGTCCCGCTGGCCCACGCCCGGCGCGCTCGCCGCCGCGACGCAGGCCGATGCGGTGCGCGCCTGGGGTCGCCTCGGGTATCCGCGGCGCGCGAAGCGCCTGTGGGAGTGCGCGGTGGCGCTGGTCGAGCGTCACGACGGCTCGGTGCCGAGCTCCCTCGAGGAGCTTCGCGGGCTGCCCGGGGTAGGGGACTACACGGCGGCCGCCGTCATGTCGTTCGCGTTCCAGAGGCGGGCGCTCGTGCTCGACACCAACGTGCGCCGCGTCATCGGGCGCGCATGGAGCGGCGAGCCTCTGCCGGCGGCGCACCAGACCGTGCGGGAACGCGAGCTCGCGGCGTCGCTGATGCCCGAGGACGATGAGGCCGCCGCGGAGTGGGCCGCGGCCTCGATGGAGCTGGGAGCCCTGGTGTGCACCGCGCGCGTCGCACGCTGCGACGAGTGCCCGCTCGCCCGGTCCTGCGCGTGGTTCGCGGACGGCTGCCGAGGTCTCGAGGCCGCGCCGCGACGCACGCAGCCGTGGCACGGCACGGACCGTCAGGTCCGTGGTCGGATCATGGCGCTGCTGCGAGCCGCATCGTCCGGGGTGAACGTGAGCGGGCACGCGGCGCTGGCCGACGTGGAGCCGGGGCAGCTCGACCGGTGCCTCGACGGGTTGATCGCGGACGGCCTGGTGACCCGTGACGAGGCGACGGGACGCTGCTCGCTCTAGCGGCGCATGCCTCGGCAGCCCGGCGTCCCGTCCCTCGCGCCCTTCGTGTCCTGCGGCGACGTGGGTCAGGCGTAGTACGTGCCGTGGACCGCGTGCGGCTCGATCGCCGCGATCTCCTCGTCGGTGAGCTCGGGGAAGTCGAGCGCCGCGACGTTGGCCTCGAGCTGTGCGACGGAGGAGGCGCCCACGAGCGCGGACGTGACCCGGCCGCCGCGGAGGACCCACTGCAGCGCGAGCTGCGCGAGGCTCTGCCCGCGACCCGCCGCGATCTCGTTGAGCGCACGCGTGCGCTCGAGGTAGGTCTCGGTGAGCTGGTTCTCATGCAGGAACTGCGAGTGCGTGATCCGCGACCCCTCGGGGATGCCCTTGAGGTACCGGTCGGTCAGCATGCCCTGCGCGAGCGGGGAGAACACGATCGAGCCGGCGCCCACCGCATCCAGGGCATCGAGGAGGCCGTCCTCCGCGGTGCGCTCGTACATCGAGTACTTGAACTGGTGGATGAGCAGCGGCGTGCCCAGCTCCCTCAGGATGCGCGCAGCCCCCTCGGTCTCCGCGGGGCCGTAGTTGGAGATGCCCGCGTAGAGCGCCTTGCCCGAGCGCACCGCCTGGTCCAGCGCCATCATCGACTCCTCGATGGGCGTCTCCGGGTCGGGACGGTGGTGGTAGAACACGTCCACGTAGTCGATGCCCATGCGGGTGAGCGAGGCGTCGAGGCTGCTGAGCAGGTACTTGCGCGAGCCCCAGTCGCCGTAGGGGCCGGGCCACATCGAGTAGCCGGCCTTGGTGCTGATGATCAGCTCGTCGCGGTACGGCTTGAGGTCGCGCGCGAGGAAGCCGCCGAAGTTCTCCTCGGCGCTGCCCGGCGGCGGACCGTAGTTGTTCGCGAGGTCGAAGTGGGTGATCCCCATGTCGAACGCCGCGAGCAGGATCGCGCGCTGGTTGTCGAGCGGATGGTGCCCGCCGAAGTTCTGCCACAGCCCGAGGCTGATCCTCGGCAGGCGGAGCCCCGAGCGCCCGGAGCGGGCGAAAGGCATGGTCTCGTAGCGGGCGTCGCTGGCCACATACGGGTCGTGGGTCATGCCGTCAGCCTAGGCTCTCCCCGCATGCAAGCGTTGACCCCGCATGAGAGTGCACGATGCGGCGCGAAAGCGGGCACTTCGGCGCGGGCTTGACGCCCGCATGCGATCAACGGTGATGCGGCACGGCGAGGCGCGAGGCGATGATGCCCGCGACCGTGGCGCGGCACCATCCCGGGCGATCGCGGAGGTCGGCGTACCCGAGGCGGACGGCCAGCCAGCCCGCGAAGGCGAAGTCTGCGTCACGCTCGCGGTCGGCCGCGCGTTGCTTCCACGTCGAGTGGTACCTGTCCCCGTCGAGCTCGATCACCACGCGGGCGCGTCGGTGCAGCGCATCCGCGTGTCGCGCGCGGCCCCGCACCTGCATCGGAACCTGCCACTCCAGCTCGGCGAAGCGCGGACCCCGGAAGACGTCGCGCCTCGCCATCACCTCCGTGGGCGACGTGGCGCCGTTGCGGAAGTCGCGGAGGATGCGATCGAGCACCTGGCGCTGCGCGACGCGGTGGCGACGGGCCGCACCCTCCTCGAGAGCGTGCGCGGAGCACAGGCCAAGCCAGAGCGCCTCGTAGACCACGCCCTTGCGCTCGTGCGGAGAGGCCCGGCACCATGCGTCGATCACGGCGTCGCCCGGCAGCATCACGGGGATCCCGCGCACGATCCTCCGGAGCGGAGGCGTGCCGCCGAGGGTGACCTGCGCCCATGCCTGGGCGAATCGGTGGCGATCGGACGGTGCCGCAGCGGCGATCCTGGCCGGCTCCGGATACCTTCCGTCCAGGAGGTGCAGAGCCGAGGCGCCGGCGATCACCACGGCGCCCTTGCCCCATACCGACACGGCGCGACACCGGACCTCGTGGTCCGCTGCGAGCGCGTGATGGAGGTAGAGGCCTGCGGCGACGCGAGCCAGCCGTCCGTCCCGCACGAGGCTGTCGAGCCCTCGGCGGCCGACAGCGACGAGAGCGCGATCCCGGCGCACCACTCCGCCGCTCACGGCCAGGTCCGCGAGGAACCGCGCAAGCCTTGGTTCCTGAACCGTCGGAGCCATGGCAGCACGGTCGCGCACCGGTCCTGCCGGACCCGGCCACCTCGGCTCGCGCGGTGGAGGGGAGCCCGCCGGACGGGGCCGGGGACCGCGCCGACCTCGTCGCCGCGACGGTCAATCCCGGTCGAAAGTGCCCGGTCTCGGCGCACATCGTGCACTCTCCCACGGGGTAAACGCTTGCCCGGCGGGGCGGGCGGGGTGGGCGGGCGGGGACACGGAAGGGGCCCGGAACCTTGCGGTCCCGGGCCCCTTCCGTGAGCCTTACTCGGCGTCCGAGGCGATCGGTTCGTCGACCACGGAGTCGCGGTCGATGCCCTCGAACGTGAACTCGCCGAGGATGCCCTCGCCCTGCGCGTCCACGCGGATGATCTGTCCCGAGGTGACCTCGCCGAAGAGGATCTTCTCCGACAGCGGGTCCTCGATCTCGCGCTGCAGGGCGCGGCGCAGCGGTCGCGCACCCAGCACGGGGTCGTAGCCCTTCTCGGCGAGCAGCTCCTTCGCGGCGGTCGTGAGCTCGATGCCCATGTCCTTGTCCTTCATGCGCTCGTCGAGGCGGGCGACCATGAGGTCCACGATCTGGATGATCTCGTTCTGCGTGAGCTGCGGGAACACCACCACGTTGTCGACGCGGTTGAGGAACTCCGGCTTGAAGTGCTCCTTGAGCTTGCCGTTCACCAGCTTCACCATGTCGTCGTACGTCTGGCCGCCCTCGACGATCGCCGAGAAGCCCGTCGCCTGACGACGCGAGATCGCGTCCGCACCGAGGTTGGTGGTCATGATGATGATGGTGTTCTTGAAGTTGACCTCGCGGCCCTGGGCATCGGTCAGCTTGCCGTCCTCCAGGATCTGGAGCAGCGAGTTGAAGATGTCCGGGTGGGCCTTCTCGACCTCGTCGAACAGCACCACGGAGAACGGCTTGCGGCGCACCTTCTCGGTGAGCTGGCCGCCCTCCTCGAAGCCGACGTAGCCGGGGGGCGCACCGAAGAGGCGGGCCACCGTGTGCTTCTCGCCGTACTCCGACATGTCGAGCGAGATGAGCGCGTCCTCGTCGCCGAAGAGGAACTCCGCGAGCGCCTTGGCGAGCTCGGTCTTACCCACACCGGTCGGGCCGGCGAAGATGAACGAGCCACCGGGGCGCTTCGGGTCCTTGAGCCCGGCACGGGTGCGGCGGATCGACTGCGACAGGACCTTGATGGCCTGCTCCTGGCCGATGATGCGCTTGTGGAGCTCGGCCTCCATGTGGAGCAGCCGCGAGGACTCGTCGGACGACACGCGCGTGACGGGCACGCCGGTCGACATCGAGAGCACCTCGGCGATCAGGTCCTCGTCCACCACGGCGGCGACGTCGAGGTCGCCCGACTTCCAGGCCTCCTCCTTGCGCGCGCGCTCCTCGGAGAGGCGGCGCTCGACGTCACGCAGGGACGCGGCCTTCTCGAAGTCCTGCTCGTCGATCGCGGACTCCTTGTCGCGGCGCACGCCCGCGATCTTGTCGTCCAGCTCCTTGAGCTCGGGCGGGGACGTCATGCGGCGGATGCGCAGGCGCGCGCCCGCCTCGTCGATGAGGTCGATCGCCTTGTCCGGC
Organism: Demequina gelatinilytica; assembly: GCF_000971115.1. Lineage (GTDB taxonomy): Bacteria > Actinomycetota > Actinomycetes > Actinomycetales > Demequinaceae > Demequina > Demequina gelatinilytica. Next base: position 27,062 of record NZ_BBLV01000019.1, on the reverse strand, counting down.
AGGAAGCGGTCCGAGATGTAGCGGTCGGCCATGGTCGCGGCGGCCACGATCGCGTCGTCCGTGATGGTGACGCGGTGGAACGCCTCGTACCGGTCGCGCAGGCCCTTGAGGATCTCGATCGCGTGCGCGAGCTCCGGCTCCGGCACCTGGATGGGCTGGAAGCGGCGCTCGAGCGCGGGGTCCTTCTCCACATGCTTGCGGTACTCGTCGAGCGTGGTCGCGCCGATGGTCTGCAGCTCGCCGCGCGCGAGCATCGGCTTGAGGATCGACGCGGCGTCGATCGCGCCCTCGGCCGCGCCAGCACCCACGAGCGTGTGGATCTCGTCGATGAACAGGATGATGTCGCCGCGCGTGCGGATCTCCTTGAGCACCTTCTTGAGGCGCTCCTCGAAGTCGCCGCGGTAGCGGGAGCCCGCGACCAGCGAGCCGAGGTCGAGCGTGTAGAGGTGCTTGTCCTTGAGCGTCTCGGGCACGTCGCCGCGCACGATCGCCTGGGCCAGGCCCTCGACCACGGCGGTCTTGCCGACGCCGGGCTCGCCGATCAGCACGGGGTTGTTCTTGGTGCGGCGCGACAGCACCTGCATCACGCGCTCCATGATGAGCTCGCGGCCCACCACGGGGTCGAGCTTGCCCTCGCGCGCGGCCTGCGTGAAGTTGCGGCCGAACTGGTCCAGGACCGTCGAGCCGGCCGGGGTGCCCTCCTGCGGGCCGCCGCCCGAGGTGACGGGCTCCTTGCCCTCGTAGCCCGAGAGCAGCTGGATGACCTGCTGGCGCACGCCGCCCAGGTCCGCGCCCAGCTTGCCGAGCACCTGCGCCGCCACGCCCTCACCCTCGCGGATGAGACCCAGCAGGATGTGCTCGGTGCCGATGTAGTTGTGGCCCAGCTGCAGCGCCTCGCGCAGCGACAGCTCGAGGACCTTCTTCGCGCGGGGCGTGAAGGGGATGTGACCGGACGGGGCGTGCGAGCCCTCGCCGATGATCTCCTGCACCTGCTCGCGGACGCCGTTGAGGGAGATGTCCATCGCCTCGAGGGCCTTCGCGGCCACGCCTTCGCCCTCGCGCACCAGGCCGAGCAGGATGTGCTCGGTACCGATGTAGTTGTGGTTGAGCATCCGCGCCTCTTCCTGCGCGAGCACCACAACACGACGGGCTCGATCGGTGAACCGTTCGAACATGTCAGCCTCCCTTGATTCGTCCGGCCGGGGGCCGGGGTCGCGGCAGTCTCCCGCCACGGTGCTTCCAGGCTAACCGCGGCCCCCCACGCCTCATGCCCGTGTTCGCCAGGGGCGTGAAGGGATTGGAGAGGGACGATGCACGGCGCACGGCGCGGGACGTCCGGGCCGGCTGCGGCCGTCGCGTGCTCAGACGCTGCGCTTGATGGAGACGCGGACCTTCATGCTGGTCGCCGTCTGCGACACCACCGTGGCGGTGAACGGCACGCCGGAGCTCGAGAACGTCTGACCCTGGCGGTGCGTGGTGTGCCAACGCCCGCTGCGGCCGGTCGACAGCACCTCGACGCCGCCGCGTCGCTTGGCCTGCGTCGCGAGGAGGCCCGAGCGGTAGACCACCGAGCGGTACTGGACCGTGAGCGGCCCGAGCCCGCTCGCTGCGTAGTACGTCGCGTCGTCGGTTCCGCGACCGTTGCGGTACTCGAGGTAGTAGGAGATCCCGGTCCTCTTGTCCGTGATGCGGACGGCGCGCGTCCCGGAGCGCCAGTGAGTCGGCTTGAGCGTGACGGTCCGGGTCTGCGCCGTCGAGGTGTCGAGGGCCACGGTGGAGCGGGCCTCTCCGGGGAGCTTGAGGAACGCTCGCTGCGCGGCGCCCAGCGCGCCCGGTGCGTATCGCGCTCCCATGCCGATCCCCATGGGGCCGTAGAGCCCGTAATACTCCGAGGTCCGCGTCGACGATCCCTTGCCCGTCCGCACGTTGCTGTGCATGAGCCCGAGGTTGTGGCCCAGCTCATGCGCCACCAGGTTCATCCGCGGGTAGACCATGTGGACCTTGCCGCCGCTGTGCACCGTGCCGGCGTCGGCGAGCCCGCTGTAGCCGTAGCGGCACCCCGTGGGGCTGTACACCACCAGGTGGTTCGCCTTCCCGCTGAAGTCGACGCCGGGGAACTTCTTCGCGGCGCGGGACCACAGCTGCCCGGCGGTCAGGCCGCAGGATCCGGAGATGCGCATCGTCCGGGTCTGCTTCACCGCGAAGCTCGTGATCGCGCCGCGCGACTCCGACGTCCAGTAGGACGCGGCCGAGCGGGTCACGCGCGTCGCGGTCGCGGCCGACACGTCACCCGAGACGCGCGGGTCCGAGATGGTCACCACGTACGCGCGGTGCGCGCGGGGCGACGCGGCGGCGGACGATGCCGCCGTCGCCGGCGGCGCCGAGGAGACCGCGGTGACGGTCAGCGCGGACCACGCCGCGAGGAGCACGAGGGTGCGGCGGAGGGCACCGGGGCGCGGAACGGACATGGCGCCCGAGGGTAGGGGCGCTCAGGGACCGCGGAATCCGCCTTATGCGTGGCGTGTGAGCACTCCCACAACGCCTTCATCCGGGCGGTCGCGCGGCGACGCGTCAGCCCGGCAGGCCCGCTCCCGCGCGCTCGACGATCACGGCGATCTCCTCGCGGCTCGCCACGCCCAGCTTGGTGCGGATCGCGTCGAGGTGGCTCTTCACGGTCGACGGCGACACGAAGATCTCCGCGGCGATGGCGGCGTTCTGAGCGCCCGTCGCGACGAGCCGTGCGACCGCGCGCTCGCGGTCGGTGAGCCGAGCGAGCCGCTCCTGCGCACGGGCCCGGTGATCCGTCGCCTGGCGTTCCGTGAGGTGCCGGAACAGCGCGGGCTGGCAGTGCGGCGACACGAAGCCCTCGCCGCGCGCGACCCGCGAGATCGCGGTCTCGAGGTCCTCGTCCGCGTACTCCTTGGGAACGAACCCGCGGGCGCCCGCCTCGAGCATCTGCAGCAGGACCGCGTCGTGGTCCAGCGCGGTCAGCGCGATGACGGCGGTCGCGCTGCGCCGGGACGCGAGGGCGGCGGTCGCCTCGACACCGCTCATGGTCGGCATGCTCACGTCCATGAGCACCACGTGGGGGGAGAGCCGCTCGACCTCCCGCAAGGCGGCGGCGCCGTCCGCGGCCTCGCCCAGCACGTGGATGCCGGCGCTCGACGCGAGCACGAGCCGCACCTGCTGGCGCACCATGGGGTCGTCGTCGACCACCAGCACGGTGGTCGGCTCGGCGTCGGTCCTGGGAGCGGCCTGGTCCGTCATGGCTCCAGCGTAGGGTCCGGCTCCGACACGCCCGCAAGCGCCTCCTCCGGGGCCACGGCCCAGGGGATGGTGACATCGACGATGAACTCGTCGTCGTGGGCCCCGGTCCATGCCGTGCCGCCCAGCGCGGCCGCGCGTTCGCCGATGCCGAGCAGCCCCACCCCGGCACCGCGCGGGGTCCCCGCGCCCGCGTCGGAGGCCAGCGGGTTGGTGATGCGGAGCCGCACGTCCCTGCCCGGAGCGGCCTCGAGGTAGAGTGAGACGACGGCGCCCGGAGCGTGCTTGATGGCGTTGGTGATCGACTCCTGGACCGTGCGATGGACCGCGGCCCCGAGCGCCGCGGGAGCCTCGCCCGCGTCCTCGAGCAGCACGATCGCGTGGATGTCGGTGCCGGCCGCACGCGCATCGGCGATCAGCGTCGGGATGTCGCGCATCGTGCCCCGCGGCGGCGGCACGTCGGCCGGCGCCGCCCGGAGGTCCTGCACCAGCCCGCGCAGGTCCGCGAGCGCCTCGCGCGACTGCGTGCGCAGCTGCCGTGCGAGCTCGTCCGCGCCATCGTCGCCGCGGTTCACGGCACGTTCGAGGTTGCCGCCCATCATCGCGAGCAGCGCGAGCCGGTTGGTGAGGCCGTCATGGATCTCGCGCGCGATCTCCTCGCGCTCGGCCTGGCGGGCGACCTCGTCTCCCAGCTGGTCCGCACGCGCATGCTCGGCCTCGGCGCGATCGCGTGCATCCGCCGTCGCGCGCCTGCTGAACGCGAGCGCCGTGGCGCCCGCCGTGATCCCGAGGCTCAGCAGCGCGATCGCGGCGCTGGCCATGGTGGGCGACACGCCTGAGCCGTCGTCGAGGTCGAACACGTCCCCGCCCCACACGGAGGTCGTCTCGCGCACCCAGTACATCCCGACTACCACCACCGCTCCCGCACCGATCGCGATGCGTTCGCGTCCGCGCCTGGTGAGCATGAGGTGGAACACCCCGATGAGCATGAGCAGGTACTCGCTGCCGATGCCGGCGAGCGCCAGCCCCGCGGCGGCGGTCAGCCACGGACGGGTGCGCCGGAACAGCACCGTCACCCAGGCGCCGATCGCGAGGAGCCAGACGGCCACCCCCAGATCGGTGAGGCTGTCGCCGTCGTGGACGCCGGGGACGTTGGTGATCGCGATGGTGGTGACGAAGAAGCCGATGACGAACAACGCCCCGTCCCACACGCGCGGCCACCAGCGGCGCGCGGGCGGCAGGGGCGAGGCAGGAACGGCCATGCCCGTCACCTTAGGCGCGCGTGCCGACACCGCGGACCGGCCGCGCGGTCGCGACGGATGGCCGGACGGCCATCCCGCCTTGTCCGGATGGCCGATGCGCCGCAGGGGACGGCGCCGCGAGGGTGGTCGTGCCCCTCGACGGGGGCGGCGGCCCAGGCCGCCTCAGCAGAGAGGACACATCATGACCCAGCACGAGAGCACCCCGCCCGAGGCGCCCGCCGGCGCCCCGCAGACCGTCCGCGCCCAGACCGAGGGACGCGCCAAGAACATCGTCGGGCGCGTCGCGCTCATCCTCGCCATCGTCGGCGCGGTCTTCGCATGCATCCCCGGCGCGCTCATCGTCGGCTGGGTGCTGCTCCCCGCGGCCTTCGTGGTCGGCATCGTCGGGTTGACCCGCAAGGGACAGCGCAAGGGCACGTCGATCGGCGCGGTGATCCTGTCCATCGTCGGCACCATCGTCGGCGTGGTGGTGTTCCTCAGCCTCGCCGCCGACGCGGTCTCCGACGCGTTCGAGGAGGCCGGGGGCGGCGAGACCACGGTGGTCGGGGACGATGCGGGCGCCGAGGGGACGCGCGAGGACCCGTTCGCGTTCGACGACGTGGTGGCGAACGACGACTGGACCATCGAGCTCGGCGGCTTCTCCGCGGACGCGGACGCCGAGGTCGCCGCGGCGAACGAGTTCAACGACGAGCCGACCCCGGGCACCCGGTGGATCGCGTTCGACGTCGCGGCCACCTACACGGGTGAGGACAGCGGCAGCCTCATGGGCCTCAGCCTCCACTACGTCACGGCCGACGGCGCCGTGATCGCGACCTACGACGCGATGGCCTCCGGCATCGAGCCCGAGCTCGACGCGCTCGGCGAGCTGTACAACGGCGCGACGGCCGAGGGCCGTGTCGCGTTCCTGGTGCCGGACTCCGTCGACGGAGAGATCCGGGTGACGCCCGGCATGCTCGCGGACGACGTGTTCTTCGCGGTGCCCACCGCCTAGGCGGTCCGCCGCGAGAGCCGTGGCAGGCGGGTGGCGCGCTGGGGGCGCCACCCGCCTGCTGCGTCCGCGGTACGGGACCGCCATCGCGCATCGTCCTCGTGTACCGCGTCCGTGGTAAACCCGTCCCTGACGGGACTGAAGCCTGCCCCTATCAGGTGTGACGTTGTTACGGTGGTCCCAGGTCGCGCACCCCGCCGGCCGCGCGGAGCCGGGAGGGCAGCACACGATGATCGAGGCGAGAGACCTCACCAAGAAGTACGGCAGCAAGACCGCCGTCGACCACGTCACCTTCACCGTCCAGCCGGGCATCGTCACCGGCTTCCTCGGCCCCAACGGCGCCGGGAAGTCGACCACGATGCGCATGATCCTCGGCCTCGACAGCCCCACGGCCGGCGAGGTCACCGTCAACGGCAAGCCGTACGCGAAGCTGGTGACGCCGCTGAGCGAGATCGGCGCGCTGATCGACGCCAAGGGCGTGCACCCGCGCCGCTCGGCGCGCCAGCACCTGCGTGCGCTCGCGGCGACGCACGGCATCTCCGACCGCCGCGTCGACGAGGTGCTGGAGCTCACGGGCCTCAGCCAGGTCGCCAAGCGCAAGGCGGGGAACTTCTCGCTCGGCATGGGCCAGCGCCTCGGCATCGCCGGCGCGCTGCTGGGCGACCCGAAGATCGTCATGTTCGACGAGCCCGTCAACGGCCTCGACCCCGACGGCGTCCTGTGGGTGCGCCAGCTCGCGCGTCGCCTCGCGGAGAACGGTCGCACGGTGTTCCTGTCGAGCCACCTCATGAGCGAGGTCCAGCAGACCGCCGACCACGTCATCATCATCGGCCGCGGCAGGATCCTCGCCGACGCGCCGCTCCAGGAGTTCGTCCGGGCACACGCCCGCGAGGGCGTCCTGGTGACGTCGCCCGATGCGGGCAGGCTCGCCGAGGCCGTCACGGCCGCGGGCGGCACGGTGCAGGCCGTCGACCACCGCGAGCGGATCTCCGTGACCGGCGTCGAGGCCCGCGAGATCGGGCGCATCGCCCGCGACAACGGCCTGTGGCTCGCGGAGCTCCGCGACGAGAGCACGAGCCTCGAGGACGCCTACATGCACCTCACCGCCGAGGAGACCGAGTACCGCGCCGGAGTGCCCACCGGCAGCACCGACACCACGAAGGAGGCCGCCAAGTGAGCGCCACGACACCGACCGACACGACCCCGTCCGTCGAGGTCGTCACCCACCGCGCGGGGTATGGCCGTGCCGTCCGCTCCGAGTGGATCAAGGCACGCACCCTGCGCTCGACCTGGATCCTCGTGGGCTTCGCGCTGCTGGCGTTCATCGGGCTCCCGGTGCTCGTCACCGGCGAGACGACCGTCACCGACCCTGCGGAGGGCGCGGTCGCGGCGATGCACGCGATCTTCACCGCGAGCGACTTCGTGCTGATCCTGGTCGCGGTGCTGGGTGCGCTGCTCACCACCTCGGAGTTCACCACCGGCATGGCTCGCAACACCTTCACCGCGACGCCCAAGCGCGGAGCCGTGCTCGCGGCCAAGGCGACCATCGCGTCGCTGTTCGCGCTCGGGATCGCGGTGGTCGGAGCGGTGGCCACGTGGTTCGCGCTGGGGGACAAGCTGTCCGGTGCGGCGTCGCTCGACTTCGGCAACGCCGAGATGGTGAAGGTGCTGGTGGTCAGCCTCATCGGCTATGTGGTCACCGCGGTCCTCGCGGCCTCGCTCGGAGTCCTGCTGCGCTCGTCGGTCGGCACCATCTTCACCATCGTCGCGATGCAGCTGATCCTTCCCGGGATCCTGCTCTCCGTGCCCAGCGACATCGCCAACTGGTGCGGCGCCATCCTGCCCGGCGTCGCGGCCAGCGCCGCCGTCAACACCGATCCGATCGACCCCGGCACCATCTTCCTCACACCGGGGGCGGGGCTCGCGGTCCTCATCGCGTGGGCGGTGCTGCCGTTCCTGGCCGCGATGGCGGTGCTGCGGACTCGGGACGTGTGAGCCGACCGCATCGTCGATCCCGACGCGAAGTGCCCGTTCCCGCATCGGAACGGGCACTTCGCGTCGGTGACAACGCTTGCACGCCGCGGGGGTGCGGGGCGGGGGCGCGGGGCGGGTGCCGGGCGGCTCAGGCCTCGAGCAGGATGGTGATGGGACCGTCGTTGACCAGCTCGACGTCCATGTGGGCGCCGAACACCCCGGTCCCCACGGTCAGCCCCCGCGCGCGCAGCGCGGCCACGACGGACTCGACCAGCGGCTCGGCCACGGGACCGGGCGCGGCGCCGTTCCACGACGGCCGGCGGCCCTTGCGGGTATCCGCGTAGAGCGTGAACTGCGAGACCACGATCACGGGCGCGTCGACGTCCGACACGCTCCTCTCCTCGGAGAGGATCCGCAGCTCCGCGATCTTGCGCGCGATGGTCTGCACCTGCTCGGGCCCGTCGCCGTGCGTGACGCCCACGAGCGCCACGATGCCCTGGCGGTCGAACGAGGCGGTGACGGTGCCGTCGACGGTCACCGAGGCGCGCGAGGCACGCTGGAGGACAGCCTTCACCCGCGGCTCACCAGCCGCCGCGCGTGCCGCCGGAGGATCCGCGCGACTGGCCGGGACGGCGCGGGCCCAGAGCCGGGCGCACGTCCACGAAGTAGATGATGACCGCGACGATCGACGCGAGCCCGAAGATGCTCGCGAGGCCGATGACGCCGCCCAGCGGAGCGGGGATGGTGAAGACGGCAGCGAGGCCCAGGATGACGAGCCACATGGTCTTCGAGCGCTTCCCCGCGGCCACGAACTGCGTGTCGGGGTAGCGCGCCGCATCGATGAGGCCGTAGACGGCACCGCCGAAGGCGGCGATGGAGATGACGAGCAGCACCAGCTGCTGCAGGCCTCCGAACATGGGTACCTCCGGGTGTGACGGCGCGGACGGGCTCCTACGCTAACGCAGGAGGCAGGACCTGCAATCCTTCGGCGCGCGCGGCGGCAGCGAGGCGGCGGTCCCAGGCGGCGAAGACCAGCTCGGTCTCGCTGAGCGTGAGGGCGCTCGCGAGATGGATCGCGTCGCCCGCACGGAGCGGCCTGCGGTCGACCAGCGCGGCGGCGCGCTCGGTCACGGCGGGGCTCACCTCGACCTTGATGAGGCCCGGCCACAGCTCGGACCAGCGGTCGCGCGCCTGCGCGGCCGGCGCGGCGTCGATCCGCCCGATGCGCTCGGCGGACGCGAGCACCGAGCGCGCCTCGGCATCGGCCAACCGGGAGGTGACCAGCGCATCGGCCGCCTCCCACAGCGCGACCGCCAGGTCGCTCCCCGTCTCGAGCACGCACAGCTTGAGCAGCGCGGAGGTGTCCAGGTAGACCAGCGCCATCGCGCTACCTGCGCAGCCGGCCGAGCAGGCTGGACAGCGCGTCCTTGGCCGCCTCCGCCTGCGGCAGGCGGGGCACGGCGCGGTCGGCGGCGGGGACGGCGATCACACCTTCCTCTGCCAGGCGCGTGAGCAGGGCCGTGGACTCGACGGGGCCGATCTTCGCGACGGGGAGCCCGCCGTCGGTGAGGATCACGTCCTCGCCGTCACGCGCGGCCGCGAGGGCCTCGTCCAGCCTCGTCGCCAGGTCGCTGATGGGGATCTCCACCCGGCCACCGTACCCCGGGGGTCTGCTGCCGCGGCGGAGGCGCCCGCTCGATCGGCGGCACCCTTCCCGAAGTGGTGCGCCATGGTCGGTCATGGCAGATCGCAGCACCGCAGTGGTCGATGGTTGTCGCCGCGACCCTGCGGGCGACAACCATCGACCACTGCGAGGCGGAAGCCTCCGGAATCCGACCAAGGACTACCACTTCCGCGCGGGGCGGCGCGGGGCGGGGCGGGGCGGGGCCGGGCGGGGCGGGGAGCGCGGGCGTCAGGCGGGGAGGTCGCCGCCGTCGGCCGCGCAGCCCTTGCCCATGAGCAGCCCCTTCATGGTGGGACCCGGCTTGGGCGGCCTGTCGGCGGAGAACCCGTCCGCGTTGACCACCAGCTCCTGCGCGGCGGACACGGGGCCGCCGTCGGTGGGCACGGTCAGCGTGAGCGACGGGTCCACCGAGCGCTTGAGGATCGCGAGGGCGATGGGCCCAAGCTCGTGGTGGCGCGCGACCGACGTGATCCGTCCCACCTCGGCGTCGTCGCGTCCCAGCACAGCCGCGCCGGGCTCGGGAAGCGAGTGACCCGAGCCGTCGAGGTGGAGCATGGTGAGGCGGCGCGGGGGGCGGCCCACGTTGTGGACCTTCGCGACCGTCTCCTGACCGCGGTAGCAGCCCTTGTGCAGGTGCACCGCGGTGCGGAGCCAGTCGAGCTCGTGGGGCAGCGAGTGGTCGTCGACGTCGAGGCCCGCGCGAGGACGATGCGCGGCGATGCGCAGCGCCTCCGTCGCCCAGCTGCCCGCAAGGATCCATCCGGACTCGAGGCGCGCGTCGATCTCCGCGTCGAGCGATGCGCGCGGGATCAGCACCAGGCGCCAGGGCCGCACCGCATCGGTGAGCGCCGCGGGATCTGCCGCGTAGGACGTGCCGCCCGCGGTGATGCCGGGCCACGGGTCCACCCATGTCACCGGCTCGCCCTCGGCCGCCGGACGCGCGACGGCCTCGCCGATCGCCGCCCAGTCCTCGGTTGCATCGTGCACCTCGACCCGCAGCATGAAGCGCATGCGGTCCAGGAACGCGGCGAGCGCGGGCGCGGTCTCGGAGACCAGCCATGCGGTGGTGCCGTCGTCCACCAGCCCGGCGACGTGCTCGATCCTGCCCTGCGGGGACAGGATCATGAGCTCGGCGGACACGCCCGGGGCGAGGCCCGCCACCTGCTGCGTGCACAGCGAGTCGAGCCACGTGAGCCGGTCGGGACCGGTGACCGTGACCACGCCGAGGTGGGACTGGTCGACCACCGCGCGGCCCTGCTCGAGCGCGCGCTGCTCGGCGGTGGGGTCGCCGTAGTGCCAGGCGACGCCGGCATCGGCGCCGAGGCCCACGACGGCGCCGTGACGGGTGAGGAGAGGTGAGGTCATGGCCGGTGAACGAACCGAGGGCGGGTCAGGATTCCGCGTCGTCGTCCGAGCCGCCGACAGCGTCGGCGTCCTCGGGCACGGCGGGGCCGTCGACGCGGGTGAGCCGTGCGCTCGCGTACGACTGGAGCTCCTGGCCGAAGGCCGCGAGGTCCCACGCCCACATCAGCTCGCCGGCCACGTTGCCGTACATCCGGGTCGCGCCCCGGACGTCGGGACCGGACTCGGTCGCCGCGGCGAAGCGCGTCGCGAGGTCGATGCGGCCGTTCCCAACCGCGCCGAAGTAGGCGGTGAGCAGGCCGGAGGCATCGGCCATGACCACCTCGAGAGGATGCTGGAAGTCCTTGAGCTCCACGCCCTCGGGGGCGCTGGGAGCGACGCGCCAGTACCCGGACTCCTGCGACCAGACCTGGCCCTCCTCGCCGTCCGGCCCCATGAGCGTGATGGTCGAGGTGTAGATGAGGTACGGGCCGCCGTCGTGGTCGAACACGATGCGCTGGCGGAAGTCGGCGGCCTCGATGCCGGGGTAGTCCACGACGCCGTGGCCCTCCCACGTGCCCACGACCCACGCGAGCGGGTAGACCTCCGGCGCGAGGTCGGACGGGATGACGAAGGTCACCGCTTGGGGCCCTTCACGAGGCGGAAGGCGACGATGCCCGCGACCCAGGTGGTGGCGCCGAACGCCGCGACGGCGAGGACCGTGAAGGTGACGTCGAGTGCAGTCATGCGCCGAGTCTATGCCGGGACGCAGGTCCCGGGCCACGGCCGGCGCCGGGTGCGACGGACGATGCGCCGGGTCAGTACACGAGCGCGGTCGCGTCGGGGGCAGTCGCCTCCGCGACGAAGGCCGCGGCCCCCGCGATGCGGGCGCCGGGCAGCAGGTCGGGCTCCTCCAGCTCGCGACGGCGGGCGCACTGCGCGCAGACCGTGAGCGTGCCGCCGGCGAGGACGGCATCCCGCAGCTGCGACAGCGGCGGGGAGTGGGGGATCACCACGTCGTCGGTGCCGGGCAGCGCGTGGAGCGTCGCGTCGCCCGTGAGCCAGACGCTCACCTCGAGCCCGGATGCGAGCCCCGTGGCGGCGACGGTGAACGCCTGCATGAGCGTCTCCACGCGCTCCGTCCCGCACGTGACCTTCACCACGAGCGCGGCCATGTCAGGCCGCCGTTCGGGTGGTGGCGCGCTTGAAGAGGAGGTAGATCTCGCATCCCAGGCACAGGTCGAAGACGCTGTTGAGGAACGAGGCGAACGTCACGAACCCCGTGAAGATGAGGAAGCCGAGGTCCCAGCCGAGCAGCCCGGTCCCGACCGCGAGGATCGAGAACGTGAGGCCCATCTGCTGCGCGAAGCGCGGAGCGCGGAAGGACTCGGTCTCCGCGGGCGGGGCGAGGCGCGGCCGCACCGCCTTCTTGAAGACCCACGACTGGAACGTCGCCTGCGGGCCGACGATCGCGCCCGGGATGAAGAGGAGCAGCAGCACCGCCATGATGGCGATGCCGCCCGTGTTGGCGCCGACCAGCAGCGCCGAGATCGAGAACGTGAGCTGGAAGAACGCGCCGAAGCGCGGGCCCCGAGGGTCGATCTGGATGTCGTTCATGGTGTGCCTCCTGGGCCGGAGTCTAGGCGCGTCGCCGCCATCAGATGGAGTAGTCGGTGCCGGTGCGCGGGACCGATGCCAGCGCTTCGCGCGCCTGGCTCTCGGTGGGCGCGCCGGAGATGCGGGAGACCACCACGCCGTCGCCGTCGAGCAGCAGGATGGTGGGGGTGCGGAGGATCTCGAGCTCCCGTGCGAGCTCGAGGCGCTCGGCGGCGTCGATCTCGATGTGCTCGACGCGCGGGTCCTCCGCGGCGATGCGGCCCAGGAGGGCCGCGGTGGGCGGGCACTTCGCGCACATCGGCGTCGAGAACTGCACGAACGTCGCGTGGTAGCCGCGCTGGGCGCCGAGCGTCGCGGAGGACAGCGCCCCGGCGCGCTCGACCTCGCGCACCACGCCCTGGCGGCGCTGCCACCAGAGCGCGGCCACGCTCGCGACCGCGAGGATCGCGATGACGATGAGCACTCGGACGAGCATGGGTCTCCCTCGCTTCAGGTCAGCCGACGAGCAGGCGGCCCGCGACGTACACGAGCACCCCGGCCGAGAGAACGGGCGCGAGCGCCGAGGACATTCCCGGCATCCATCCCTTGGCTCGCGGCTCGCGACGCATGAGCTCCTGCAGGAGCGACACGATGACGCCGCACAGGAGGCCCACGCCTGCACCGCCGTACCAGGGCAGCTCGGGGAAGAGGACACCCGTCGCGACCCCGGTGCCGGTGGCGAGCACCAGCGCGAGGACCGAGTTGAGATGGGGCCTGCGGGTCGAGACGGCCGCGATCGCCGCGACGGCGAGCGCCGCCCCGCCGGTCACCACGAGGTCCTCGGCGCCATGCGTGCGCGACGCGGCGACCCACGCGGCACCGGAGGAGACCACGATCGCGCCGGCGCACGTGGCGGCCACCGAGGTGACGGCCCGCCCGCGCAGGCTCGGCACGAACACCTCCGATACGAGCGCCGCGATCGCCATCAGCGCGACCGCGACCACCATGTGGCGCAGGTGGGGTGCGGACCGGCCGAGCACGACGGCGACCACCGCGAGCGCCCCGCCGCCCATGAGGATCACGGAGGCGGCGCGTCGCCGTGAGGCGCGCAGCAGTGCCGGCCAGCCGAGCGCGAGCACCACGATCATCCCGAGGACCACGACGGCGAGATACCTGGTGCCCAGGAATCCGCCGGCAGCGATGAGCGCCGCTGCGACGGCGCTGATGGTCGCCCTGGTCGTGGGAAGCATGGGCGTTAGTGTCTCAGACCCTCGCGCCGCTAGAGTGAACCGCAATCGGAGGTGGCGATGGCAGACCTGCTCGTGCTCACGCCGTCAGGAGACGGCGCGGCTGACGTCCTGCCTGCGCTCGCGCTCCTGTCGCACCGCACCCGCGTGGTGGCGCCCGAGCCGTCGGCGATGCTCGACGCCATGGACGCGGACGTCCTGGTGGTCGACGCCCGCACCGACCTGGTGGAGGCGCGCAACAACTGCAACCTCATCCAGGTGACCGGCGTGGCGGTGCCCCTGCTGCTGGTGCTGCGCGACGGCGGCATGTCCATCGTCAACGCCGACTGGGGCGCGGCGGACGTGGTGCTCGCGGAGGCCTCCCCGGCCGAGGTCGAGGCGCGCATCCGCCTTCTCATCGGTCGTGCGAACGCCGCCGACCCGCTCGACCGGGTGGCGGAGTTCTCCTCCGGCGACCTCACGGTCGACGTGGGCGGCTACACCGCCCGCCTCAAGGGCGTCCCGCTGGACCTCACGTACAAGGAGTTCGAGCTCCTCAAGTACCTCATGCAGCACCCGGGCCGCGTCTACACGCGCGACCAGCTCCTCCAGGAGGTCTGGGGCTTCGACTACTACGGCGGCACCCGCACCGTGGACGTCCATGTGCGACGGCTGCGCGCGAAGCTCGGAGCGGAGCACGAGCAGCTCATCGGCACCGTGCGCAACGTCGGCTACCGCTTCGATCCGCCGCAGCCGCAGCGCTCCGTCGCCTCGGAGACCGTCTAGCGCCCCGATAGGATTGCGGCGTTCCCGTCCCGTCTCCAGGAGCGCCATGACCTCACGGACCCCCGCCCGCCTCTTCTCGCGTCTCACGCCCTCGACGGAGCGGACGCTCGTCGACGTGCTGCGCACGGAACGAGCCGGCGGGATCCTCCTGCTGATCGGCACCGCGGCGGCGCTCATCTTCGCCAACACGCCGCTCCAGGACTTCTACGGCAACCTGAGCGAGCTGCGCATCGGCCCTCACGCGCTGCACCTCGACCTCACCGTTGCGGCGTGGGCCAAGGACGGCCTGCTCGCGATCTTCTTCTTCGTCGTGGGGCTCGAGCTCAAGCGTGAGATCGTCGCCGGTGAGCTGAGGCGTCCCGCGACGGCCGTGGTGCCCATCGTCGCCGCGATCGGCGGCATGGCGATGCCCGCGCTGCTGTACGTGCTCTTCAACGCGGTCGAGGGCGGCTCGCTGGACGGGTGGGCGGTCCCGACCGCGACGGACATCGCCTTCGCGATCGCCGTGCTCGCCGTGGTGGGCAAGTGGCTGCCGAACGCGCTCCGGGCGTTCCTGCTGACGCTCGCGGTGGTCGACGACCTCCTGGCGATCATCATCATCGCGGTGTTCTTCTCGAACGACCTGCACTTCGAGTGGCTCGCCGCCGCCGTGGTGTGCATCGTCGCGTTCGGCCTGCTCATCCGCAAGGGCTGGGCGTCGCCGTGGCTGCTGTTCCCCATCGCCTTCGCGGCGTGGGCGTTCATGCACGCCTCCGGCATCCACGCGACCATCGCGGGCGTCGCGCTGGGCATGATGGTGCCGGCGATCGCGCGTGAAGGGGAGCGCACGTCGCTCGCGGAGCACTGGGAGCACGTGTGGCGCCCCGTCTCCGCCGCCGTGGCCGTGCCCATCTTCGCGTTCTTCGCGGCGGGTGTGACCATCAACGCCGAGGCGATCTCCGAGCTGGTGTCGAGCCCCGTCGCGCACGGCGTGATCGCGGGCCTGGTGATCGGCAAGCCGCTGGGCATCGTGCTCGCGACGTGGCTCGTGGCGACGTTCACGCGCGCCCAGCTCGACCGCGGCCTGTCGTGGCTCGATGTCACGGGCATGGGCATGCTCGCCGGCATCGGCTTCACCGTGTCGCTGCTCATCGGCGACCTCGCGTTCGGTGGTGAGAACGCGGAGGTGGTGAAGCTCTCGGTGCTCACCGCGTCGCTGCTCGCGGCGATCCTCGGCGCCTCCCTGCTGTTCGGGAGGGACCGGTTCTACCGCAGGCTCTACGAGCGCCGCTCCACGCCCGTCCCGCTGCCGTCCAACCGCATGGCCAAGCCGCAGGAGCTCGGGAGGTCCGTCGGCGTCGACCCCGCGGAGGTGGGTGTCGAGGGCGAGGACGATGCGGAGACCGCCCGCTAGGTCGGGTCCCGTCAGGCGGTCGGCGGCTCGACGCGGACCCGGGCGCCGGGCGCCGTGGGGCACAGGGCCGCGATCTCGCAGCTGCCGCAGTCGGGCTTGCGTGCCATGCACCGACGGCGGCCGTGGAAGATCACGCGGTGCGACCAGAGGGTCCACTCGCGTCGCTCGATGAGCGCCATGAGGTCGCGCTCGACCACCACGGGGTCCTCGTTCACCGTGAGCCCCAGGCGGCGCGCGAGCCTTCCCATGTGCGTGTCGACCGTGATGCCCGGGATGTCGAACGCGTTGCCCAGCACCACGTTCGCGGTCTTGCGCCCCACGCCACGGAGCGTGACCAGGTCCCGCTGGCGGCCAGGCACCTCACCGCCGAAGCGCTCGACCAGGTCGCGTGAGAGGCCCAGCAGGGACTCGGCCTTGGCGCGGTAGAAGCCGGTGGGCCGGATGAGCGCCTCGAGCTCGTCGCGATCCGCCGAGGCCATGGCGTGCGCGTCCGGGTAGCGCGCGAACAGCGCGGGGGTCACCTGGTTGACACGGACGTCCGTGCACTGCGCGCTCAGCACCGTCGCGACGAGGAGCTCGAAGGCGTCGCGGTGGTCGAGCTCGCAATGGGCGTCCGGGTAGACGTCGGCGAGGGCCCGGTTGACGGCCCGCGCACGTCGCACGAGCGCCACCGGCGGCGCCTCCTGGGTCGACGATGCGACCGTGAGCGGGGTGCGGGCCATGCGCCCACCCTAGACCGCTCAAGAGGCCCCCCTGGCCCGCCGATAAGGGAGGGGACAGGTGCGCGACGGCGTTCCGGACGGGAGGCGGATGTGGCGGTGACGGCGGCTGCGAGCGTGATCGCCGACCTCCGGCAGCAGCGTCGCGACGCGCGGCGCGAGCTCGCGCGCGTGCGGTGGTGGAGGCGCCTCGTGCGCGCGCGGCGCGACCTCGCGCTTGCGTTCGTCGCCGAGCCCGGAGGCCCGGGCGAGCTGGGCCTCGACCTGTCGTGGGAGGCGCTCGCGGCGGGCGCGCCGACCACCGACGAGCTTGGTCAGGCGGTGTGGCCGGAAGGGACTACTCTCTCAATCCGGGCGCTCGACGACCTGGACGATCTGGACGCGCGGCTCGCGTCGTACGAGTCTCGGGTGGCCGCAACGCTTGATAATGTGACGGGCCAGATGGTGCGTGCGCTCGGCCATGCGCATACCGTCGAGACGGAGAACAAGGAGGCCTGACATGCCCGATGCGGCACGGGAGGAGCAGCTGCTCCGGTCGTCGCCGCTGTTCGGCGGCATGGACGGCGCCATGGCGCGTTCGCTCATCTCCGAGATGACGCGCCGCGAGCTCTCCCGCGGCGACACGATCTTCGCCGAGGGTGCCGAGGGTCGCGAGCTCTACGTCGTGGTGAAGGGCAAGGTCAAGCTGGCCCGCACCGCGCGCGACGGGCGCGAGAACCTGCTCGCGCTGCTCGGCGCCGGCGACATGCTGGGCGAGCTCGCGGTCTTCGACCCGGGCCCGCGCATGTCGCGCGCCCACGCGGTCGAGGACACCGTGGTGTACGAGCTCCCCAAGCAGGTCCTCGACACGTGGCTCGACGACCACCTCGAGATGTCGCGGCACATGCTGCGCGCGCTCGCGCAGCGCATCCGCCGTCAGTCCAACACCATGGCGGACCTGGTCTTCTCCGACGTCCCCGGCCGTGTCGCCAAGGCGATCCTCGACCTCGGCCACCGTTTCGGGCGCATGGAGCGCGGCCACGTGACGGTGCGTCACGGGCTCACCCAGGAGGAGCTGGCCCAGCTGGTCGGCGCCTCGCGCGAGACCGTCAACAAGGCGCTCGCGGACTTCGCGTCGCGCGGCTGGATCGACGTGCACATCGGCTCGGTCGAGGTCTACGAGCCCGAGCGCCTGCGCGCCCGCTCGCGCTGACCCTCCTCCCGGCTCCGTCGGAGCCGTCGGGAAGGTGCGGCTAGAGCGAGCGCAGGGCGACCGTGATCTCGACCTCGACGGGCGCGCCGAGAGGCAGCGCCGCCACGCCCACCGCCGAGCGCGCGTGACGCCCCGCCTCCCCGAACACCTCGACCATGAGGCTCGAGGCGCCGTTGATCACGGCCGGCTGCGCCGTGAACCCCGGCGCGGAGGCGACGAAGCCCGTGATCTTCACCACGGACTCGATGTTGTCGAGCCCACCCGCGGCCTGCGCGACCGCCGCGAGGGCGTTGAGGGCGCACTGGCGCGCGCACTCCGTGGCGCGCTCCGGCGTCACGTCTCCGGTGCGCTGGCCCACGAGCCCGACGGCGAGCAGGTCGCCGTCGAGGAGCGGCAGCTGGCCGGAGGTGTGGACCAGGTCGCCGTGGCGACGGGCCGGGACATAGGTGCCCACGGGCGTCGCGACCTCGGGCAGCTCGAGCCCGAGCGCGGCGAGACGCTGGCTCGCGGACACGGCTACTTCTCCCCGGTGGGGCGCTTGAGGTAGGCGACCAGGCCCCCCGTGGGGCCCGTCACCACCTGCACGAGCTCCCAGCCGTCCTCGCCCCACTGGTCGAGGATCTGCTTGGTGACGTGGTCGATGAGCGGAACGGTGGCGTACTCCCAGGTGGTCATGGCCCCGAGCCTAGCCCGCGGGGGCTCAGGGAGGGGCCTGACCCGAGCTCTCAGAACCCTCGCTTACCCTTGTACGCATGTCCCGGTCTCATCCGCGCCCTCGTACGAAGGTCACGTTCGTGCAGCTGCTCACCGCGCTGTCGCTGTTCGTGGCCCTGTCGATCATGGGCGGCTTCCTTGTCGCAGGCCTCGCGCTGCCTGCGGTGACGGTCGCCGGATCCGCCGCGAGCGGCACCGCCGAGCTGTTCGAGGAGCTGCCCGAGGAGCTCGCCTCGGTGACGCTCCCGCAGCAGTCGAACATCTACGACCGCACGGGCAAGAACCTGCTCGCGACCTTCTACCTCCAGAACCGCGTGCTGGTCCCGCTCGAGGACATCTCGCCGTGGCTCCAGAACGCGGTGGTGTCGATCGAGGACAAGCGCTACTGGCTCCACCACGGCGTCGACGGTGAGGGCCTGCTCCGCGCGGCCTACGTCAACCTCACGTCGCCGGACTCGCCCGGTGCGTCGACGCTGACGCAGCAGGTGGTGAAGAACACCATCCTCCAGAAGGCCATCCTCTCCGAGGACGACGACGCGATCGAGGCGGCCACCGAGGTCTCGCTCACCCGCAAGATCCGCGAGTGGCGTCTCGCGCTCGCCCTCGAGGAGAACCTCGACCGCGAGTACGGCGACTCGTGCGACCCGCTCGAGCCCAAGGTCGACTGCGGCAAGGAGCAGATCCTCGAGCAGTACCTCAACATCGCGCAGTTCGGCTCGAACACCTACGGCGCCGAGGCCGCCTCGCAGCTGTACTTCTCCAAGTCCGCCGCGGACCTCAACGCGGTCGAGGCGGCGACCATCGCGGGCATCACGCAGAACCCGTCCAAGTGGGACCCGATCCGCTACCCGGAGAACGCCAAGGCGCGCCGCGACACGGTGCTCTACCAGATGTACCTGCAGAAGTTCATCACCGCGGAGGAGTACGACGAGTACTCGACCATCCCGGTCGAGGAGACCCTCAACGTCTCGAGCCCCAAGTTCTCGTGCGTCGCGGCCGAGGACGCGCCGTTCTTCTGCGACTACGTGACCAAGATCATCCGCCGCGACGCGGTCTTCAACCAGGAGGGCGCCGAGCTCACCGGCACCGAGCTCCTGAGCCAGGGAGGCCTCGACGTGGTCACCACGCTGGACCTCTCCAAGCAGCGTGCGGCGAACAAGGCTCTCAACGACGCGCTCCCCGCCGACGACCCGTCGGGCTGGGCCATGGCGCTCGTGTCGCTCGACCCGAAGACGGGCGAGATCCTCGCGATGTCGCAGGACCGCCAGTTCGATCCGTCGGACGATCCCGAGACGGGCTCCACCGCCATCAACTACGCCGTGGACTACCAGTGGGGAGGCTCGACGGGCTTCTCGCCGGGCTCGACCTTCAAGCCGATCATCCTCACCAACTGGCTCCAGAGCGGGCACTCGCTCATGGAGAAGGTGAGCGGATCGCAGACCAAGTTCGACCCCTCGTCCTGGGACGCCTACTGCGTCGACGGGAACGTCACCGGCGACTGGTGGTCGCCGGGCAACGTCGAGGGTGCGAGGACCTACACGCAGACGGTCCTCGACGCCACCGCGAACTCGGTCAACACCGCGTACGCCCACATGGAGAACGAGCTCGACCTCTGCGAGATCCGTGACACCGCCGAGCTCCTGGGCTTCCAGCGCGCCGACGGCAACGACCTCCAGATCACGCCGACCATGGTGCTCGGCTCGCAGGAGGCGTCGCCGCTGACCATGGCGCAGGTCGCGCAGGTGTTCGCGAACGAGGGCGTGAAGTGCGACCCCATCGCGATCCTCTCGGTCACCGACGCGGACGGCAAGCAGCTCGAGGTCCCGCCGCAGCACTGCGAGCGGGTCATCGACAAGGAGATCGCGGACGGCGTGGCGTACGCCATGCAGGAGGTCATGAAGACCGGCTCCGGCAGCAAGATCCCGCTTGCCGACGGACGCCCCGCGGCGGGCAAGACCGGTACTGCGCAGCAGAACGCGCACACGTGGTTCATGGGCTACACCCCGAACCTGGTCGCGACCGTGTGGCTGGGCAACCCCGACTTCAACGAGCCGGGCCAGGGGATCACGCTCAACGGCGTGGGCTACTGGCCGCTCTACGGCTCGTCGCTTGCGGCGCCGACGTGGAAGGCCTACATGGACGAGGCGCTCAAGGACCTCCCGGTGGAGGACTTCAACGAGCCGACCGACGACATCCTGTACGGCAAGCCCGTGCCCGTGCCGTCCATCGTAGGCCAGACCCCGGACGCGGCGCGGAGCATCGTCGAGGCGTCGGGCTTCAAGCTCGCCGAGACCGGCTCCACGATGTACTCGTCCCAGTACGCACCGGGGACGATCATCGCGCAGTCGCCCAGCGCCTACTACAAGTCCCTTCCCGGCACCACGGTGAACTACACCGTCGCGACCGACCAGCTCCCGTCCTGGTACACCAAGTGGCCCAAGGGCTGGGACCCGACCGTCGCGCCGGACGACTGGTGGGGCGCGGAGTGGCCCCCGGCCGAGTTCGCGACCAACCCGCCGGCGGGCTGGCCGGTCGAGGACACCAGCGACGACGAGGGCGACACCGGCAACAACGGTGGCGGCAACAACGGCAACGGCAACGGCAACGGCGGCGGCGGCCGCAAGAACGGCTGATCGTGGCGCGGAGGGTGGTCACGGGGCTCGCAGCCGTCGCGGCGGCGGGCCTCGCATGGGGCCTCGCGGAGGCGCGCGCCTTCACGGTGCGCCGTCACGAGGTCCCGATCCTGCCGCCGGGAAGCCGTCCCGTACGGCTGCTCCACCTCTCCGACCTCCACCTGACCCCCGGCCAGCGCCGGAAGGTCGCGTGGGTGCGTGCGCTCGCAAGCGAGCAGATCGACGCCGTGATCACCACGGGTGACAACCTCGCGCATCCCGATGCGGTGCCCACCGCGCTCGAGGCGCTCGAGCCCTTCCTCGGGCTCCCGGGCGCGTTCGTGTTCGGCTCGAACGACTATCACGGCCCGCTGCCCAAGAACCCGCTCGACTACTTCGGCGGCCCGTCGCGGCTGCGCCCGAAGCAGGCGGAGCTGCCCACGGAGGACCTGCGCGCGGGGCTCGCCTCCGGTGGCTGGGTGGATCTCAACAACGCTCGCGGCTCGATCACGGCCGCGGGCTCGGTGCTCGACCTCGTGGGGGTCGACGACCCGCACATCGGCCTGGACCGCATGCCTGCGCCGGCATCCGAGGCGGACGGCGCCGTCGCACGCCTCGGTGTCGCGCACGCGCCCTACCGCCGCGTTCTCGACGGCATGGCGGCGGACGGTGCGTCGCTCATCCTCGCGGGCCATACGCACGGTGGACAGGTCTGCGTGCCGTTCTACGGTGCGCTGGTGACCAACTGCGACCTCGACACGAGCCGCGCGAGCGGCCTGCACGGGTGGCCGGGCGTGCGCCCCGACTCGGGCGGCAAGGGCACCTATGTGCACGTCTCCGCGGGCCTGGGCACGTCCCCGTACGCGCCGTACCGGATCGCCTGCCGCCCCGAGGCGACCATCCTCACGCTGGTACCGGGGGCGTGACGGGCCGATTTCGTGTTTCGGCCCCGAGTCCGATATTCTAGGCGGGCTCAAAAACCGGGGTGTGGCGCAGCTTGGTAGCGCGCGTCGTTCGGGACGACGAGGCCGCAGGTTCAAATCCTGTCACCCCGACGGTTGAGACGAGGGCCGGATCCGCTGAGGATCCGGCCCTCGCTGCTTCTCCGGGCGCCGGCGCGGGACGCCCTCTGCAACGATGCAGAAGGCCGCGTGACCGTTATTTGCCACTTGACCAGGTATGACAACGTTATCCAAATGTGACCGGATTGTGCGCTGCACCCCTTGCTTACAGGAGTGTCAGGCATATCGTGAGCGAGACGCCACCTCAACGTCGAGGGCGGTGCCCCGGGGCGATGGAGCCTCGGCCTAGTCGAAGGGATGTCGACGTGAAGAAGTCCTCACTGATCTCTGCCGGGGCCCTGCTCACCGCCTCGGCCCTCGTACTGGCCGGATGCTCGAGCGGCGACGGCGGCGACGAAGGCTCCTCCATGGAGCCCACCACCGGCGACACCGGCGGCGCGATGGCCGAGGGCGGCCGCGCGTGCGTGATCCTGCCCGATGCGGCGTCCTCGCCCCGTTGGGAGAACGGCGACCGGCCAGCGCTCGAGGAGGCGATCACCGCCGCAGGGTTCGAGGCGGACATCCAGAACGCCCAGGGAGACACGGCCAAGTACGCGACCATCGCGGACCAGATGCTCACCCAGGGGTGCGGCGTGATGATCCTGGTCGACTACAACGGCGCCGGCATCACCGTCACCGAGAACGCGGTCGCCCAGGGCATCCCGGTCATCGCCTACGACCGCCCGATCGAGGGCGCCGACTACTACGTGTCGTTCGACAACTTCAAGGTCGGCGAGCTCGAGGGGCAGTCCGTGGTCGACGGCCTCGAGGCCAACGGCGTCGATCCCGCCGAGGCGGTGGTGGTCTACATCGGCGGCGACCCGGCCGACGGCAACGCCGCGAAGTTCCACGACGGCGCGGTCTCCGTCATGGAGGCCGCCGGCATCCAGCCGGCCGCCGAGCCGCCGGGCAAGTGGGACGGCGAGTACTCGGCGACCCAGTTCGAGCAGGCCCTCACGGACCTGGGCGGCAAGGTCGACGCGGTCTGGGCCGCCAACGACACGAACGCCGCGGGTGTCATCACCATCCTCGACAAGAACGGCCTCATGGTCCCCGTCTCGGGTCAGGACGCCTCGGTCGCCGGTCTGCAGAACGTGCTGCTGGGCAAGCAGGCCGCGACGGTCTACAAGCCGTACCAGCTCGAGGCCGCCACCGCCTCGGACCTCGCGGTGCAGCTGCTGAGCGGCGAGGCGCCGACGGCCCCGGAGGAGTACGACGACGGCACGCCGTTCTTCGCCGAGACCCCGGTGCTCGTGGGCCCGAACGACATCCAGCAGGTCATCGACGACGGCAACGCGTCGTACGACGAGATCTGCACGGGCGAGGTCGCGGCCAAGTGCGACGAGGTGGGGCTGCAGCCCGCATCGTGACGCTCACGGGTGGGGAGGGTGCCGTGCGGCGCCCTCCCCACGCGCATCGTCCTCCCGTCCGTCCCGCCCGAGCAAGGAGAACCGCATGAGCGCGATCATCGAGCTCAGATCCATCACCAAGAGCTTCGGCCCCGTCGACGTCCTCAAGGGCGTCGACTTCACCGCGCATGAGGGGCGCGTGACGGCGCTCGTCGGCGACAACGGCGCCGGCAAGTCGACCCTCATCAAGGGCCTCGCGGGGGTGCAGCCGTACGACGGCGGGCAGGTGCTCTTCGAGGGCTCGCCCGTCACGCTCCATCACCCGCGCGACGCCGCGCGGCTGGGGATCGAGGTGGTCTACCAGGACCTCGCGCTGTGCGACAACCTCGACATCGTCCAGAACATGTTCCTCGGGCGCGAGGAGCTGGCGGGCGGCACGTTCGACGAGGGACGCATGGAGGCGGAAGCCGCCCGTGCGCTGCAGACCCTGTCGGTCAAGACCGTGAAGTCGCTGCGGCAGAAGGTCGCGTCGCTGTCCGGCGGCCAGCGCCAGACCGTCGCGATCGCGCGCTCCGTGGTGAAGAAGGCCAAGGTGGTGATCCTCGACGAACCCACGGCGGCGCTGGGCGTCGCGCAGACGGCGCAGGTGCTCGGCCTGGTGCGGCGCCTCGCGGACAGCGGCGTCGCGGTGATCATCATCTCCCACAACCTGCAGGACGTGTTCGCGGTCGCGGACGACATCAGCGTCCTCTACCTGGGCACCATGACGGCCCGGCTCGAGGCGTCCCAGACGAGCCGCGACGACGTGGTCGGGTACATCACGGGAACCAAGCGCATGACGGAGGTCGACGCGTGAGCACCGAGACCGAGAACGAGGGCCCCAAGGTCGACGTCGTGGACGATGCGCCGAGCCTCCTCGGCAAGGGCGGCCACGGCGGCGTCGGCGACGCGGTGCGCTCCTACCTCCAGCGCGTGCGCGGCGGCGACATGGGCCCGCTGCCCGCCGTCGGCGGCCTCGTCGTGCTCGTGGTGATCTTCGCGGCCGCGAACCCGCTGTTCCTCACCGAGCGCAACATCGCCAACCTGTTCACGCAGGCGGCACCGCTGGTGACGCTCGGCATGGCGCTCGTGTTCGTGCTGCTGCTGGGAGAGATCGACCTGTCCGCGGGCGTGACGTTCGGCGTCGCGATGGGCGTGTTCGTCAAGCTCACCCAGCCCGGAGGGATGTCCTGGCCGCTGGCGCTGCTGCTGGCGCTCGGCATCGGCGTGGCCGTCGGCGGGTTCATCGGCTTCTTCGTGGCACGGATCGGCGTGCCGTCGTTCGTGGTCTCCCTGGGCCTGTTCCTGGGTCTCCAAGGAGTGATGCTGGTGATCATCGGCGCGGGCGGCACCTACCGCCTCATCCCGAGCCCCATCCGGGCCATCCAGAACCAGAACCTGCCGCCGTGGGCCGGCTGGACCATGCTCGCGGTGGTCCTCGGGGTCCTCTACGCGGTCGCGCTGCTCGACCGCCGTCGCCGAGAGAAGTCCGGCGCACCCAACCCGCCTGCCACCATCATGTACGCCAAGCTCGGCGTGATCGCGGTCCTGGGCGCCTTCGTCGTCTTCTACCTCAACCAGGACCGCGGCACCGCGGCCCGGTCGCTCGAGGGCGTGCCCATCGTGGTGCCGCTGGTCCTGCTCATCCTCATGGTGGGCACGTACGTGCTCGACCGCACGCGCTTCGGCCGCTACATCTACGCGATCGGCGGCAACACCGAGGCGGCGCGACGTGCGGGTGTCAACGTGACGCTGGTGAAGTGGTCGGCGTTCGTGGTCTGCTCGGTGCTGGCGGTGGTCGCGGGCATCTTCACGGTCTCGAAGGTCGGCTCGGCCGATGCGGCGATGGGCCGGGAGATCGTGCTCTCCGGCGTCGCGGCAGCCGTCGTGGGAGGCGTGAGCCTCTTCGGTGGGCGCGGGCGGCTGGTCCACGCCGTCATCGGCGCGACGGTCATCGCGGTCATCACCAACGGCATGGGCCTGCTCAAGTTCTCGGCCGGTGCGAACCTCGCCGTGACCGGCGGGGTGCTGGTGCTCGCGGCGACGGTGGACGCGCTCGCGCGCAAGCGATCGGGGGCGACGGGCGTGTAGGGCCGCGCGCATCGTCCCTCGCCGCGCTTCCGGATCGCCCCCGGGATAGCGTGAACCAGGGACGTCGTCGAGGCCGGGAGGGCCGCACATGGAGACGCTGCTGGCCGCGCTGCCGATCGTGGTGGTCCTGGTCCTCATGATCGGCCTCAAGTGGTCGGCGATCTGGGCGGGCGCGGCGGCCGCGGTGGTCGCGCTCGCGATCGCCCTCACCACCTTCGCCTTCGGGACCGATGCGGGCTTCGGCCGGGTCGAGGGCGTCACGGGCGTGGTGGTGAGCGCCGCGTGGACGGCGCTCACCGTGATGCTGATCATCGGCCCCGCGCTGGGGATCCACCACCTCCAGCAGAGGACGGGGGCGACGGCCGCGATCGAGGCGGGCCTCGCGCGCATCACGCCCGACCCGCGGGTCGCCGCGCTGCTCATCGCGTGGTTCTTCACGCTGCTCATCGAGGGTGCCGCGGGCTTCGGCACCCCTGTGGCCCTCTCGGCGCCGTTCCTGGTCGCGGCGGGCTTCAAGCCGGTGACGGCGGTGGTCGCGGCGATGGCGGGGAACGTGGCCGCGGTGCCGTTCGGGGCGGTGGGCACGCCTACGCTCGCCCAGGCGCAGATCGTCGACTACGAGCCCGTGGACCTGTCCTGGGCCGTGTCGCCCTACATGGTGGTGACGGGCGCCGTGCTCGCGATCGTGGTCGCGCGGCTGGTGGGCACGCTCATCCCCACGGCGGGGCCGCCGTGGAGGTGGATGGCGGTCGCGTACGTGGCGTTCTTCGCGCCCTACCTGCTCATCGCCCGCTTCGTCGGTCCCGAGCTGCCGTCGCTCATGGGGGCGATCGTGGGTGCGGGCGTGTTCATCGCCGTGGTGCGGGCCGTGGTGATGCGCCGGGCCCGCGCGCATGCGCTGCTCTCGCCGGCGGAGGAGGCCGCCGAGCGCGAGGTCGAGCACGCCGCGGACAGCGCCGAGGCCACCGAGGCGCACCGCATGGGGCTGCTCGCGGCCACGGCGCCCTACGCGATCCTCGTCGCGCTGGTGCTGCTCACGCGCCTGGTGCCGCCCATCAAGGCGGGCTCGCAGTCGTGGGACGTCACGTGGAGCCTGTTCGGCGGCGCGTTCGGCGACGGCATCCAGCCGCTGTACCACCCCGGACCCCTGCTGCTCGTGGCGTTCCTAGGAGGCGCGCTGTGGCAGCGCGCCTCGCGATCCGAGGTGGGCGGCGCGTTCTCGGTCGCGACGCGGCAGGTGGTCCCGGTCTTCGCGGCGCTCACCGCGATGGTGACCGTCGCGTACACGATGTCGGATTCCGGCATGACCACCCAGCTCGCGGTCGCCGCGGCCGGCACCGGCGCGGTCTGGCCTCTGCTGTCGCCGTTCGTGGGAGCGCTCGGCACCTTCATGACGGGCTCCGCGACGTCCTCCAACATCCTCTTCACCGACTTCCAGGACCTCACCGCGACCGAGGCCGGGCTGTCGCCGCTCCCGCTGCTGGGCGCCCAGGGCGCGGGCGCCGCGATCGGCAACGCGATCTGCCCGCACAACATCATCGCCGCCGCCGCGACCGTGGGCCTGGCCGGGCGGGAGGGCGAGCTGCTCAAGGGGACGCTGCCTCCCGCGATGATCACCTTGGTGGTCACGGGCGGGATGGCGCTGCTGCTCGCGTGACCCGCCCGCCGCCCCCCGCCCGCCTCCCCCCGCCCCCCTCCCCCCGGGCGTGCAAGCGTTGTCACCGACGCAGAGTGCGCGCTTTGCGCCCAGAGCGGGCACTCTCCGTCGGGG
>NZ_BBLV01000020.1 GCF_000971115.1 Demequina gelatinilytica | reverse complement strand
CATTTCTCGCTGTCAAATCGGCTATTCCGGCCTGATCATCCAGATGAAGAACGTCTGAGAGTTCGTCGGTGATCCTTCGAGTGGTGCGGGACATGCGAATGTCCGCCGCTTCCATCGGATCGATGTTGCTTCCGGGGCGTCTCCTGCAGGTCCTCTTCAGTCCCTGCCTGGCGCTTCCGTCGTCGGCAACAGGTAAGAGATTAGGGGTCCGCGCGCGGCATCGTCAAATCGCGTGCATCTCGGGCGTGTCGCGAGAATCCTGCCTGGTAGACGGCTGCGCGGCCATCGTGGCGCCTCCTCCTGCGTGCGTAATCGGGCGAAAAGCTGCGCAAATTCTGCCCCCCGGTGCCGTTGACCCTCGCGGCGTAGCCTGGATCTATGGGCGCGGGCCGTCGTGCGGCAGCCGCTGTGCTCGTGGCAGCGGCTCTCATGTCCGGCTGCACGGGAGGTACGCCTACCGCCCCCTCCACCGAGCCGCCCGCCATCGTGACGTCCGGCGCCGCCCCGAGCGCGTCCCCGACGGGCACCTCCGCGACCCCTGCCGCCCCGTCGGCCTCCGCGACTGCCAGCAGCGAGGCGACCCCCTCAGGCCGCACGTGCGAGCCGTTCGGCTCCACCGGCCCGAGCGCATCGTCAACCGACTGGCCGAGCGACCTGCGCACGGCGCCGGGTGACGCGCTATGGGGCGTCACCATGCGCATCGGCCGGCACGAGTGCTACGACCGCTGGGTGCTCGAGCTCGACGGTCCCGGCGCGATGCCGGGATGGTCGGTCACCCCGTACGCGGCTTCCACCTTCGCCTTGGACGGATCGGGCGAGGACCTCGCCCCGGCCCTCGCGGGCAGCGCCTCGCTCGACATCGCCATCGGCGCCTGGGTCGACGGCGAGGCGATCGACGCACCCTCCTATGCGGGACCGCGGCAGGTCCTCGGCGCTCCCGAGGGCGCCATCCGGGAGGCGCGACTCCTGAGCGGGTTCGAGGGCATCACCCACGTCGGCCTCGGGCTGGACAGGGCACGGCCCTATCGCGTCACCTGGCTCACCTCGCCACCGCGCCTCGTGGTGGACGTCGCATCGGGCTGAGCGTTGCGGTGCATCACCGCGGTCGGCGCCTCCCGAACACCACATGCACCAGCGGCACCACGGACGCGAGCATGAGGAACGTTCCGAGGCCCGGATCGTCGGCCCGCATGCGGGCGCCCGACACGAGCAGCGCACAGAAGATCAGCGCGGAGATGAGACGACGCACGCTGCGCTCGGCCCGGTCGATCGCGTCCTCCATATGGGGCACGGTGACGGCGACCTTGCCGCTCTCCACCGTGGCGAGCACCGAGTCGAGGCGCTGAGGCATCCTCCACAGGAGGCCCGCGGCGTCGACGGCCTGCCGTGCGACGTCGCCCACCACGTTGGTCGCGGTCTCCCGCACGAGCTTGTTCGCGTACGGCTCGACCGAGTCCCACACGTTGTACTGAGGGTCGAGCGAGCTGCACATGCCCGAGGTGAGGGACACCGCGCGGATGAGCAGCAGGAAGCTCTCGGGCATCTGGAACGGCATGGTGAGCATGACGTCGCTGAACTCGAGGGCGAAGCGCCGGAACTCGCGCGGGTCGATGCTGCGGAGCTCGGCGACGCCCATGCCGCCGAACCTCGCGAACACCGCGGTCAGCGCGCGCTCGAGCTCACGCGTGTCGGCGTTCGGCAGCAGCACCCCTGCCTGATGCATCGCCTCGACCATGCCGCGGCCGTTGCGGGAGGCGGACGCGAGGAAGAGCGCTCGCAACGCATCACGAAGGCTGTCGGGGACCTCGCCCATCATCCCGAAGTCGACGAACGTCAGCCGCCACTCGCGCCCGCCCGGACCCTCCGCGCCGGGCGTCACGAACAGGTTCCCCGGGTGCGGGTCGGCGTGGAAGAAGCCGTGCTCGAAGACCTGGTCGAACATCACGGCCGCGAAGACCTTCGCCACTCCGCGAGGGTCGATGCCGGCCTCGCGCACCGAGTCCAGGTCCGTGATCTTGATCGCGGTCACGTCCTCGAGCGTGAGGACGCGCCGCGTGGTCCGCTCCCACACCACCTTCGGCGCGCGCACGCGCTCATCGCCCTCGAAGATCCCTGCGAAGCGCTCGGCGTTCTGCGCCTCGTGCAGGTAGTCGACCTCCTCGAGGCTTGCGCGCGCGAACTCCTCGACAAGCGCGGGCATGTCGACCCGTTGGGAGACCACCCGCATGCGGCTCAGCCAGAACGCCACGCGCCTGAGCGCGGCGAGGTCGACCTCGACGATGCTCGCGATCCCGGGCCGCTGCACCTTGATCACCACATCCGCGAACCCGGCCAGCGCATCGTCCTGCGGCGCGAGCGTCGCCCGGTAGACCTGGCCGAGCGACGCCGAGGCGATCGGCTCCCTGTCGATGCGCGCGAACACCTGGTCGAGCGGCACGCCCAAGTCCTCCTCCGCGAGGTCATGGATCGCGTCGAACGGCGCCGGCGGGACCTCGTCCTGGAGGTCCTCGAGCTCGCGGGTGATCTCGGGCGGGAGGACGTCGAGCCGCGTCGAGAGGAACTGGCCCAGCTTGATCATGAGGCCGCCGAGCTCCACCGCGAGCACCCGGAACCGGCGGGCGAAGGACTGCATCCTGGCCTCGCGCGTGCGGTCGGCGATGCCCCGCATGCCGAATCGCGGCATGAACAGCTCGTACCACCAGATCACCAGGAGGTGGCGGGCGGCGAAGCGCAGGATGCGGCGGTAGCGGGCGCGATCGTGCAGGGCGTCGGGCATCGGCTCTCCTCGACCCCCGGCGCTCGGGACGGCTGTCAGGCTTGCGCGAGGATCGAGTAGATCCTACGTCGGGCCTCGTCCAGCACCTCGACGGCCTGCTTCTGCTGCTCCTCGGTGCCGGAGCGTCCGACCTGCGTCACGGCCTGCGCGAGCTCGAAGGCCGCGCGCGGGACGGGCCCGCCGAAGTGCCTGCCGCCCTCGGCATCCTCGCCCCAGGGGGCCGATGCCGTGGAGGCCTCGCTGCGCCCGTCCTCGGTGAGCGAGTAGATCTTGCGGTCGTGCTGGGTCTCGGCGGTGACCACGCCCTCGTCGGCGAGGAGCTGGAGGGTCGGGTAGACGGAGCCCGCGCTCGGCTTCCACCGGCCGCCGGTGCGCTCCTCGATCTCGCGGATGATCTGGTAGCCGTGCATCGGCTCCTCGGCCAGGAGCACCAGCACCGCGGCGCGGACGTCCCCGCGACCCATGCGCGGCGCGACGCGCTTCTCGAAGCCCGAGCGCAGCGAGTCCATCGCGTCCCACATCGCGTCGACCGGGGCGCTGGCGTTGAAGCCGCCACCCTCCTTGCGGAACGACGTACCCATGACAGCCTCCTCCGGGGTGTATCGCCGCGAGCACGAACGATATATCGCTAGTGTCGCCCCGCCCGCGCGCGTGCGCAAGGGGTGGCGGCCGCCGGCCGCGCCGTCATCGGCTGCGTGCGGCCGCCAGCTCCCCTCGCAGCAGCATGGCCGATGCGGCGTAGGCGATGGCGAGCATGGCGGTGCCCGCAGCCCACGCGTAGTCCACGTGCCACCACTCGAGGGTGTCGCGGAAGTCCTGCCACGCGAGCAGCCTGACCAGCAGCAGCAGCCCGCCGAGGACGACCCAGGGCCCGGGCATGGAGAGGCTCGCACCCGCACGCGATCCAGCGCGGGTGAGCAGCACGCCCGCGCCGATGATCAGGAAGCCCTGCGCCAGCGTCAGGATCCAGAGCTCCCCCTGCTCCCCCTTCTTCACCACGATGACCACCACGGCGGCGAGCTGCACCGCGGCCGTCAACCCGAACAGCCACGCCACCTGCCTCGCGGCACGATGCGGGGACCGCCGGACGTAGTGCGCGGCAAGGGCCGCCAGCGCGAGCAGGTAGGCCGCGTGCGCGAAGACGCGCATCCGCCGGATCGGCCATTCGCGCGCCGGCCCGGTCGAGGTGTCCGTGGTCATCCACGCCACCGAGATCAGGACGGCGGCGATGAGAAGCATCGCCACCGCCACCCACGCGAGCGCGACGGACCCTCCGGCGCCGGTGCGCGGCACGGGCTCGGGACCGGGTGCGGGCATGCGCGCCCGCGAGGGCGCCGGTTCCACGGTCGGCTCCGGTCCGGGTTCGGGTCCGGGTTCGGGTCCGGGTTCGGATTCGGGTTCAGGTCCGGGTGCCGGTTCCTGTTCCGGCGCGGGCTCGGGCTCACGGACCGGCGTCGGCTCGGATACGGGCGGTGCGGGCGGCGGCGCGCCCGCGACGTCGAAGATCCGCGCATCGCCCGAACGCAGGAACAGGACGGGCGTGGCGAACTCCTCCTCGCGCATCGCCCCCACGATCGCGCGGCGCGCCGGGGCGATGGCCGCGTCGATCGGGAGCCCGCGCGCGAGCCCGTCGTAGAGGCTGTCGCTGAAGGCGATCGCCGCCGCGTCGCTGATCTCGAACTGCATCCCGATCACGGCCGGGATGTCGAACTCGAGCAGGCTGGTGGCGACGCCCGAGAACGGGTCGATGCGCGAGGTGCGGGCCCCCTCGCAGGCGTTGAGCACCACCAGGCGCAGGCTGACCTCGTCCTGCACCATCGCTCCGAGCTGGCGACCGGTGACATCGAGCGGACGCCCCTGCGCCGTCTCGAGCACCAGCACCCCTGACTCCGTCGCCTCGTCGTACGCGCCGTGCCCTACGTAGTGGATGACGTGGATGTGGTCGGGCTCGGCGATCCGTCGCCCGAACTCGGCGAGGGTCGCCCGCTCGAGCCAGACCAGCTCCACGAGGCCCGCGCGCACGAGCCCGTCGAGCGCCTCCTCGAGATTGGCCCGCTCGGATTCCACGTCGAGCTCCGGGTAGCCCGTGGGGCTGCTGATCACCCCCAGCACCCGGAGGGGCGGCGTCACCGCGAAGGGCACCGATCTCGAGTCGATGTCGAGCGCGCGCACCACCGGGGTGCGGGTCGACTGCGCGATGAAGCGCGGCCGCTTGTACAGGAGCTCCCATGGCAGCCGCATGAGCTCGGGCGCCCCGGACAACCGCAGGGTGATGCGCAACCCTCGCGCACGCTCGCCCGCGGCAGCCTGCGCGGCATGGAAGACGCTCGCGACGTCGTCCCGGATCAGCGCATCGAACAACGACGACCCGAACCCCTCGAGCATCAGGAGCCGCTCGTCGCCGGCGCCGCGGCGGCTGCGCGCGAGCCCGGCGCGCCTGACGAGGGCCTCGAGGCCCTCGTCATCGACCGGCGGGGTGAAGGTACCGCGCGCGCTGACGCCGTCGGACGCGGTCGCGATCACGCGGTACCCGCCGACGCCGTCGGCGTCGAGGCGGAGGTCGAGGGTGTCGTAGAGGGCCGCGTCGAAGGACATCTCACGTGCCCCCGGCACCCCAGCGCAGCGCGATGCGGAAGTTCGCCTCGCCCCCGGCCTTCGCGATCACCAGGTTCGAGTCCGCGGACAGCCGCACCGCGAACTCCACCTCGACCTCATCCGGCGTGCCCGCGGCGGTGCGGATGCCGTCCACGATGCTCTTCACCACGGGGCCGATCCGGCCCACGACCGCCTCGAGGCTCTCGGTGGCCTCGACCACGGCCGCGGTCGCGCGGCCACCGCGCATGACCGGGCCGGCGGAGGCCTCCTCGGCGGTCTCGACCAGGACCGCCGCACCGTCGTCGGATGTGAACGAGAGCACCGTTGCCACGATGCACCACCCCCTCGGCCCCCGGGTCGGGCCGGATCATCATCGTGCCTGCCTCCACCACCGTAACTCCGAGCGGCGGGACACGGGCGCTGCGGCGCGAAGAACGCACGATCCGGTCGCCGCACATGACCGTCGGTCAGCCGGCCGACGCGAAGGCCTCCGCGTCGACCTCCGCGGACTGCGCCGCGCTGTACCGGGGCCCCGACACGGTCGCGGTGCCGATGAGCGCGCCGGCGCGGGCGAGGAGAGCATCGTCCACCGCGAGCGCGGCGGCGGCGAGGTCCTCCCGCAGATGCGCCGCGCTAGTGGTGCCCGGGATCGCGGTGACATGCGGGCCGCGCGAGAGCACCCATGCGAGCGCCAGCTGGGCCGGGGTGCACCCTGCCTCCGCCGAGAGCGCGCGCCAGGCGGGAAGCAGCGTCGCGTTGACCGCCCAGTGATCCGGCTGGAAGCGGGGCATCGCACGGCGGATGTCCTTCTCGGCGAGCGCCGCAGGGTCCGTGACCGCACCCGCGAGGAAGCCGCGCGCGACGGGCGAGAAGGCTACGAACGCGACCCCCGCCTCGCGGGTCGCCGCAAGCATCCCGAGCTCGGGGTTGCGGCTCCACAGCGAGTACTCGTTCTGGACGGCAGCGATGGGCGCGACCGCGAGCGCCTCGCGCAGGCGCGGCACCGAGACCTCGGAGAGCCCGATCGCACCGATCTTCCCCTCCGCGACGGCCTCCGCGAGCGCGCCGACGCTCTCCCCGATGGGCACCTGCTTGTCCCAGCGGTGGAGGTAGTAGAGGTCGATGCGCTCGACGCCGAGCCGCTGCAGCGATGCATCGACCTGCGCGCGCAGCGTGTCGGGGCGTCCGTCGATGGTCTTGACCCCGTCGATCATCGCCATGCCGCCCTTGCTGGCGAGCACCGCATCGTCCCGCCGCCCCCTGAGGGCGCGCCCGACCAGCTCCTCGTTGCGCCCGCCGCCGTAGAGCGTCGCGGTGTCGAGGAGCCGGACGCCCTGGTCGAGGGCCGCGCGCAGCATCCGCTCGCCCTCCTCAGGCGGCGGTGCCACGCCGTACGCATGGCTCAGCTCCATGCAGCCGAGGCCCATGCGGGGAAGGATCACGCGGGCTGCTCCTGATGCGCGGCGAGCTGCTGCTCGAGCCCACCCAGCACGCGGTAGCAGTCGATGACCTGGCGCAGCGAGGAGTTGGGCTCGCGGCCCTCGCGGATGGCGGCGATGAACTCGCGGTCCTGGAGCTCGATGCCGTTCATGCTCACCGCGACGTGGGACACGTCGATGGGCTCCTCGCGGCCGTCGACCAGGTCGTCGTAGCGCGCGATGTACGTGCCCGTGTCGCCGATGTAGCGGAAGAAGGTGCCGAAGGGGCCGTCGTTGTTGAACGACAGCGACAGCGTGCAGATCGCTCCGGACACCGCCTTGAGGTGGATCGACATGTCCATCGCGATGCCCAGCTCGGGGTGGATGGGCCCCTGGATCGCGTTCGCCTGGACGATGCGCCCCGCCTGGTAGGCGAACAGGTCCACCGTGTGCGCGGCGTGGTGCCACAGCAGGTGGTCGGTCCACGAGCGGGGCTCACCCTGCGCGTTGGTGTTGGTGCGACGGAAGAAGTACGTCTGCACGTCCAGCTGCTGGATGCCGAGGTCGCCGGCGGCGATCCGCTGGTGGATCCACTGGTGCGAGGGGTTGAAGCGGCGAGTGTGCCCCACCATCGCGACGAGGTCGGAAGCCTCGGCCGCCGCGAGGGCCGCCTCGGCATCGGCGAGCGAGTCCGCGAGCGGGATCTCGACCTGGACGTGCTTCCCTGCCGCGAGCGCGGCGCGGGTCTGCGCCGCGTGGAGCCCGGTGGGGGTGGCGAGGATGACGGCGTCGACGTCGTCGCGCTCGAGGACCTCCTCGTAGCTGAGCAGCACGGTGGGCACGCCGTACTTCTCCGCGACCGCCTGGGTCGGCTCGGGCCGGGTGCCGCTCACCACGGTCACCTCGGCGTCCTCGACGTGGGCGAGCCCGTCGAGGTGCTTGCGCCCGAACGCGCCGGCGGCGCCGACCACCGCGATGCGGACCTTGTCGGCGGTCATGCATGCACCTCCTGCGGGATCTGCTGTGCCGCCGGGGCGGGCTGGGCCACGGGGTTGCTGAGGACCAGGTGCCCCACCGCGGTGTTGGATGCGGGCACGTGATAGAAGCGGTGGTCCACGCTGGGAGCGCCGCCCTCGAACTGATCATCCATCGCGCCGCGGGCGATCAGCCAGTCGACCAGCTCGATGCCCTCGGAGCCGGCCTCGTCGACGTACTCCATGTGCGGCCATTCGGTGAGACCGAGCGGGTCCGCGATGAGGTGGTCCAGGAACGCGTTGTCCCACTCCTCGTTGATGAGGCCCGCGCGGGGGCCCTGCAGCTGGTGGCTCATGCCGCCCGTGCCCCAGATCTGCACGTCGAGCGGCTCGCCGTCCCACTTGTCGAGCGCACGGCGGATCGCCCGTCCCAGCTCGTAGCAGCGGCGCCCCGACGGCACCGGGTACTGCACCACGTTGACCGGAAGCGGGATGATCTTGCACGGCCACTCGTCGACATCGCCGAAGACGAGCGACAGAGGCACCGTGAGCCCGTGGTCCACCACCATCTCGTTGACGAGCGTGAGGTCGAAGTCGTCCTGGATCACCGATTGCGCGATGTGCGCGGCGAGCTCCGGATGCCCGTACACATCCGGCACGGGCCGCGGGCCGTAGCCCTCGTCCGCGACCGGGTAGTGGGCGCCCGTCCCGAGCACGAACGTCGGGATGATGGTCGAGTCGAAGGCCGTCGCGTGGTCGTTGTAGACCAGGATGATGACGTCCGGCGTGTTCTCCTTGGCCCACCTCCGGGTCCACTCGTAGCCGGCGAACATCTTCTTCCAGTACGGCTCCTCGGTCTTGCCGAGGTCCATCGCGGCGCCGATCGCGGGCACGTGCGACGTGAACAGCGCGGAGGTGTACTTCGCCGGGGCGTCCTCGCGCATCGTGGTGGCCTTCTCGGTGGACGGCGGCGTCCAGCCGTCGAGGTCCTTGAGCCGCACGCCCTCGGGGCGTCGACCGCCTCCGACCATCATGTCGCGGTACGCCGCCTCGCTCATGCCCGTCATCGAGCCCGCCATCTGCTGGAAGCTGAGGCCGTGCGTGGCGCCGATCTTGCTGAGGAAGTAGATGTTGCCGCCCTCGGCCATCATCGCGTTGAGGTCCATGTCGAGCACCGCCTGGCGCTGCGCGGGCGTGAGCGGCCATTCGTCGAGGTACGCCGCGCGATCAGCGAGGTAGCGCTCACGGTTCTCCGGCTTCATCAGCGACATCGAGAACTGGTTGAGGTGGAACCCCTTCCTGGCCTGCTCGGCGTCGAAGATGATGGTGCCGGGGATGTCCTTGTAGGGCTTGTCGAGTGCCATGTCATGCTCCTTCCGGCCAGTACAGGCGCTGGGGGTTCTCGACCAGCAGCTTGCGCTGCAGCTCGGGCGTGGTGGCGATCTGAGGGATGTAGTCGACCAGCAGCCCGTCGTCGGGCATGTGGTCCTTGAGGTTGGGGTGGGGCCAATCGGTGCCCCACAGCACGCGGTCGGGGAAGTCCTCGACCACACGTCGGGCGAACGGCACCACGTCCGTGTAGGCGTGACGCTCGCCGTCGAGCGCGCGTGGACCGGTGACGCTGAGCCGCTCGGGGCACGACACCTTGGTCCAGACGTTCGGGTTCTCACGCATGAACCGGAGGAAGAGGCCGAACTCCGGCCCGTCCACGTCCTTGGTCACGTCCGGGCGGCCCATGTGATCGACCACCACGTCGGTCCCGATGCCGCTGAAGAAGTCGTACAGCTCCGGCAGGTCCGCGGCCTCGACGTAGATCACCACGTGCCAGCCGAGCGGCGCGATCTTCGCGACGATCTCCTCGAGCGAGTCCGTGGGCACGCGATCCACCAGCCGCTTGACGAAGTTGAAGCGCACGCCGCGCACGCCCGCGCGGTGCATCTGCGCGAGCTGCTCGTCGGTGACATCGCGGCGGACCGTGGCGACGCCGCGCGCGCGTCCCTCGCTGCGCTCGAGCGCGTCGACGAGCGCGCGGTTGTCGGCGCCGTGGCACGTGGCCTGGACGATGACGTTGCGTGCGAAGCCGAGGTGGTCGCGCAACGCGAAGAGCTGCGCCGCCGAGGCGTCGCACGGCGTGTACTTGCGCTCGGGGGCGTACGGGAACTCCTCGCCCGGGCCGAAGACATGGCAGTGCGCGTCGACCGCGCCGGCGGGCAGGCGGAAGGTCGGCGTCGCGGGGCCGTCGTACCAGTCGAGCCAGCCGGGCGACTTCTCGAAGCCGCCCGTCGTCTCGCCGTGGCGGGCCGGGGCGTGCGCGTCATGGCCGGGGATGTCCTTGAGCACGAGTGGCGTCCTTGTCACTTGCGGGTCTGCCTCTCACCCTAGGCACCGCACCGACTGTGGTCCAATAGATTCCACATCACCTCCCCATAGAGAGATTCGATGCATGACGCTCGCCGATCTCAACCAGCTCCGCACCTTCGTGGTGCTCTACGAGATGCGCAGCCTCACCGGCGCCGCGGACCGGCTGCACGTCACCCAGCCGACCGTGAGCTACACCCTCGCGCGGCTGCGCAAGCGGTTCGGGGACGACCTCTTCCGACGTGAGGGGCACATCATGGTGCCCACGCCTCGCGCCACGCAGCTGTTCGGCCCCCTGCACGAGGCCCTCGCGCAGATCGACGCGACGGTCACCGACGCGACGGATTTCGACCCGACGGCGTTCGACGGCGAGCTCGCGCTGGGGCTGACGTCGATCGGCGAGCAGACCTTCCTCGCACCGATCATGACCGCGCTTGCGCGCGAGGGTGCCGCCCCGCAGATCGTGGTGAAGCGCCTCGATGCGTCCGTCGCCGAGGAGGAGCTGGTCCGCGGCGCGATCGACCTGGCTCTCACCGTCCACCTCATGGACGCCTCACGGCTGTGGCGCACCCCGGTGCGCGGCGTCGAGTACGTCGCGCTGACCTCGCGCCACCATCCCCTGCCACCCACCGGCCCCCGCATGTTCGAGGGACGGCGCTTCATCCGGGCATCGTCCCGCGGCGGCCATGTGTTCCCCGGACAGGCCCTGGTCGAGCACGGCCTCATCCCCCAGGTCGCGCTCACGGTGGAGGAGTGGGCGACCATCCCCGCCGTGGTCGCGACCACGGACCTCGTGGTCCTCCTGCCGCGGCATGTCGCCGCGGTGTACCGAGGCTGGTTCCCCGACCTCGAGATGGCGGACCTCCCCTGGCCGGGCACCAGCTCGCCCGTCGCGCTCTACTCCCGGCGCGAGATGAACCTCTCGCCCGCGCAGCGGTGGTTCCGGCGCCTCGTGCTCCACGCCGTCAGCAGCGGCGAGTTCACCGACGACGCTCAGCGCTGAGGACGATTCCAGCTCGCGCGCGCCGGGAACATC
The DNA here is from genome assembly GCF_000971115.1 of Demequina gelatinilytica. Lineage (GTDB taxonomy): Bacteria > Actinomycetota > Actinomycetes > Actinomycetales > Demequinaceae > Demequina > Demequina gelatinilytica. The sequence continues at coordinate 42,898 of NZ_BBLV01000020.1, read as the reverse complement.
GGGCTGCGCACGGGGATGGTCCAGGAGGAATGAGGGTGGACCGTCAGGAGCGTCCGCTCCCACCACGCGCGGGCCTCCTCGGAGAGGTGGGGCAGCACCGCGTCCTTGTCGGCATCGTCCTCGGGCCTGGGGCTGAAGCACTTCCACACCAGCTGGACCTCGGGCGCACCCGTCGGGATGCCGTCGAGGTCGAGCACCGCGCGGTCCCACGGCAGCTGCAGGCGAGCGTCGCGGCGGTAGACCCAGGCCCGGGGCGCACCGTCCTCCACGTTGATGCGCAGCACCCACGAGCCGGCATCGTCGTCGTGCACCAGGACGGGCTGCGGCGCGGCGTCCTCCGCGAGCTCCGCGTACGGCACGAGCCCATCCCCGTCGGGCACCCACGCGCTCCACCCCGCGGGCAACGCCTGGAGGACAGCGTCGAGGTCGCTCGGGAGGGTGCTGACGTCGATGTTCTCGCGCGGACGGATGGGCGTTCCGAGCCAGCGGTCGAGCGCGGCCCCGCCCGAGAGCCACCACCGGGCGTCGGCGGGCCCGAGGAGCCCCGCCACGGCCTCGGCCGTGAGGGCGGTCCAGGGTGCCGCGAGGGAAGGGGTCGCCGTCGACATGGTCCGAGGCTACTCCGGGCCGCTGTGGCATCCTGCGAGGCGTGGCGAACTCCCCTTCCGGCGACTCGGTCACGGACCGCATCGTCCGCGTGCTCGAGACGTTCACGCCCTCGCGCTCGGTCCAGACCGCCGCGGAGGTGGGCCGCCGCGCCGGCCTGCCGGCCTCCACCGCGCATCGCATCGTGGGCGACCTGGTCGAGGCGGGGCTGCTCGACCGCGACGGCGAGGGGCGGATCAGCGTCGGGCTGAGGCTCTGGGAGCTCGCGACCCGCTCGTCGCACGTGCTGCGGGTGAGGCAGGCTGCGCTGCCCGCGATGGAGCGGGTGCAGGCCCGCGTCCGCGAGCACACGCAGCTCGCGATCCTCGAGCAGGACGAGGCGCTCTTCCTCGAGCGGCTCTCGGACCCGCGCGCAGGCGCCAACATCACGCGCATCGCGGGACGCCTGCCGCTCCACGCATCGTCCTCCGGCCTGGTGCTCCTGGCCTTCGCCGAGCCCGCGGTGCAGGAGCGGGTGCTTGGCGGGCCGCTGCGCCGCGTGAGCGCGTCGACCCCCACCGATCCCGCAGCGGTCCGCCGCAAGCTCGCCGAGGTGCGGCGGCTCGGCCACGCGATCGCACCGGGGTACATCGAGGAGGTGTCGACCGGGGTCGCGGTTCCCGTGCGCGACGATGCGGGACGCGCGGCGGCCGCGCTCTCGGTGGTGCTGCCGCGCGACGCGGTGCCTGCTCTCGCGCTCGAGGAGCTGCACCGGGCCGCGCTCGAGGTGGAGCGCGCGCTCCGCTCGCCCCTCTGACGCCATCGCGCTCCCATTGAACGGGAGCCGCGGTCCGTGCGCTCGGGATGCGCGGCACACTGGGCGGCGCACGGGCGTCGACGGGGACGCCGCGCCGAAGGAGGCATCATGAACGCAGCCGTCCGCACCCAGGTCGCCATCGTCGGGGCAGGCCCCGCCGGCCTGGTCCTCTCGCACCTGCTCGCCGAGGCCGGGATCGCGTCCGTGGTCATCGACAGCCGCTCGCGTGAGGAGATCGAGTCGACCATCCGTGCCGGGATCCTCGAGCAGGGCACCGTGGACCTGCTCGCCGGCATCCCCGGCTCGCGCGTCCACTCCGTCGGCTCGCGCCACGACGGCATCGAGCTGCGCTTCGACGGCGCGGGCCACCGCATCGACTTCACGGGCCTGGCCGGCCGCTCGGTCTGGCTCTTCCCGCAGCATGAGGCGCTCCGCGACCTCATCGCGGCGCGCGTCGCCTCGGGCCAGGACCTCCGCTTCGGCTGGACAGCGACCGCGATCGAGGGCGCCGACGGCGAGCGTCCCCGCGTGATCGCGACGGACGATGCGGGCGGCGCGCTGGCGATCGAGGCGGACTTCGTGGTGGGCGCCGACGGTTCGCGCTCGGTAGTCCGGCGCGCGATCTCGGGCTCGCACGACGGCTTCTTCCGCGAGTACCCGTTCGGGTGGTTCGGCATCCTGTGCGAGGCTCCGCCCAGCGCCGACGAGCTCATCTACTCGAACTCTCCCGACGGCTTCGCGCTCATCAGCCAGCGCTCCCCCACGGTGCAGCGCATGTACTTCCAGTGCGACCCTGACGCCGATGCGGACGCGATGAGCGACGCCCAGATCTGGGACGCGTTGCAGACGCGCGTGCCGGGACACGCGCTGATCGAGGGACCCATCTTCCAGCGCGACGTGCTGCGCCTCCGGTCCTTCGTGGCGCGCACGCTGCGGCAGGGCCGCCTCGCGATCGTCGGGGACGCCGCGCACACCGTGCCGCCGACCGGCGCGAAGGGCATGAACCTGGCGGTGGCCGACGTGGTCCTGCTCGCCCGCGCGCTCGAGGAGCTGCTGCTCCGCTCGGATGCGCACCTGATCGACGCGTGGGCCGACGCGGCGCTCGACCGCATCTGGAAGGCCCAGCACTTCTCCTGGTGGATGACCAGCATGCTCCACGTCGCACCCGGGGCCACCGAGTTCGACCGCCGGCGTCAGCTTGGGGAGCTGCGGACCGTGGCCTCCTCGGAGGCCGGGCGCACCTACCTCGCCGAGGGCTACACAGGGTGGCCGCTGGGGTGAGCGGCGCGGCCCGACCTGCGCCCTGCGAGGTGCTGACTGCCCGGATTCGCTTCGATCGGGCAACCAGCACCTCCCTGAGCGCCACCGGGCATCGTCGGTTGACCATCAGGCGTCGTCGACCTTGGTGAGTCCGCGCTGGCGGGACATGGATGTCGGATCCGCGCGATATCCGGCACCCATGTCCCGCCAGGGGGGCGTGACGCTCGGACGGCGGGAACGCAGACGGCCCGGCCTCTCACGAGACCGGGCCTTCCTGGTGGAGCCGCCTGTGGGAATCGAACCCACGACCTATTCATTACGAGTGAATCGCTCTGCCGACTGAGCTAAGGCGGCGAGTGCCCCTCGCGGGACACCACGGTGCACCCCCGAGGGGGCACGGGTAGAAATGATAGCGCCTCAGCAGCGCAATCCTGAAACCGGCATCTCCCCGCCCACCAGATAGCCGTCGACCGCGTCGAGGATGCACTGGTTCGAGCGTCCGTAGGCGGTGTGCCCCTCGCCCTCGTATGTGAGCAGGGTCGAGCTCGCGAGCTGCTCGCTGAGCGACTCGGCCCACGCGTAAGGCGTCGCCGGGTCATGCGTGGTGCCGATCACCAGGATGGGCGCCGCATCGTCCGCGGCCTCGAGCGCAGTCACGGGCTCCTTGGCGGTCCACGGCCAGCCGTCGCAGCCGAGCGAGGACCCGAACCACCAGCCGAACGTCGGGGAGGCCTCCTCGATCGACCCCACGAATGCCCCCAGCGAGTCGACCGTGTAGGGCTCCGTCACGCCCCCGTCGAGGCAGCCGATCCCGGTGAAGGCCCACTGGCTGTTCGACAGGTACTCCCCGGTGGTGGGGTCCTTGTCGAGGTAGAACCCTGCGAGCTGGTTGAAGATGTCGGCGGTGCCACGCTCGAGGACCTCGCTCAGGCCCGCCTCGAGGTAGACCCACGAGGCCTCGTCGTACATGGTGACGACCATGCCGTAGACCATGAGGTTGCCGTTGACCACGTCGCCGTCGGGCGTCGGGTAGCCCTCGTCGCGCGCCTGCAGCGCGATGTCCTGGACCTGCTGGCGCGCCGCCTCACGGTCCGCGTCGAGCGGGCATCCCTCCTGCTCGGCGAGGCACCAGTCGATGAAGTTCATGAGCGCGCCCTCGAAGCCCGCGGCCTGGCCCTTGGCCTGCTCCTCGACCGGCAGCGTGAAGTCCACCGCGCCGTCGAGGACCATGCGGCCCACGTTGTCGGGGAACAGCTCGGCGTACGTCGCACCCAGCTGGGTACCGTACGAGTAGCCGAGGTAGTGCAGCTGCTCGTCTCCCACGACCGCGCGGATCACATCCATGTCACGAGCCGCCGAGGAGGTGTCGACGTTCTCGAGCAGCGGCCCGCTGAGCTCGCGGCAGCGCTCGGCGAAGGCCGTGGTCGCCGCGCGCGCCTCCTCGATCGCCTGCTCGGTGTCGAGGATCTGATCGGTGAGGTAGTAGTCGTCGATCTCCTCGGAGTCGCCGCATGCGAGCGGCGAGGACTCGCCCACCCCGCGCGGGTCGAAGCCGATGATGTCGTAGGACGCGAGGACGTCGTCGCCCGCCATCGCGACGAACGACTCCGTGAGGTCCAGCCCGCTCCCGCCCGGTCCGCCGGGGTTGATGAGCAGGCTGCCGAGGCGGCCGGCGGCGTCCGTGGCGGCGTGCCGGTTGATCACCAGGTCGGTGGTCGCACCGTCGGGATCGCTCCAGTCGACCGGCACCTGGATGGTCGCGCACTCGAGCTCGCCGCAGCGGCTCCACGACGCCTCCTGCTGGTACACCGCCGCCTGGTCCGGCGCGACGCTCTCGCCCTGGCCGTCGATCGATCCGACGGCGGGGTCCGACGGCTCGACCTGCGTCCGGTCCGGCGTGCACCCCGCAAGGAGGGACGATGCGGCGAGCAGGGCGGCGATCGAGGTGAGGCGGCGTCTCATGCGGCCACCCTAGCGACGGCCCTGGGTGCGCGGGCGCAGATCGAGGGCCATCGCCTCGAGCGCGAGCAGGGGCGCGACGTTGCCCGCGAGACGGTCGCGCGCCGTGCCGAGCGCGTCGAGGCAGCGCATGGTGTCCGCGAGCGCGGTCCGCTCCGCCAGGTCGCGGACGTGGCCCTCGTGCGCGACGTTCACCAGACGCACCGACGCCCCCGTCTGGAGGATCGCGACGTCGCGGTACAGCGACATGAGGTCGGTGATCGCGCGATCGAGCACATCGCGCTTGTGGCGCGTGGCGCGGCGCTTCTGATCCTCCTCGAGCTGGCGCAGCTGAGCGCGCAGCGCCGGCGGGATGCGCGTGCCGTCCTCGACGCCGAGCGTGGTCATCAGCTGCGCGCGCTCCTCCGCGTCGCGCTCCTCGGTCGCCGCCTTCGCGTCCGACTCCGCTACCTCGACCAGGTCCGCGGCCGCGAAGATGGCATCGCCGACACCGCGGATGTCGGTCGCGAGCGCGAGCACCTGATCGCGGCGGGCGCGCGCGTCCGGATCACGCGCGAGGCGCCGGGCGACCCCGATGTGGCTCTGCGCCGCGAGCGCGCACTCGAGCGCGAGCGCGGGGTCCGTGCCGTCCCGCGCGGTGAGCAGCTGCGCCACCGCCTCGGGCGCGGGCGTGCGCAGCCCCACCACGCGGCAGCGGCTGCGGATGGTCACGGCGACGTCCTGCGGGCTGGGGGCGCACAGCACCCACACGGTGCGCGGCGGCGGCTCCTCGATGGACTTGAGGAGGACGTTCGAGGTGCGTTCCGCCATGCGGTCGGCGTCCTCGACCACGATGACGCGCCACCGTCCGCGGCTGGGCGCGGTGGCGGCGAGGGAGACGAGGTCGCGCACCTCGCTGATCGCGATGGTGACCTTCTCGGTCGCGACCAGCGTGACGTCCGCATGCGTCCCCGCGATCGCGGTCGAGCACTCGCGGCATTCGCCGCACCCGCCGCGTTCGCACTGCAGCGCCGCCGCGAACGCCCGCGCGGCGTACGAACGGCCCGAGCCGGGCGGGCCCGTGATGAGCCAGGCGTGCGTCATCGAGCCCGGGTCGTCGATCGCGGCACGCAGCGGGCCGATGGGACGCTCCTGCCCCACCACCTCGTTCCAGACGCTCACGGGGTGCCCCACGGCTCGAGCGGCAGCGCGCCCGGACGGCCCATCGCGACGGAGACCGCCTCCACCACCGCCGCGTGCACGGCCTCGACCGTGCGGGCGGCATCGACGACCGCGTAGCGGGCGGGGTCCAGCGCCGCGCGCGCGAGGAAGGCCTGGCGCATCTGCTCGGACTTGGCGATGGTCTCGCGCTCGACGCGGTCGAGGTCGCGGCTCATGCGCGCAGGGTCGGGCGCCATGTCGAGGACCACGGTGAGGTCGGGCAGCATGCCCTCCGTCGCCCACAGCGAGATGCGCTCGACCTCCTCGCCCAGGCCGCGCGCCCCGCCTTGGTAGACCACCGACGAGTCGAGGTAGCGGTCCTGGAGGACCACCGCTCCGGCCTCGAGCGCAGGGCGCACCTTGGTGGCGATGTGGTGCGCGCGATCCGCGGCGTACAGCAGCGCCTCCGCGCGCGGCGCGACATGGTCGCCGTGCATGATCGCCTGGCGCAGCTCGACCCCCAGCGGCGTGCCGCCGGGCTCGCGCGTGGTGAGCACCTCGCGCGCGCCGCCCGCGCTGGAGCGCAGGTGCGCCGCGAGCAGCTCGACCTGCGTGGTCTTGCCCACGCCGTCGGCGCCCTCGAACACCACCCAGAACCCCGAAGACACCATGGGGACGAATCTACCGGTGGGGTGCGACGTCCCGGTGCGCGTCCTCCACACCCGTCCCGCGCATCGTCCTACTGCTCGTTGGGGTAGATCAGGCCGATCTGCGCGCGGACCTCGTCCATGATCTCCATGACCTCGATCGACTGGTCGAGCGTGAGCAGCGCGCTCTCGGTGTCCCCGGCGACGATGCATCGGGCGACCTCGGCCGCCTCGTACTGGAAGCCGTTGGGCACGTCGCCATCGAAGAAGGACGTGGTCCCGTCCGCCTTGGTGACCGTGAAGGAGGTGGGCGTGTAGAACGTGTCGTGGACCTCCACGTATCCCTCGGTGCCGCCGATCAGCGCGACGTTGGGCGTCCGCACCTCCATGGTGGTGGTGAGGATCGCCTGGGCGCCCGGGTAGTCGAACACCATGGACACCTGGCCGTCGACGCCCGTCTCCCTGAGACGGCCGCTCGCGGTGATGCGCTCCGGGACCCCCAGGAGGTCGTGCGCGAAGGCGATCGGGTAGACGCCCAGGTCGAGCAGCGCACCACCCGCGAGGTCCGGGTTCCACATCCGCTCGACATGCGTGAGCGCCTGGCCATGGTCGGCCTGCACCGAGAGCACGTCGCCGATCTCCCCGCGCACGATCAGCTCGCGCAGGGCGTGGACGTGCGGGAGGTGGCGCGTCCACATGGCCTCCATGAGGAACACCCCCTTGGCACGGGCCGCCGCGACCACCTCGCGCGCCTGCGCGGCGTTCTGCGTGAAGGCCTTCTCGCACAGCACGTGCTTGCCGGCGTCGATGGCCATGAGCGCGTGCTCGTGATGGTGGCTGTGCGGCGTCGCGACGTAGACCACGTCGACGTCCGGGTCCGCGAGCAGCTCCTCGTAGGAGCCGTACGCCGTGGGCACGCCCATCTCATCCGCGAACGCCTGGGAGCGTTCGAGGCTGCGGGAGCCGACGGCGATCACCTGCGAGGCCGTGTAGCGGTTGACCGCATCGGCGAGCTTGTGGGCGATGCCTCCGGCGCCGAGGATCCCCCAGCGGACGGCAGGCGCGGACATGGGCAGCGGTGCACTCATGCGGCCAGCCTAGTCACGGGTGGAGCGCTCAGGGCCATCGCGGCTCCTGCGCCCACCGCTCGGACGCCTCCGCGACGAGCTCCTTGATGGCCTCCGGGAAGCGCGCCGTGGCGATCCAGCGGTCGACACGCACGCCGTCGACCACGACCGTCGGGTCCGCGCCCGCGTCGAGCAGCGTCGCGACCTGCGAGGTGCGACCGCTCCGCGCCGCGTCGAGCAGGGCGCTCCATTCGCCGTCGATCTCCATCGGGTACCCGCGCGCCACGAGCGCGAGCAGCGTGGCTCGGGTGCCCTCGCGCGCGACCAGCGACATCTGCGCGGCACGCGTGAGGCCCACGGGGGAGGAGTCGAGGAGCGACAGCACCACGTCCGGCTCGCACGGGCCCACCGCATGCGTGACCGCGAGGTCCACCTCGGGGTCGTCGGGCGAGATCCGCGGCGCCCCCACGCCCTCGAGGATCGCGACCGCCTCGAGATCGCACCGCGAGGCCGCCTGCTCGACGTAGTGGTACGGGTCCCACCCGACCGTCGCCCCCGGGTCCGCGCCCGCCGCGAAGAGCGCGCGCATCGCGTCGTGGTCGCCGTTCTCGATCGCATCGCGCACCTGCGGCGCGAGCGGGGCGTCGAGCCTGATCTCGGTGGACGGGTCGGACGCGGGTTCGACCTGGTCGCGCCCCTCCCGCATCCATGCCTGGCCCGCGAGGACCACGATCGGCACCGCGATGGCGAGCAGCGCCGTGGAGACGGCCCGCCTCCGCCGGCGCCGGGCACGGATCCTGTCGATCACGGGCCGCGCGCCCACGGCCGCGAGCACGGTCGCGGACTCGGCGCCGTGCCGTTCCGCCGCTTCGAGGAGGTCCTGGTTCACGACGCACGCCCCCGTCCCGCATGCACGCGCGAGTGCGGAGGCTCACCCGAGACCTCGACCGTCTCCGACGCGGCGTGGTCCGCTCCGGGCCACGGCCCGAGCACCTCGCGCGCCCGATGCAGCAGCGACTTCACGGTGCCCTCCGTCACCCCCATCACGGCAGCCACGTCCCGGACGCTGAGGTCGTCGTAGTGGCGCAGCGCGACGGCGATCCTCGCTCGCGGCGGCAGCGACTGCAGGGCCCGCGAGACCTCGTCCTCCTCCGCGAGCGTCTCGCTGTGGTCCGGGACCGCCGTCGCGATCGCCTGCCCGGGCAGGACCCGCCGCCACCGGGTCGCTCGCCGCGCCTCGTCGATGCGGAGCGTCCGCATCGCGGCGCGGACATAGGCCTCCGCGGCACGCGCGCCGTCCAACCGGCGACGGCGCGTGAACACCTTGACAATGGCCGCCTGCACCAGCTCCTCCGCATCGGCCTGGGAGCCCGTGAGGAGGTAGCCGTACGCGCACAGGCGCGGGAGGGCCGACGCGTACAGCGCGCCGACGACGTGCTCGAGATCGTCCATGGCCCCTCCCGACACATGAACGCCGGGGAGGCGTGCCGGGTTGACTCGAACCTACGCCTCCGGTCGGAGGGCGTCGAGAGGGCCTGGTCCTAGAGGTCGCCCTTGCGCGGGCCGAAGCGGGCCGCGAGCAGGCCGCCGACGAACGCCACCGCCGCGATCAGCGGCACGGGCCAGTCGAACGAGAAGCCCAGCGCGGAGACCGAGCCCGAGTCGACCGTCAGCGCGACGGCGCCGAAGCCGAGCACCAGGCCCGCGTAGCCGAGGAAGGTGAAGCCGGTCGATCGCGCAGGCTCGGGCGGAGGGCCGGGCTGCTTCTGGTCAGGCACGGCGCCTCACTTCTTCTTGGTGCGGGTGGTGGTGGTCTTCTTCGCGGCGGTGCGCCGGGCCGGCTTCTTGGCCGGCCCCTTGGCGCGCTTCTCCGCGATGAGCTCGATGGCACGCTCGGGCGTGAGCGACTCCACCGACTCGGTCTTGGGGATGGTCACGTTGGTCTCACCGTCGGTGATGTAGTCGCCGAAGCGGCCCGACTTCGCGACGATCGGCTTGCCCGAGGTCGGGTCGTCACCGAACTCCTTGAGCGGCGGCGTCGCAGCCCGCCCACGGCCCCGCTTGGGCTGCGCGTAGATCGCCAGCGCCTCCTCGAGCGTGATGTCGAGCAGCTGCTGCTCGGACTCGATGGTGCGCGAGTCCGTGCCCTTCTTGAGGTACGGGCCGAAGCGGCCGTTCTGCGCCGTGATCTCCTCGTTGGTGGCGGGGTCGACGCCCACGATGCGCGGAAGGCTCATGAGGCGCAGCGCGTCCTCGAGGGAGATGGTCTCGAGCGACATCGACTTGAACAGGCTCGCGGTCTTGGGCCGGCCCTTGGCGTCCTCGGGCAGCACCTCGGTGACGTACGGGCCGAACCGACCGGCCTTCGCGACGATGTCGAGGCCCGACTCGGGGTGCTGACCCAGCACGCGCTCGTCCCCGCCCTGGTTCGCGAGCAGCTCCTCGGCCTTCGCGACCGTGAGCTCGTCAGGCGCGAGCTCGTCGGGCACGGAGGCGGTCTGCTTCTCGCCGTCGACCTCCCGCTCCAGGTAGGGGCCGTACTTGCCCACGCGGAGCGCGATGCCGTCGCCGATCTCGAACGTCGAGTTGGCGCGCGCGTCGATCTCTCCGAGGTCGTCCACCAGGCGCTTGAGCCCCTGCGCGCGGCCCTCGTCGTCCGAGGCTCCCGAACCGAAGTAGAACTCGCCGAGCCAGTCCACGCGGGACATGTGGCCGGACGCGATCTTGTCGAGGTCCTCCTCCATGTCCGCCGTGAACGCGTAGTCGATGAGCCACGCGAAGTGGTCCTCGAGCAGGCGGATCATCGCGAACGCGAGCCACGTGGGCACCAGCGCCTGCTTCTCGACGTTGACGTAGCCCTTGTCGATGATGACGTCGACCATCGCGGCGTAGGTCGACGGGCGGCCCAGCTTGCGGTCCTCGAGCTCCTTGATCATGGAGCCCTGCGTGAAGCGAGGCGGCGGGGTGGTCGCGTGGGTGAGCGGCTCGATGCCGTCCGCGTCCACCTTCTGGCCCTCGGCCAGCACCGGCAGCCGCGACTCCTTCTCGACCTTCTGCTCGTCCTCCTCGTACCGCGCCTTGTCGCGCGACTCCTCGTACAGCGCCATGAAGCCGGGGCTGGTGAGGATGGTGCCGGAGGCGGAGAACTCGACCGCGTGGTGCGCGGCCGTGGTCGCGCCGATGCGCACGGTGGACGTGGTGCCCACGGCATCGGCCATCTGGGAGGCGAGGGTGCGCTTCCAGATCATCTCGTACATGCGGAACTCGTCGCCCGTGAGCTCGGTGCGCAGCGAGTCGGGCGTGCGGAACGTGTCGCCCGCGGGACGGATCGCCTCATGCGCCTCCTGCGCGTTCGAGTCCGCGGACGCGTAGATGCGCGGGCTCGCCGCGACGGCGTCCGCCCCGTACAGCGCGGTCGCCTGCTTGCGCGCGGCGCGCACGGCCTCGCCGGACAGCACCGGCGAGTCGGAACGCATATAGGTGATGTAACCCTTCTGGTACAGCGCCTGCGCGACGCCCATCGCCTGGCGCGCACCTAGGCGGAGCTTGCGGCTCGACTCCTGGATGAGCGTCGACGTGATGAAGGGCGCGGCGGGGCGGCGCTTGTACGGGCGCGAGTCCACGCCGTTGACCGTGAAGGTCGAGTCCGCGAGGCCCGCGGCGAGCGCTCCCGCGAGGGCCGCGTGGACGTGGACCACCTTGTCGTTCTTGAGCGCTCCGCGGTCGTCGAAGTCCTTGCCCGTCGCGACGCGCTTGCCGTCGACCGTGGTCAGCTTCGCCTCGAACGAGCGCCCCGCATCCTTGCCCTCGGTCGCGGTGAACGTGCCGCGCAGGTCCCAGTACTCGGCGGACTGGAAGGCCATGCGCTCCCGCTCACGGTCGACCACCAGGCGCAGCGTCACCGACTGGACGCGGCCCGCGGAGAGCCCGGACTGGATCTTGCGCCACAGCACGGGCGAGACCTCGTAGCCGTAGAGGCGGTCGAGCAGGCGGCGCGCCTCCTGGGCCTCGACCAGCTCCATGTCGACCTCGCGCGGGTTCTCGAGCGCCCTGCTGATGCCCTCGCGGGTGATCTCGTGGAACGCGAGCCGCTTGACCGGCACCTTGGGCTTGAGGACGTCGAGCAGGTGCCACGCGATGGCCTCCCCCTCGCGATCCTCATCAGTCGCGAGGTAGAGCTCGTCTGCCTCCTTGAGGCGCTTCTTGATGTCCGCGACGATCTTCTTCTTGTCCGCGTTGACCACGTAGTACGGCTGGAAGCCCGCGTCGATGTCGATGGCGAACTTGCCGATGTCCGACTTCTTCAGCTCGGCCGGCAGCTCCGAGCGCTCGGCGAGGTCGCGGATATGGCCCACCGACGACACCACGTCGTAGTCGGCGCCGAGGAAGCCGCCGATGGTGCGCGACTTGGTGGGCGACTCGACGATGACGAGCTTGCGGGCCATGGAACCTTCTCTCTGGGATGTGCGCCCCGGCGGCTTCACCTGCCTGAGACGCACTCAATATACATACGGGGTGCGACGGCGCCACCGGGACCTGGGGAGAGGTGAACGATGGATGGCCGGGCCTCGGCGCATCGTCCACCCAGGCACCGCCATGGTTCGATGGACGCATGGAACCCCTGCTCGACGCCGCACAGCGCGCGGCGGTGGGCGCGGCCATGCGCCGCGTCGCCGACGCCGAGATCCGCCCGCGCTTCCGCGCCCTCGCCGACGGCGACATCCGCCTCAAGGGCCCGGGCGACTACGTGACGGAGGCGGACGAGTCCGCGGAGCGTGCGCTGACCCCGCTCCTGCGCGAGATCCTCGACGTCCCCGTCGTGGGCGAGGAGGCGACCGCTGCCGACCCCGCGCTGACGCGCCTGCTCGCGACCGAGGGGACCGTCTGGACCGTCGACCCTGTCGACGGCACCGCGAACTTCGTCGCCGGCTCGGACACCTATGCGGTGATGGTCGGGCTGGTCGAGGGCGGCGAGCCCGTGGGCGGGTGGATCTACCACCCGGAGCAGGACCGCATGTTCGAGGGCTTGCGGGGCGTCGGGGCATTCCTCGACGGCCGGTCGCTCGCGGCGGGGGTCGAGCGCTCCCGCGGGGACGATGCACGGGCGGCCCTCGCTCTCGAGGAGCCGCGCGGCGCGGTGTCGGTGAGGTACGCGGTCGACTCGGTCCGCGAGGGCCTGCTCGCGGCGGAGCCCGAGCTGGGCGGGTACGACGAGCTGCGGATGTGCGCGGGCTTCGACTATGCGGACCTGGTCCTGCAGGACGTGGGCTACCTGGTCTACACGCGAGCCAAGCCGTGGGACCACGTGCCCGGCGCCGCGATTGCGGCGGAGGCGGGCTTCACCGTGGGCCGCGTCGACGGCAGCGGGTACGTGCCCGCCGTCGAGGAGGGCGCGCCGCTGCTCGCCGCCCGCACCGATCGGTGGGAGTCGATCCGCGAGGTACTCGCGCGCAACCTGGGCCTGTAGCCGGCGCGCCGGGTCCTGCGAAGCGGGGCACCGACGTGCCGGGCACCCGATCGCCAGGTCACGGCAGCCGACGTGGTCGCCCGTTGTCGGTCCGCGCGGATCTCTGCGTGGCAGCGGTGGCTGGCTGTCAGTCGCGGACGCCGAGCGACAACCAGGCACCACTGTGAGGCGACGAGCACCCGGAACCGACCACCAGATACCACTTCTACGTGACCGCGCGACCGCCATCTGATCGCGCCGTGGGCTACGGCCGCGACCGCCGCCCCACGATCCGGCTCCTGCTCGCGAGCAGGACGCCCCCGGCGAGGATGAGCGCGAGCGCACCGGCGAGCGCGGGCCAGCCGTGCGACGCACCGGTCGAGGCGAGCACGCCGCCCGTGGCTCCCGCGACCTGGTCGACGTCCCCGGCACCAGCCACCTGGCCGCCCGCCTCCTGCGCGATCGGGACCACCCCCTCGTCGTCCTGCCCCGCTGCCTCGTCGTCGACCGCCCCCGGATCGTCCGCGGCCGGGGCATCGTCACCGGGCACCTCCCCCGCGGGAGCCGGCGCCGCGTGCGACGGGATCACCGGCGCATCGTCACCGCCGCCGACCACCTGGACCTCCGCGACGAGCTGGTAGCCGCGACCGTGGGCGGTGCGGATCACGCGCTGATCCGCGCCGGTGTCGCCCACCGCCCGACGCACGGTGCGCAGCGCGGTGGTGAGGGCGGCGTCGCTGACGAACTCCGTCCCCCAGACATGCTCGAGGATCTCCTGCTTGGTGACCACGCGCTCGTGATGCGAGACCAGCAGGCGGAGCAGGTCGAACGCGCGGGGCTCGACCCGGACCGGCTGCCCGGCGCGGGTGAGCTGGAATCGGGCAGGGTCGAGCTCGAAGTCCTCGAACCGGAACGCCCCCTGTACCACGGGGCCGAGCGTACCCACCCGCTTCCGCCCTGGTAAAGGGCTGGAGCACGACGAAGCGGGAGGGCCCCAGAGGACCCTCCCGCTCGTGTGCGCCGTGCAGCGGCGTCAGACGGTCGCGAGCTCCGGCTCGGCGACCTTCTCCGACGCGCGGGCCGCGTCGCGCTTCGCGACGTCGCCGGCGATCCAGAACGAGGCGCCGCCGAGGGCGAGGAACAGCGCGCCCAGACCGGCGATCAGGCCGACGATGCCGAGGCCCAGCTTGAGCGTCGAGGCGGTGACGGAGCCGACGCCAAGCTCGCCGAACAGCGCGTGAGCGGTGGGGTTCCAGGCCTGCGACCGCGCCGCACCGTCGAGGGGGCTCGCGTAGTCGAACTCGGTCCAGTAGCGGCCGTCGGTGGGCACCTCGTAGGTGCCGGCGGCGATGGTCTCGCCGTTGTACTCGACGTCCTCGTCGATGACGACCGTCGAGGTCGAGGTCAGCGTGTGGTAGCCCACCGTGGCCATCTGGTACATGTACTCGGTGCCCGTGTTGACCAGCGGGTCGTCGGGGTCGAGCTCCGAGTCGACCACCTTGTAGCCCCAGTCGTCCTCGAGCAGGCTCAGGATCGCCTCGGCGCCCTCGACCGTGCCGCGGTCGATGAGCTGCCCGTCCTCGTTGTAGGTCAGCGTGACGTTCTGCGCCTCGGAGAAGCTCTGGAGCGAGTCCTGACCCGCCGCGACCTCGGAGTAGGCGTAGCCGGCGGCGCCGAGGAAGCCGACTCCGGCGAGCGCGAGGCCCGCCCCGACGATGCGAAGCTTGGTGACCATGATGGTTCCTTTCGGGGATTGGTTGAGCTGTCACCTAGAACCCTTCCGTGCCCCTCGCGCCCATCGTCGGGACGTTGGCCCCGAAACATCCTCGAAACATAGGTTGACGTGTCACAGTTCGGTAAAACAACGGCGTTATCAGGTGTGATGCGTCTCACTCGAGGCCGGGAGGCATGGGACCCAGGGCCCAGGCCGGGACGGGCGACGCCCCGCGCAGCACTCCGCGGACACCCCCGCCGGGCACGCAGAAGGCCCCCGCCGCGGACAGCGGCGGGGGCCTTCGGAAGCCTGGATCAGCGGCGCGCGAGGTCCGGCAGGTCCTCGTGGGTGATGACGTCGTAGAGGCCGCGGTTGCGCAGCGCACGGCGGTAGCCCGCGGAGGCGCCCGCGCGGCGCGGCTGCTGCAGCACCGGGGCGTGGAAGCCGCGGTGGATCACCTCGCGCACGGTCTCGAGCACGTACTCGCGCGTGTGCACGGTCGGGTCGACGATGAGCTGGACCTCGTAGTCGACGCCGGACTCGTGGATCGCCTCGAGCGAGGCCCACGCCTGGAAGCCCGCGGTGTCGGAGCCGGTGATGTGCTCGTACATGCCGGGGGTGCCCTTGAGGTCGAAGCGCACGAAGTCCACCTCGGGCAGGACCGAGGCCAGGCGGCCCGGGTGGGCGCCCATGGTGTGCAGACCGATCGCGTAGCCGAGCGCACGCGCCTCGCGCATCGCCGGGAGGAGGCCGTCCTGGCGGGTGGGCTCGCCCCCGCCGAACACGACCGCGTCGACCAGGTGGCGGTGCGACTCGAGCTGCTCGAGCACGCGCTGCCACGTGACGCGCCCCTCGCCGGTCGGGTCGTGGCTCTCCGGCGTGCCGCAGTACGCGCACAGCCACGGGCAGCCCTGCAGGGTGACCGTCGCGGCGATGCGTCCGGGCCATGCGTGAGTACAGGAGGTGAGGAAGTCCGCGATGACCAGCCCGTCGGCGGTCTCGTCGGCGATGGCGGTGATGTCGATCTCGGTGGTGGACATGGGGGGTGCCTCCTGCGTCGGCGATGCCGCGGGATCTCCGCGACGTCCTTTTCTGACGACCGGTCCGGACGTCTCCAGGGTGCGCCGACGCGGCGTCGTGAGACGCGTCGACACACCGTCGTATGGGATTTCATCGGCGAGGGGGCGATGGTCGTGCATCAGCGCCGCCTCGACACCGTCATTCTCACCCATGGTGGAGGGTCGCAGGGCGCCTGAGGCGACCTGTGCCCCGGCTCCTGCGGCGAACGTCGATGTCACCCTTCAAGGGTAGTTTTGCGCCTTGGTGACCGCTTCGGACCTGGGTCCCGTATCTGGTGTGGCGTGCCTCACCCTGGGACCAAGGGCCGGTAAAGGTCGCGAGCCTCGCCCCAAGCCATGGCAATGCCTCGGCATGGCGGTGAAATCCCAGGAAGATCCCAGTGAGATTGGTCACTCGCGGGCGTGTCGCGCCTACGCGAGGAAGCCGTCCGCCACCAGCTCGCGGATCGCCGGGACCAGTCCGGCCAGCATCGTCCCGGAGGACACGTCCAGCAGCGCCGCGAGCGCATGCGCGATCTGCCTCGCGGTGAGCTCTCCGTCGCATGCCCCGACGAACCCCGCGAGCGCCGTATCCATCGACACCGAGCGCCCGAGCCCCGCGCCCTGGCGCAGCAGCAGATGGGAGGGGTCCGCCTGGAGCACCGGGCCGTACGACTCGCGGGTGACATCGGCAGCGGCGGTCCAGGCGGTGTCGAGCAGCGCGTCGTCGGACAGCGCCACCACGCGATCGTGGGCCGCGAGCGCGGAGACGAGGTAGCCGCCGAACGGCTCCTGCAGCGGACCCTCGTGCTGCTCGAGGCGGCGCAGCGTCGGGATGCCGTCGACGGGGCGGCGCAGCAGCACCATCCCGAAGCCGATGGCTCGCACGCCGCGCGCGTCGAAGTCCGTGAGATACGCCTGGTAGGCGGCATCGAACTCGGCACGCCCACGCTCGGGCGTGACTCCCGCGTCCCGCAGCCAGGTCTCGGCGTACTCGGCGGCATCGAGCTCGTCCCGCTCGATCACCCACGCGTCGAGCGGCACCGGCGAGGCCGCGAGCCACGCCTCGAGCGGCTCGTCCCAGGACTCCCCTCGGATCTCCCAGTTGCCGAGCATCTGCGCCACCCCGCCCGGTGCGAGCACCGTGCCGACGCTCGACACGAGCGTGGACACGATGCCGTCGCCCGGGACCCCGGACGCCCGGTACTCGAAGCTCGGCGCCCCCTCGGGCGTGATGACGAACGGCGGGTTCGACACCACCAGGTCGAACTGCTCCCCCGCGACCGGGTCGAGCATCGAGCCCTCGCGCAGGGACCAGGCGCCGGCGTCGTTGAGAGCGCGGTTGAACTCGGCGTAGGCGAGCGCGCGGCGCGAGATGTCGGTCGCGACCACCGCCTCCGCGTGCCGCGCGGCATGGAGCGCCTGGATCCCGCACCCCGTGCCCAGGTCCAGCACGCGCCCCACCGGCGCGCGCATCGTCATCCCGGCGAGGGTGAGCGACGCCCCGCCGATGCCCAGCACGTGGTCGGCGCGCAGGCGCGCGCCCGTGACCGCCTCGCCCTGGTCGGACGCGACCCACCAGCGCGACTCGCCCTCCTCCCCGATCGCCGCGTACGGCCGGAGGTCCACGCGCGCACGGGCCTCCCCGCCCGACAGCTCGACCAGGCCCAGGCGGGCCGCACCGTCGGCGCCCGTCGCGGGAAGGGCTGCGTCGAGCGCCGACGTCGCCACGGGGTCGCCCAGGAGGAACAGCCGGGTGAGCGTCGCCTGCGGCGTGGACGATGCGCGGGCCGCGACGCGGGCCGGCAGCACCTGCTCGCGGGAGAAGGCGCGCATGGCACGGTCCCCCACCACGGCCTCGACCGCGTCGACCGTCCAGTCGGCGAGGTCGCTGCGGAGCGCGTCGGCGGAGGCGGGATCGGGCAGGGCGGGGGCGTCGAGGGTCACGCCAACGAGGCTAGTGCGGCCGGGCCGTCACAGCGCGCGGACCATCTGGACCTCATGACCTGCCGCCGTCTCGAGCACGTGGCCGGTCGCGCGGAAGCCGAGACGCTCGTAGGCGGCCCGCGCACGCGGGTTGTCGGCATGCACATCGAGGTGGAGCGCTGCGAGGCCCTGCTCGCGGGACCACGCGCATGCGCGTTCCACCAGCTCCCCGATGAGCCCCGTCCCCCGAGCCGCGGGCTCGACGTAGACGCCCACCAGGATCGCGCGGCGCTCGGGGATGATCGCGCCGAAGTAGTCGGCCGAGCCGGCGCCCTGGACCAGCACCGTGACCGTGCCGACCAGCACCCCGCCGTCCTCCGCGAGCAGCTGCAGCGCCTCCCCGCCGTGCGAGGCCCGTGCCGTGCGATCGATCCAGAACTCGTCGGGCCGGGCGCTCGCCACCTCGAGCGTGTCGAGGAACGCGACCGCGGCGGCCGGGTCCGCGAGCGCCGCGAGCCGGAGGTCGCGCGCCCGCGCCCAGTCCTCGGGGACGATCCGGCGGATGGTCGGGGTCATCACCCCAGTCTGGTCGAGGTCAGCAGCGCACGGTAGAACGCGACGCCGCGGCCGAGGGACTCGACCTCGACCTTCTCGTTGGGCCCGTGCACCGCCTCGCGCTGAGGCTTCGACATCCTCAGCGGCGCGAAGCGGTAGGTGGCGCCCGACATCGGCGCGAGGTGCCGCGAGTCGGAGGCGGCGAGCATGACGTACGGGATCGCGAGCGCGTCCGGATACGACGCCCCGACGGCCTCGAGCATCGCCGCCCACCGCGCATCGTCCCCTCGCGGGGACACCGGCGAGGGCTCGGACGGCACCTCCGGCTCGAGGGTGACGCGGGGGTCCTTGACCACGTCGCGCACATGCGCGACGGCCTCCTCGACGCTCGACCCGACCGCGACACGGATGTTGAGCACCGCGGTCGCGCGCGTCGCGAGGACGTTGTGCGCGGGGCTTCCCTCGAGCTGCGTGATCGCGACCGTGGTGCGGACCATCGCCGCGAGCTCCGGACCCAGACGCGGCATCACCCGCGCGAGCACTCCGCGCAGGGACGACGCGCGGCGCAGGAGCGCGCCGAGCGGGCCGCGGAGCCGACCGCCCACGAGCGTGAGCATCTCGATCGAGACCTCGCTGACCGCAGCCGGGTGAGGGTTCGCCTCGATGCGCGCCAAGGCGTTGGCGAGGATGCCGGGAGCGGACTCGCGCGGCGGCGTCGAGGCATGCCCGCCGAGTCCCTCGACCGTGAGCCGCACGTCGACGATCCCCTTCTCGGAGACGCCGATGACCGCGGCCTCGCCGTCGAGGCCGGGGAAGGCGCCCGTCGCGACCGCGCCGCCCTCGTCGAGCACCATCCACGGCACGATGCCGCGCTCCTGCAGGAGCGTCGCGGCGGTGATCGCGCAGTCGCCGTAGGACTCCTCGTCCGCACCGAGGAGGAGGTGGAGGTCCTGCGCGGGGATCCAGCCCTCGCCCAGCAGCGACTCGACTGCCTCGAGCATCACCGTGAGCGCGCCCTTGTCGTCGAGCGCACCGCGCCCGAACACCCATCCGTCGACGATCGCACCGGCGAAGGGCTCGTGCTCCCAGCCCTCGGCCGCCCAGTCGCTCGGCACCGGCACCACGTCCTGGTGGGCCATGAGGACCACGGGGCGGTCGGCTGCGGCGCCAGGGATCCGGACCAGCAGGCCGGCGCGTCCCACGGTCTCGACCTCGTGCGCGAGGACGCGGGGATAGAAGGTGTGCAGCGCCCGGTGAAGCGCGGCGAACGATGCCGCGGTCGCGTCGTCGTGCGGGCCCAGGTCCTTCGGGGTCACCGTCGGGATGCGGATGAGGGCCGCGAGGTGCTCCGCGACCTGCTCGGCGGCGGGGACGCTCATCGGGCGCCCGCCGCCTCGGCCTCGACCGCGTCGATGTTGTGCTGGAACGCGACCTTGGGGACGGCGAACAGGCACAGGGCGGCCACGATGGCGGTGCCGCCGCAGATGGCCCACACGGTCATGTAGCCGGACAGCGTGCCGGCGGTGGACTCGCCTGCTCCCGCCGTGGCCCCGCTCACGAGCGCGACCGCGAACGCCGCGGAGGCGAACGTGCCGCCGATGGTCTTGGTCGTGTTGGTGAGACCTGTCGCCATCGCGGTCTGGTGCGCGGGGGCGGCGGAGGCGGCGGCGGCCGGCAGCGCCGCGACGAGCGCACCGGAGCCGAGCCCTGCGACGACCATGCAGCCCACCACCACAGCTGTGCTGCCATGCAGCGGGATGAGCGCGAGGTACCCGCCCGCGACCAGGAACGATGCGGCGATGAGCACGCCTCGCGGGCTGAAGCGGGCGCTGAGGCGGGCGAACAGCAGCGCACCGACCAGGAGCGACATCACGTAGGCGCCGATGAGGTACGAGGCCGTGGCGGACGTCAGCCCCAGGCCGTAGCCGACCTCGGACGGATCGGTGCGCGCGAACGTCGACAGCGGTCCCTGGGCCCCGAGCACGCTCACCCCGAACAGCGCCGCGGTGAGGATCACGGGCCACACCGTCGGGCTCTTGATGAGCGCGATGTCCACCAGCGGGTCCTGCTTGGCACCCTCGACACGGACGAAGAGCCACATGAGGAGCGCACCGATCGCGATGACGACCGCGACCCATGGTGTGAACCCGTCCGCGCGGACCAGCGAGAGCCCGCCCGTGAGCGCGACGAGGCTCAGGGTGAGGATCACCGCGCCGAGGGTGTCGACCGAGCCTTCACGGCGGACGCCCGTGTCGGGCACCTTGAGCAGCACCACCAGGAACGCGACGGTCACCAGCACCGCAGGGACGCTGAGCGTCGCCCACAGCGGCAGCATCCCGCCCAGCTGCCCGCCCGCGAGCGCCCCGAGGATCGCGCCCGCCTGGAGCGCTGCGACGATCACGCCGGCGCCCTTGCGGGTGAGCGCGGCACCGTCCTCGCGGTCGCGCGCACGCGAGTGGATGATCGCGATGTTGAGCGGGAGCCACACCACGTAGAAGCCCTGGATCGCCCACGCGAGGATGTACAGCGGGAAGCTCGGCGCGAAGGCGAGGCTCCAGCTCGCCACCGCGGTCACCAGGAGCGAGGCCAGCAGCACCTTGCGGTGGCCGATGATGTCGCCCAGGCGCGCCAGCACCGGCACGACGATCGCGCTGAGCAGCAGCTGGGCCGCCTCGAGCCAGTTCACATCGGCATCGTGGATGCCCAGGTGCCGGGCGATGTCGGTGAGGAGGGGCGTGTAGTAGCCCTGAAGGACGCCTGAGGTGCCCTCGACCACGACGAGCGCGCCGACCACGCCTCCCGCCAGCTTCGCGTTCATCCGTGCCATCCCGGCATCGTGCCAGGGTCGTGTGTCACGGAGGTTGCGACGCGGCCGGGACCCGGCGGCGCCACGTCTCAGTCGTCAGCCTCCTCGATCGCGACGACGGCACCGGCGCGCTCAAGGCTCCCGGCGACGTCGCGCGCAGCGGCCTCCGAGACGTTCCTGCGGACGATGAGCGGCGCCCCCTTCTCGAGGGCCTCGCGCACGGTGCGGAGCTGACGCGCATCCGCGCCTTCCTCGCGCGCCGCCGCGAGCACCAGCTCAGGGGTCTCTCCCCAGCCCGTCACCGTGACCGTGAACCGTCCGGGCTCGCGGGACGGGGGACGTCCGAGGGGTGACAGGCCCAGGAACCTGCGGATCGGGGCCTCCATGACGACCGCAGGCAGCACCACGGCCACGGCGACCACCCAGAACGGAAGCGTCGAGGACAGCACCGCGAGCACCGCCGCCCAGGCCACGATGCCGGACAGGACGATGGCCCAGCGCGCGCCCCGGCTCATGCGGGGCACCCGCGGTTCGCGTCTCGAGTCGGCATGTGCCTGTTCTACCCGAGATCCGCACCCGCGTCCGACCGGCTACTCGATCACCACGGTCGCCCCGTGACCCTCCAGGAGCAGACCCAGGTCCATCGCGGCCTCGTCCGCGAGGCCCGCGCGCACCACCAGGGGGCTCTTCGCGTCCTTGCGCTCCCCCAGCTCCTTCCATCCGAGCCCCGTGGACGCCTCCATGTAGACCGTCCACAGCACCCGCATCCGATGCTTCCCCCACGAGGTGAGGCGGACCGTCCGCTCCCCCGGCTCCCGCAGCGGAGCCACGGGGAAGCGCCACGGCTGAACGCGTGCCCGCATCCGGATGGACAGTCGAGCAAGGAGCGGCACCGCGATGGACATCCCGATCGATCTGGCGGAGCTGTAGCCGTCCTCGAGGACCCTGTCGACCAGCCACATCTCAGCCCAGAGGAGCGCGACGAGGAACACGGCCCAGGAGGCCAGGTCGCGCGTCGCCTGTCGTGAGCGCCGCGCGTGCTCGCGTTCGACCTCGCGGTTCATGGACCTGCCCCTCGACTCCTCGAGCAAGTCGAGATGGGCAAGTTCTACCAGCGATGGCGGTCCACGTGGAAGACGCGCGGGGACGCCCTACTGGAGCTCGCGCGCGGGCTCGTCGTGATGCTCCTCCGCCTCCGCTGCGTCGGCCTCGCTCGCGATGCCGCCCGCATGCGCTCGATGCGACGCGAGACCCACCGCGACCACCGCGACGATCGCGGCGACGGATGCGATCACGGTCCGCCACAGGCTGTTCGCGCCGTCGCCGTAGCTCAGCGCGACCACCGCGGGCGCGATGAGCAGCGCCACCAGGTTCATCACCTTGATGAGCGGGTTGATCGCGGGGCCCGCCGTGTCCTTGAACGGGTCGCCGATGGTGTCGCCGATGACCGTGGCCTCATGCGCGGCGGAGTTCTTGCCGCCGTGGTAGCCGTCCTCGACGATCTTCTTCGCGTTGTCCCACGAGCCGCCGGCGTTGGCGAGGAACACCGCCATGAGCACCCCCGTGCCGATCGCCCCGGCGAGGAAGCCTGCGAGCGCGCCGACGCCCAGCGCGAAGCCCACGAAGATGGGGGCCATCGCGGCCAGCAGGCCCGGGGTCGCGAGCTCGCGGAGCGAGTCGCGCGTGCAGATGTCGACCACGCGCCCGTACTCGGGACGCTGCGAGTAGTCCATGATCCCCGGCATCTCGCGGAACTGGCGGCGCACCTCGAAGACGATCGCGCCGGCCGCCCGTGTGACGGCGTCGATCGCGAGCCCGCTGAAGAGGAACACGGTGGCCCCGCCGATGATCACGCCCACGAGCGTGAGCGGGTGGATGATCTCGTAGCTGAAGTAGTCGGCGGCGTTCGCCGACGCCTGCTCGAGGGCGTGCGTCACGGCGTCCGAGTAGCTGCCGAACAGCGCGGTCGCCGCGAGCACCGCCGTCGCGATCGCGATGCCCTTGGTGATGGCCTTGGTGGTGTTGCCCACCGCGTCGAGATCGGTGAGCGTCTTCGCGGCCTCCTCGTCGACATCACCCGACATCTCGGCGATGCCCTGCGCGTTGTCGGACACCGGCCCGAACGTGTCCATCGCGACGATCACCCCGACCGTGGTGAGCAGCCCGCAGCCCGCGAGCGCCACCAGGAACAGCGCGAGCGCGATCGAGCCGCCCGAGACCGCGAAGAGGATGACGATCGCGCCGGCGACCACGGTCGCCGTGTACACCGCCGACTCGAGGCCCACGCCGATGCCCGAGAGGACCACCGTCGCGGCGCCCGTGAGCGAGGTGCGCGCCACGCGCCGTGTCGGGCGCTTCGCGGTGTCCGTGAAGTAGCCGGTGATCCACAGGATGAGGCCCGCGAGCCCGATGCCCACGAAGACCGCGACGGTCGCGATGACCCTCGGATCGCCGGACGCGTCCTCGACCGCGGAGCCGTCGAAGTCCGCGAACGTCGAGGGCAGGTAGACGAACGAGGCGATCGCGGCGAGCACCGCGCCCGCCACCGCCGCGGTGTAGAAGCCCCGGTTGATCGCCTTGAGCCCGGGCTCGTCGCCGCGGACCCTGGTGATCGCGACCCCGAGCGCAGCGACCAGGGCGCCGATCGCGGTGACGATCAAGGGGAACACGAGGCCCTGCTCGCCGAACGCCGCCTTGCCCAGGATCAGCGCCGCCACCAGGGTCACCGCGTAGGACTCGAACAGGTCCGCCGCCATGCCGGCGCAGTCGCCGACGTTGTCGCCCACGTTGTCGGCGATGGTCGCCGCGTTGCGGGGATCGTCCTCCGGGATGTGCTGCTCGACCTTGCCCACGAGGTCCGCGCCGACATCCGCCGCCTTGGTGAAGATGCCGCCGCCCACGCGCATGAACATCGCGAGCAGCGCCGCCCCGAAGCCGAAGCCCTCGAGCACGGCCGCGGCATCGTCCCGGTACAGGAAGACGACGGCGGCCGCGCCGCCGAGGCCCATGCCGACCACCGACATGCCCACCGCCCCGCCGGTCCGGAACGCGATGCGGGCGCCCTCGGCGCGTCCGCCCTGGCGCGTCGAGGCGGAGGCCACCCGGACGTTCGCGCGCACCGCGAGCCACATGCCCATGTAGCCGATGGTCGCGGAGCATCCCGCTCCCAGCAGGAAGAACAGGGAGCGGCCGATGCGCACGCCGGTGTCCCCCGGCAGGAGGAACAGCAGCGCGAACACCAGCGCGGCGAACAGCGCGAGGGTGCGCAGCTGCCGGCTCAGGTACGCGGAGGCCCCCTCCTGCACGGCGGTCGCGATGTCGTTCATCTTCTCCGTGCCGTCGGGCGCCTTGAGCACCTGGGCACGCAGCAGCCATGAGGCGAGCAGCGACACGGCGGCGATGATCCCGATCACGACGACGACGGTGAGGCTCCCCGAGGAGACCTCCACGGCGGTGGCGGCTGCGTGCATACGTCCTCCCTGACGTCTCCCCGACGCGACTCCGTTGTCGCGCCCGCAAGGGGTATTTCGCCACTCTAGGTGAAGAGACCGCGCCGTGGACGGTGCGCCCCAACGTTTCGGCCGCCCCCCGCGTCGATACTGCGAGGCACGACGAGGTGGGGGACGCGATGAGCGACTGGCGGGACACGATGAGCCAGCTGATGCGCGACCGCGAGCGCGCGCTGCTGGGGTACGCGTACCTCGTGTGCGGCAACGGTCATCTGGCGCAGGACCTGGTGCAGGACGCGCTGGTGCGCACGTTCGCGCATCCGCGCCCGGGGCTGACGGCGACCAAGGCCGAGGCGTACGTGCGACGCGCGATCACCACGGTCTACATCGACGGCTACCGCCGCGAGCAGCGCTGGCGCAGGGTGCAGCACCTGTTCCGACCCACCACGGAGTCGGTGGACCCCCTCGCGGGGGTCGAGGCCTCGGCGGACGTGCTCGAGGCGCTGGCGACCCTGACGCCACGGGAGCGGGCATGCGTGGTGCTGCGGTTCTTCGACGACCTCACGGTGCCGGACATCGCGCACCAGCTGGGCCTCGCGCCCGGCTCGGTCAAGCGGTACCTGCACGATGCGCTGGGCCGGCTCGAGCTCCTGCTGGGCCCGCTCGAGGACCACGACGAGGCCGATGCGGTGGATGTGTCCGCACGACGACGGAAGGAAGGCGACTGACATGAGGCTCTCGGAAGCGTTGAGGAGCGCCGCCGACCGCGCCCCGCTCGAGGGGATCGAGGTGGACGCCGCGCGCGCCCGCCGTCGCGTCGCCACGCAGCGCGGCCTGCGGATGGGCGCGAACGGCACGCTCGCGGGCGGCATGGTCGTGGTGCTCGGGTTCGGCGTGGCCGGCGCGATGGACGGCATGGCGGGCTCGATGGACAGCACCTCGGGCGAGGGCCGCGAGGAGGCGGCGGTCGCCGAGGACGGCGCGCTGGGCGGCACCGGCGACGCGGGCGACATGAGCGCCGAGGCCGATGCCGCGGGCGGCGGCGCCGCGTCCTCGCTCGCGTGGGGCCTGTGCGGCGAGGAGCTGCCCGAGCTCGGCACGGGCGACGACCCGCTCGCGACCATCGACGCCTCCGTCACCACCCCCGAGGTCTCCGACGGCGTGCTCGGCTTCGACGCAGGCCTCGCCTCGAGCGTCGACGCGACGTTCGAGACGTTCGGCATGAGCGGCGTGGTCCTGTGGGACGGCGTCGTGGTCGCGACGATCCCCGCCGTCGCCCGTGAGCCCGGCGAGTCCTACGGTTCCCAGCTGATGTCCGATGCGATCGGCATGGAGATGCGCGAGGAGCCGCTCGAGAACTGCTGGGACGGATCCGCGCTGCCCGCGGGCGACTACACGCTGGTGCTCACACAGGAGCTGTACGGCATCGAGCCGCTGGATGCCGAGCCGGCTCCCGAGCCCGCGCCTGCCGACGGCGGCGCCTCGGAGGAGCCTGGCCCGGTCGACGATGCCGCGACCGATCCCGGGATCGCGGCGGACGCCTCGATCCGCCTGGTGAGCGAGCCGATGCCGTTCACCGTCACGGGCGACGCGGAGGACGACCCGTTCGCGGCGTACCTCGGCGGGTCCGACGACCCCGCCCCGGTGCAGGTGGATCCTCCCGCGACGGAGCCGTCGAGCGCGGTGGACGACTCCGCGCTCGACCCGGGTACCGCCCGTGAGCTGTACCTCGCGGGCCTCGCCGGGGCCTGGGACATGGCGCCCGGGACGCAGCGTTGGACCGTGTCGAGCGACTGGTCGGGCGGGCTCGACGCGACGTGGTTCGGGTGCGGCAACGGCACGTTCCCCGCACGCTCGTCCGAGATCGACCTGCTCGGCGTGGAGGTCGACGCGCCCTCGGTCATCGACGTGAGCTACGGCTGGGTGATCGACGGCAACCCGCTGGTGTCCACGACGCTCACCAACACCTCCGACTGGGACCTCACGCAGTTCTGGGGTCAGAACGAGCTCCAGCTGATGCTCGTCCGCGACGGCAAGGTGGTCGCCGAGGGCTATGCGGTGGATCCCCACCGCGACGCCTACGCCGTCGACATGCTCGAGGCGGAGCGCGCCGAGGCCGACGGCACCGTCGACGTCGATCCGACGGCCACGCTGGCCGCGCATGCGAGCGACGCCGCGGAGTTCCTGTGGCGCGAGGTCGACGGCTGCTGGACGGACTCCGGCGCGAGCGAGGTCGAGCCCGGGACCTACACGCTGCTCGCGAGCCACTACCTGAGCGTGGGCGGCGGGGTCCTCACCATGGAGGACGGCTGGGGGACCGAGGACGAGGCGTGGCTCGGCGACGGCGATACCGACCTGGGGCTTGGGAGCAGCGAACCGCTCCTCACCCCCGACGACTCGGGCCTGGCCGCCACCGGAGGCCGCACCTCAGGCTCGAGCGCCGGGTCGGACGCGGCGATCGCGGTGGCACCGGACGCCTACGATGCGGTGGACTTCCAGGTCTGGACGTCGCTCGGCACGGTGACCGTGCGCTGACCGGCCGGCGGCCCGACGTCCCTGCATGATCACGGCACGGGCGCATACCGGACATCTCGGAATGCCGTCAAGGTTGCACGTGTGGGAAATGTCACATTCTACGCAGGGATCAACGGACACACCCGCCGCTGTTATGGAATTGTTGCCGTCCTACCGTATTGAATCGGTAGGACAGGCGCCGACGCGGGCGCCCACAGATTTCCTGACAGCGGCACGATCCCTCAGCCGTCCGGTGTCAGGAATACCGTCGGCGGCGGCCCGACCCCCCTCAGCCCGGGCCGCCGCCGACACCCTTCCATCCCGCTCGCGCCCGCGCCGTCCGGTCGCCGGACTCCACCGCGACCACCAGGTCGCCCGCGGGGTCGACCTCGCAGCGGACCATGCCTCCGCCTGCCTGGGCCGCCGCATAGGCAGCCGCGGCGCACGCGGGATCGGCGGGAGCCGTCGCACCGCGCGCCGCTGCGGCGCGCGTGACCGTGGCCCCCGCGATCGCGGCCGCGTCGGCAGCCGCCTGTGCGCGCGACCGGTCACCGATGCGCGCGACACCGGCCGCGAGGAGCATCACCACCCCCGCGACGACGATCACGACCGCCAGCGCGAGCACGGTGCCCGCGCCGGCATCGTCCCGGCGGCGCCTCACCCCGCCGCACCCTCGATCGGGAGCGCAGCCCGCGCGGACCGCGCACCCCAGGGCCAGCCCAGGTCCACCACCACCGTGAGCTCGACCCAGCCGTCGCTGCGCGCGACGGCGACCTCGGCCGTCCCA
Organism: Demequina gelatinilytica; assembly: GCF_000971115.1. Taxonomy (GTDB): domain Bacteria; phylum Actinomycetota; class Actinomycetes; order Actinomycetales; family Demequinaceae; genus Demequina; species Demequina gelatinilytica. Next base: position 15,168 of record NZ_BBLV01000020.1, on the reverse strand, counting down.
CCCGCCGCACGCCGCGCCGCGGCGGCGCCGGCATCGTCACCCTCCACCGCGGCGGCCCGCACGCCCGCGAGAGCGGCGGCGGGCAGCGACACCCCCACGGCCGCTGCCTGGACGGCGGCGAGCAGCCACGCGAGCACGACGACCACGGCCGGCAGCGCGAGAGCGAGCTCCAGCGCGGCCGAGCCGCGGTCGCCGCGCCGCCTCATCCCCCGAGCGCGCTGCGCACGATGCCGACGAGCAGCTCGCGCACCTCGTCGGACTTGAGGATGATCACCAGCAGGCCGGCGAAGCCTGCCGCCGCGACGGTCACGAGCGCATACTCGACCGTCGCCATGCCCTCGTCGTCTCGCAGGTCCCTGCGGTCCATGGGGGCTCCTTTCTCGTGGGGCTTCCACCGTGCGCGACCGCAGCGACAGCCGCGCCGGGACGCTCGCGAACCTGCGAGAACATCCCGTGCCACCGGGCCTGGGGACATCGGACCGCCCTAGAGTGGCCGTCAGGGAGCATCGCCGCGCTCCGCCTCGCACCCAAGGGGGACCATGTCGCAGCACGCCAGCCCGGGACCTGGGGCGCTCGCGCGCAGCGCGGTCCCCGCCGCGATCCTCGGCGTCGCCGGCGCGCTCATCCTGTTCGGGGTGGACGCGATCGCGGAGGGTCTCCACCACGTGTGGTGGGACTCGCTGCCTCATGCCCTCGGCGTCGACGGCGAGGCCCGCTGGTGGGCCGCGCTGATCCTGACCGTCACCGGCGCGCTCGTGGGGCTCACCCTGTGGAAGGCGCCCGGCCATGGTGGTCACGACACCGCGACCGTGGACCTGGTCTCCACCCCTCTCCCCCTGCGCACCCTTCCCGGGGTCGCGGTCGCGCTCATCCTGGGCCTCGCGGGCGGGGTGAGCCTGGGCCCCGAGGGGCCGATCATCATGATCGCGACGGGCCTCGCGGTGCTCGCGTACCGGCGCCTGCTCCCCGATGTCCCGGTGCCGGTGGTGCTCATGATCTCGACCTCGGCGATGCTCGGAGCGATGCTCGGCACGCCGGTCGCCTCCGCGCTGGTGCTCACCTCGGTCATGGGCGGAGCGCAGCCGGGGCAGCTGTGGGACCGGCTGTTCGCCCCTCTGGTGGCGGCCGGCACGGGCGCGATGACCTACCACCTGCTCGGCGGCACCAGCTGGGACATGGGCCTGCCCGACTACGAGCCCGGCTGGATCGACCTCCTCACGGCCTCCGTGGTCGCGACCGCGGGAGGCGCCGTCGGCGCCCTCGCGGCCTACGCCTTCACGCCCGCGCACCGGCTCGCACGCAGGCTGCGCCACCCCGTCGCCTACGCGACCGTGGGCGGTGCCGTGCTGGGAGCGCTGGCCCTCATCGGCGGTCAGATCACCATGTTCAAGGGCGCGGAGCAGACCGCCGAGATCCTCGCGGAGCGCGAGGAGTACGGGATCGGCGCCCTCGTGGTGATCGTGCTGGTCAAGCTCGCGGCGATCGTGGTCTCGGGCGCCTCCGGCTTCCGCGGCGGACGGATCTTCCCCGCGCTCTTCACGGGTGTCGCGTTCGGGCTCCTCGCGCATGCCGTCGTGCCGGGGATGTCGCTCACGCTCGCGGTGGCCGCAGGCGTCCTCGGCGTGCTGTTCGCGATCGGCCGCGACGGATGGATCGCGCTGTTCGGCGCTGCCCTGATCTGCGGCTCCGCGACGGTGCTGCCCATCCTCTGCATCGCGGTGCTTCCCGTGTGGCTCCTCCTCACGCGCGTGCCCCACATGCTCGTCCACGTCGAGCCCGCGCCCGACACCACGGAGGCCCGGCCGGAGAGCGCCCGCTAGAGTCCCGTCCATGCGAGCGCGCGCATCGTCCCTGATAATCCTTCCGGTCATCATCGCCTCCCTCGCCCTCGAGGGCTGCTCCTCCGCAGGCTCCGCGCCCCCGGCGACGTCGGCGTCGCCCACGCCGACCGGCGCGGTCGCCGCAGCCTCGCCTCTTCCGACGGATCCCGCCTCGGGGCTGCCGACGGCCTTCGACGATGCCGGCATGGGCGAGCTCGATGCGGAGGACCTGGTCGCGGGGGTCGATATCGCCCCGGGCACCTACCGCACCGGCGCGCTCGAGATCGAGGACGACGGCGATCGCGGCGCGCTGTTCGACCATTCGTGCAAGTGGCGTGTAAGGGAAGGCGGGACCAGCGCCTTCGACGGCATCGTCGCGGCGGGCAACAACGATCTGGGCCGCCCGACATTCACCCTTGTCGAGGGCCAGAGCGTGGTGTCGCTCAGGTGCGGCCGCTGGGACCTGGTCGACGAGTCGACGCTGTTCGCCGGCCCCGAGCAGGCCCCCACCGCGATCGGGGACGGCATCTGGCTGGTCGGCGAGGACCTCGCGCCCGGGACCTGGCGCGCGAACGGCACCGGCGATCCCGAGGACCCCGACGAGTGGTGCGGCTGGGAGGTCGACACGCACTGGCGGGACGAGCTCGCGGAGATCGTCGAGCTCGGGTTGTCCCAGGGCGAGCATCACGAGCTGGTGCTCGAGACCGGGCAGCAGCTCCGCTCCGACGGATGCGACGGCTGGACGCGGATCGCCGCCCCTCCCGCCTAGCCACCGCGACCTGTCGCGCCCCCGAGCGTCCCTCCCACCACCGCGACGAGCAGGGGAAGCAGCCCGACCACCACGAAGGCCGGCAGCAGGCAGAGGGTGAGCGGCAGCGCGACCCTCACCCCCAGCTCGCCCGCGGCCACCGCGGCCTCCGTGCGCGACAGCCGTGCCGCCGTCTCGGCCACCGCCATCAGGGATGGGACGGGGCTCGCACCGGCCGCGACCGCGGGGAGCACAGCGCGCGCCACGGGTTCCCAGCGCGACCCGGGCGGAGGTGGACGGCCGCCCGCACCGGGAAGTGCGAGCGCGACCTCGCCGAGGCCCGGCTCCCCCAACGCCTCCCCGACTGCGCGCAGCGCATCCCCGACCGGCGCTCCGGCCCCCAGCGCGGCACCCACGAGCGCCGCGGCCGCCACCACCGCATCGTGCTCCCCACCCGTGCCCTCGGCACGACGGACGATGCGTCGCGTCCAGGCGCGTCCGGCCCACGTCAGCATCGCGCCGAGCGCGAGCAGCACCCACCCGAGAGGTGTCGCAGCGAGCACGCCGAGCGTCCGGGGGTCGACGAGCGCGCCGAGCCCGATTCCCGCGAGCGGCAGCCAGGAGAGGACACGCGCGCTCAGGCGGGGCCCGGCGAGCGCGGCACGGCGCAGCGCCTCGGACTCCCGCCGGTCCGCGGCGGCGCGCGCGATCGCGAGCAGCATGGCGCTGAGAGGAGCACCCGTGCGCGCGGCGAGGTCCGCGGCCGCCGCGACCGCACGGTCGAGACCGCCCGCCGGGGACGACGGCAACGCGACCCCGGCCCGCTCCCATGCCTCCGCCACGGGCAGGCCCGCGCGCAGCAGCCCCACCACGCGGGGCAGGGACTCGTCCCAGCCCTCGCTCATGCGGTGCGGCCCTCCGCGAGCGCGCGAACCCCCATCCACGCGGGCCCGAAGCGCAGGGAGGCTCCGTCCGGCACCGCCGCGGTCGCCACCCGCAGCTCCGGTCCCGCCGCCTCGAGGCGTGCGACCTCCGCGACGCGACGGCCCGCGGCGCCTCGCTCGACGTGGACGACCACCGCGAACGCCGCCCCCGCCTGCGAGGCGAGCTGCGCGGCCGTCAGCCCCGCCAGCATCGCGAGCGAGGCGAGCCGCGCCGGGACGTCCGCGGCGGAGTTCGCGTGGACCGTCGTGAGGGATCCGCGATGGCCCGTGTTCGCCGCCGCGAGGACCTCGCGGAGCTCGGCTCCGCGGCACTCCCCGAGCACGATCCGGTCCGGACGCATGCGCAGCGCCTCGCGGACCAGCCGGGCCAGCGCGATGCCGCCCGCGCCCTCGACGTTCGGCCTACGCTCGACCAGGCGCACCACGTGGGGGTGGCTCACCGCGATCTCCCCCGCCTCCTCGATCAGCACGATGCGCTCGGTCGGCTCCACGAGCGCGAGCAGGGAGGCGAGCAGGGTGGTCTTGCCTGCGCCGGTGCCGCCCGACACCAGGAGGGGCACGCGCGCCCGCACGAGCGCCGCGAGCAGGTCCGCGAGCTCGCGCCCGAGCATGCCCGCAGCGACCAGGTCCGCGAGCGCGAAGGGCACCTCGCGCACGCGGCGGAGGGAGATCGCGGTGCAGCCGTCGGCGACGGGCGGGATCACGGCGTGCAGCCGCGTGCCGTCGGCGAGGCGGGCGTCCACGGTGGGCTCCGCATCGTCCAGGCGCCGGCCGGCGGAGGCCGCGAGCGCGACCGCGAGCTCGCGCACCTCCTCGGGACCGGCGAGCCCGAGGGGGCGGCGTTCGAGCCCGCCGCCACGGTCGATCCACGCCGACGCGGGATCGTGGACGAGCACGTCCGTCACGCCGGGCAGCGCGAGGAGCGGCGCGAGGACGTCGGTGGGGGAGGTCACGGGGACCACGGTGGTCCGGGTCGACGGCGCGCGCGGGCACCGGGCGCCTCGCCGTGGACCGCGTCCAGGCGGCGCAGGCCTGTGCGCATCGGCCCGCCGGGCGCCGTCGGCGCACCCCGTTAGAGTGACGCCATGGAGGCAACCGGATCGCCCCGCAGCGCGGCGTTCTTCGACCTGGACAAGACCATCATCGCGAGGTCCTCGTCCATGGCTTTCTCGCGCTCGTTCTTCGAGGGTGGCCTCATCACGCGGACCAAGGCGCTCCGCACCGCCTTCGCGCAGTTCCTCTTCGAGGTGGGCGGCGCGGATGAGAGGCAGACCTCCCGTCTGCGCGACGCCCTGAGCGAGCTCGTGGCCGGATGGGACGTCGCGCACGTCGAGGGGATCGTGGCGGAGACCCTGCACGAGCACATCGACCCGATCGTGTACCGCGAGGCGCTCGACCTCATCCACCGCCACCAGGCGAACGGCCGCGACGTGGTGATCGTGAGCGCGTCCGCGTACCAGGTGGTCGAGCCCATCGCGAGGCTCCTGGGCGCCGATGCCGTGGTGGCCTCGCGCATGGAGGTGGCGGACGGGCGCTTCACGGGCGAGATCTCGTCGTACGCCTACGGCCCGGCCAAGGCGGAGGCCATCCGGGACCTCGCGCGCGAGCACGGCTACGACCTCTCGCGCTCCTACGCGTACTCCGACTCGATCACCGACGCGCCCATGCTCGACGCCGTCGGTCACGGCTTCGCGGTGAACCCCGACAGGACCATGCGCCGGGCCGCACGCCGCCATGGGTGGGGGATGCTCGTGTTCCGCCGTCCCGTGGGGCTGCGCTCCCACGCACGGACACGTCCGGCCGTCGTGGTCGGCATCGTGGCTGTGGCACTTGTCACCTTGTGGGGCTTCTCACTGGCCGCTCGCCGCGACCGGGAGGCCTGAGCGCGGTACCGTCCCCTCAGGGGGAACCCGCTGCCGAGACGGCCGTCACCGTCGCACGCTCCGGGTGACAGGTATCGATCGGGGGCACTCATGAACAAGACGCTGATGGGCGCCCTCGTGGGCGTGATGGGCCTCGCGCTCGGCTTCGGGGCCGGGTGGCTCTGGGACAGCGTGGCGGCCGCGACCTCCTGATCCTGGAGCCCGCACCCGCGGCTCCCGCGCGGGTCCCCGGGCAAGCCCCCGCGGCGGCCCTGCCGCCGGCCCCCGGGCCCGGGCGAGCCGCATCGGACATGCCGCGCAGATGACGTATCCTCGCCACAGCCCCCTCGCGTCGACGGAGGGCTGAGCCCACCCCTGCCGAGGACATCCATGCGCAAGTTCCTTCTCGCCCTCGCGGCACTCGTGGTCGCCGTCGCCTCCGCCGCAGCGGGGTGGTTCGGGGTGAAGGCATGGAAGGCGTCGCAGGCCACGGGCGAGTCGCCGAGCACCGCGAGCCCGAGCGCCGCGGCCACGAGCGGCGACACCGTCGACCTCACGTTCCGCGTGTCCGAGGTCGACGCGTCCGTCGAGGGCCTGTTCGAGCCCCCCGCGTGCGGCGACACGTGGACGCCCTCCTCCGACCAGGCGAACGGCGTCCTCCCCAAGGTCGACGCCTCGCTGCGCCAGGTCGCGGGCACGGACACGGTCACCGTGGTGCCCGGGTACACCACCGAGACGGCAGGGCTGGGCTTCCTCGCCTCGGAGGGCAGCATCATCGTGACGCGTGACGATGTGGTGGTGACGCCGGGATGGGGCGCGGAGTTCGTGCCCGAGTACTACGTCGCCACGCCCGGCGAGACCACCCTCACCCAGAGCAACGTCGAGTTCACCGGCGCCACGCTGTGCGATGTCGCGGACGAGCTGAACGAGATCTGGGAGGGCTTCGACTGGTCGACGGCCACCGAGGACGAGATCACCGCCAAGCAGGACGAGACCGCGGCGTTCAACGCGGAGCACGCAAGCCTCACTCCCGGCACGTACCGCGTGTACCAGTGGTCCCCGATCATCCTCGGCGAGCCCGCCGCGATCGCACGCGTGCTCTCCGAGGAGGGCATCACGGGTCTCGCGGGGCTCCAGTACAACGCCGGCTACACGGCGCTCTACGACGACCCTCTGGTCCAGGAGCACTGCACCGACCAGCTCGACGCCGAGGGCAACCTGCTGTCGCGCAACTGCGACGTCCCGGAGGACGTTCTCGCCGAGGCGCTCGAGCGCGCCGTGCCGGTCGAGTACATCGCGGACGTCCCGCCCGCCGTCGCCTTCTCGCTCGCGGCGGAGTTCACGGTCGAGTAGCCCGCACAGCGCGCTCGAGCGGCGCGCTCAGCCGCTCTTGCGACGGAACTCCTGATGCGGATGCGCCGTGCCGTTGCCGTGCAGGTGGGTGCCCGGGCCGGTCGCCGAGCCCTGCACCCCTCCGCCCTGACCGTCGTTGCCGACAGCGGCGGCCATGGCCTCCTGCGCGTCGCCGTCCTTGACGGCCGCCAGGAAGTCCTCCGCCGGCCCCTCGCGCAGCATCTTCGCGAGCTTGCCGTGATGGAAGATGTGCACCTCGCCGTTGGTGCGGGTGCGGTAGTCGAATCCCTCTGGAGCGCTCATCGGTCCAGCGTCGCATGCACACGAGCGATCCGCGCGGCGAGCATCGAGACCGGTCTTTACCAGGCAATCTAACAAACGCTTCACACGCCCGGGACCTACGTCCTAGGGTGACGCGCATGGACAACGTCGCCCATACCCTCGAGAACCTCCACCACGAGTCGCGGTCCTTCCGGCCGCACGCCGCGTTCGCCGCGCACGCGAACGCCACCTCCTACGAGTACAAGAAGGCCGGGGTCGACAGGCTCCAGTACTGGCGCGAGGCCGCGCTGCGGCTCGCCTGGAAGACCCCCTTCACCGAGATCCTCGACTGGTCCGACGCGCCTGTGTCGCGCTGGTTCCACGACGGCACGCTCAACGCCTGCGACAACGCGGTCGACCGCCACGTGCGCGAGGGACGCGGCGATCGCGTCGCCTTCCACTTCGTCGGCGAGCCCGGCGACACCCAGACCCTCACGTACGCGGACATCCACGAGCGCGTGCAGAAGGCCGCGAACGGCCTGCTCAGCCTCGGGGTCGGCACGGGCGACCGCGTCGCGATCTACCTTCCGCAGATCCCCGAGGCCGTGGTCGCGATGCTCGCGTGCGCGCGCATCGGCGCCATCCACTCGGTGGTCTTCGGCGGCTTCAGCGCGGAGAGCCTGCGCCAGCGCATCGACGACGCCGAGGCGAAGCTGGTCATCACCGCCGACGGCGGCAACCGCCGGGGCCAGCACCTCGCGCTCAAGCCGCTGGTCGACGAGGCCCTCGCGAGCCACGGCGAGGGCACCGCGCACCCGGAGCCCTGCGCCTCCGTCGAGCACGTCCTGGTGGTGCGGCGCACCGGCCAGGAGACCGCCTGGACCGAGGGGCGCGACGTCTGGTGGCACGATGCGGTGGACCCGCAGCCCGCCGAGCACGAGCCCGTGTGGGTCGAGGCCGAGCACCCGCTGTTCATCCTCTACACCTCCGGCACCACCGGCACACCCAAGGGGCTGTGGCACTCGACGGGCGGCTACCTCACGGGCGCCGCCCACACGCACCGCATCGTCTTCGATCTCAAGCCGGAGACGGATGTCTACTGGTGCACGGCCGACGTGGGCTGGATCACGGGGCACAGCTACATCGTCTACGGGCCCATGATCAACGGCGCCACCCAGGTGCTCTACGAGGGCACCCCCAACACCCCGCACGAGGGCCGCTGGTGGGAGATCGTCGAGCAGTTCAAGGTGACCATCCTCTACACCGCGCCCACCGCGATCCGCACGTTCATGAAGTGGGGCGAGGCGATCCCCCGGCAGTACGACCTCAGCTCGCTGCGCCTGCTCGGGTCCGTGGGCGAGCCCATCAACCCCGAGGCCTGGATGTGGTACCGCCGCGTCATCGGCGGCGACCGCTGCCCCATCGTCGACACGTGGTGGCAGACGGAGACGGGCGCGATCATGATCTCCCCGCTCCCGGGCGTGACCTCGACCAAGCCCGGCTCGGCGATGACGCCGATCCCGGGCATCAGCGTCGAGGTGGTGGACGATGCGGGGCGTCCGGTCGGCAACGGCGAGGGCGGGTACCTGGTCATCACCGAGCCGTGGCCGTCGATGCTGCGCGGCATCTGGGGCAACCGGCATCGTTATGTCTCCACCTACTGGAACCACTTCGACGGGATGTACTTCGCGGGCGACGGCGCCAAGAAGGACGTCGACGGGGACCTGTGGCTGCTCGGGCGCGTCGACGACGTCATGAACGTCTCGGGCCACCGGCTCACCACCACCGAGATCGAGCACTCGCTGGTCGCGCACCCCTGGGTCGCGGAGGCCGCGGTGGTCGGCGCCTCGGACGAGGTGACCGGGCAGGCCGTGGTGGCGTTCGTCATCGTCCGCGGCGACGCCCACGGGTTGCCGTCGGACGGCGAGGAGGTGGCCGCTGCGCTGCGCGAGCACGTGCGCCGGCAGATCGGCTCGCTCGCCAAGCCGCGCACCATCCTGGTGGTGTCGGAGGTGCCCAAGACGCGCTCCGGGAAGATCATGCGGCGGCTGCTGCGCGACGTGGCCGAGGACCGCCCGACCGGCGATGTCACGACCCTCGCGGACCCATCCGTCATGGACGCGATCCGCACCGGGTTGGAGGCGGGCTCCGGGGACTGAGCCGGCTCAGGCCGGGCCCGCCCCGTCCCGCGCCTCGGCTCGACTCGGCGCGGCTCGGCTCGGCGCGGTCACCCGTCCTGGTGACCGCGCCGAAAAGCGCATCGCGGGGACGCACGGTACTGGTGGCGCCAGGGCCCCAGTACCGAGCGTCCCGAGTGGCGGAGGGAGGGGCGTCGGTCAGCCGCTGAGCGCCGCCCACTCCTCGCGGCGCCTCGCCTGCTCGACCGGGTCCGGCACCGGCAGCGAGGCCAGCAGACGCTGCGTGTAGGGATCCTTGGGCGCGCCGAGAACCTCGGCACCCGTGCCCTCCTCGACCAGGCGGCCGCGGTGCAGCACGCCGATGCGGTCCGCGAGCATGTCCACCACCGCGAGGTCGTGGCTGATGAACAGCGTCGCGAAGCCGAAGCGCTCCTGGAGCTCGATGAACAGCTCCAGCACACGCGCCTGCACCGAGACGTCCAGGGCAGACGTCGGCTCGTCCGCGATGAGGAGCTTGGGGTCGAGCGCGAGCGCGCGGGCGAGCGACGCCCGCTGACGCTGCCCTCCCGAGAGCTCATGCGGGTAGCGGTCCCCGAACGCCGCGGGCAGCTGCACCGCCTCGAGCAGCTCGTCGACCTTGCCGCGCGCGTCGCCGGGCCGCTTGGCCTGCCCGTGCACGATGAGCGGCTCGGCGACGTTGTCGGCGATGGTGAGCAGCGGGTTGAAGCTGGTGGCCGGATCCTGGAAGACGAAGCCGATGTCACGCCGCTTGAGCCGGAACTCGCGCTCCTTGACCCCCAGCATCTCGGTACCGAGCACCTGGAGCGAGCCTCCCGCGACGGGGGTGAGGCCCGCGATCGCGCGGCCGATGGTCGACTTGCCCGAGCCGGACTCGCCCACCAGGCCCAGCACCTCGCCGGGCGCGATCGAGAAGCTCACCTCGTGCACCGCACGGAAGGTGGAGCGCCGGCCGAAGCGGCCGGGGTACTCGATGATGAGGTCCTTGGCGACCACGAGCGGCGCCGGGGTGTCCTCCGGCAGCGGCGGCCGGTCGGCCGCCTCGAGCCGAGGCACGGCATCGAGCAGCCGTCGCGTGTACTCGTGCTGAGGCGCGGCGAAGATGTCGGCGACCGGCGCGGTCTCGACGACCTCGCCGTGCAGCATCACCGCGACGCGGTCCGCGAGATCCGCCACCACGCCCATGTTGTGGGTGATGAGCACGATCGCGGTGCCCTCCTCATCGCGCAGCTGGCGCAGGAGCGCGAGGATCTCGGCCTGCACGGTCACGTCGAGGGCCGTGGTGGGCTCGTCCGCGATGATCACGGCGGGCTGCATCGCGAGCGCCATGGCGATGACGATGCGCTGCTTCTGGCCGCCCGAGAACTGGTGCGGGTAGTCGTTGACGCGCCGTTCGGGCTCCGGGATCCCGACGCGCCGGAGCATGGCGACGGCCTTGGCCTTCGCCTCCGCCTTGGAGATGCGGCCGTGCGCGCGCAGGCCCTCCGCGAGCTGCCACCCGACGCTGAACACCGGGTTCAGCGCCATGGACGGCTCCTGGAAGATCATCGCCGCCTTCTCGCCGCGCAGCCGGCGGAGCCCCGACGCGTCGAGCTCGACCACATCGGTGCCGGAGACCACCACCGCGCCGTCGGTGACCGCGGTGGGTCCCAGCAGCCCCAGGATGGTGCGCGCCGTGACGGTCTTGCCGCTGCCCGACTCGCCCACGATCGCGAGCACCTCGCCCGGGCGGACGTCCAGGCTCACCCCGCGCACGGCGTGCACATCGCCGCCGTCGGTCGCGAAGGTGACGTTGAGATCGCGGATCTCGACCGCGTTCGTGCTCTCGCCTGCCATCACTGCACCTCTCCCAGCTCTTCACGGGCGACGGGCTCCGACTGCGCGACCGCATCGGCCGGCGTGCCCTTGCCCCGGCGGCGCGCCCGCAGGCGCGGGTCCGCGAGGTCGTTGAGGCTCTCGCCGATGAGCGTGATGCCCAGCACGGCGAGGACGATCGCGATGCCCGGCGGGACAGCCGTCCACCAGATCCCCGCGGCGACATCGCTGATGGACTTGTTGAGGTCGAAGCCCCACTCCGCGGCGGACGTCGGCTCGATGCCGAGCCCCAGGAAGCCCAGCGCCGCGAGGGTCAGCACGGCCTCGGCCGCGTTGAGCGTGACGATCACGGGCAGCGTGCGCGTCGAGTTGCGCAGGACGTGGCGGAACATGATGCGGGGGGTCGAGGCGCCGATCACCTTGGCCGACTCGATGAAGGCCTCCGCCTTCACCCTGACCACCTCGGCGCGGACCACGCGGAAGTACTGCGGGATGAACACGACCGTGATCGAGATCGCGGCCGCGAAGACGCCAGACCACAGGCCCGACTGGCCACCGGAGATCGCGATCGCGGCGACGATCGCGAGCAGCAGCGTCGGGAAGGCGTAGATCGCGTCGGCGACCACCACCAGCACCCGGTCGACCCAGCCGCCCAGGTAGCCCGACACGAGCCCCAGCAGGATGCCCACGAACACCGACAGCAGCACCGCGACGATGATCACGAGCAGCGCGGTCCGCGCTCCCCAGATCACGCGCGAGAGGACGTCGTAGCCGCCTACCGTGGTGCCGAGCCAGTGCTCGGCGGAGGGCGCCTGCTGGGCGCCGAAGTTGCCGGACTCGTCCGACAGCTGGGAGTAGCCGTAGGGCGCGAGGACGGGTGCGAGGGTCGCGAGGACCAGGAACACGCCGGTGAGCGCGAGCCCGGCGACCAGCATCCCGCGCTGCAGGCCGACGGCCTGGCGCAGCTGGTGGACGACCGGCAGCCGGCCGAGGAGGCGGGAGCCTGCCATGTCAGTACCTCACCCTCGGGTCGATCAGGGCCGCGATGATGTCGACGATGAAGTTGGCGAGCGCGACGATGATGGCGATGAGGGCGACGATGCCCTGGACGGCGACGAAGTCGCGCGCCTGCAGGTACTTCGCGAGCTGGAAGCCGAGCCCCTGCCACTCGAAGGTGGTCTCGGTGAGCACCGCGCCGCCCAGCATGAGGGCGATCTGCAGGCCGATCACGGTGATGATCGGGATGAGCGCCGGCCGGTAGGCGTGGGTGCGGAGCAGGCGGGACTCGCTGACCCCGCGGGAGCGCGCGGCGTCGATGTACGGCATGTTGTGGGTGCCGATGACGTTGGTGCGCACGAGCCGCAGGAAGATCCCCGCGGTGAGCAGCCCGAGCGTCATCGCGGGGAGCACCGCGTGCGACAGGACGTCCCACACGTACTCGCCGTTGCCGCTGCGGATCGCGTCGATGAGGTAGATGCCGGTGCCGCCTTCGCGCCCGAGCGCGAGCTCGGTGCGCACGCCCGCGCGGCCCGACACGGGGAACCATCCGAGCCAGACGGAGAACACGAGCTTGGCGACCAGGCCCGCGAAGAACACGGGCGTCGCGTAGAAGAAGATGGCGCTCACGCGCAGGGCGGCGTCGGGCCAACGGTCGCGGTTGGCGGCCGCGATGAGACCGAACGGGATGCCGATGAGGAACGCGACGACGAGCGAGTAGGTCACCAGCTCGAGGGTCGCCGCGCCGTACTCCGCGAGCACGGTCGTGACCGGCTGGTTGTCGGTGATGGTGTTGCCGAAGTCCAGCGTGAGGATCTGGCCCAGGTACTCGAGGTACTGGACGATCAGCGGACGGTCGTAGCCGGCCTCGTGGATCCGCTCCGCGAGCTGGTCGGCCGGGAGCCTCCCGCCCAGCGCGGCGGTGATCGGGTCGCCGGTGAGCCGGATGAGGAAGAAGACGAGCGTCACCAGGATGAGCACCGTCGGGATCATGAGCAGGAGCCGCACCAGGACGTAGCGTCCGAATCCGCCGCCGCGGGCGACCTTGGGTGCGAGTGCGGGCGGCGGTCCGGAGACCGCGCCCGCGGCGACGTCAGTCGTCGTCGACATGGGGTACCTCACTTTTCCGGGAGCACTCTCCCGGGATGGGATGGGCAGACCGATGGGGCAGCCGGCTGGCCGGCTGCCCCATCGGCACGATGCCCTACTTCGTCAGAGGAGCGAAGCGGAACTTGAACGACGCGTCGAGGGTGACGCCCGAGACGTCGGAGCCCGCGACCGCGACCTGCGCGCCCTGCAGCAGCGGCAGGGTCGAGAGGTCGCCCGCGACGGTGTCCTGGATCTCCTCGATGAGCGCGGTGCGCTCGGCGGGGTCCGTGGTGACGGCCTGCGCGAGGATCATCTCGTCCACGTCGGGGTTCGAGTAGTGGTTGCCCAGGAAGTTCTCCGTGAGGAAGAACGGCGTGAGGTAGTTGTCCGCGTCCGAGTAGTCCGGGAACCAGCCGAGCTGGTAGGCCGGGTACACGTCGGCGGTGCGGTCCTCGGAGTACTGGACCCACTCGGTCGACTTGAGGTCGACCTCGAACAGGCCGCTGGCCTCGAGCTGCGACTTGACCAGGGCGTACTCGTCACCGGACGAGGGGCCGTAGTGGTCGGGGTTGTACTGCAGGCTCAGCTTGACCGGGGTCTCCACGCCGGCGTCGGCGAGGGTCTGGGCGGCCTTGTCCGCATCCGGGGCGCCCGCACCGTCGCCGTAGAGCTCCTTGAGCGACTCGGTGGCGCCCGCGAAGCCCTCGGGGACGTACGAGTAGAGCGGCGTGTAGGTGCCCTTGTAGACCTGCTCCGAGATCGCGTCGCGGTCGATCAGGTCGGCCGCCGCCTGACGGACCGCGAGCGCCTTGGCCTCATCGGCCTCCGGGGTCGCCGCGCCGTAGGGCTGCGTGTCGAAGTTGAACACGATGTAGCGGATCTCGCCACCGGGGCCGTTGATGACCTGCACCGCGTCGTTGCCCGAGAGGTCCTCGACGTCGGTCGCCGACAGCGAGCGGTACGCCACGTCGATGTCGCCCTCCTGGACGGCGAGCTTGAGGTTCGACGACTCGGCGAAGTAGCTGAGGATCACGCCGCCGTTGACCGGGGCCGCAAGGAGGCCCTGGTAGGACTCGTTGGGCGTGAACTCGACCGTCTTGTTGAAGTCCCACGACGTGATCGTGTACGGGCCGGCGAAGGCGTTGCCCGCGACGATGTCCGCGTCGGGCGTGATCGCATCGGCCGCGAAGACCTCCTCGTCGACGATCGCGCCGGGGAAGCTCGTGAGGATGAAGGGGAAGACCTGGTCGTCCGCCGTCTTGAGGTGGAACACCACGGTGGTGTCGTCGGGCGTCTCGACGCTGTCGAGGTTGTAGAGCAGGCTCGACGCGCCGTTGGGGTCCGCGATCGCGAGGTTGCGGTCGAAGGAGAACTTGACGTCCGAGGAGGTGAGCGCGTTGCCGTTCGCCCAGGTGAGGCCCTCGGGAAGCGTGACCGTGTACTCCGTCGGCGAGGTGAACTCGGCGGTCTCGGCGAGGTCGGGGACCACGTCGGTGCTGTTGTAGTCCGTGTTGACCAGGTACGGGAAGACCTGGGTCTGGACCGCGAGCGAGCCGTTGTCGTAGGAGCCGGCCGGGTCGAGCGTGGTGACCTTGTCGGTGGTGCCGACGATCAGCGCCTCGCTGGTCGAGCCGCCGTCGGCGGGCTCGCCGCTCGCGTCGGAGTCGGAGTCGCCGCCGGAGCAGGCGGCGAGCGTCAGCGCCGTGACGGCGATGCCGGAGACCACGGCAGCGCGGCGCAGGTGGGACGGGTTCCGCATGGGTGTTGCCCTCCTCGAGTGGATGTCGACCGCCGGCTCGGCGCGCGCCGGTCGTGGCACAGGATCCTGGCACGACGCCCGGGCCGGATCGCCGACGGAGGGCGATGTTTTACATTCCTGAAACCTTCGCCGTCGAAAGCCCCGTACGACGTGACCGAATCGTTACGGTCACGGTCCACGATGTGGACGTACCGTGGTCCGGTCAGGAGGTCACGATGCGCCTGTCCCCGTCCCGCCCCGTGACCGCGATCGCGGTCCTCACGCTCGCAGCAGCGCTGTCCGCCTGCGGCGGCGACGCCGAGGCGCCCTCCGTCTCATCAATTGAGACGGACGCCACCGTGGTCGAGGTCTCGGCGACCGAGTAC
>NZ_BBLV01000021.1:16682-44970 GCF_000971115.1 Demequina gelatinilytica | reverse complement strand
CCCCTGGTAGATGTGGAAAACCGCACCAGTTTTCGGCCTGGGGACATCACCCCGCGGGCAAACATCCAGGACCGGCCCGGCTCGGCTCACGCCCGGATCAGGTCCGGGTCACACCAGGATCAGCCCCGGCGCGGACCCGGAACACACAGGCCACCACCCGCCCGACGGCGAGCTCAGCCTTCACCCCGCACATCCTGAGCATGGAAGGCCAGGATCTGCTCGATGGTCTCGGGACGCCGCGTCTCCATCGCGATCTCGCGCGTGCCGAGCCGCACGCCGCCCTCCACGAAGTTGTGCGAGCCGGTGATGGCCACGCGCGTGCCATCGTCGCGGAAGAAGACGATCGCCTTGGCATGCAGGTAGCGCCTTCGCGTGTACATCGAACGATGCCCCGTCCACAGCATCGAGGAGGCGATGAGCGCGCGATTCGCGGGGCTGGCGTTGCGCGGAGGGTTGAACCACAGCTCGTTGTCGCGCTCGCTGATGACCTTGCCCAGCTCCCCCGTCGGACAGTACTGGGACACCAGGAGAACGCGGTCCGCCTTCCGCGCCTGCGCGACCGCCCGCCGGTAGATGATCGAGTCTCCGGGGATGCCTCCGTCCACCAGCACCCGGTCGGTGCCGTACCTGTACTCGAGGGACTCGTGCCCCCGCTCGTGCGCGTTCATGTGCTGGATCTGGTGGTAGACCGCCTCGAGGTCGTCGGCGAGCCGGGCGTCGGCGATGAGGAGCATGAAGTCGGTGTTCTCGACCCCCTTGCGGTCCAGGTTCACACCACCGAAGGCGTACGCGGCATCGTCCACCACGCAGAACTTGGTGTGCGTACGCCCCCGCCACGGCAACCCCTTCTCGCGCCCTAACCAGGAGAACCGCACGCCCTCACCGATGAGCTTCGACGCCAGGCTGTCGGACGTGCGCCACGCCTTGGTGCGATAGCCGGTGGGGAGGAAGGTGCCGGCGGCATCCGCGTACGTGAAGACGTCGGCCGCGACCGATACCTCGACCCCGCGCCTCGCCGCCCACACGAGCGCGTCGATGAGGTCGTCGGTGCGGTGGTCGTGCGCGATGGTCAGCGTCGTCAGCAGCACGCGCCGCTTGGCATCGTGGATGCGTCGGGTCGCATCGGCGACGTAGTCCTCGCCCCGGAGCAGCTGAGGCTGCGCGAGGCCCCCGCGGCGGCTCTGGAAGTGCTCGCCGTGTGCGGGTGCCGGTGCACGGGACACAGATCCACGCTTTCTTGCTGTCCCTCCAGTCTAGGGAGGAGCGGCTCGCCGTGGGCCGTGGACCCGCCAGACAGGAACGGCGGCCGGCGGGGTCTCCCCCACCGGCCGCCGCATCATGCATCCAGGCGAAAGCTACCGCAGCACGGCCCCGAACCTCTCGGAGGCCGCCGCGATGATCGCCTCGCGCACCGACAGCACCTCGTCGGCGGTGAGCGTGTGGTCCGCATCGCGCATCTTCACGTTCACCGCTAGCGACTTCATGCCGTCACCAATCTGGGAACCCGTGTAGACGTCGAACACGCGCGCGTCCTCGACCAGGCCGTCGCCGGCCTCGATCACGGCGGACACGAGGTCACCGGCAGCCACCGAAGCAGGCACCACGAACGCGAAGTCCTCCTTCGCGAGCACCTGACCGGACACGGGCGATGCCGTCACCAGCACGCCCTCCGACTCGTCGATCAGCGGATCGAGCAGCAGCTCGAAGGCCACCGTCCGCGCCGGCAGGCCGAGGTTCTCGCACACCTTCGGGTGGAGCTCGCCGGCGGCGCCCACGATCTCGCCCTCGAGCCGGTAGACCGCCACGCGCCCCGGGTGGAACGGCGCGCTGCTCTGCCGCTCGCCGACCTCGGAGGAGATCTCGAGCACCACGCCGCACGCGCGCTCGACCTTCTCGACCATCGCGAGCGCATCGGTCCAGCGCCACGGCGTCGCGTGCCCGTCCCAGCCGGACAACACGCGGTTGCCGGCCATGACGCCGGCGACGCGGCGCACCTGACCGGGGATCGCCTCGTTGAGCGCGAGGACGTCGTCCGGAGTGATCGACGTGCCCGAGTACGTGGCCGGGATGGCACCCACCAGACGCCCCAGGTAGGCACGTCCGGTCTCGTAGACGGCCACGTCCTGCGCACCACGGCCCAGGTTCACCTTCACCGCGTCGACCAGCGTCTCGAAGATCGCCGTGCGCAGCAGCGGCTGCTCGGCGGAGATCGGGTTTGCGAGACGGATCACGTCGCGACGCACGTCGTCGGCGGGCAGCAGGCACTCGTCGAGCCTCGCCTCGGAGATCCACGGGTACGTCAGCACCTGCGTCAGGCCTGCCTCGGCCAGCGACCTCGCGACGGACTTCCGCACGATCTGCGAGTGCGTGTAGCCGCGTCCCGGAGGCGCGACGGGCAGCACCGACGGCAGCGCGTCGTAGCCCTGGAGACGCGCGACCTCCTCGACCAGGTTGATCGGGCCCTCGAGGTCCGGACGCCACGTGGGACGCGTCACGACGAGCACGTCGCCGTCCACGGCCACCGAGCAGCCCACCTGCGTCAGCGACTCCACCACCTGCTCCGCGGTGTACGGCACCCCGACGATGCGCGCCGGGAAGTCGTCGTCCATCTCGATGGGCTCGACGGAGGGCACGTGGTCGACGTCGGTGTAGACGTCCTCGATCACGCCGCCGCCGTGCTCCTGCATAAGCCGCAGCGCGCGCTCGAGCGCGATCGGAGGGAGCGCCGTGTCGACGCCGCGCTCGTAGCGACGCGAGGCCTCGGACCCGAGCTTGTGGCGTCGTGCGGTGCGCGCGATGGTGATGGGGTCCCAGTGCGCCGCCTCGAGCAGGATGTCCGTGGTGGTCTCGGACACCTCGGTGTCGAGCCCGCCCATGACACCGCCGAGGCCCACCGGGCGCTCGCCGTGACCGTCGGTCGAGTCGCACACCAGGAGGTCCTCGCCGTGCAGCACGCGCGTCGCGCCGTCGAGGGTGACGATGCTCTCGGCGGGCCGCGCGCGACGCACCACGAGCGGCGCGGTGACCTTCGCGAGGTCGTACGCGTGCAGCGGCTGGCCGAGCTCGAGCATGACGTAGTTGGTGACGTCCACCGCGAGCGAGATCGAGCGCATGCCGGCCGCCTCGAGGCGCTGGCGCATCCATCCCGGCACGGCGGCCGACGGGTCGAAGCCGCGCAGGATGCGTGCCGCGAACCGGTCGCAGCCCACGTTGCCGCGCACCGGGTTCTGGTCCTCGATGAGCACCGGGAACCCGTCGCCGGCGGCACCGGTCACCTCGAGGGCGGCGGGGTCGGTGAACGATGCCCCGGTCGCGTGCGCGTACTCGCGCGCCACGCCGCGGATGGAGAACGAGTAGCCGCGGTCGGGCGTCACGTTGATCTCGAGGGTCTTCTCATCGAGCCCGAGCAGCGCGATCGCATCCTGCCCCGGCTCGAGAGCATCGGCGGAGAAGCCCAGCTCGGTCAGCACGATGATGCCCGAGTGGTCCTCTCCGAGCCCGAGCTCGCGCGCCGAGCAGATCATGCCGTCCGACCAGTGCCCGTACGTCTTGCGCCCCGAGATGGGGAACGGTCCGGGCAGGGTCGCGCCGGGCAGCACGACGACCACGTAGTCGCCCTCGACGAAGTTGTGGGCACCGCACACGATCCCGCGCGAAGCCGGGTAGGACTCCTTGTTGTCGGGCTTGTGCCCGGGGCCCTCGGGGTCGTTGTGCGAGCCGACGTCGACGCGGCAGTAGTTGATGGTCTTGCCGTTCGACTGCTCCTCCTTGACGAGGGTCAGCACGCGGCCCACCACGAGCGGTCCCTCGACGCCGGAGCCGTGGATGCCCTCCTCCTCGAGGCCCACCTTCGCGAGCGACGTGGCGATGTCCACGGGCGTCGCACCCGGAACGAGCTCGACCGACTCCGCGAGCCATGAAAGCGGAATCTTGGGCATCAGATCTCCATCCCGAACTGCTGAGAGAAGCGCACATCGCCCTCGACCATGTCGCGCATGTCGGTGACGTTGTGGCGGAACATCAGGGTGCGCTCGATCCCCATGCCGAACGCGAAGGCGGTGTACTTCTCGGGGTCGATGCCGGCGGCGCGGAGCACGTTGGGGTGCGTCATGCCGCAGCCGCCCCACTCGATCCATCCGGTGCCGCGGCACGTGCGGCACGATGCATCGTCACCGCCGCACACGAAGCAGCGCAGGTCCATCTCCGCGCTGGGCTCGGTGAAGGGGAAGAACGCCGGGCGCAGGCGCGTCACGGCCTCCGGCCCGAACAGCGCGCGCGCGAAGTGGTCGAGCGTGCCCTTGAGGTGCGCCATGGTCAGGCCCTTGTCGATCGCCAGGCCCTCGATCTGGTGGAACACCGGGGTGTGGGTCGCGTCGAGCTCGTCGGTGCGGAACGTCTTCCCCGGGCACACGACGTAGATGCCGCGTCCCTCCTCGAGCGAGTCGCGGCGCTCGAGCGCCGCGCGCACCTGCACCGGCGACGTGTGGGTGCGCATGAGCAGGCCCGAGGACGGCGGATCGATGAAGAACGTGTCCTGCATCTCGCGCGCAGGGTGGTCGGGGTCGAAGTTGAGGGCGTCGAAGTTGAACCACTCCGCCTCCATCTCGGGCCCCTCGGCGACCTCCCATCCCATCGACACGAACAGGTCGCACATGCGCTCCTGCATCGTCTCGATGGGGTGGCGGGCGCCCACCAGCGCACGGGACGAGGGCAGCGTCACGTCGACGGCCTCCTCGACCAGCACGCGCGCGTCGCGCTCGGCCTCGAGCTCCGCAGTGCGCGCCGCGAGCGCGCGGCCCATCGCCGCACGGGCGCCGCCCATCGCCTTGCCGGCCGCGGCCTTGTCCGCAGGCTCGAGGCCGCCGATGAGGCGGTTCGCGAGCGTCAGCGGCGCCTTGTCGCCGGTGTGGGCGAGCCGCGCCTCCTTCAGCTCGTCAAGGTCGGCGGCGGCTTCGAAGGCCGCGAGCGCATCGGCAACCGCTGCAGCGACGCCGTCGGCGTCGAGCGGGGAGAGTTCAGTCATGGGTGGCCCTTCAGCCTCGAAAACAACCGGGGGAAGTCTAGCCGGAGCGCGGGCACGTCCGACGGCGGGACGATGCGGGCGCGGGGCACGCCGTCAGGCCCGGGGGGTCTCCCCGGGCCTAGAGAAAGAGGCGCACGGCGGCGCGGCGCGTGATGCGGGCCTGGCTCGTGCTCATACCGCCACCGTAGCAGGACGATGCTCCGACCGGACAGGACCGCCGCCCGGGCTAGAGGTGCATGCCCTCGTACGCCATGCCCTTCGCGTCCCTCTTGCCGGACACCAGCGCCGTGTCCGCGGCGCGCACGAGGCTCGCGAGCCGGTACTCCCCCGCGGCCGTGTCGACCCATCCGGCGCTCACGCCCACGTCGAAGCCGTCCCCTACCGCGCGCTCGAGCGTGCGGTGCGCGCTCGCACGGAGCCTCTCGACCGCCTCGGCGGGATCCTCGTCAGCGCCGAGCCACAGCACTGCGGCGAACTCGTCGCCGCCCAGCCGGCCGACCACGTCGCGCGGGCCCGACACCCGTGCGAGGCCGTCGGCGACGGCGCTGAGCGCCCGGTCCCCGTGCTCGTGACCGGCGCCGTCGTTGACCGACTTGAAGTTGTCGAGGTCGAAGACGGCGACCACCACGCGCGTGCCGCGACGTCGCGCGGCCTGCAGGACGTCGTGGCCGCGGACCTCGAAGTGGTGGCGGTTGCTCAGACCGGTGAGGGCGTCGGTGCGGGCGCGCGCGGAGACCTCGCCCGCAGGCCGCCGCAGCGCCCACAGCAGGAGGCTCATGAGGAGGGTGACCACCACGATGACCACCGTGTAGAGCAGCATCGTGCGGTCGAGCGAGGCGATCGCCGGGAGCACCTCGTCGCCGTCGACCACCACGGTCAGCGTCCACGGCAGCGCGTCGCTCACCGCACGCTGATAGGTCACCACGTCGGCCACCGCGACCGAGCCGCGCGACACCCGATCGACCTCGGCATCGTCGGGCAGGCCCAGGCCCGTCGCGCCGGCCAGGACCGTGCCGTCGTCGCCCACGACCGACGCCTCGCCGTACGAGGTCGCCGAGGAGACGACGAGCAGCCGCTCGAAGACCTCGGAGTCGAGGAGCACGGCCACGACCGCGAGGGGCGCCCCCTGCGCATCCCTCACCGCCATCGCGGCATGGACCACCGTCCGCCCGATCGCGGGCAGGCGTTCGGGTCCGCTCCACACGACGGCGGTCGACCCCCGCGCCGCATCGAGCCACGGACGCTCGGACGGCGCGCGCCGCGGTGCCTCCGCCTGCGCGTCCGAAGGCTCGAACGTGGAGTCGAGCACCACGACCTCGGAGGCGCCATCGGCGTCGAGGTCGCGGAACACGAAGCCCTGCTCGCGACGGTCGAGCTCCATCTCCGACCCGTCCTCGCCCACCACCACGATCGCCGCGATCGTCGACTGGCCGTCCATGAGCACGCTGAGCGCATCGAGCATGCGTGCGGGATCCCCGAGGACCGTCGGGTCGTCGCCCACCGTGCCGGCGACGCCCCGCACCGTCGCCTCCGCCGGGCGGGTCGCCGCCTCGAGCTGCACGGCGGTCGCGTCGCCCACGACCGCAGCGCCCTCGATCGCGGCGCGCGCCGAGTCCTCAGCGACGGTGGACCGCACCACCACGGTCGTCAGCGCGATCACGACGAGCGCGGCGATCACCACGCCGAAGGCCCACGGCAACGGGTCGGACGGGCTGCGTACCGCGAGGCGACGGGACATGCCGGAGCCGGGTCAGGAGAACGGCAGGCCGATGAGCTGGTTCAGCAGGAGCGCGATCACCGCGGTGTTGAGCACGGGCAGGCCGATGCGGAGCCCCGCCGGCATCTGCGGGTTCTTCACGAGCAGCACGTTGGTGAAGAACATGAGGACAGCGAGGATGGCGCCCGCGATCGGGAACACGATGAGCAGCAGCGGCGCGAACATCGCGACCTTCGCCGCAGGCTCGACATGGGCGCCCATCTTGAGGATCGGCTCGCCGTTGAAGCGGAGCGTCTGGAAGCCGGGGATCACGCCGTTCGCGGTGAGGGCACCCGTCGCACGGTTGCGCATGGGGATGTCCCAGCGGCCACGACGACGCTTCACCACCTCGCCGTCGATGCGGACCTTGTAGAACAGCCCGAGGACGCCCTCGACCTCGACCTTGCCTCGCGCTCCCGCGATGTCGAGCCGTCGGGTGTTGTCCATGGGACCTCCTCAGTCCCGGGGGACACTACCAGCCGGTGCGGCCACCTCGGTGTCGCCAGACGCCGCGTCGGCCGCGACCGGCCCGTCCTGCGTGTAGGTCCGTCCCTTGCGTACGCGCTTGCCCGCCACGAGCGCGCGATCGGCGGCCGTGTGGAGGTGGCGGAGGTCGAACCCGACCTCGGACCCGATCGCGAAGCCCGCGGTGACGCCCACGCGGGCGCCGACGATGCTCGTGCGCCTGATCGCGGCCTCGACCTCGTCGCGCAGGCGGCGGGCGACCTCGACGGGCGCCGCATCGTCGGCGAGCGCGATGAGGACCATGAACTCGTCGCCTCCCACCCGTGCCGCGACATCCTGCGACCGGACCGCGCCGCGCAGCGAGTCGCCGATCACCCGCAGCACGTGGTCGCCCGCGTCATGCCCGAACTCGTCGTTGACATGCTTGAAGTCGTCCAGGTCGAGCGCGATCATCAGCGCGTCCTCCTGCGCGCGGCGTACCGAGCGCAGGACCATGCGGCCGCGCCGCTGGAAGTCGTACCTGTTCGACAGGCCCGTGACGGCGTCGATCTCCGAGCGCTGGCGCATCGTGGTGATGGGGCGCCAGAGGCGCAGCGCGACGATCCCCGCGATCACCACGAGCGCGATCGACACCGTGGTCGCCCACGCGGTCACGCGCTGCATGCTCGCGACGGACGGAGCGAGGTCCGCGGGGGCCGCGTCGAGGTGGAGCACCCAGTCGATCCCGGTATCGGGATCCATGGCCCGCTCGACCACCACATGGTCCGTGGTCCCCGCGTCCTCGTGATCGGGCGGCAGGACGCCGTCGACACCCGGCGGCGGCGTCTCGCCTTGCGAGGGCTGCTGGGTCACGAGGTCCCCGTCGGCGAGCCCGATGTCCTCCGCGCTGGGGATGGTCATGCGAGCGTCGACGGCGCGGCGGACATCGTCGCGCGCCCCCGTCGGCGCCGCGATGATGCTGCCGTCGGAGGCCAGGATGAAGGCGCGCGCATCGCCCCCGGTGGGGATGTCCTCGAGGACATCGCCGACGAGGTCGACATCGAGGTCCGCGCCCACGACGGCGATCACCTCGTCGCCCGCGCGCGCAGACTTGACCGGCGAGACCGCGATCTCGCCGGTGCGCACGGACACGTAGGGATCCGACCACTCGACGTCGGTGGCGCCGAGGCCCGTCTGGTACCAGGAGCGCGTCGTGACGTCGTAGTCGTCGCGGGCACCCTCGGTGCCGAGCGGCACCCGATCGGCGTTGTACTCGGTGCGCACCACGTAGGTGCCGCCCTCCTCGAGGGGGTCCACACGGAGCGACGCGTAGCCGTCGCCGAGGCGCGCGAGGAGGAACACGTATCCCGACGGGTCCGCCACGAACATCGAGCCCACCGCGGGTTCGTCGTCGAGCTGGTCGGCCATGATGTTCAGGAGCACGCCCGTCTCGGGCATGCTGCCCTCACGCGCGATGTCGTTCGCGGTGCCGACCACCACGTCCGCGACGGAGTCCGCCACACCGGCGACGCGCTCGGCCATGAGGTCGCCGACGTACTCGTACATGTCCTCCGTCGCCGCGACGACCGTGCGATCGGCGACGATCGCGTTGAGCACGGACGTGGCCATGAGCATGAGGACCACGGTGACCGCGAGCACGGCGCCCACCACGACCCCGCGCGCGGGCGCGACTCGACCGCGACGAAGGACTCTGCTCATACCCTCAATCATCGGCCGCCGGCGGGCGGATTTTCACCTCTCGCGGTGTGGCGTACGCCACAGACGCCGTTATGCGCCGTGCGCGCGCTCCCTCCTTGCCGCCTTTCCCCTGATCAGCGCGTGATCAGCGGCCTCCTGCGTCCGCGCGAGATCGGGGCCGTGATCGGCCGCGACGGCGCAGCCCGCCGTCGCTCCCACCGCCATGGGCACCGAGGGATCGCCTTCGACCCCGGCGGGACGGCCTCGCGCGGCCCGGGCGCGGTGCGGCTCAGACCCGCGCGGCGGTCGCGGACGATGCGGCGTACGTCCGTCCCTTGCCTCGCGCCTTGCCGCCCACGAGCGCCGCATCGGCCGCATTCTGGAGCTCCCCGACGGGGATCCGACCATCAGGGTCGACGGCGAACCCCGCCGTCACCCCGATGCCCAGGGGAACGTCAGGGTCCGCGGCGAGCCCGGACACGATCGCCACGCGCACGCGCTCCACCCGCGCCCAGGCCCGCTCCGGCTCGTCGACCAGCATGATGCACACGAACTCGTCGCCGCCCATCCTGGACACCACGTCCTCCTCGCGGACCGCGGCGCGCAGCGCCTTGGCGGCCGCGACGAGCGCGGCGTCACCCACGGCGTGCCCGTAGGTGTCGTTGAGGCGCTTGAATCCGTCCAGGTCGAACGCGATCGCGAGGACGCCTCGCCCCTCCGACCGGGAGCCGAGCAACGATGCGACGGCGGCCTCGTGCCCCTGGCGATCCGTGAGCCCCGTCAACGCGTCATGCGAGGCCTCGTGGCGGAGCCGGCCCATGTCCGCGCCCAGCCAGCGGAAGGCGACCAGGGCACCCAGCCCGAGCACGAGCGCCGCCGTCACCACGCGGAGCACCACGCCCGCCGTGCGGGAGACCGCCGGCACCAGGGAGTCGGCGCGTGCCTCGACCACGAGGACCCACGAGGCGTCCCCACCCTCCTGGATCACCTGCTCGAAGGTCACCGTGCCGTCGTCGGTGCGCACCACGGCCTCTCCCGCGGGAGAGGTGTTGACCGCGAGCATCGAGAGCCCGAGATCGCGCGCCGTCACGGGATGCCCCAGCCGCGTCTCATGGAGGCGCACCGCGATGCGCGCATGGGTCGAGGCGGCGATCACCGTGCCGTCCCGCCCCAGGACGTATGCTCGCGCCTCGTCACCGATCGGCACCTCGCCGAGGATCGTCGCGAGGGCGTCGATGTCGAACTGCACCAGCGCGGCGGTGCGTCGGCTCGTGGTGCGCGCCACCACGGCGGCACCGTCCGCGCCGCCGGCGGTCCCGGTGAGCGCTGGCGGCAGGTCGGAGGTGACCCAGGCGGAGCCGTCGCTCGCCACCGCGGTGCGGTACCACGCGTGGGTGCGGGCATCGTCGAACGCGACGTTGCGAGGCGGCACCGCGGTCCGGGCGCCCGAGTGGTCGAGGAACACGTGCTCGCCCTGGAGCCCGCCGGCACCGTCATCGAGGAAGCGTCGCACCACGAAGCCATCGTCGGTGCTCCCGACCGCGTAGGAACGACCATCCGCGAGCACCACCATCATGGCCTTGACGCCGGTGGCCCGCCTCACCCTGTCGAGCAGCAGCGACGTGAGCTCGCCCGGCTCAGCGGAGGAACCCACGAGCTCGACGGCGGCCGCGGTGGTCGCCGCGAGGTCCTCGGCGGAGTCGCGCACCTGAGCGACGCGCGCGGTGAGGAGGTCGCCCACGTACGCGTACGTGTCGCTCGCCGCTTCGGAGGCGGAGTGCGCCATCGCGAGCGAGGTCTGGATCCCGACCACCAGCTGGCCCACGAACGCCGCGATCACCAGGACCAGCGCGACCAGGGAGCGCGACCGCGCGCCACCCATGGCGCGACGCGACAGCCTCCTCATGGATCGCCTATCGGCACGCATCTGTGAAGGTGAGGAGACATCGCGCACGCGTGAGAAGCGTCACATCGGCGTGTCGATGCACGTGGATCGGATGGCGGTATGCGTCAGGCGCGCTGCGCGGTCGCCGAGGCGTAGAGGCACACGGCGGCCGCGGTCCCGAGGTTGAGGCTCTCCGCGCGACCGTGGATGGGGATGCGGACCACGGCGTCGGCGAGCGCGAGCTCCTCGGGGCGCAGGCCCCAGGCCTCGTTGCCGAACACCCACGCGGTGGGAGCCGCGAGCGCCTCGGCGCCGCCGGCGCCGGAGCCCGCCGAGGCGTCGCCCAGGAGGTCCTCGCCGGAGCCGTCGGCCGCGAGCACCAGGAGGCCCGCCTGCCGCAGCGCGTCGATCACGTCGGCAAGCGGGGCGCGCGCGATCGGAAGATGGAACAGGCTGCCGGCCGTGGAGCGGATCACCTTCGGGTTGGTGGGGTCGACCGACTCCCCTGCGAGGATCACCGCGTCAGCGCCCGCAGCATCGGCGACGCGGATCACCGTGCCGGCGTTGCCGGGGTCCCTCACGTTCGAGAGCACCGCGACCAGCCGCGGGGCAGCGGCCACGACGTCGTCGAGCGACGTGCCCGTGCTCGCCACCACGGCGACCACGCGCTGCGCATCCGCGCTCATGGCGTCGAGGACCTCGTCGGTGCCGAGGTGCACGTACAGGCCCGCGGCGAGCGCCTCCTGGGCGATCTCCGGATAGCGGAGCGCCGCATCGGGCGAGAGGT
Organism: Demequina gelatinilytica; assembly: GCF_000971115.1. Classification (GTDB taxonomy): domain Bacteria; phylum Actinomycetota; class Actinomycetes; order Actinomycetales; family Demequinaceae; genus Demequina; species Demequina gelatinilytica. The sequence continues at coordinate 33,377 of NZ_BBLV01000021.1, read as the reverse complement.
AGACGTCGTGCACACGGTCGGCGGCGAACCGCACGGCTTCTCGCACGGCCTGCGGTCCCTCGACCAGCAGCACGCCGGCCCGGGAACGCGCAGAACGCCCCGCCAGGGCCGCGACTCTCTTCACCCGCTCCGCCTTCGGGTTCGAAAGCGTGACGGAGAGGTCTGCAGGCCCGGCGGGGCGTCCTGTCATGGAGACGGTGCCTTACGCGGCGGGCGCGTTGACGTCGGCCGGAAGGGCCTTCTTGGCCGTCTCGACGAGGGTCGCGAACGCGGCCTCGTCGTTCACCGCGAGCTCGGCGAGCATGCGGCGGTCCACCTCGACACCGGCGGCCTTGAGGCCCTGGATGAAGCGGTTGTAGGTCATGCCGTTCGCGCGGGCAGCAGCGTTGATGCGCTGGATCCACAGCTTGCGGAAGTCGCCCTTGCGCTTGCGGCGGTCGTTGTACGAGTAGACGAGGGAGTGGGTGACCTGCTCCTTCGCCTTCCGGTAGAGGCGCGAACGCTGGCCGCGGTAACCCGCAGCGCGCTCGAGGGTAGTACGGCGCTTCTTCTGGGCGTTGACCGCCCGCTTGACGCGTGCCATTTCTTAGTCTCCTTGGGCTTTCAGTACGGGCTTACTTGCCCAGCAGCTTCTTGATCTTCTTCGAGTCGGCGTCGGACAGGATCTGGTCCTGCGCGACACGACGCTTGCGCGACGAGTGCTTCTCCTCGAACTTGTGGACGTTCATCGCCGAGGCGTGCTTCACCTTGCCGGTGCCGGTGAGCTTGAAGCGCTTCTTGGCACCCGAGTGGGTCTTGTTCTTGGGCATTGCTGCCTCTCCTTCTAGGTCTGGCTGGGCTCCGGTGGGACCCCAGCACGTTTCACGGGCGGCGAGCGCCCGAAGCCTGTGACGTCTCGCGACGACTACTCGGCGGCCGACTCCTCGACCTCCGCGGCGACCTCCTCGGCCACCTCTCCAGCCTTAGGCGCCTTGCGCTCCTCGCGCGCGGCGGCCTCGGCAGCCTTGCGCTCCTCGCGCACCTTGCGCTGCTCCTCCTTGGCCTCCGCCTTCTTCTTCAGCGGACCCAGGACCAGCGACATGTTGCGACCCTCGTGGCTCGGCGCGTTCTCGACCACGCCGAACTCCTGGAGCTCCTCCGCCAGCTTCATCAGCAGGCGGCGGCCCATCTCGGGACGGGACTGCTCACGACCGCGGAACATGATCGTGACCTTGACCTTGTCGCCGCCCTTGAGGAAGCGGACCACGTGGCCCTTCTTGGTCTCGTAGTCGTGCTCGTCGATCTTGAGACGGAACCGCATCTCCTTGATCTCGGTGTTGGCCTGGTTGCGCCGGGCCTCACGAGCCTTGACGGCCGCCTCGTACTTGAACTTGCCGTAGTCCATGAGCTTGACGACGGGAGGACGCGAGTTGGGCGCCACCTCGACCAGGTCGAGCTCGGCGTCCTGCGCCAGACGGAGGGCATCCTCGATACGGACGATGCCGACCTGCTCGCCCTTCGGACCGACCAGGCGGACCTCAGGGACACGGATGCGCTCGTTGATGCGCGGCTCGTTGATAGCGGCTCCTTCTCGTTGCTTCTGTGGATCGACGGCCAGGTCCCCACCCCCGGAAACGAGGAAAGGCCCCTGCCCGAATGCGAGCAGAGGCCACCACAGCAACGGCGCCCGGACGCACGATGCGCCGTTCACCGGAACCGATACCCAGGCCCCTATGGTCCTCGGGTGGGAGTGGACTCCACTTGCGTGTTGCAGCACATGCCGCAACCGGTCGATGGACAAGAATAGCAACCATGAGCCAGAAAGACCAGGAAGCAGGTCCCGGCGTGCCTTCGGGAGGTGCGGGCGACGCCGCTCGCGACCTCGCGGATGTGGGTGCCGTGGAACTTATCACGACGGTGAGCGTTCATCTTCTCAGTGCGGCCGCGCTTCGGTGCGGCCTGGCGGAGGACGGCGAGGACCATGTGGACCTCGACGAGGCGCGCACGATCATCAACGCGCTCGCCGGACTCGTCACCGCCGCCGCACCGGACATCGGGGACACGCATGCGCGGGCTCTGAGGGACGGCCTGCGGAGCGTACAGTTGGCATTCCGGGAGGCCTCGGCCTTCCCGGACCGGCCCGGCGACGGGCCCGGCGAGAAGTACACGGGGGCGGTCACGTAGTGACACTTGGGGAGCAGAGCCGGCAGGGGGCCGACACGCGCGAGACGGACGTGCCGTCGCGCGAGCCCGTGATGGTCCCGAGCCGCCGCTCCCCCTTCCCTCCGGTGGACGATGCGCCCGCCGAGGGCGACCGCGTCGACACCGACGAGATCCCCGTGGTGGGCGCGGACGTGATCGACGCCGCCCACCCGTACGGGGAGGACGATGCCGCCGACCCCGTGGTCGACGACCCCTCGGACGAGCCCGTCGACGAGCCGCGCGTGATCGTGCACCGTTCCCGCCCCGCCGCGCTGGTCGTCACGGTGGCGCTCATGTCCGTCCTGCTGCTCGCCTCGGTGACCCTCATCGCGTACCTGTGGCGCGTGTCCGAGGCGTGGGAGGCCCAGGTGGCCGAGATGACCGCCAAGGGCTACGAGCTCGGCGACCAGGTGGCGGCCGGGCGCGATGAGCTGGCGAGCACGCAGGAGCAGCTCGACCTTGTGACCCAGCAGCTCGCGACGTCCAAGGACACCGTGAGCCGCCTCCAGGCCGAGAACGCGCAGTGGGGCGACGACGCCGCCTTCGCGCAGGAGGAGATCACGGCCCTCGAGGACGTGATCTCGGACGCCACCTCCGTCGCCAGCTCGCTCAGCCGCTGCATCGAGGGCCACGAGCAGCTCGCGGACTACCTGCGCAGCCCCGACGACTACAAGCCGAGCGAGCTCGAGAGCTTCGCCACGAGCGTCGACGCGCTATGCGAGGCGGCCTCCGACGCCAACGTCGCGTTCCAGCAGTCGGTGGCGCCGTGACCCGCGCCCGACGTGCCTGGGGCGCCGTCGCGACCGCGGCCGCGCTGATGCTGACGGTCACCGCGTGCGCCGCGCTGCCCGTCGAGCCCGCGGCCCTCCCCGACGACTTCATCCCTGAGCCCTCGGCCTCCCCCGGCGACGGCACCGGCGCGCTGTCCCCCGACGGCTTCACGGCCGCGCAGCGCATGACCGTCCGCGTGCGCAACATCGGCTGCGGCTTCATCGCCACGGGCACCGGCTTCGCGCTCGACTCCCACACGCTGGTCACCAACCGTCACGTGGTCGAGGACGCGAAGCGCATCACCGTCACCACCTACGACGGCCGGTCGATCGCCGCGACCGCGGCCACCACCACCACGGTGGCCGACATCGCGATCGTCACCACCGAGGAGTCGCTGGGCACCGCGCACGCGCGCCGGGCCCAGGAGGATCCGGTGGAGGGCGATGTCATCACCGTGGTCGGCTACCCCAACGGCGGTCGCCTCACCTCGACCGCCGGCGTGGTCCTCGGCCCGACCACGGATCCCCGGGGCGTCGCGATCGGCACCGTGCTCGCGTCGAGCGCGAGCGTCGAGCCAGGGTCCTCCGGCTCCCCGGTGCTCGACGAGGACGGTCGCGTGGTGGGCGTCATCTACGCCAAGAACTACTCGAACCAGAGCTTCATCGTCCCGATCTCGACCCTCAACACCCTGCTGAGCGAGGAGTCGCTGTTCGTGCCCGAGGCGAGTTGCGCGACCAACCAGTACCAGGCCACCCCGTGACGGAGGCTCGACCGCCCGCGCAGGAGCCGGGCCCGGGCGCCGCCGCGACCGGCGACCCCGCACCCACGGAGGCGGCTCCCGCAGCTCCGCGCGCGCCGCGCCGGCGCGGGCTCGTGGTCGCGCTGGTCGCCGCGTGCCTGCTCGCGGCAGCCCTCGCGGTGCCGCTGGCGCTGCTCGCGACCGCGCGGCACCACTGGGAGGGTCAGAACGCGGAGCTGCGGGGACGTGCCGACACGCTCGCCGTGGAGCTCACCGACGCGCATGGCAGGATCGCGGAGCTGGAGACGGTCGAGCAGGAGCTGGCGAACCTCAAGGAGGAGTACTCGTCGGCGGTCAACCAGGGGGCGCGCGGCACGGAGCTCGTGACGGAGCTCGAGGACATCGTCGCCGCGTACCAGCACTGCGTGGACGCCCAGGCCGAGCACTTCGACGTGCTGCGCCACCGCGAGCTGTACGTCGCGTCGAGCATCGAGGCGTCGGAACGATCGATCGAGGAGTACTGCGCCGAGGTCGATCAGGCGTTCGAGGACTTCCAGGCCGCGCATGGGTGACCGGCGCGGCCCTGCCGTGACGGCCGCCGCGGCGTGCGCCGCGGTGCTCGCCCTGGGCGCGTGCGCGCGGCTGTCACCGGTCCTCTCCCCCGGACCATTCGCGACCCCCGCGGTCGCGACGGCCACCCCCGCATCGTCCCCGGGAGATGGCTTCACGCACGCCGAGCGCATCGCGCTGCGCGTGTGGGCGCGCACATGCGACGCCTACCGCAACGGCAGCGCGTGGATGCTCGACGCCACCCACGCGGTCACCAACAGGCACGTGGTCGAGGGCGCCACCGAGATCGAGCTGACGGACTACCAGGGACATGCGTACACGGCCTCCGTCGCCGAGATCTCGCCGACCGACGACCTGGGCCTCATCACCATCGACGGCACCTTCCCCGAGGCGGGCAGCCTCGCCTCCGCGGAGCCCCAGCCCGGTGAGGCCGTGGTCGCCACCGGCTTCGCCCAAGGAGGGCCGCTCGCGGCTCTCGAGGGGACGCTCCTGGGCACGCGCGAGAACCAGCTCGATCCGGACGGCGCCCCCATCTACTCCCTGCGGATGCACGCCGAGGAGGGCAACTCCGGGTCTCCCGTGGCGGATACGTCCGGCACCGTGGTGGGCGTGCTGTTCTCCTCGGACCTCGACGAGGTCGCCGGCGCGGTCACGCTGACCCGGCTGACCGCCTTCCTCGCGGACGATGCGCGACGCACCGAGGTCGACGCGACCTGCTGAGCGCCGCTACGCCTGCATCAGCTTGAGCTCGAGGCTGTCGACGCGCTGCGCCACGACGCTCGACCGGGCCAGCTGACCCTGGACGCGCTCGAGGATCTGGTCGACCTCGGGGCGCGTGAGCCCTTGCACCAGGCGCAGCACGATCGCGACCTCCGCGCCGCGGCCCGGCACGGCTTCGACCCCCGCGAGCGCCGAGCCCAGCTCGACCGCCTCGGCGATCGCCTCGCGGACCTCCTCGACCACGCTGCCGTCGACCACCGCGGGCCGCCACGGCTCGCCCTGGCCCAGGGCCCACACGGCCGGACGAGGGATGAGCACCGTCTCCATGCCGGGGTTGACCACCAGCGCGCTCCAGCCCTCCGCGGCCGCGGCGAGCGCCGCGCGCGGGCCCTCGGCGGGGATGGGCCGGGCGGTCGCGCTCCATGCTTTGACCGCGTCCACATCGGTGAACACCGGCAGCGCGCTGCGCCCGTCCGGCATCTCGACCGCGACCACGCCGGTCGAGGCGACCTCGTCCTGCTCGAGCCCGTGCTTGCCGACCACGCGCTTCTCCCCCGACGCCACCACGGGGATCAGCACGCGCGCATAGGCGAGCGCGTCGACCACGTCCGTCAGCGGCGCCTTCCCGTGCGAGTGCCGGATCAGCGCCTGGGCGAGCCTCGCATCGGCGCTGCCGTCGTCGTCCGCGAAGATCGACTCCGGGATCTCCTTGCGGGGCTCGTCGTCGCTCATGGGTCCCAGCCTAGGGCCAGGGTGCGCCGGGTCAGAGACCCGCGAGCGCCGTGAGGTCCTCGACAACGGTGCTCGAGCCGGTGAGCAGCTCGTCGGTGTCCCCGACGCGCACCCAGCGGCATCCGTAGTCGGCGATGGTGAGCCGCGTGTGGCGGTGGTCCTCGACCAGGTGGAGCACGTACTCGGGGCCGAGCTCCATGGTGCAGGGCTGGTTCAGGTCCGCGGGCTCGAGCGTGTCGACAAGGGCACGCGCGCCGTCGAGGTCCTCGATGGACGCCGGCCCCGCGGCGAGCGTCAATTCCTCACCCACGGCGTACACGCACACCCATGCGGCCGTGAGCTCGCCGATCTCGGGCACCCGGGCGGCGGGCTGCGCGGCCCCGGTCGCGAGCGGCGGCGTCTCGGCGCACCGAGGGGTGGCGTCCGTCGTCGGTTGAAGGTCGCCGACGTCCGACGGAGGCGCGCACGCGGCGAGCACCACCGCCGCCAGCATCGTCGCGATCGCCCACCCGCGCATCGTCCACCCCTTCCCTCCCAGGCTGGACGCGCGGGACGGCGGAATCGTTGGGGTCAGGGACGTCCGGCGACGTCGAGCGCCTGAGGCAGCGTGAAGTTGCCGTTGTAGAGCGCCTTGCCCACGATCGCGCCCTCGATGCCGGCGGACGTGAGCGTGCGCAGCGCCGCGATGTCCTCGAGCGAGCTGATGCCGCCCGACGCGACCACGGGGGCGTCGGTGGCCTCGCACACCTGCTGGAGCAGCTCGAGGTTCGGGCCCGAGAGCATCCCGTCCTTCTTGACGTCGGTCACCACGTAGCGGGCGCAGCCGGCCTCGTCGAGGCGCGCGAGCACCTCCCACAGGTCGCCGCCCTCGCGGGTCCACCCGCGACCGGCCAGCGTGGTGCCGCGCACGTCGAGACCCACCGCGATGCGGTCGCCGTGACGGTCGATCGCGCGAGCCGTCCACTCGGGGTCCTCGAGGGCGGCCGTGCCGAGGTTGACGCGCGCGCAGCCGGTCGCGAGCGCACGCTCGAGCGACTCGTCGTCGCGGATGCCGCCGCTCATCTCGACCTTGACGTCGACGGCCTTGACCACGGAGGCGAGCAGCTCGGCGTTCGAGCCGCGCCCGAAGGCCGCGTCGAGGTCCACGAGGTGGATCCACTCCGCGCCGCCGTCCACCCAGTCGAGAGCTGCGGACAGCGGGTCGCCGTAGCTGGTCTCCGAGCCGGCCTCGCCCTGCGTGAGGCGGACGGCCTGGCCGTCCGCGACGTCGACGGCGGGCAGGAGCTCGAGGCGGGGGGTCTCGGTCATGGTCTCGCTTTCCGGTGGCGGGCTCGATGCGGGGTCCAGCGTAGCGCTGTCATGCCCGGGACGATGCGCGGTCTCAGCCCTCGGACAGCACCAGCGTCACGGGCGCGACCGCGAGGTCGAGCCCCTCGTCGATGCTTGAGAGGTACCGGCCCGCAGCCAGCCGAACCCCGCCCCATCGAGTGGGTGTCCCATTGTCGGTTCTGAGGGATCGCTGCATCCCAGTGGTGCGTGATTGTCGCCTGTGCGCGACGGTGGACGATGCGCGCACCCGTCGGGCTCGCGCGCTCCGGTTCCCGGAATGCGACACTGCGCTACCCCTGTGACGCGGGGATCCGCGAGAGGCGACCACCATCTACCAATTCAGGGTGGGGCGGGCCGATCCCCTACAGCGACTCGACCCAGTTGCGCAGGAGGTGGAGGCCCGCCTCGCCCGACTTCTCGGGGTGGAACTGCGTCGCCATGAGCGGCCCGTTCTCGACCGCGGCCACGAAGCGGTCGGAGTCGTCCCCCTCGCCCGCCGTGGACCACGTCACCAGGGGCGCGGCGAAGCGGCCCGTGTCCTCGGTGGTCCCGAGCGGGAACTCGCGCGCCCCGTACGAGTGCACGAAGTAGAAGCGCTCGTCCTCCACGCCCGCGAAGAGCGTGGAGCCCTCGGGCGTCTCGACATGCGCCCACCCCATGTTGGGGACCACGGACGTCTGCAGCAGCTCGACGGTGCCGGGCCACTGGTCGAGGCCCTCCGTCTCAGTGCCGTGCTCGACACCGCGCTCGAACATCACCTGGAGGCCCACGCAGATCCCGAGCACCGGGCGTCCGCCGGAGAGCCGGCGCCCCACGATCTGGTCGCCGCGCGCCGCCTTGAGCCCGTTCATCACGGCCTCGAACGCACCGACGCCGGGGACCACCAGGCCGTCGGCGTTCTCCGCGACCGCGCGATCCGAGGTCAGCATCACGCGCGCGCCCACGTGCTCGAGCGCGCGGGTGGCGGAGCGGACGTTGCCGAAGCCGTAGTCGAAGACGCAGACGAGGGGTGTGGTCATGCGCGGCCCTCCTTCTTGAGCTCCTTGGTCTCCTTGAGCAACGCGCGGTACGCCGCGAACCGGCTCATCGACGTCGAGCGGACCTTGTCCTGATGCGTCTGGGCGACCTGGTCGATGGTCTGCGTGCCCGACAGCAGGGTGGTCACCACGCCGGGCGAGTCCGCGAGCGCGATCCCCGGTGCCGGACGGCTCGTCAGCGCTCCGCCGCGCCACTCCTGCATCTGGACCTGGCCGTCGCGCGCGAGCGCCAGCAGGAACGGGGCGCCCTTGAGGAATCCGGACAGCGCGCGGACGGACTGCACGGCGGCGGTCTCCGAGGCGTCGTCCAGCACCACGATGGGCCCGCCGCTGGTCTCGAGCACCTGGCCCCGTACCTTGTGCAGGCCGCAGAGCGCCGCGACGAAGCCCGCCCGCGGGATCGGCGTCATGACGACGGCGACCTCACCGGTCGCGTCCGGGACGGGCTGGCCCTGCTCAGCCGTCACAGCGCTCCCTTGGTGGAGGGGATGCCGGTGACGCGCTCGTCCTTGGCGACCGCGAACCGCAGCGCGCGGGCGAGCGCCTTGAACTGCGCCTCGACGATGTGGTGAGGATCGCGGCCCGCGAGCACCCGCATGTGCACGCAGATGCCCGCGTGATGCGCGATCGACTCGAGGGCGTGACCCGTGAGAGAGCCCGCGAAGTTGCCGCCGATGAGGTGCGTCGCCTGGCCGACGGGCTCGCCCGTGTGCACGAAGTACGGGCGCCCGGACACGTCCACGACGCACTGCGCCAGCGCCTCGTCCAGAGGCACCAGGGCGTCGCCGAAGCGCGAGATCCCGGCCTTGTCGCCGAGCGCCTGGCGCAACGCCTCGCCGATGCAGATCGCGACGTCCTCGACCGTGTGGTGCGAGTCGATGTGCACGTCGCCGGTCGCCTGGACCCGGAGGTCCATGAGCGAGTGCTTCCCGAGCGCGGTGAGCATGTGGTCGTAGAACGGCACACCCGTGCCGATCTCGGTGCGGCCCGAGCCGTCGAGGTCGAGCTCGACCAGGACGCTCGACTCGCTCGTGGTGCGCTCGATGCGCCCGGTACGTCCCGTGCGGACCTGGGACTCGCTCATGCGGTGACCTCCAGCAGGGCGCTGCGGAAGAGCGCCATCTCCTGCGGCGTGCCGATCGACACGCGCAACCAACCCTCGGGGCCCGTGACGCGGATCAGCACGCCGCGCTCGAGCAGGCCCTCGAATACCCTCTCACGATCCTCGAAGGGGCCGAACAGCGCGAAGTTCGCATCCGTGTCGGCGACCGTGAAGCCCTGCTCCCGCAGCCACACCACGGTCTCGTCGCGCTCGGCGCGGATCTCGTCCACCTGGGCCTGGAGCTCGCGGTGATGCGCGAGCGCGGCGCGGGCCGTCGCCTGGGTGACCGCGCTGAGGTGGTACGGCAGACGGACCACGCGCAGCGCGTCGATGATCGCTTCGTGAGCCGCGAGGTAGCCGACGCGGCCGCCCGCGAGCGCGAACGCCTTCGACATGGTGCGGCTCACCGCGAGGTGCGGGTGCTCCGTGATCAGCGTCGCCGCGCTGGGCACGCCGCGACGGCGGAACTCGGCGTACGCCTCGTCGACCACCACGATGCAGCCGCCCGGCACCTCGTCCGCCGCGGCCAGGAGCGCCTCGACCTGGGACAGCGGCAGCGCGGTACCGGTGGGGTTGTTGGGGCTCGCGACGATCACCATGACCGGCTGCGTCTCGCGGATCGCGGCGGTCGCGGCCTCGACGTCGAGCGTGAAGTCCTCGCGGCGGGGCAGCGTGACGAAGTCGGTGATGGTGTCGCGCGCGTACTCGGGGTACATCGAGTACGTCGGCGCGAAGCTCATGACCTTGCGTCCGGGCCCACCGAAGGCCTGGTGCAGGTGGAGCATGACCTCGTTGGAGCCGTTCGCGGCCCAGATGTGACGCGCCTCGAGGAAGTCCACGTGGCTCTCGGTGCGGAGGTAGTCGGCGAGGTCCTGACGCAGACCCATGAAGTCGCGGTCCGGGTAGCGGTTGAGGCCTTCCGCGGCCTTGTGCACCGCGGCCGCGATCGCATCGACCACGCCGTTGGGCGGGGCGTACGGGTTCTCGTTGACGTTGAGGCGCGCAGCGACCTCGAGCTGGGGAGCGCCGTAGGGCTCGAGCCCGGCCAGGTCGGGGCGGATCGGCAAGGTCATGGGGAGATTCTAGTGAGCGGTCGGCTCACCCCTGGAACACCCGTCAGACCTGCCCTGACGCCGTCAGCACCAGCAGCGCGGCGTTGAGCGCCACGATGAGGCCGACGACGGTCCATGCGGTCGCCTGGGTGGCGCGCGAGTTGACGTGCTCACCCATGAGCGAGCGGTCCGAGGTCAGCCTCACGAGCGGGATCACCGCGAACGGGATCCCGAGGCTCAGGACCACCTGCGAGATGACGAGCGCCCAGGTGGGGTTCGCGCCCGCGCCGAGCAGCACGAGCGCCGGCACGAGCGTCACGGACCGGCGCACCCACACCGGGATGCGGCGATGCAGCAGGCCGCCCATGATCGCGGCGCCGGCGTAGCAGCCGACCGAGGTCGACGCGAGGCCCGAGGCGAGCAGGCCGACCGCGAACGCGGCCGCGATCGCCGGCCCGAGAGCGTTCTCGATCGCGGCATGCGCCCCCTCGATCGAGTCGGTCCCGCCCACGCCGCGCAGGCTCGCGGCGGCGAGCAGCAGCATCGCGATGTTGACCGATCCCGCGATCACGAGCGAGATCGCGACGTCCCACTTGGTCGCATGGAGCAGCCGTCGCAGGCGGGGCCGGTCGTGACCGACGCCGTGGCGGTCCCGTGAGAGCGAGCTGTGGAGGTAGATGACATGCGGCATCACTGTCGCCCCGAGCATCGAGGCCGCGAGGAGCACCGTCGGGGCGCCGTCGAAGCGGGGCGCCAGGCCGCCCGCGGCGCCGCCCCAGTCCAGGTCGGACACGAAGAGCCCTGCCACGAAGCCGATCGAGATCACGGTGAGCAGCCCCATGATGACGAACTCGAAGTGGCGCTGACCCCTGCGGGACTGGACGGCGAGCAGCCCGAGCGACACGAGCCCCACGATGAGCCCGCCGAGCACGAGCGGGACGTCGAACAGGAGGTACAGCGCGAGCGCGCCGCCGATCACCTCGGCGAGATCCGTCATCGCCGCGACGAGCTCGGCCTGCGCCCAGTACGCGAGGCGTCCCCGCCGGCCGAGCCGCGTGCGCAGGAGCTCGGGCATCGAGCGGCCCGTCACCAGGCCGAGCTTGGCCGACGTGTACTGGATGAGCACCGCCATGAGGTTCGAGACGACCAGCACCCACACGAGCAGGTAGCCGTACTCGGCGCCCGCCGTGAGGTTCGCGGCCACGTTGCCGGGGTCCACGTAGGCGACGGCCGCGACGAACGCCGGGCCCAGCAGGGTGACGATGCGGCGGACGGGACCGTGGGAGCGCTCCGCGAGCTCGCGGTTGCGCTCCACCAACGTGTTCGACACGCATCGCCCCTTCCCTGCCGCCTCGTCGCGGCCGCTCATCTTGAAGTTAGGTTAGCCGAACTTCTCGACGCCGCGTGCGCGCGCCGGGCGCATCCCCGCCTATTCGGCGCATCGTTCCCGCTGATGCCGATCACCCCGGACCTTGGTCCCCGGCCGGGACCTTGGTCCAGGAATAGGACTGAGGTTGCGGGCGCCGCCCGGCGCCCCATTTCTACGCAAAGGAGCGAGAGATGGATGCCTTCCGCGCGGCCGTGGTGCGCGCGTTCGGAGAACCGCTCGATGTGAGCGACATGACGATGCCCGAACCCACGGGCTACGAGGCGCTGGTCAAGGTGAGCTACACCGGCGTCTGCCACACCGATCTGCACGCGGCGCACGGGGACTGGCCCGTCAAGCCCGCGCCGCCGTTCGTCCCGGGTCACGAGGGCGTCGGCACCGTGGTCGCCGTCGGCGAGCGCGTCACCCGCATCGCCGTCGGCGATGTGGTGGGCAACGCGTGGCTGTGGTCGGCGTGCGGCGAATGCGAGTACTGCGAGCAGGGGTGGGAGACGCTCTGCCCCAAGCAGCTCAACGGCGGCTACGCGGTGAACGGCTCGTTCGGCGAGTACATGGTGGTCGACTCCCGCTACTGCCCGATCCTCCCGGCAGGCGTGAACCTCGCGGAGGCCGCTCCCATCCTGTGCGCGGGCGTCACGGTCTACAAGGGCCTCAAGATGACCGACACCAAGCCCGGCGACTGGGTCATGATCGCCGGCATCGGCGGCCTGGGCCACATCGCGGTGCAGTACGCCGTCGCCATGGGACGGCGCGTGCTCGCGATGGACATCGACGACCGGAAGCTCGAGCTCGCGCGCAAGCACGGTGCCGAGCTGGGCGTCAACGCCGCGACGTCCGAGGACGCGGTCGCGGAGATCCGCGCGCTCACCGAGGGCGGCGTCCACGGAGCGCTCGTCACGGCCGTCAACGGCAAGGCCTTCCCCCAGGCTCTCAACTCGCTCCGGCGAGGAGGGACGGTCTCCCTGGTCGGCCTGCCGCCCGAGTCCTTCCCCGTCGACATCTTCTCGGTGGTCCTCAACGCGTGGACCATCCGCGGGTCGATCGTGGGGACGCGCAAGGACATGGAGGAGGCGATCGACTTCTTCGCGCGGGGCAAGATCGTGCCGACGGTCCACACCATGCATCTCGACGACATCAACGGGGTGTTCGACGACATGCTGAAGGGCGACATCGACGGGCGCATCGTGCTCGAGATGTGACGCTCACGGGCGGGGGACGATGCGCGGAGCGTGTCGGTCCCCCGCCCTACCATCGGGGGATGGTCCCGTCCCCCGCCGCCCCCGCCGCATCGTCCCTCCGCACCGATGCCGAGGCGGCCCTGCGGCGCCTCGTGGGCCGCGACGACGTCGCGCTGCGCGAGGACCAGTGGAGCGCGATCGACGCGCTCGTCTCGCGATCCGCGCGCGCGCTCGTGGTCCAGCGCACCGGGTGGGGCAAGTCCGCCGTGTACTTCGTCGCGACGCGCCTGCTGCGCGACCGCGGGGCGGGGCCCACCGTCATCGTGTCGCCCCTGCTGGCCCTCATGCGCGACCAGATCGCTGCGGCCGCGCGTGCCGGCATCCGGGCGGTCACGGTCAACTCCGCGAACGTGACCGAGTGGGACGGGGTGCACGCCGCGATCGCGGCCGGCGAGGTCGACGTGCTGCTGTGCTCGCCCGAGCGCCTCAACAACCCTCAGTTCCGGGACCAGGTCCTGCCGAGGCTCGCCGCCGACGCGGGACTCGTGGTGATCGACGAGGCCCACTGCATCTCCGACTGGGGGCACGACTTCCGGCCCGACTACCGTCGCATCCGCACGCTCCTCGCGGACCTGCCCTCAGGGATCCCTGTGCTCGCGACCACCGCGACAGCCAACGCACGCGTGACCGCGGACGTCGCCGAGCAGCTGAGCGTGACCGGCGGCTCCACGGAGGCGGACGTGCTGGTGCTGCGGGGCGCGCTCGACCGCGAGTCGCTTCACCTCGCGGTGCTCGACCTCCCCGATCCCGCCGCACGCGTCGCATGGCTCGCCTCGTCGCTCGGCGCGATGGACGGCTCCGGGATCGTCTACTGCCTCACGGTGTCCGCCGCGGAGGAGGTCGCGTCCCAGCTGCGCGCGGCAGGCCTCGAGGTGGCCGCGTACACGGGCCAGACCGACCCCGCGGAGCGTGAACGTCTCGAGGGCGACCTCAAGGACAACCGGGTCAAGGCGCTGATCGCGACCTCGGCGCTCGGGATGGGCTTCGACAAGCCGGACCTCGCGTTCGTGGTCCACCTGGGTGCGCCCTCCTCACCCATCGCGTACTACCAGCAGGTGGGCCGCGCGGGGCGTGGCGTCGACCGCGCGGTCGTGGTGCTGCTGCCGGGGCGCGAGGACCGTGCCATCTGGGAGTGGTTCGGCTCGCAGGCCTTCCCTCCCGAGGACACCGTGCGCGAGACGCTCGCCGCGCTCCCGACGGACTCGCCCATGTCGGTTCCCGCGCTCGAGGCGCGCGTGGACCTGCGCCGCTCGCGGCTCGAGTCGATGCTCAAGGTGCTCGACGTCGACGGCGCGGTGCGTCGCGTCCCAGGGGGCTGGCTCGCGACCGGCGAGCCCTGGGGGTACGACCGCGACCGCTATGCCCGCGTGGCCGCCGCGCGGCGGGCCGAGGAGCGCACCATGCTCGACTACCAGGCGTCCTCCGGATGCCGCATGGCCTTCCTGCGGCACGTGCTCGACGATCCCGAGCTCGACCCTGACTGGTCGTGCGGCCGCTGCGACCGATGCGGCGGCGTGACCCTGCCGTCCGCGCCCACAGCCGAGGAGGTCGCGTCGGCGCAGGCGGGCCTGGACCGCGTCGGTGTCGAGGTGACGGCACGTCGCCAGTGGCCCACCGGCATGGATGCGCTCGGCGTGGACCTGCGCGGTCGCATCGCACCCGGCGAGCAGGCCTCGCCCGGACGTGCGATCGCCCGTCTCGACGGGCTCGGCTGGTCGGGCGCGCTCCGGGACCTCTTCGAGTCGCGCGACGCCGACGGCGCGCTCCTCGACGTCGAGACCCCCGTGCCGCTGCGCGGAGCCGCGGTGCGCGTCCTCGAGGACTGGGACGCGCTGTGGGACGGCGTCGAACCCGACGGCTCGGCCAGGACCACGGTCGACGCGGTCGTGGGCGTGCGTTCGGCGACCAGGCCGTCGCTGGCCGGGCACCTCGCGCCGGGCCTCGCGCGATGGCTCGGGGTCCCGATCGTGGGCTGGGTCGCGCCCGGGCGCGGCCGACAGCGGCCGGATCGCCACGACGTCAACTCCGCGGTACGCCTCGCGGGGGTCGCGCGCCGCCTCGAGCTGGACATCCCCGCCGGCGACCTCGACGGCGCGCGGGTGCTGCTGGTCGACGACCTCACGGACTCCGGATGGACGCTCACGGTCGCGGCCCGCATGCTCCGTCGCGCGGGCGCGGCATCCGTGCTGCCGTTCGTGCTCGGGGTGCGGTAGCGGCCCGCCCACGACCCGCCTTCCGCGCGCCCCGTGCGACAACGGGTGCTGATCGTGTCGTGAGGACGGCGGCTTCCACATCACCGCGTGCGGATCGTGCGGTCCGGGCGGGTCTCAGCCCTCGGTGCGGGCGCGGATCGCCGCGCCGTGCGCCGGGAGGTCCTCGGCGTTCGCGAGCGCGACCACCTTCTCCCCCACCGCCGCGAGCGCCTCGGCGCTGTAGTCGATGTACGACACCGCCTTGAGGAAGGCCGTCACGCCCAGGCCCGAGGCGAAGCGCGCCGTGCCTCCGGTCGGCAGGACGTGGTTCGAGCCCGCGAGGTAGTCGCCCAGGGGCACCGGCGAGTGCTCGCCCACGAACACAGCACCCGCGTTCCGGATGCGGCCGGCGACCTCACGCGCCTCCGCGGTGTGGATCTCGAGGTGCTCGGCGCCGTACGCGTCGGCGACCGCGATGGACTGCTCGATTCCGCTGGTGAGGATCACCGCGCTCTGGCGCCCGCTGAGCGCCTCCTTGGTCCGGGCGAGGTGCTTCGTCTCGTCGACCAGCGCGGCGAGCTCGCGCTCGACCGCCTCCGCGAGCTCGACCGAGTCGGTGATGAGGACCGAGCCTGCCATCGGGTCGTGCTCCGCCTGGCTCAGCAGGTCCGCAGCCACCCAGCGCGGCGTCGCGGTCGCATCGGCGATCACCGCGATCTCGGTGGGGCCTGCCTCCGAGTCGATTCCGACCACGCCGTTGACGGCTCGCTTGGCAGCGGCGACGAAGACGTTGCCGGGGCCGGTGATGACGTCGACCGGGTCGCAGAGGCCGTCGACGCCGTACGCGAGCATGCCGATCGCCTGGGCACCCCCGACCGCGTAGACCTCGGTCACGCCCAGCAGCGCGCACGCCGCGAGGATCGTGGGGTGCGGCAGGCCGCCGGACTCGCGCTGCGGCGGGCTGGCCACCGCGATCGAGGGCACGCCTGCGGCCTGCGCGGTCACCACGTTCATCACGACCGAGCTCGGGTAGACCGCGAGCCCGCCCGGGACGTAGAGGCCCACGCGCCCGACCGGGACCCATCGCTGCGAGACGGTGGCACCGGGTGCGAGCTCGACCTCCACCGGCGGCGGCACGGTCGCACGGTGGAAGCGGCCCACGCGGTCGATCGCCTCCTCAAGGCCGTCACGCACCGCAGGGTCGAGCTCCGCGAGGGCCTCCTCGATCGCCGCGGCAGGGACCCGCACATGCTCGAGCTCCACGCCGTCGAAGCGTGCCGCGAGCTCGCGCAGGGCCTCGACGCCGCGCGCGCGGACGTCCGCGATGATGGGCTCGACCACCGCGAGCGCGTCGCTCACGTTGATCTCGGCACGCGGCACCACGTCGAGAAGCTCGCGGGCGGAGAGGTCCTGGTCACGCAGATCGATCCTGGAAAGCACGTGCTCACTCTACTGGGATGGGCGATGCGCGAGCGGGGCCGGCAGCCTCTCCCTCGAAGTGGTGGGTGGGTGTCGGTTCTCGCAGCCCTTGCCGCCGCAGTGGTGGTTCAGTGCCGCCAGCATCGGTGCGGCGACACTGAGCCACCACTGCCAAGCTGAGACCTCCGGGAAGCGACCACCACCCACCACTTCCGGTGGGTGGGCG
>NZ_BBLV01000021.1:0-16139 GCF_000971115.1 Demequina gelatinilytica | reverse complement strand
GGCGGGAGGGCTGGTGGGTGAGCGGGAGGGCCGGTGGGTGGGTCAGCCTCCCGCGAGGCAGCTCGGGCCCAGCGCCGCCTTGAGATCGCCGTACAGCGCCGAGGACCGCGCGACGCGGAACTCGTCGCCCAGGCGCATGGTGAGCGGCTGCTCGGGGCCGGTGAGCACCATGCGCACCTCGATCGGTCCGGGATGCGAGCGCAGGATGCCCTTCACCTGCTCCACGAGCGGAAGCGTCACGCGCGTCGCGGGCACCATGATCGCCACCGGCGACGTGTCGGTGACGTTGAGGTTGGGGATCCGCACCTCGACGGCGGAGAACTGGAGCCCTCCGTCGCCGCGCTCGCGGCAGCGCACCTTGATGGCGAGCACGGCATCGTCCGCGAGGTCCCGCGCGTAGGTCTCGTACGTCTTCGCGAAGAACGAGACCTCGGTCTCGCCCGTCATGTCCTCGAGCGTCACGATCGCGTACGGGTTGCCCGACTTCGCGATGCGGCGGTCCACGCGCGTCACCAGGCCCGCGAGCGTGATCTGCGAGCCCTCCTGGACGCCGTTGGCCGGGGTCGCCCCGAGGATCTGATGCGAGGCCTCGGAGCGGATGATGTGGTCGAGGCCCGAGAGCGGGTGGTCCGAGACGTAGAGGCCGAGCATGTCGCGCTCGAGGTTGAGCTTGGTCTTCTTGTCCCACTCCTCGAGCGTGGGGACCTCGACGGTCACTCCCCCGCCCAGGTCCTCGACGTCCGCGAAGAGGTCGAACTGCCCCGTGGCCTCCTGGCGCTTGACGCCCACCACCGAGTCGATCGCCTGCTCGTGCACCGCGTTGAGCGAGCGGCGCGAGTAGCCCATCGAGTCGAAGGCGCCGGCCTTGATCAGCGAGTCGATGGTGCGCTTGTTGCACACCGTCGCGGGCACCTTGTCGAGGAAGTCGGCGAACGACGTGAACGCGCCTTTCTCGGTGCGCGCCTTGACGATCTCGGCGACCACGTTCGCGCCGACGTTGCGCACCGCTGTGAGGCCGAAGCGCACGTCCCCGCCGACGGCCGCGAACGTGCCCTTCGACTCGTTGACGTCCGGCGGCAGCACCGTGATGCCCATGCGGCGGCACTCCGCGAGGTACAGCGCGGACTTGTCCTTGTCCGTGCCCACCGAGGTGAGCAGCGCCGCCATGAACTCCGTCGGGTAGTGCGCCTTCAAATACGCAGTCCAGAAGGACAGGACGCCATAAGCCGCCGTGTGCGCCTTGTTGAAGGCGTAGTCGGCGAACGGGAGCATCGTCTCCCACAGCGCGTTGATCGCCTCGAGCGAGAAGCCGCGCTCGAGCGCGCCGTTCTTGAAGGGCTCGAACTCCTTGTCGAGGATCTCCTTCTTCTTCTTGCCCATCGCGCGGCGGAGCAGGTCGGCCGCACCCAGGGTGTAGCCCGCGACGATCTGCGCGATGCGCTGCACCTGCTCCTGGTAGACGATGAGGCCGTAGGTGATCCCCAGCACCTCCTTGAGCGGCTCGTCCAGCTCCGCGTGGATGGGCACGATCTCCTGGCGGCCGTTCTTGCGCTCCGCGTAGTTGGTGTGCGAGTTCATGCCCATCGGGCCGGGGCGGTACAGCGCGAGCACCGCGGAGATGTCCTCGAAGCTGTCGGGCCTCATCTGGCGCAGCAGCTGGCGCATCGCGTTGCCGTCGAGCTGGAACACGCCCAGGGTGTCGCCGCGCGCAAGCAGGTCGAAGGTGCCGTCGTCCGCGAGCTCGAGGTCCTCGAGGACCAGCGGCTCCTTGCCGTTGTCGACGATGTTCTCGAGGGCGTCGTCGAGGATGGTGAGGTTGCGCAGGCCCAGGAAGTCCATCTTGACCAGGCCGAGCGTCTCGCACGTCGGGTAGTCGAACTGCGTGATGACCGCGCCGTCCTGCTCGCGCCGCATGATCGGGATGATGTCGATGAGCGGGTCCGAGGACATGATGACGCCGGCCGCGTGCACGCCCCACTGGCGCTTGAGGCCCTCGAGGCCCTGCGCGAGCTCGAAGACCTGCTGCGCATCGGGGTCGGTCTCGAGCAGCGCGCGGAAGTCCTGGCCCTCGTGGTGACGCGGGTGCGCGGCGTCGGTGACACCGATCAGGGGCATGTCCTTGCCCATGATCGCCTCGGGGTACGCCTTGGTGAGCTGCTCGCCGAGCGAGAACGGCTTGCCGAGGACGCGCGTCGAGTCCTTGAGCGCCTGCTTGGCCTTGATGGTGCCGTACGTCACGATCATGGAGACGCGCTCCTGGCCGTACTTCTCGGTGACGTACTGGATGACCTCGCCGCGCCTGCGCTCGTCGAAGTCGATGTCGAAGTCGGGCTTGGACTCGCGCTCCGGGTTGAGGAAGCGCTCGAAGTAGAGCTGGTGGACGATCGGGTCGATGTCGGTGATCTTCATCGCGTACGCGGCCATGGAGCCCGCACCGGAGCCTCGGCCCGGACCCACGCGGATGCCGTTGTCCTTGGACCACTGGATGAAGTCCGCGACCACCAGGAAGTAGCCCGGGTAGCCCTTGCCCGCGATGACCTCGATCTCGAAGTTGGCGCGCTCCTGCACATGCGCGGGGATCTCGGGGCCGAACCGCTCGTGGAGGCCCTTCTGGACCTCCTTGACGAACCACGAGTGCTCGTCCTCGCCGGGCGGGCAGTCGAAGACCGGCATGTAGTCGGCCTTGGTGTTGAACTCGACCTCGCACTGCTCCGCGATCGCGACGGTGTTGTGCAGCGCCTCCGGGTAGTCGCCCCAGATGTCCCACATCTCCTCCGACGACTTGACGTAGTAGCCGTCGCCGGAGAACGCGAAGCGCTTGCCGCCCTGGTCGTATGTCGGCTCGTTGAGCGTCGATCCCGACTGGACGCACAGGAGAGCCTCGTGCGCCGTCGAGTCCTCCTTCTTGGTGTAGTGGAGGTCGTTGGTCGCCACCAGCGGCGCGCCGATCGCCTTGGAGATGCGCAGCAGGTCCTCGAACACGCGCTTCTCGATGTCGAGGCCGTGGTCCATGAGCTCGACGTAGTACGAGTCCTTGCCGAAGATGTCCTGGAACTCGGCGGCCGCCTTGAGCGCCTCCTCGTACTGCCCCAGGCGCAGGCGGGTCTGCACCTCTCCCGACGGGCAGCCCGTGGTCGCGATGATGCCCTTCGAGAACCGCTGCAGCAGATCGCGGTCCATGCGCGCCTTGTAGAAGTGCCCCTCGAGGCTCGCGTACGACGCGAGGCGGAAGAGGTTGTGCATGCCGGCGGTGTCGCGCGCCCACATGGTCGCGTGCGTGTACGCGCCGCCCGAGCTGACGTCGTCCGACTCCTGGCCGCGCTCGCCCCAGCGCACACGCGTGCGGTCGCCGCGCGCCGTGCCGGGGGTCAGGTACGCCTCGAGGCCGATGATCGGCTTGACGCCCGTGGACTGCGCCTTGCTCCAGAACTCGTACGCACCGAAGAGGTAGCCGTGGTCGGTGGTGGCGATGGCCTTCTGGCCCAGCCGCTCCGCCTCGCTGAAGAGGTCCCCGATCTTCGCCGCACCGTCCAGCATCGAGTACTCGGTGTGGACGTGGAGATGGACGAAATCCTTGCCGGGCATGGTGATGATTCTAGGAGCCGCCGCCGACAGCGAGGAGACGATGCGCGTCCCGGGTGGCGTGTCGCCGCCCCCGGATCAGTCCGCGCGGACGTACGGGTAGGACGTCTGCTCCTGCGTCATGTACAGACGGTCCTGGTCGACGAAGGCGGAGCCGTCGATCCAGCCCTCCCCGGACGCCGCACCCGCCGGGCAGTAGTACAGCGCCGCGCCGCTCGTGGCGGGGTAGCCGTCGATACCGCCCTCCCAGCACCCGCCCAGGTCGGCGGGGACCGCGTAGTCCGCGGCCGCGAGCGCCGTCGGGTCGCCAGCGGCGATGTACACGTACTCGTCGCCGTCGAACCCGTCCACCTTCACCCGCGGCAGAGCGACCGTCACGCAGGGCTGCTCCCAGCTCGCGGGGGCCGTGGAGCACCAGCGGCCGTCCAAGTCCGTCAGCGCCGGCCCGACGGCGGGCGCCTCCGCCTCGGCGACAGCCGGCTCGGCCTCGGTCGCCGCTCCTGCGGACGTCCCGGCCTCCCCAGGTGCCGCGTCCGCGGGCTCCGCCGCGACCTCGACCGTCGGCAGCGCCGCCGGTGCCTGCGCCGCCCCGGACGGCGTGCCCGCCGTGATCGGCGGCGTGGTGGTCGCGCCCGCCTCCGCCGGTCCCTCGGCGACGAGCGCCGTCTGCGAGGCGCACCCCGCGAGGATCAGCGCCGCCCCCAGCGCAGACAAGCTCGCTACGCCCCGCCTGCCGAACGCTCCACCGTGCGCCCGACCCCCCTGCACCGCCATGATCTCTCCCCCGGATCCGTGGGCGCATCCCGCCCGACAACGAATCTACCGAGGGGCGAAAGGCCTGCATATCCCCCATAAATGGGGGCCAACGCGATGCGCACCACGGTGTCGCGAGCACCGCTGGGCACGTGCCCGCGGCGGCCAGGACGAGCGTCGCCCGCAGGAGGGGCGACGTCGCAGCCGTGCCCGAGGCCGTCCCGACGCCTCCGCGGGTCCTGCGTGCCGGCGGATGTTGGGAGAATGTCCCGGTGAGCGAGCAGACCAGGCCCCGACGCAACCCCCGGCACGGGCGAGGCGGCGGGCGGAGGGACGATGCCCATCGGCCCCGCGTGAGCCGGCGCGCGCTCGAGGCGGCGGCCCGGACGCGCGCCGCCGTCGAGGTCCCCGCGATCGCCTACCCCGCCGAGCTGCCCGTCAGCGCGCGACGCGAGGACATCGCGGCCGCGATCCGCGACCACCAGGTGGTGATCGTCGCGGGAGAGACCGGCTCCGGCAAGACCACGCAGCTGCCCAAGATCTGCCTCGAGCTGGGCCGCGGGCGCGCGGGGCAGATCGGCCACACGCAGCCGCGCCGCATCGCCGCGCGCTCGGTCGCCGAGAGGATCGCGGAGGAGATCGGGACGGAGCTGGGCGGCATCGTCGGCTACCAGGTCCGCTTCACGGACCAGTCGAGCGACACCACCCTGGTCAAGGTCATGACGGACGGCATCCTGCTCGCGCAGATCCAGCGCGATCCCGAGCTGCTCGCCTACGACACGCTCATCATCGACGAGGCGCATGAGCGCAGCCTCAACATCGACTTCCTGCTCGGCTACCTCACGAACCTGCTCCCCCGCCGTCCCGACCTCAAGGTGGTCATCACCTCCGCGACCATCGACTCGTCGCGCTTCGCGCGCCACTTCGCGCAGGGCGGCCCGCTCCCGGACGATGCGGCGGAGGACGATGAGCGCCGCGCCCCCGTGGTGGAGGTCACCGGTCGGACGTATCCCGTCGAGATCCTGTACCGACCGCTCGAGGGCGAGACCAAGGGCGAGGAGAAGGACCTGGTCACCGGCATCGTCGAGGCGTGCGACGAGCTCATGACCTGGGGCGACGGCGACATCCTGGTGTTCCTGTCGGGCGAGCGCGAGATCCGCGACGCCGCGGACGGGCTCGAGACGCACCTGGGCGAACGCGCGCGCGATCCGCGCCACCCGCGCCGCGTCGAGATCCTGCCGCTCTTCAGCCGTCTGAGCGCCGCGGACCAGCATCGTGTGTTCGAGCGCCACAGCGCGCGCCGCATCGTGCTGGCCACGAACGTCGCCGAGACCTCCCTCACCGTGCCCGGCATCCATTACGTGGTGGACCCCGGCACGGCGCGCATCTCCCGCTACTCCAAGGCGACCAAGGTCCAGCGCCTCCCGATCGAGCCCGTCTCGCAGGCGAGCGCACGGCAGCGCTCGGGCCGCGCGGGCCGCCTCGCGGACGGGATCGCGATCCGCCTCTACAGCGAGGAGGACTTCGAGTCCCGCCCCGCCTTCACCGAGCCGGAGATCCTCCGCACCTCGCTCGCGAGCGTGCTGCTCCAGATGATCTCCGTGGGGGTCGTGGAGTCGCCGGAGGACGTCGCGCGCTTCCCGTTCGTCGAGCCGCCGGACACGCGTGCGATCCGCGACGGCGTGCAGCTGCTCGCGGAGCTGGGCGCGATCACCACGCACGACGGCCGCACGGCCCTGACAGCG
The DNA here is from genome assembly GCF_000971115.1 of Demequina gelatinilytica. Taxonomy (GTDB): domain Bacteria; phylum Actinomycetota; class Actinomycetes; order Actinomycetales; family Demequinaceae; genus Demequina; species Demequina gelatinilytica. The sequence continues at coordinate 10,059 of NZ_BBLV01000021.1, read as the reverse complement.
ACGGGGCGCAGCCTCGCGCGCCTTCCCATCGACCCGCGCCAGGCGCGGATGATCGTCGAGGGCGCGCGCCACGGCGTCGCGCGCGAGGTCGCGGTCATCGCGGCGGCCCTCAGCATCCAGGACCCGCGCGAGCGGCCCACGGACAGGCGCGAGGAGGCGGACCTCCTGCATCGGCGGTTCGCGGACCCCGCATCGGACCTGCTGTCCTACCTCAACCTCTGGGAGCACGTCCGCGAGCGCCAGCATGCCCTCTCGGGCAACCAGTTCCGGCGCCTGTGCAGGAGCGAGCACCTCAACTTCCTGCGCGTGCGCGAGTGGCAGGACCTGGTCCAGCAGCTGCGCGAGGCGGCCAAGGGGATCGACATCGGGATGGCGTACCGGAAGCCGTCGCCGGTGGACGATGCGGAGGGCACCGGAGCGCTGAGGCACGTGTGGGACGACGACGCGATCCACCGCAGCATCCTCGCGGGGCTGCTGTCGCAGATCGGCGCGCAGGATGTGCTCCAGCTCAAGGCGAGCTCCTTCTCCCATCTCAAGGGAGAGGCGCGCGCCAAGGAGATGCGGCGGGCGCGCAAGCGCGCGTCCAACGAGTTCGTCGGCGCGCGCGGCATCCGGTTCGCGATCAACCCCGGCTCCCCGCTGTCGAAGAAGCCGCCGGAGTTCGTCATGGCCGCGGAGCTGGTCGAGACGTCGCGGCTGTGGGCGCGCGACGTCGCCCGCATCGACCCCGCATGGGCGGAGGAGCTCGCCGGAGACCTCGCCAAGCGCACCTACTCGGAGCCGCACTGGAGCGCGAGGCGCGGCGCCGCGATGGCCACCGAGAAGGTGCTCCTCTACGGCGTGCCCATCGTCGCGGACCGGCCGGTGCTGTGGGCCAAGGTGGATCGCGAGGACGCGCGCGACCTGTTCATCCGCCATGCCCTGATCCAGGGCGAGTGGACCACGCACCACGGGTTCTGGCGGCGCAACCAGCGCGTCCTCGCGGAGGCCGCGGAGGTGGAGGCACGCTCGCGCACCCGCGGCGTGATCGCGGACGAGGAGACCCTCTACGGCTTCTACGACGCCCGCCTGCCCGAGTCCATCGTGTCCGCGCGGCACTTCGACCGCTGGTGGCAGGGAGCGCGCCGCGAGGATCCTGAGCTGCTCACGCTCACCCTGGAGGAGCTGGTCCCCGAGCACGCCGCCGTCGATCCCGACGCGTTCCCCGAGCGCTGGCCCCAGCTGGACCTCGAGCTCCCGCTCACGTACCAGTTCGAGCCGGGCACCGCGGCGGACGGCGTCACCGCGCACATCCCGGTGGGGGTGCTGCCGCGCGTGGTCGAGGCGGGCTTCGACTGGCTGGTGCCGGGCATGCTCCCCGAGCTGGTCACCGCCACCATCCGCGCGCTGCCCAAGCCCGTGCGGCGCCTGCTGGTGCCGGCCCCGGACGCCGCTCGCGACATCGTCGCATGGCTGGCGACGCACGTGCCGGCGTGGGCGGACGTGGTGCGGGCGGGCGACATGGCGGAGCCCTTCCGCGACGCCTTCGCACGCGCCGTGCGCGAGCTGCGCGACGTGGATGTCCCCGAGGACGCGTGGGACGGGCTCGCCGAGCGCCTCCCCTCGCATCTGCGCATGACGTTCCGGGTGGTCGAGCCGACCGGTCGGGGACAGCGGATCCTCGAGGAGTCCCACGACCTGCTGCTGCTCCAGCGCTCGCTCGCCCCGCGGGCGGAGGCGGCGGTGCGCACCGCGGTGCAGCGCGCCGCCGACGCCGCCTCGCGCGGCAAGGGACGGCCGCATGAGGCGGCGGCCGGCGCGCCCGCGTCGCGCACGGCCGACACGACCACGCCCCGCCCGACGAGCGCCGCTGTCGCCGAGGTGGACCGCCTCGCCTCCTGGCCCGACCTCGACGCGCTCCCCGAGGAGGTCGAGGGGACCGTGCACGGCGTGGTCGCGCGCGGCTACCCGGCGATCGTCGAGGAGCGGAAGGGCGGAGCGCGGGCCGCGCTGCGTGTGCTCGCGGACGCGAGCGAGCGCGACCGCGCCCACGCGGCGGGCATCCGCCGGCTGCTCCTCACCGAGGTCGGCCTGCCCGTCAAGCGTGTCACCACCCGCTGGTCCCCCACCGAGTCGCTCGCGCTAGGCGCCTCGCCGTACCGGTCCACCGAGGCGCTGGTGGACGATCTCCAGCTGGCAGCGGTGACCACCCTCGCGCCCGAGGCAGGCGCGGTGCGCGACCGCGCGGCGTACCTGTCGCTCAGGGATGCGGTCCGGGACGCGTTGGAGGACCAGGTGCTGCAGGTCGCGCGGGAGGCCGCGGCAGCCCTCACGGCCGCACGCGAGCTCGACGTCGCGGTGCGTGCCGCCACCTCGCTGGCGCTGCTCGCGACCCTTCAGGAGCTCCGGGAGCAGTCGGCGGCGTTGGTGGGAGACGGCTTCGTCGCGCGCACGCCGGCGCCTCGGCTCCCGCACCTTGCGCGCTACCTCAAGGCCGCCGCGCATCGTCTGGAGAAGGCGCAGGCCGATCCCTCCAGGGACGCCCAGCTCGCATGGCAGGTGGGGCAGTCGGTCGAGGCCTACGAGACGGTCCGCGCGGCGCATGCCAAGGGCCGGACCGCTCCCGCGACAGCGGCGGCGCTCGAGGACGTCCGTTGGATGATCGAGGAGCTGCGGGTGTCGCTGTTCGCGCAGCGTCTGGGCACCGACGGACCCATCTCCGAGCAGCGGATCCGCAAGGCGCTCGCCGCGATCGGCTAGCGTGCGGTCATGACCGAGACCACCGGCAGCCCCGACGTCCCCCGCACCTCCCCCGCGTGGGAGGCCTGGACCATCCGCGGCGTCGCGGCGCTGGCCGGAGCCGTGGCGCTCGGGATCGTGGCGACCACCTGGGGCGCGGTGGTGCACGGCCACCCCGCGTACGCGATCATGCTCGCGCTCACCGTGGTGCTCGGAGCGCTCACGCTGTGGCGCTGGCGCCGCCCTCGGCGCGCGGGCGGCGCGCCGCTGCTGGTGCTCCGCGTGGTCGGGATCCTCGCGAGCCTCGTGTGGGTCGCGGTGATCGCGTGGCTCCGGCCGTTCCCGGCCACGGAGCCCGCGCTCGCCGCGATGGGGTCCGACACCACGGTCACGGTGACGGAGAGCGCGACGCGCATCGTGATGGAGCCCGCCGGCGGGACCCAGGGCGTCGGGGTGCTCTTCTACCCGGGCGCGCGCGTCGACGCCCGCGCGTACGCCGCGCATCTGCGCCCGTTGGCCGAGGCCGGCCACGAGGTCGTGATCATCAAGGAGCCGCTCGGGATCGCGTTCCTGTCCATGGGCGCGCTCGACGCCGTGGTCGACGACCGCGGCGGACCGTGGGTGGTCGCGGGGCACTCGCTGGGCGGCACGGTCGCCGCGATCGAGGCGGGCGTGACGTACCCGGCGGACCAGGCGTCACCCGTGGCGGGGCTGCTGCTCTGGGCGTCCTACCCCGCCGACGACATCGCGTCGTTCGAGGGCGCCGTCGCCTCGATCTCGGGATCCGAGGACGGCCTCGCGACCCCCACGGACATCGAGGCGTCACGTGCAGACCTGCCCGCGAGCACCATCTTCACGCAGATCGAGGGCGCCGCCCACGCGCAGTTCGGCTCCTACGGCGAGCAGCCCGGCGACGGCGAGCCCACCGTCTCGGACGATGTCGCCCGTGCGCAGATCGTGGCCGGGAGCCTCGCGCTGCTCGACCTGATCGGCTGAGCGCGCTCCGCCGGGCGCGTCAGGGCGCGGTGACGTCCTTGTAGGCGTCGTGGTGCGGGATGCCCTCGTCGAGGTAGCCGTCGCCGTGCGCGACGTAGCCGAGCCGAGCGTAGAACGGCAACGCCTGATCCTGGGCGCTGAGCTCGACGCGCACCCGGCCACCGACGCCGTGGCGCGCGAGCGCCTCCGCCTCGAGCGCCTCCATGAGCACCCGGCCGGCGCCGGTCCCGCGGGCCGCGGCGAGCACCGCGAGGCGGCCGATGTGCGGGGTGGCAGGGTCCATCGCGCCGTGATCGGCGTGGAAGCCGTCCGTGTGCGGGGCCAGCAGGCGTCCGGTGCCGAGCACCGCACCGTCCTCGCCGTGCACGATCACGTGCACCGTACGCGGGTCGTCGTCCTGAGCGTCGCGCTCCATGTCGGGGCTCACGCCCTGCTCCTCGACGAAGACCTCGAAGCGCACGCGCATGGCCTCCTCGAGCTGCGCCTCGGAGCGCACCACGTCGACGCGCATCAGGCGCGCAGGATCTCGAGCGCAGCCGCCAGATCCGCCGGGTAACGGGAGGTCACGCGGACCTCGCCGCCGCGCGTCGGGTGCTCGAACGCGAGCTCGTGGGCATGCAGCCACTGGCGCGACAGACCCAGCCGCTGCGCGAGCGTCGGGTCCGCGCCGTAGGTGAGGTCGCCGGCGAGCGGATGGCGCATCGCGGCCATGTGCACGCGGATCTGGTGCGTCCGGCCGGTCTCGAGGTGGATCTCGAGCAGCGACGCCGCGGGGAACATCTCGAGCACCTCGTAGTGCGTGACCGAGGGCTTGCCGCCCTCGACCACCGCGAACTTCCAGTCCGAGCTCGGGTGGCGGCCGATGGGCGCGTCGATGGTGCCCTCGGTGGGGTCAAGGTGCCCCTGCGCGACGGCGTGGTAGATCTTCTCCACCGTGCGCTCCTTGAACGCGCGCTTGAGCGCCGAGTAGGCGGGCACGGTGCGCGCCACGACCATCAGCCCCGAGGTGCCGACGTCGAGACGATGCACGATCCCCTGGCGCTCGGGCGGCCCGGCCTCCGCGAGGCGATGCCCGGCGCCGGTGAGGGCGCCGACCACGGTCGGGCCCGTCCAGCCGGGCGACGGGTGGGCCGCGACGCCGACGGGCTTGTCGACGACGACGATGTCCTCGTCCTCGTACGCGATCTCGAGCCCGCCGGGGATCACGGGCTCGGGGGCCGCCGGGCGGTCCTCGGGCAGGTCCACGGCGAGGATCCCGTCGGCGAGGCGGTCGGACCGCCCCACGATGCGGCCGTCGAGCATGACGCCGCCGCCGTCCAGGATGTCGGCGACCTTGGTACGGGACATGCCGAGCATGCGCGCGAGCGCCGCGTCGGCGCGCTCCCCGACCAGGGCATCGGGGACGGGCAGGTAACGGGTGTCAGCCACGCTCGGCCGCGCCGTCCGTCGCCACGTCGTCTCCCGCGGGGTCGGGCGTGGCGGCATCGCCCGCGGCCGGCTCGAGGATGGGCTTGGACATCATCGCGGCGATCACGAGCGCGATGGCCGCTCCCACGATCGCGATGTCCGCGACGTTGCCGATGAACATGTCGCCGTAGTTGATCATGTCGACCACGTGGCCCTCGCCGAACGACGGGTCGCGGAACAGGCGGTCGACGAGGTTGCCCAGCGCACCGCCGAGCGCGACGCCGACGAGCACCGCGCTCCACCGCGTCTGCGCGCGACGGCCGTAGACCACGATCGCCGCGGTGACGGCGAGCGCGACGATGGTGAGGATCCACGTCGACTCGTCGCCGAGGCTGAACGCCGCGCCCGAGTTGAACACGAGCTGGAGCGACAGCACATCACCGAGGAGAGGGTGCTCGACGCCCGGGGTGAGGGCGTGCAGCGCCCACTGCTTGGTCGCCAGGTCGGCGACCACCACCCCCGCGGCGCAGAGCCAGAACGCGGGCCTCCAGGTCAACGGCGCTCCTCGCGCTGCTTGCACGTGACGCACAGGTTCGCGCGCGGGAACGCCATGAGGCGCGCCCGGCCGATGCCCTGGCCGCAGGACTGGCACGCGCCGTAACGGCCCGTCTTGATCCGGCGGAGCGCGTCGACGCTCTGCTCGAGCATGTCGCGCGTGTTGTTGACGATCGACATCTCCTGCTCGCGCTCGAGCGCGGTCGACCCGGCATCCGCCTGGTCGTCGCCCGCGCCCTCGGACGTGTGAAGAAGATCGTCGAGCTCGTGCTCGGTCACGCCCAGCTCCGTGACCAGACGCTCGACGTCGGCGTTGAGGACCTCGACGATCTGTCGGAGGTCCGCGATCTTCCAGGCGTCGTCGCCCTCGCGCACGGGAAGCTGCTTGGCATCCGCCGGCTTCAGCTCAGCGGGATCCACCACCACGATGGTCACATCGGTGCTGCTCATGATCGTCCTCGTCTCTGCCTGGTGAAAGGAGGGTAGTCCCCCGCGGGCGACATAGCAAAGCGCCGCGCCCTTCGGCGCGGCGCTCCGCTTTGTCCGTTTGGCTCAGCGCTGCTCGTCGTCGCCCTCGGCGGTGGGGCTCCACGGGTTCTGCGGCGTGTACGGCGTGCCGAACTGCGTCGACTGCGGCTGGTAGGGCGTCTCCGCCACCTTGGGCGTCATGCCCGTGACGGGGGCGAAGCCCTGGGGCTGCTCGGGCTCGGCCGCGGGCTCCTGCTCCTCGGCCTCCTCGGCCTCGACCGGGGCCTCGACCTCGGCCTGCTCCTCGCCGGCGAAGTCCTCCTCGGGCGACTCGATCGCCTCGGCGGCGTCGCCCAGCTCGTCCTCGCCCACGTAGGTCGCGACCGGCGCCGGCGCGGTGCCCTCGGCGTGGTCGAGGTCGCCCAGGAGGTTGCTGAGGTAGCTCTTGAGGCGCGAGCGGTAGTCGCGCTCGAAGCGGCGAAGGTCGTCGATCTTGGTCTCGAGGAGCGAGCGCTCGGAGTTGAGCTCGTCCATGCGGGCCTTGGCGTCGGTCTCGGCGCGCTCGACGATGGACTCGGCCTTGGCCTTGCCCTCCTCGATGAGGCGCTCCTTCTCCTCCTCACCGGCCGCCACGTACTCGTCGTGGAGCTTCTGCGCCATCGCGAGCATGCCGGTCGGCGTGGGCGGGTTCGGGTCGGTCGCGGCCTGGAGCAGCCCGGCATCGGTGCTGGGCTCCGCCGCCGGGGCCGGAGCGGCACCGCCGCCCGCCTCGACCTTGGCCGCGAGCTCGTCGCGCTCCGCGGTCAGCTGGGAGATGGTGGCAGCGACCTCGTCGAGGAAGTCGTCGACCTCGTCCTGGTCGAAACCCTCGCGGTACTTGGTCTTGGAGAAGGCCTTGTTGAGAACGTCTTCGGCGCTGAGCAATGCCATGGCGGCTTCCACCTCTGCCTGATCAGGGCCGGTGTCCCGGCCGAACGGGTATTTCGTCACTGTACCGACATGTGTATCGGCACGCACTTGAGAGAGCGCGTCAGAGCCTGTGCGCGAGGCCCGCGAGGACCTGGTTGAGGATCGACGCGCCGATGAACACGATGAGGAACGCCAGATCGATGCGCACCTGGCCGAGCGACAGCGGCGGCACCACGCGCCGCACCGCCTTGATGGGCGGGTCGGTGACGGTCAGCACTCCCTCGACCGCGACAAGCGCGGCCCCGGCCGGTCGCCAGTCGCGGGCGAACACCATCACGAAGCTGATGATGATCCGCGCGAAGAGCGCGAGCATGAAGAGGAAGAGGACGAACTGCAGCGCGCTCAGGATGACAACCACCCGAGGAGCCTACCGTGAGGGTCAGGCCTGGTTGTAAAAGGCCTGGTCCTGCACGGGCTCCTCGTCGATGCCGATCTCGACGTGAGCCGGCGACAGGAGGAACACCGACGTGGTCACGCGCTCGATCGATCCGTAGAGGCCGAACGACAGACCCGCGGAGAAGTCGACGAGGCGCTTGGCGTCGGCGTCGGTCATCTCGGTGAGGTTCATGATCACGGGCACACCCTGGCGGAAGGCCTCGCCGATCAGGCGCGCGTCGTTGTAGTTGCGCGGCTTGATGGTCTGGATACGACGCAGGTCCTTCGCAGGGGTCGCCGGGGCCTCGGGGTGCGCGGAGCGCGTGCCCTTGCCCTGCTTGGAGGCGTGCGCCTGCTTCACCTCGGAGACGTCGTGCAGGTGGGTCACCGGCGCGAGCTCGGGCTCGGCGTAGTCGTACTCCTCCTGCTCGTTGACATCGAAGCCGAGGTACTGGATCGCCTTGCGCAGTGCGCTCATCATGACCCCCTGGTGGTGGTGCGGTTTGTCGACTTCACGTTAGGGCCGCATCTGTCAAGGTCAGCGGACCGACACGCCGCAGACCACCACCCCGGCGTGCCTGCCGGTGACGCCGTCCCGCCGGTGCGAGAAGTAGCGCGCGTCCTCGTGGGTGCAGATCCGGTGACGGACCACGGCGGAGAAGCCGAGCTCGCCCAGCCGGGTCTCCACCGCGCGGGGCAGGTCGAGCGAGGGCGTTCCCGCACGCGTCACGGCGCGCGCGGTCGGATGACGCGAGGCGACCTCGTCGCGCATCGTCTCCGGCACCTCGTAGCAGCGGCCGCAGATGGCGGGGCCGATGCTTGCGGACAGGCCCTCCCGCACGCGCCGCTGCGCGGGGGTACGGAGGTCGAGCAGCGCGGCGACGGCGGCGTCGACGGCGCCTCGACGCACGCCCTCGCGGCCCGAATGCACGGCGGCGACGGCTCCTGTGAGCGCATCGTGCATGAGGACGGGAAGGCAGTCCGCGGCGATCGCGCCGAGCGCGACGCCCGGCGTGCGCGTCACCAGCACGTCCGCGGGCCCGGGCTCCTCTCCCGGGCGCGTCACCATGGCGACGCGGATCCCGTGCTCCGCCTGGAGGAACGACACGGGCGCGCCGGCGGCCACCGACACGACCGCGCGGTTGCGCGCGACCGCCTCCGGATCGTCACCCACGTGCCATGCGAGGTTGAGGGAGCCGTAGGGCTCCGGCGACGAGCCGCCGGCCCGCGCGGTGAAGAACGCGCGGACCGGCAGCCCTGCGTCGAGCATCCGCTCCTACCGGAGGAACTCGGGCACGTCGAGCGTGTCCGCCGCGGGACGCGTCGGCTGCAGGGGGATCGCATCGGTGGCGGGCGCGGGGTCGACCGCCGCGGGTGCGGCCGGGATGACGTCGGCCTCGATCGGCGCGTCGATGGGCTCGAGCTCCTCCGCCTTGGGCGCGGGGGCGGACTCGATCGATCCGAGCGCACCCGTGTGCGAGCGGTGCGTCGGGGCGCCGCCGTCGAAGCCGGCGGCGATGACCGTGATGCGGAGCTCGTCGCCCAGCGAGTCGTCGATGACGGTACCGAAGATGATGTTGGCCTCGGGGTGCGCCGCCTCGCGCACCAGTCGGGCCGCGGTCTCGACCTCCTTGATGCCGAGGTTGGAGCCGCCCGAGATCGACAGCAGCACGCCGTGCGCCCCCTCGATCGAGGCCTCGAGCAGCGGGGACGCGATCGCGCCCTCGGCAGCCTCGAGCGCACGGCTCTCGCCACGCGCGCTCGCCACGCCCATGAGCGCGGTGCCCGCGCCCTGCATGACGGACTTCACGTCGTTGAAGTCGACGTTGATGAGGCCGGGCGTGGTGATGAGGTCGGTGATGCCCTGCACACCGCCCTGGAGCACCTGGTCCGCGGCGGCGAATGCGCCGAGCACGCTCAGCTGCGCGTCGGAGATGTCGAGCAGGCGGTCGTTCGGGATGACGATGAGGGTGTCGACCTCGTCACGCAGCATCGCGATGCCGTTCTCGGCCTGGTCCGCGCGACGGCGGCCCTCGAAGCCGAACGGTCGCGTCACCACGCCGACGGTGAGGGCGCCGAGCGATCGCGCGATCCGCGCGACCACGGGCGCGCCGCCCGTGCCGGTGCCGCCGCCCTCGCCCGCCGTCACGAACACCATGTCCGCGCCGCGCAGGGCGTCGGCGATCTCGTCCTCGTGGTCCTCGGCGGCCTTGCGCCCCACCTCGGGGTCGGCGCCGGCGCCGAGGCCGCGGGTGAGCTCGCGGCCGATGTCGAGCTTCACGTCCGCGTCGGACATGAGGAGCGCCTGCGCGTCGGTGTTGATCGCGATGAACTCGGCACCCTTGAGGCCGACATCGATCATGCGGTTCACGGCGTTCACGCCGCCGCCGCCCACGCCGACGACCTTGATGTGCGTGATGTAGTTCTGCGGTGCGGCCATGTGCCTGTCCCTTCAACCTTAACCCTCTAGTTGAGAGTTATAGTTATGTCAAGTCGTTCAAGGTCGAAGGTACGGGCGCACGGTGCGAATCGGACCCACGACACGCGCGTGTCGGCGCGATTATCGGCGCG
>NZ_BBLV01000022.1 GCF_000971115.1 Demequina gelatinilytica | reverse complement strand
CTCGTGGTGCGACGCCCACCACATCCGCCACTGGTCCCACGGCGGCCCATCCGACCTATCCAACGGGGTCCTCTTGTGCACCCGCTGTCACCACCGCATCCACGACGACGGCTGGCAAGTCCACGCCACCCCCACCGAGGTCTGGTTCACCCCACCCGCAAGCATCGACCCCAAACGCACCCCCAGACCAGGCGGCAAAACCGCCCTCCACGTCGACCTACCCCCACGCACACCCACCACCGCGAACCCACCCCACTAACTGCCACGCCCCACCGCGCCCACCCCACAGGCGGGCGCCCTACCGGCACGCCCGGACAGCGGCACAGCGCACGCACGAGGCACGGGCACGGGCACGGAGCGAAAGCCCCCGAGCATGGGGGCTCGATTGCGGAACCCGACCCTGGTGTCAGCCCCCGGAGACGCTCAGCTCCGCCTCACGCAGCCGCAGCTCGAGATCCGGCGTGATGTCCTGCGTGTCCAGCCAGCCCTCGGGGCACGCCGGCACGCGCGCCGAGCCCTGCCGGCCCCGCGGCCCCTCGGCCTCCTCGCCCGGGTACGGCGACTCGAGATCTAGGGTGTCGAGGATCTCCCGCAGCTCGGCGAGGGTCGACACCAGCCCGAGCGACCGACGCACCTCGCCACCCACGGGGTAGCCCTTGAGGTACCAGGACATGTGCTTGCGGATCTCGCGCATCGCCTTGTCCTCGTCGTCGCCGAAGTGGCCGACCATGAGCTCGCCGTGTCGGTAGATGGCGGCAGCGACCTCGCGCAGACCCGGCTGCACCCGCTCGGGTCGTCCCTCGAACGCGGCCTGGAGGTCCGCGAAGAGCCACGGCCGACCCATGCACCCGCGCCCGACGACCACGCCGTCGCACCCGGTCTCCTCGACCATGCGGACCGCGTCCTCGGCCTGCCAGATGTCGCCGTTGCCCAGCACGGGGATCGACGTGACGGTCTCCTTGAGGCGGGCGATCGCCGACCAGTCCGCAGTCCCGCTGTAGTACTCGGCGGCCGTGCGCGCATGCAGCGCGACCGCGGCCACACCCTCCTTCTCGGCGGTGCGGCCCGCGTCCAGATACGTGAGGTGGTCGTCGTCGACGCCCTTGCGCATCTTCACCGTGACCGGGATGTCGAACTTCGACGCCTCGCGCACCGCAGCCCGCACGATGTCACGGAACAGATCGCGCTTCCACGGCAGCACCGCTCCCCCGCCCTTGCGGGTCACCTTGGGCACCGGGCAGCCGAAGTTCATGTCGATGTGGTCCGCGCGGTCCTCCTCGCAGATCATCTTCACGGCCGCGCCGATGGTCGCCGGATCGACGCCGTACACCTGGACCGAGCGCGGGGTCTCGTCGGGGTCGTGAGCGATGATCCGCAGCGACTCGGGCGTCCGCTCGACGAGCGCGCGCGAGGTCACCATCTCGGCCACATAGAGCCCGCCGCCGTGCTCGCGGCACAGGCGGCGGAACGCGGCGTTGGTGATGCCGGCCATCGGCGCGAGGATCACGGGCGTGTCCACCTCAAGCGGACCGATGCGCAGCGGCGGGAGCAGGCGGGTGGTCGGGGTCATGGGGTCCATTCTCTCAGGCCGCCGACGGGACCCTGGCGAGCACGATGCGCGAGGAGATGTGAGCCCTCGGCGGCACCGTGGAGAGGCCGGAACGACGGCAGGCGCACTCGCGCCCGGGCCGCTGAGGGAAAGCCCGGGCGCGAGGCGCCGTGGCGCAGCGACCAGGCGCGCAGCCACGACGTGCAATGAGGGACGGTGGCATTCGCCTGTGTCCCCCAGAGGATGCGATCCGCATCCCCGAATGCCCGCCACGACAAGGTTGGGGCCACGGCGTATGGCGCGTCAAGAGGAACGGGGCAAATCAGTGGAAAACATCACGTTTCGGTCACATTTGGCTTCGTCAAAGCCCCATCCGAGCCCTTTTCGACCCCTGACGGACCCTCGACGCGCCCCTCCGCGCGCCCCCCGGATTCCGCGTCCGTGGGGTGATCGTCGCCCGGCCCGGCCGCCGCATCGTCCTCCGCCTCGCCGCTGAAGCCGACGATCATGGCGCCGATCGCCGTGGTGAGCGGCACCGCGAGCACCAGACCGATCGACCCGACCAGCGTCCGCACCACCTCGCCCGCGAGCTCGGAGGAGGTGATCGCGCCAGAGATCGGGTCGTCGTAGGCGGCGATGAGCATGATAAGCGGCAGGGAGGCGCCCACGTACGCGAAGGCGATCGTGTACACGGTCGACGCGATGTGGTCGCGGCCGATGCGCATGCCGCGCGAGAACAGCTGCCACGCCCCGAGGTCCGGACGCGCCTTCCCCAGCTCCCACACGGCCGAGGCCTGGGTGATGGTGACGTCGTTGAGGACGCCGAGCCCCGCGATCATGAGCCCGCACAGCGCGAGCCCGTGCAGCGAGATCGAGGCGTCGAGGAAGGTGAGGTTGATCTCCGCCTCGGAGGGCACTCCGGGGATGTTCGCCGCGTGGACCGCCCACGTGCCCAGGATCGCCGTCGCGAACAGGCCCGCCACGGTCCCGAGGTACGCGGTGGTGGTGCGTGCGTTGAAGCCATGCGCGATGTAGAGCAGCACCGCGAGCGCGCCGACCGATGTGACCAGCCCGACCAGCGGCGCGTTCGCGCCGTCGAACAGCGCCGGCACCGTGTAGAACGCGATGATGCCGAACGCCGCCGCGAGCCCCAGCAGCGCCCCGATCCCCCGCCACCACGCGACCGCGACAACCAGCACCACGTAGACGATCAACAGCGCGAGGATGGGCGAGGTGCGCTCGAAGTCGGAGAAGACCACGCTGCCGTCGTCGAGCTCGACCACCCGTACCTCGTCGCCCGGGTTGAGCTCGAGCGAAGGGATGCCGGTGGGCGAGAGCTCGCGCTCACCCTCGGCCCCCTCCGTGGTGATCTCGACCGTGGTGGTGCCGGACTCGAGGTCGGTGGATACCACCGTGGCGTCGAGCCTGCGCGCGTCCGCGTAGAGCAGGCTCTGCGAACCGAGCGAGTCCCAGGAGGAGGGCCACGTCAGCGCGGCCCCCAGGACCACCGCGGCGAGCACGCCGCCCACGAGCGCCCACAGGAGGCGCGTCGTGGCGACGGATGCCCGCGGTGGGACCTCGGAGTGCGAGTGGCCCGCCCCCAAGATCAGGCCCCGATGAGCCGCTGCGCGAGGTAGCCGCTCACCTGCGAGAGCGCGACGCGCTCCTGCTGCATGGTGTCGCGGTCACGGATGGTGACGGCCTGGTCGTCGAGCGTGTCGAAGTCGATCGTGATGCAGTACGGCGTGCCGACCTCGTCCTGACGGCGGTAGCGCTTGCCGATGGACTGGGTGACGTCGACGTCGATGTTCCACGCGCCGCGCAGCTCCTTCGCGAGCGCCTCGGCGGTGGGCACCAGGTCCGCGGACTTCGACAGCGGCAGCACCGCGGCCTTGACCGGCGCGAGGCGGTGGTCCAGGCGCAGCACGGTGCGGGTCTCGGTGCCGCCCTTCGCGGTGGGCACCTCCTCCTCGGTGTACGCCTCGACCAGGAACGCCATGAGCGAGCGGGACAGGCCCGCGGCCGGCTCGATCACGTAGGGCACGTAGCGCTCGTTCGTGGCCGGGTCCAGGTAGCTGAGGTCCTTGCCCGAGTGCTTGGCGTGCGTCGACAGGTCGAAGTCGGTGCGGTTCGCGATGCCCTCGAGCTCGCCCCACTCCGAGCCCTGGAAGCCGAAGCGGTACTCGATGTCCGTGGTGCCCTTGGAGTAGTGCGAGAGCTTCTCCTGCGGGTGCTCGTAGAGGCGCAGGTTGTCCTCGGAGATGCCCAGGTCCGTGTACCAGTCCTTGCGGGTCTGGATCCAGTGCTGGTGCCACTCCTCGTCGGTGCCGGGCACCACGAAGAACTCCATCTCCATCTGCTCGAACTCGCGGGTGCGGAAGATGAAGTTGCCGGGGGTGATCTCGTTGCGGAAGGACTTGCCCACCTGCGCGATGCCGAACGGGGGCTTCTGACGCGCGGTGCGCATGACGTTCTCGAAGTTGATGAAGATGCCCTGCGCGGTCTCGGGGCGCAGGTAGTGCAGCCCGGAGTCGTCGGACGCGGCGCCCAGGTAGGTGCGCAGCAGGCCGTTGAACATCTTCGGCTCGGTCCACTGCCCGCGGGTGCCGCACGCGGCGCACGCGATCTCGGCGAGGCCGCCCTCGGGAGCGCGGCCCTTCTTCTCCTCGAACTCCTCGAGCAGGTGGTCCTCGCGGTAGCGCTTGTGGCAGGACAGGCACTCGACCAGCGGGTCGACGAACGCGGCGATGTGGCCGGAGGCCTCCCACACCTGCGGGGGCAGGATGACGGACGAGTCGAGACCGACGATGTCGTCACGCGACGTGACCATCGCGCGCCACCACTGGCGCTTGATGTTCTCCTTGAGCTCGACGCCCAGCGGTCCGTAGTCCCACGCGGAGCGCGTGCCTCCGTAGATCTCGCCGCACGGGAACACGAAGCCGCGGCGCTTCGCGAGCGAGATGGCGTTGTCGAGACGGCTGGGTGCGGCCACGTGATGCTCCTAGTGCAAGGGGGTCGGAATCGCTCGCGACAGTCTAGCGGCGTGCCGACCGGGGGACGATGCGCGACCGGCCGGGCGGCGGCCCGCACGCCGGGCGCGAGGGCCGTCCGGGACCACAGTCCTGATTTCGACAATCATTCTCATCTGTGCCTAGAATGGCGACCATGAAGAAGACCTCCGCCCTCATCGCCGCCGCCGCGGCCTCGACCCTCACGCTCACCGCCTGCTCCACCACGGAGCCCGGCGCGGACGGGTCCGCCTCCGCCGAAGGCGCGCTGACGGTCGCGACCGCGTTCTACCCGCTCCAGTTCGTCGCCGAGCAGGTGGGCGGCGACCGCATCGTCGTGGTGTCGATGACCCCGGCCGGCGTCGAGCCGCACGACGTCGAGCTCTCCCCCGCCACCGCGCGCCAGCTCGGTACCGCGGACCTTGCGCTGTACCTCTCGGAGTTCCAGCCCGCGGTCGACGACGCGATCTCGACCACCGGCGTCGAGGCGCTCGACGCCGCCGAGGTGATCGAGCTCCACGCGGCGGAGGAGCACGCCGACGAGGAGGGCGAGGACGAGCACGACCACGGCTCGTCGGACCCGCACTTCTGGCTCGACCCCGACCTGCTCGCCCACCTCGCCGATGCGGTCGGCGAGGCGTTCGCCACGGCCGACCCCGACAACGCCGACACCTACACCGCGAACGCCGCCACGCTCCACGCCGCGCTCGAGGACCTCGACAACCAGTACGCCACGGGCCTCGCGCAGTGCGAGCGCGACACCATCGTCACCGGGCACGAGGCCTTCGGGTACCTCGCGGAGGCGTACGGCCTGCACCAGGAGGGCATCGCGGGCCTCGACCCCGAGAGCGAGCCCTCGCCCGCGCGCATCCTCGAGATCAAGGACATCATCGCCGAGACCGGCGCGACCACGATCTTCACCGAGGACGCCGTGAGCGCGTCCGTCGCCGAGGCCCTCGCGAGCGACGTCGGCGTCGAGACCGAGGTGCTCAGCCCCGTGGAGACCGTGGCCGACGGCGACGACTACATTGGCGTCATGACCAGGAACCTCTCCGTGCTGGAGGATGCGCTCGGCTGTGAGTGACCACCCCTCGAACCCGGACGTCCCTACCTCGTTGGTCGAGGCGAGGGACGTCCGCGTCTCCCTCCAGGGCACCGAGATCCTCCACGGCGTCTCGCTGACGGCCCGCCCCGGCGAGGTGGTGTCGCTCATGGGCGGCAACGGCTCGGGCAAGTCGACCTTCGTCCGCTCGATCGTCGGCGCCGTGCCCACCACCGCCGGCAGCATCGACCTCTTCGGCGCCCCCGCCTCACCGCAGGCGCGTGCGCGGCTCGGCTACGTCCCCCAGCGGATCACCGCGGCGGGCGGAGTCTCCGCGACCGCGATCGAGGTGGTGACGTCGGGCCTGCTCGGCAGCCGTGAGCTCGATGGTCGCGTGGGCTCGCGGCTGCGTGGCCTGGTCCCGCCGCGCGACGCCAAGGCGCGCGCCCGCGAGGCGCTCGCCTCCATGGGCGTCGAGGACCTCGCCAAGCGCGACGTGTCCCGCCTCTCCGGCGGCCAGCAGCAGCGCGTGCTCATCGCCCGCGCGCTGGTCCGTCGGCCCCGCCTGCTCATCCTCGACGAGCCCATGGCGGGCGTCGACCTCGAGTCGCAGGTCCAGTTCTCCCACACGCTCGGTCACCTCAAGGAGGAGGGCGTCGGCATCGTCGTCGTGCTCCACGAGCTCGGCGCGCTCATGCGCCACATCGACCGCGCCGTGGTGCTCGAGCATGGCTGCGTGACCTACGACGGCGTGCCCCCCAAGGACCTGGGCGTCCACGCCCTCCCCGGCCACGACCACGACCACCCGCACACCGACCCGCCGCCCCGCGACGGCGCGACGCTCGGATTGGAGTCGCTGTGAGCCTGCTCCAGGAGCCGCTCATCCAGCGGATGCTCATCGTCGGCCTGCTCGTCGGGGCCGCTGCGCCCGTGATGGGCACCTATCTGGTCCAGCGCCGCATGGCGCTGCTCGGCGACGGCATCGGTCACGTCGCGCTCGCCGGCGTCGCGGCCGGCTGGCTCGCCGGCAGCTTCTTCGACCTCGCGCGGCAGGACGCCCTCGCGATCCCGGGCGCCGTGGTCTTCGCGATCATCGGAGCCGTGGTGATCGAGCGCATGCGCTCTCGCGGCACCGCGGCCGACATCGTCATGGCGATCCTCTTCTACGGCGGCATCGCGTCCGGCGTGCTGCTCATCGGCCTCGCGGGCGGCTCGAACGCCAACCTGCTGGGCTACCTGTTCGGCTCGATCTCCACGGTCACGTGGGGCGACGTCTGGCTGAGCGTGGGTCTCGCCGCCCTGATCCTCGTCATCGGGCTCGGCCTCCGGGCCGCGCTGTTCTCGGTCACGCACGACCAGGAGTTCGCGCGCTCCACCGGGCTCCCGGTCGACGCCCTCAACATGGTGGTCGCGGTGCTCGCCGCCGTCACCATCACCGTCGCGATGCGCGTGGTCGGCGTGCTGCTGGTGAGCGCGCTCATGATCGTCCCCGTCGCGATCGCGCAGCTGCTCACACGGTCCTTCTCGCGCACCATGCACCTCGCGATGGGGATCGGCGCGGTGCTGACCCTCACGGGCATCTGGATCACGGTCTTCCAGGACATCCAGCCCGGCTCGCTCATCGTGGTGCTCGGCGTGGCCCTGTACGTCGTGGTGGCTGCCGTCACCACCCTGCTCAAGGGGGTTCGCCGATGAGCGCCGCCACACCCGCGCCCCGCATGACGCGCCAGCGCCGCGAGATCCTCGAGGCGCTCGACACGCGCGACTTCCGCTCGGCCCAGGCATGGCACGAGCGCCTGCGCTCCGAAGGCTCCACCATCGGCCTCGCGACGGTCTACCGCGGGCTCCAGTCGCTCGCCGACCAGGGCGAGGTCGATGCCGTGGTCGCCGAGTCGGGCGAGACGCTCTACCGACGCTGCGAGGCGGGCGAGGAGCACCACCACCACCTCCGCTGCCGCGGCTGCGGCAAGGCCGTCGAGATCGACGTGCCCGAGTTCGAGGCCTTCGCGCACCGCATCGCCGAGCAGCACAGCTACGGCGACATCCAGCACACGATCGAGCTCACGGGCATCTGCCCCGAGTGCGCCGCCGCAGGGAAGGACTGATGCCCGGCATCCCCGACTTCGTCGAGGACGGCCCCTGGTGGTGGCTGTTCGCGGCGCTCGTGTGCATCGTCTTCTTCCGCACGCAGGCGACCTACTGGATCGCGCGATGGGCGCGCGCCGGCGCGGATGCCGTCGCCGACCGTGCCGACGCCCAGGACAGCAGGCGCGCGCGCATCGCGCGGAGGTTCAGCGGCCCCACGATGACCAAGGCGCAGGCCTTCACCGAGCGCTGGGGCTGGATCGCCATCCCGCTGTCCTTCCTCACGCTCGGCATCCAGTCGCTCGTCAACGGAGGCGCGGGCTACGCCCGCATGCACTGGGGCCGCTACACGCTCGCGATGCTCCCCGGCTGCCTGCTCTGGGCCGCGGCGTACGAGGTGGTCGGGTACTCGGCCTTCAAGGCCTTCACCATGTCCCCGTGGGCGCTCGGCGGCAGCGTGCTCCTGATCGCCGCCGTCGCCGTGCTCCTCCTGGCACGCCGCCGCCGTGCTCCCCAGGACGCCGCCCTCGCACCGTCCCCGGTCGAAGGCGCCTGAGGCGCCGCACGGGACCGCTCAGGCGGCGCCGAAGCGACGGTTGCGCCGTGCGTACTCCTCGATCGCGGCCCACAGGTGCGTGCGATCCACGTCGGGCCACAGCGTGTCGCTGAACACGTACTCCGCGTAGGCCGCCTGCCACGGCAGGAAGTTGCTCGACCGCTGCTCGCCGCTGGAGCGCCAGAAGAGGTCGACGTCGGGCATGTCGGGCTCGTCGAGGTGTGCCGCGAGGGTCTTCTCGGTGACCTTGGACGGGTCGAGCTCCCCGGCCGCGACACGCAGCGCGATCGCCTTGGCGGCATCGGCGATCTCCGCACGGCCGCCGTAGTTCACGCACATCGTGAGCGTGAGCCCGGTGTTGTCCTGGGTCAGCTCCTCGGCCTTCTCGAGCTCCGTGATGACGGAGCGCCAGAGCTTGGGCCGCCGCCCCGCCCAGCGCACGCGCACACCCCACGAGTGCATCTCGTCGCGGCGGCGACGGATGACGTCGCGGTTGAAGCCCATGAGGAAGCGCACCTCCTCGGGGCTGCGCTTCCAGTTCTCGGTGGAGAACGCGTAGGCGCTCAGGTGGGTGACCCCGATCTCGACCGCGCCGGCCACCACGTCGAGCAGCGAGGCCTCGCCCCTGGCGTGCCCCTCGGTGCGGGGCAGCCCGCGCTCCTTGGCCCAGCGGCCGTTGCCGTCCATCACCACGGCCACGTGCCTGGGCACGGCCTCGGGCGGCAGGGCGGGCGGCGTCGCGCCGGAGGCATGGGGGAACGGGCGCGCGTAGGTCACGCCGGTCAGCCTAGCGGCGGACGATGCGCGACCGGGCTCGGAGGGCCCGCTACTCCCCCAGGCTCTCCGAGACCACGGCGAGGGCCGCCGCCCGCGCCTCCCGCGCGCGCGGGCCGCGTCGCACCACGAACGCCTCGACGAGCGCCTCGATGACGAGCGCGAACGCGGCACGGGACGTCTGCGTGAGCTCGTCCTGGAACGAGTCCGTCACGGGCGGCACCACCAGCGTGGTGGTCGCTCGCGACACCAGCGGCGCCCGCGCGAAGGCCGTGAGCGCGAGCACGGTGGCGCCCGCCTCCCGCGCCGCGTCGGCGGCGTGGAGCGATCCCACCGTGGCCCCGGAGCCCGAGATCACGAACAGCACGTCACCCGGGCGGAGCTGCCGCGCGGCGATGTGCTGCGACAGCGGGTCCGGCTGGAACTCGACGGGACGGCCCGCGCTCGTGAGACGCATCGCCGCGTCGTGCCCGAGCGGTGCCGACAGGCCGCTTGCCGCGATCACCAGCCGGGGTGCCTCGTCGAGCGCCGTCACGAAGGCCTCGACCACGTCCGACGTGAGCGCCGCGGCCGTGTGCGGCAGCGACCGGGCGAAGCGGTCGACCGCCGCCTGGACCACGCCCAGGCTCCCGGCCGCGACGGGCGCCGCCGGAGCGGCGAGCGCCCGCTCGCGCGCGAGGGCGACGCGCAGCTGCGGGTAGCCCTCGAAGCCGAGCGTCTGCGCGGTCCGGACCACCGAGGCGCGGCCCACGCCGACGGCGTCGGCGAGCTCCTGCGCCGTCATGTCGACCGCGCGCTCGACATCGGCCGCGATCGCCTCGGCGACCTTGCGCTCGCCCTTCGCGAGCGAGGGCACCAGCGCCGCGATGCGCACCGTCGGCGGTGCGTCAGGAGCTCCTGTCCACGCCACGAACCTTGGCCCCTTCCATGATCCTGCGGCGGATCGCGCCGGAGACGGCGTCGATGGTCATCGTCACCACGATGACGACGATGATGAGCACGCCCACGGTGTCCCACTGACGATGCTGAGTGTAGGTGGTGAGCATGTCGCCGATGCCGCCCACGCCGATGAGGCCCAGGATGGCGGACGTGCGCACGTTGATCTCGAAGCGGTAGAGCGCGAGCGAGGCGAGCTCGGGCGAGATCACGGGCCACAGACCCCACCGGATCGTCGCGAGCAGGCCGCCGCCGCCCGCGCGCACGGCCTCGACCGCGCCGCCCGGGGCCGACTCGACCGTCTCGTAGGTCCACTTGGCGTGGGTGCCGATGCCGCCGATCGCCAGCGCGAGCGCGCCGGTGAACGGTGTGAGACCGGTGACGGTGAGGATGATGATCGCGATGACCACCTCGGGCACGGCGCGGATGATCGCGAACAGCCCGCGCAGCGGCAGGCGCAGCCACAGCGGCCCCACGCCCTCGGCCGCGGGGATCCCCAGCATCGTCGACAGCACCACGCCCAGAAGCGCGCCGAGCCACGCCATCGACACCGAGCGCCACGTCTGGCGCAGCGCCTCGGGCAGCATCGACCAGTCCGGGTCGGAGAACATGAGCGAGCCGTAGTGGACCAGGTCGCCCGGGAGGTCGGCGAGCTTGTCCCACTCGATGTCGAGGCCCACGAAGGCCCCGACCACCACGGCGGCGACGGTCCAGGAGGCGATCCTCACCGCGAGGCGGCGGGGCCGGGGAGGCGCGATCGGTGCGCGCACGGCGAGCGCGGTCATCGCAGCCTCTTCCGCAGGATGTTGGAGGCGAGCTCGATGAACACCACGACGATGAGGATCTCCAGCACGATCGTCGAGAGCGCGTCGTAGCGGTAGAACCCGCGCATCTCGTCGATGAGGCGACCGATGCCGCCCGCCCCCACGAGGCCCAGGATCGCGGAGATGCGCACGTTGAGCTCGAGCGAGTACAGCACCTGGGACACGTACGCGGGCCAGGTCTGCGGCAGCGCCGTGAGGCGGTTGATCTGGGTCTGGGTGCCGCCCGCGGCTCGACCGGCCTCCATGTAGGCGGAGTCCGCCGAGTCGATCGCCTCGGACACCAGCTTGACCACGATGCCCACGTCGAACAGCACCAGGGTGATGACGCCGGGCAGCGCGCCTACGCCCACCATCGCGACAAGGATCGTCGCGTAGACCAGGTCGGGGACGGCACGGATCATGTTGAGCACGAACCGCACGGCCATGCGCGTGGGCGTACGGGGGTTGGTCGGGCGCGCCGCCCACATCGACAGCGGGATCGCGAGGGCGGCGGAGATCGCGGCGCCCACCACGGCCATCTGCAGCGTCTCGAGCAGCGGCTGCCACGTGCGCGGGAGCACCGAGAGGTCGGGCGTCAGCATCTGGGCGATGCGGTCCGCGCCGTTGGTCCAGTTCTTCGCGATCGCGCCCAGGTCGATCTCGACCCCGCCGAGCGCGGGCGTCGCGGTGAGCGCGGTCAGCACCGCGAGCACCCCGACGACTCCCAGCGTGCGCGGCCACGTGCGCGGTCGCGCGGGGATGCGGGCGACCCGCTCCGCGGTCGCGAGGGACGATGCGCCGGTCACCGCGTCACTCCCCCAGCCTGTCGCGCGCCTGGACAGGGCGGCCGTAGATCGCCTCGAAGTCGGCGTCCGTCGCGGTGGCGGCGGGTCCGTCGAAGACCACCTCGCCGGCGCGCAGGCCGATCATGCGGGTGGTGTACTGACGCGCGAGGTCCATGAGATGCAGGTTCACCAGGACCGTGAGGCCGCGTGAGGCGTTGATGTCCTCGAGGTCCGCCATCACGGCGTGGGCGGTCGGCGGGTCGAGGCTCGCGACGGGCTCGTCGGCGAGCATCACGGCGGGCTCCTGGCTCAGCGCACGCGCGATCGCGACGCGCTGCTTCTGCCCGCCGGAGAGCGCACCGGCGCGGTGCCACACCTTCTCGAGCATGCCTACCGAGTCCAGCGACCTCATCACCATGTCGCGGTCCTCGGCGGAGGCGAGCCCGAGCATCGTCCGCCACGTGGGCATGTGCGCGAAGCGACCCACCAGCGCGTTGTGGAACACGCTGGCGCGGTCCGCGAGGTTGAAGGCCTGGAAGATCATGCCGATATCGCCGCGCGCCTCGCGCAGCGCGCGCCCGCGCAGCTCGCTCACGGCGTGCGGACCGACCGTGACGCGGCCGCCCGTGGGCTGCACGAGCCCGTTGACGGTGCGGATCATGGTCGACTTGCCCGAGCCGGACAGCCCCACCACGGCCACCATCTCGCCCGCGGCGATCGACAGCGACACGTTCTTGAGCGCGACCACCCCGTTCGGGTAGCGCACGGTGACATCGTCGAGCTCGATGGGCCACGGCCCGGAGGCCGGGGGCGCGACGCCCCCGGCCTCCGACCCGGTGATGGTCTCGCTCATCACTGTCCGCTGAAGCGGGCGTTGACCTCGCGTGCGAGGTCGATCGCCGCGGCGTCCGCCGGGACCCAGTCGGTCTGGCTGAAGATGTTCATCAGCGTGTCGGGGTCCACGTCGGCGAAGCCGTCGAGCAGCGACGTGATCTCGTCGCGCAGGTCCGCGGGGAGCTCGTCCGAGAGGACCACGCCGCCGTTGGGGTACATCTCCGACAGGCCGAAGACGACGACCTTCTCACCCAGGTCGGGGACCTCCTCGGCGGAGACCGAGGACCGCGCGTCCCAGTACGCGAAGCCCACCTCGGCGTCGCCGTTGTAGACCGCCATGAGCAGCGTGTCGTTGCCGGTCACCGGCACCTGGTCGAGCGAGTCGATGTCGACGCCGTTCGCCTCGAGCGCGAGCACGGGGAGCTGGTAGCCGGCGGGCGAGGTGGTGTTGCCGAACGCGACGGCGGTGCCCTCCTCGATGAGCGCCAGCTTGTCCTGCGCGACCGGGCCGACGCCGGTGTTGTCGTCGCCCGACGCGACACCGTTGCAGTACAGGAACGTCTGGCCGGTCGCGGCGTAGGTCGCCTCGACGGGCTCGTCGTCGCAGTACTTGTCCGGGTTGTTGGTGAAGTACATCGAGGCGTACTGCGACGCGCCGTAGCGGACGTCCTGGAGCACCGCGTGAGCGCCGTAGAGGTCCTCCGCCGCGGCGAGCGAGCCCGCGTCCGCGATCGCGATCTGCGCCTGGCCCGAGCCGATCGCCTCGACGGCGGCCTGGTAGTCCTTGGTCACGACGCCCTCGACCGTGATCCCGAGCTCCTCGCTCAGGTAGTCGGTGAGCGGCTCGACCGAGGTGATGAGGTCGGTGACGTTCTCGTTGGGGATCAGCGCGAGGGTGATCTCGGTGGGCCACTCCGAGCCGGCCTCGGCGGCGGTCCCGCCGGAGGTCGCGGTCGAGGCGGGGTCGGCGTCGGCGCTGCAGCCGGCGAGTGCGACGAGGGCCGAGGCCGCGAGGCCAACGGTGATGAGCGGGGTGCGCATGTCAGACGTGCCTTTCATGAGGATGGGTGCTGCTCAGGAACGGGTGGTGCCGGTGGTGCGGGAGGTGCCGGAGGGCACGTCCTCGAGGGGCGCCGAGTCGGCGGCCCACGCTTCGATCGCCGCGTACAGGAGCTCGAGGCGCTCCGCGGCGAAGGTGACCTCGGCTGCCGGTGCCGCCGCGGCGGCGCCCACGAGCGCGGTCGCGGCGCCGCGCTCTCGCGCGGGCGCCAGGTCGAACTCGTCGATGTCGCCGACGGACAGCACGGGACCGAGCGGCAGGACCTCCTCGATCACCGCGGCGAGGCCCAGCGGCTTGCGTGCCGAGCACACCACCCGCGTGAAGACGCCGGCGGCACCGAGCGCCTCGAGCGCCTCGGGGATGCGGGTCTCGGGCGCGTTGGTGACCAGCACCAGCTCCGCGTGCGCGGCGAGGCGGCGAAGGAACTCCCCGAGCCCGGGCGCGGGCTCGATGGGCGCCGCCTCGGTCGCAAGCAGGTCGCGGCTGCGCAGGTAGCCCTGCTGGAGCGCGTCCTCGTCGATGCCGAGCCCCGCCGCCGCGACTGCGACCGCGTGATACGCGTCGCGGTAGCGACCCGGCTCGGTCAGCAGCCGTGCCCGCTCGGTCGCTGCTGCGGCCGCGAAGCCCTCGACGCCGGCGACCTCGTCCACGCACCGGACGTAGGCGTCGAGCGGTCCCTCGCCCAACGCCAACGTCCCGTCGAAGTCGAAGATCACGGTGTGCGGCACAGGGGGTCCTCCGGTCGGCTCGGTCGGGTGCATCGCCCCTCTGGACGATGCGTCCAACCTAGCGGCCGCAAATGGACGGATAGGCCACGATCAGGTGAACATCCTGTTAAATAACTCGGTGATCCCCACGGGCGGGATCACGAGCGGTCGACGTGGCCCAGGCTGCGCACCTTGCGCTCGAGGTGGAACTGGGCGTACGCCGCGATGAGCCCCGCGGCGTCCCGCCGGTGACGCGGGTCCGCCGCGTCCGCGATGGGCCAGTCTCCCACCAGGAGCGCCTCGAGCAGGGAGAACGTCTCCGGCGCCGGCGCCGCCGCCCCCGGCGGACGGCACGACTCGCACACCGCGCCTCCCCCGCCGACCACGAACGCCCGGTGAGGCCCGGGACGCCCGCAGCTCGCGCAGTCGCTGAAGCTCGGCTCGTAGCCCGCGAGCGCGAGCGCGCGCAGCAGGAAGCTGTCGAGCACCAGCCCGGCCTCGTGCTCACCGCGGCTCAGCGTGCCGAGCGCGCCGTGCAGCAGGCGGTAGTGGTCCCACGCCGGCTCGCGCTCGTGGTCGACCAGCTTGTCCGCGGTCTCGACCATGGCGGTCGCCGCGGTGAACTTCGCGTAGTCCTCCGCGATCCGCCGGGCGTACGGCTCCTTGGTCTCCACCTGGCTCACGATGTCCAGGTTGCGCCCCTCGTACAGCTGGACGTCGACCAGCATGAAGGGCTCCATGCGCGAGCCGATGCGGCTCGAGGTGCGCCGCACCCCCTTCGCGACGGCCCGCACCTTGCCATGGCGCCTTGTGAGCATCGTGACGATGCGGTCGGCCTCGCCCAGCTTGTGGGTGCGGAGGACGATGGCGTCGTCACGGTAGAGGGGCACGGTCCATTGTCGCGCGCGTCAGGCGCCGGCCCGCTCCACGGCGCGCGCGAGCCCGTCGAGGAGCAGGTCGAGCCCGTAGTCGAACGAGTCCCCGAAGTCGAAGTCCGGCCGCATCGCGTGCTCCATCGCGAACCGCGTCATCATCGGGTAGGCGTCCGGATCGAAGGCCGCGGCGATCTCCCCGGCCAGCTCCGCGTCCTCGTCCCCGCGCTGCACCGCGAGGTTGGCCTCCTGCATCGCGAAGCCGTACACGAAGCTGTCGAGCACCGCGTAGGCGTGCGCCATGAGCGGCAGCGGCATCCCCGCCCGGTCCAGCGTGGACAGCACGGACTCGTGATGCGCGAGGAGCTCGGGGCCCGGGTGATGGCGCGACTCGAGCAGAGGGACGGACCAGGGGTGACGGCCCAGCACCTCGCGCGCGGAACGGCAACGCACGCGGAGCGCCTCGCGCCACCCGAGATCCGTCGGCGGCTTCTCGATCTCGGAGAAGACGATGTCGACCATGCCGTCGAGCAGCACCTCCTTGCCGGCCACGTGGTGGTAGAGCGACATCGGCTTGGTGCCCAGGTGCTCCGCGAGCGCGCGGATGGTGAGCGCCTCGATCCCGTCGCGGTCGGCCAGCTCCATCGCGACGGCGAGCACGCGCTCCCGCGACAGCCGCGGCCTGCGAGCATCCTGCGCGCCATCCTGCCTGGCATCCGACACATCCGCCTCCGAACCTTGCGCATCGTACTAAGTACGTCTACGGTCGAGCATAGCAACTCGTACTAAGTACGAACGGCATCGACACGAAGGAGCAGGACCATGACCGCCACCGTCCCCACCGCAGCGACCACCACGATGCAGGCCGCCGTCCAGCGCCGCTACGGCGGCCCCGAGCACATGCACCTCGAGACCGTCGAGGCACCCCGGCCCGGACCGGGCGAGGTCCTCCTCGAGGTCCGCGCCGCGGGCGTCGACCGCGGCGTCTGGCACCTCATGACCGGCCGCCCGCTCGTCATCCGCGTCCTCGGATTCGGCCTGCGCCGCCCCCGCCAGCCGATCGCCGGCGAGGACGTCGCGGGCGTGGTGATCGGCATCGGCGCGGGCGTGACCCGCTTCTCGCTCGGCGACGAGGTGATGGGCGCGGCGAAGGGCTCCTACGCCCCGCGCGCGGTCGCCGCGGAGGGCAAGCTCGTGCTCAAGCCCGCGTCGCTCAGCTTCGAGCAGGCGGCCGTCCTGCCCGTCTCCGGCGTCACCGCCCTGCGGGCCGTCGAGCGCGCCCGCATCACGGAGGGTCAGCGCGTGCTCGTGCTCGGGGCGTCCGGCGGGGTGGGCTCGTCCATCGTCCAGCTCGCCGCCGCCGCGGGAGCGCACGTCACCGGGGTCGCGAGCGCGGCGAAGGCGGACCTGGTCCGTGCGCTGGGCGCCTCGGAGGTCATCGACTACCGCGCCGAGGACGTCACCTCGCACGATCTCGAGTTCGACGCGATCCTCGACGTCGGCGGGCTGACCCCCCTGCGTCGCCTGCGCAAGGTGCTGTCCCCCACCGGCACCCTCGTGATCGTGGGAGGCGAGGGCGGCGACGCGCTCACCGGGGGCGTCGGGCGCCAGCTGGGCGCCACGGTGGTGTCGCTCTTCACGCGCCAGACCCTCACCAGCTTCGTCGCCGTCACGTCCGCGGAGCAGCTCGAGTCCCTCGCTGCGCGCATCGCCGCCGGCGACGTGTCCCCCGCGCTCACCCGCACCTACCCGCTCGCGGAGGCCGGCACGGCCCTCGCGGACCTCGCCGCCGGCCGGATCGCCGGCAAGGCCGCGATCGTCGTCGAGCGCTGACCCCGCGCGCCGCCCAGGAGACCGCCATGGACCCGACCACCGCATCGTCCGTCCCCACGTCCGCGGCCGCCCGCAGCATCGCCCGCTGGGCCGGCCTCGGCTACCTCGCGATCTTCGCGCTCGCGATCCTCGCCAACTTCGCGGTCGTGACCCGCATGGTCACGCCCGACGACCCCGCCGCCACCATGGCCGCCATCGCCGGCGACGCGGCGACCTTCCGCATCGGGATCGCCGCCTTCATCGCGATCGCCATGATCGATGTGGGACTGGCGTGGGCGCTGCACCAGGTGCTCCGGCACACCGGGGAGCAGCGCTCGCTGCTCGCGGCCTGGCTGCGGCTCGCCTACAGCATCGTCTTCGCGACGGCGGTGACGTTCATGGCCGTCGCGCTCCACCTCGCCACCGGCGGCGACGCCGTCGCCGGCCTTGGGGACGAGGCGCGCGCCGCCTGGGTCGGCACGGCGATGACCGCCTTCGACACGGCCTGGCTGATCGGCCTGGTCGCGTTCGGCCTGCACCTCATCGTGGTCGCGCGGATCCTCGTGGATGCGCGGCTCGCCTCGCGCGCCCTCGGGATCGCGCTGATCCTCGCCGGCGGCGCGTACATCGCGGACACGTTCGCGCACGTGCTGCTCCCGGACTACGCCGCGGTCGCGGACGTCATGCTCGCGGTGGTCGCGATCCCGTCGATGGTGGGCGAGATGTGGCTGACCGTATGGCTGCTGCGCGGAGGACCGCGCACCGCCCCCGCGAAGCCGCGCCGCGCGACCCGGGAGGCGGTCCCGGCGTGACGCGGCGCACGCGATGCCCCGGCCCTGCGGCCGGGGCATCGTCGCGTCACCCGCCGGTCAGGTCCCCGACCTCCGCTGAGACGGGTTCGCTGAACACCAGCACCTCGAGCGCGGCACCCGCGAGCGCGGCCTCGACCTCGGCATCCGCGGGGTCATCCGAGATGGCGCCGATCACGTCGGCAGGGTCGACGAGCGACACCACCGCGGACACGAGCGTGCCCGACTCGGTGTCGCCGACGAGCACCGCGCGGCACGCGCTCGCCTCCGCGTCGGTCACCGTGTCGGACCAGCACAGCGCGCCGCTCACGTCCTCGGCCGAGCCGTTCGCGTCGAGCAGCAGGTCGAGGATCGAGTCGGCGGTGTCGAGGAACGTCGCCTCCGGGCTCCCCGTCCAGCACTCGAGCACCGCGTCCTCCTCGCCGGAGACGATGCCCGACATCTGGACCGTGTCCTCGCAGGACGTCGACGTGAGACCGAGCCCCGAGAGGTCCGGCAGCTCGGTGTCGCTCTGCGACGAGCAGCCGGCGAGCGCCGCCGCGAGCGCGAGCGCCGCGACCGCGCCGACGGCGAGCCTCATCGGCCCTCCCGGTTGACCGCGGAGATGATGGCCTTGAGGGTCGCGGTGGTGATCGACGGATCGATGCCCACGCCCCACAGGATCTGGTCGCCGATCGCGCACTCGACGTACGCGGCGGCGGTGGCGTCGCCACCGGTGCTCATCGCGTGCTCGTGGTAGTCGAGCACCTCGACGTTCACGCCGCGCGTCGCGAGCGCCGCCACGAACGCGGCGACCGGGCCGTTGGCCGACCCCTCGATGGTGACCGCCGCTCCCCCGTCGGTGATGTCCGCGGACAGCGTGTCGGGACCGGTCTCGCTCGACGTGCCGCGCGTCCCCACCAGCGAGAGGCGTCCCCACTTGCGCGCAGGGTCCGCCGCAGGGAGGTACTCGTCCTCGAAGATCTGCCACAGCGTGTCCGCGGTCATCTCGGCGCCCGTCGCATCCGCCTCGCGCTGCACCACGCGCGAGAACTCGATCTGGAGGCGGCGCGGCAGGTCCAGGCTGCGCTCGTTCTTCAGCAGGTACGCGACGCCGCCCTTGCCGGACTGCGAGTTGACGCGGATGACGGCCTCGTAGGACCGGCCCACGTCCTTGGGGTCGATCGGCAGGTACGGGACGGCCCACAGGAGGTCGTCGACGCCCACGCCCTGGCTGTCGGCCTTCGCGGCCATCGCCTCGAGGCCCTTCTTGATCGCGTCCTGGTGCGATCCCGAGAACGCCGTGAACACCAGGTCGCCGCCCCACGGGTGGCGGGGGTGCACGTCGAGCTGGTTGCAGTACTCGACGGTGCGGCGCACCTCGTCGATGTCGGAGAAGTCGATCTCGGGGTCGATGCCCTGGCTGAACAGGTTCATGCCCAGGGTCACCAGGTCGACGTTGCCGGTGCGCTCTCCGTTGCCGAACAGGCAGCCCTCGATGCGGTCCGCGCCGGCCATGTAGCCCAGCTCCGCGGCGGCGATGGCCGTGCCGCGGTCGTTGTGCGGGTGCAGGCTCAGCACCACCGAGTCGCGGTAGTCGAGGTTCCGGTTCATCCACTCGATCGAGTCGGCGTACACGTTGGGGGTCGCCATCTCGACGGTCGCCGGCAGGTTGATGATGACCTTGCGGTCGGGCGTGGGCTTCCACACGTCGAGCACGGCGTTGCACACGCGCACCGCGTACTCGAGCTCCGTGCCGGTGTAGGACTCGGGGCTGTACTCGTAGAACACGCGGGTGTCGGGGATGGTCTCCTCGAACTTCTGGCAGAGCATCGCGCCGTGGGTCGCGATGTCGAGGATCTGGTCCTCGTCCGCGCGGAACACGACCTCGCGCTGCAGGATGCTCGTCGAGTTGTAGAGGTGGACGATCGCCTGCTTGGCACCCTTGAGGGACTCGTAGGTGCGCTCGATCAGGTGCTCGCGCGCCTGGGTCAGCACCTGGATGGTGACGTCATCGGGGATGCGGTCCTCCTCGATGAGCTGACGCACGAAGTCGAAGTCGGTCTGGCTCGCGCTCGGGAAGCCGACCTCGATCTCCTTGTAGCCCATGCGCACCAGGAGCTCGAACATGCGCAGCTTGCGCTCGCCGTTCATGGGCTCGATGAGGGCCTGGTTGCCGTCGCGCAGGTCCACCGCGCACCAGCGCGGCGCCTTCTCGATGCGCTTGCTCGGCCATTGCCGGTCCGGCAGATCCACCCGGATCTGCTCGTGGAACGGCGCGTACTTCCGGATGGGCATGGGGGACGGCTTCTGGGTGCCGCCGGTGTAGTGGCTCATGATTCCTCGCTGCTTCGCTGTGTCGCTGGGGTCCTCGGTCGGCAGGCGAAGGGCCGCGACGAGGGACCGACCTGGACTAGGCCTCGTCGCGGCACATAAGCAGCGAGCGTGCACGCATACGGCCACCATAGCCCACGCGCGCATCGTCCACGCCCCAGCCCTCCCCGCCGGGAGGCTGTCCGCGGGCCGCTAGAAGCCGAGGCGCCCGAGCTGCTTGGGGTCGCGCTGCCAGTCCTTGGCCACCTTGACGTGCAGGTCCAGGTAGACCTTCCGCCCGAGCAGATGCTCGATGCCGGCCCGAGCGGTCGCCCCGACCTCCTTGAGGCGCGAGCCGGCCTTGCCGATGATGATGCCCTTCTGCGAGTCGCGCTCCACGAACACGTGCGCGCGGATCTCGAGCACGGGTCGATGCGCATCCTCGGAGTCGGGCTCGACCATCTCCTCGATGACCACGGCGATCGAGTGGGGGAGCTCGTCGCGCACGCCCTCGAGCGCGGCCTCGCGGATGAGCTCCGCGACGCGCACGTCCTCAGGCTCGTCCGTGAGGTGGCCCTCAGGGTAGAGCGGCGGGCCCTCCGGCAGGCGGTTCGCGAGCACGTCGAGGAGCGTGTCGATCTGGATGTCCTTGACGGAGCTCACGGGCACGATGTCCGCCCACTCCCCCAGCTGCGACACGTCGAGCAGGTGCTCGGCCACGCGCTCGCGCGAGACCTTGTCGACCTTGGTCACGATCGCGACCACGGGCGCGCGGGTCTCCGCGAGCTCGCGCGCGATCCACTTGTCGCCCGGCCCGACCTTCTCGTCCGCCGGCAGGCAGAAGCCGATGACGTCGACCTCGAACAGCGTCTCGCGCACCAGGTCGTTGAGGCGCTCGCCCAGCAGCGTGCGAGGACGATGCAGGCCGGGCGTGTCGACGATCACCAGCTGGGCATCGTCACGCGTGACGATGCCGCGGATCGCGCGCCGCGTGGTCTGCGGGCGCGAGGACATGATCGCGACCTTCTCGCCCACGAGCGCGTTCATCAGCGTGGACTTGCCCGCGTTGGGGCGGCCCACGAAGGCCACGAAGCCCGACCGGTGCTCACTCATCGTCGTCATCCTTCCGTCCGCGCCTGCGCGGCACCGTCTCGTTCTCGCCGGTCTGCTCCGGCGTCTCGGCACGCTCCGCGATCACGGACACCAGCCTGCGCCTGCGCCCCTCCGCCCGCTCGGCGAGCAGCACAAGCCCGTGCGCGGTCGCCTGCGAGCCCGGGATCGGCACCTTGCCCAGAGCCTTCGCGAGCAGCCCCGCGACGGTCTCGACATCCTCGTCGTCGATCTCGACCTCGAAGAGCTCCGCGAGCTCGTCGAGACCGCAGCGCGCGGGGATACGGTAGCGGCCCTCACCCAGGTCCTCGACCTCGGGGGCCGAGCGGTCGTGCTCGTCGACCATCTCGCCCACGATCTCCTCGAGCGCGTCCTCGATGGTGACCAGGCCGGCGACGCCGCCGAACTCGTCGACCACCACGCCCATGTGGAACACCTCGTCCTGCATGCGGCGCAGGAGGTCGTCCACCGGCACGGACTCGGGGATGAACTCGGGGTCCCGCACGAGCGCGTCGACGGGCTCCTCGAGACGGTCCGGGTGGTCCCACGTCGCCCGGACCACGTCCTTGAGGTACAGGACGCCGCGGATGTCGTCCACACCGTCCCCGATCACGGGGACGCGGGAGAAGCCCGAGCGCATGAACAGCAGCATCGCCTTGCGCGCCGGCGTGCCCGCCTGGATGGTGATCATGTCGGTGCGCGGCACCATGACCTCGCGCGTGAGGGTGTCGCCCAGGCCCACCACGGAGCGCAGCAGCTCGGCGTCCTCCTCCTCGAGCGCATCGGTGGCCTGCTCGACCAGGTCCTCCGGCTCCGACAGCTCACGGATGCGCAGCGGCGGCACCACGGCACGGATGGGCGAGGTGAGCCGCACGAGCACCCACGCGAGCGGCGCGAGCACCCGCACCGCCGCCTCGGGAGCCCGCCGGGCGGCGGCACGTGGCCACGCGCGCACCACCACGAGCGAGAAGAAGCCCGCCACGGCCACCGCGAACACGAGCGAGGCCTCGGTCTCCCACCCCGCCGCGTGACCGATCTCGAGCGCGAGCGCGGTCCACGCGACCAGCGCGACCGCCTCGAGCACCGCGTACGCGACGGAGGCCGCGTTGTCCGCGTGGTCGGGCAGCGCCGCGAGCCGCGCCGCGCGCGTGGGGCGGCCGTCCGGACGCAGCTGCGCGGCGATGCGACGCTCATCCGCGTAGGGGATCTGCTCGAACGCGGCGACGAGCGCGTGCAGCACCGCTGCCCCCGCGAGGCCCGCCGCGAGGACGACGACCAGCAGGGTGATGGCGGTCGACGTCATCGGTTCGCGAGGAACGTCAGCAGGAGGTTGCGCTGGAGCGCGAACATCTCCTTCTCCTCCTCGGGCTCGACGTGGTCGTAGCCCAGGAGGTGGAGCAGGCCGTGCGTGGTGAGCAGGAGCATCTCCTCCTCCGCCGAGTGGCCTGCCGTCGCGGCCTGACGCGCGGCGACGGACGGGCACACCACGATGTCGCCCAGCAGCCCCGCAGGCGTGGGCTGGTCGGGCGTGCCGGGGCGCAGCTCGTCCATGGGGAAGCTCAGCACGTCCGTGGGGCCCGGCTCGTCCATCCACTGGAGGTGGAGCTGCTCCATCGCCTCCTCGTCGACGAACATGATCGCAAGCTCCGCGCCGTCCGCGACATGCATCTGCGCCAGGACGTAGCGCGCGAGCTCCGCGAACTCGACCTCGTCGACGGTCGCGTCGGTCTCGTTGTTGACCTCGATCATCGCTGCTCCTCCCGGTCGAACCGGCGCTTCTGGCCGGTGGGCCGCGCGCGTCCCTGCGTGCGCTCGTCGTTCTCGGCGTACGCCGTGATGATGTCGCTCACCAGGCGGTGACGCACCACATCGTCCGCGTTCAGGTGGCAGAACGCGATGTCCTCGACGCCCGTGAGGATCTCGGAAGCGGCGCGCAGGCCCGACCTGGTCCCCCCCGGCAGGTCCACCTGCGTGACGTCGCCGGTGACCACCATCGTGGTGCCGAAGCCCAGGCGCGTGAGGAACATCTTCATCTGCTCGCGCGTGGTGTTCTGCGCCTCGTCGAGGATGACGAACGCGTCGTTGAGGGTCCGTCCACGCATGTACGCGAGCGGCGCCACCTCGATGGTCCCCGCCTCCATGAGGCGCGGGATCGACTCGGGGTCGACCATGTCGTGCAGCGCGTCGTACAGCGGTCGCAGGTAGGGGTCGATCTTCTCGGAGAGGGAGCCGGGCAGGAAGCCCAGCCGCTCGCCCGCCTCCACGGCGGGGCGCGTGAGGACGATGCGGTTGACGCGCTTGGACTGCAACGCCGCCACGGCCTGCGCCATCGCGAGGTACGTCTTGCCGGTGCCGGCAGGCCCGATGCCGAACGTGATGGTGTGCGACTCGATCGCGTGGACGTATGCCGCCTGGCCCTGCGTCTTGGGCCGGATGGTGCGCCCGCGGGTCGAAAGGATCGAGCGGCTGAGCACGCCCGCGGGACGCTCGGCGACCTCGGTCGCGGTCCCGACGGAAGATGCGGCGCCCCCCGAGGCGCGGGTCGAGCGCAGCATGCGCACGGACTCGCGCGCGACGTCCGGCGTCAGCGGGACGCCCGCGCCCAGCACGTCGCGAAGCTCCTCGACCGCGCCCGCCGCCGCCGCGACATCGTCCTCGTCGCCGGACAGCGTGATGCGGTTGCCGCGCACCATGATGCCGACCGCGGGGAACGCCTTCTCCACCTCGCGGAGCACGCCATCGCCGGAGCCGAGAAGATCCGGCATCCGTGCGGCGTCCTCGACCACGACCACCCGGGTTACGCTCACGCGGGGTCCCAGCCGAGGGTCGCGCCGCCGAGCACGTGGGCGTGCACGTGGAAGACGGTCTGGCCGGCGGCGGCGCCGGTGTTGAAGATGAGGCGGTGCTGCCCCCCGGACTCGGCGTCGGAGACCTGCTGGGCGACGATCGCCATCTCCGCGAGCACGTCGGGGATCTCGCGCGCGGCCGCCGCGACGTCGGGGACGTGGACCTTGGGAGCGACCAGGACATGCACGGGCGCCTTGGGCGCGATGTCCCGGAAGGCGACGACGTTCTCGGTCTCGACGACCTTCGTCGCGGGGATCTCCCCCGCGACGATCTTGCAGAAGATGCAGTCCGTGGTGCTCATCCCCCTAGCGTAGTGACCGCTCACCGGGACGGGTGGCCCTGCGGTGCGGCCCAGTGCCCGCGCAGCGCTCCCAGCGCCGCGAGCGCCGCAGGACCCGCGGACGAGGCGCGCAGCACGTGGGGGCCGAGCACCACCGCGGCGGCGCCGGCGGCGCGCAGCGCGTCGAGCTCCCCGTCGGAGATCCCGCCCTCGGGGCCCACGATCAGCCACACGGGCTGGTCGGGGTCCGCCCACGCGAGGCCCGCGAGGGGCTCCGCCGAGGCCTCGTGGAGCACGAGCACGCGGTCACCCGCGTCGACGGCCTCGCGCACGAGCGCCGCGAGCTGCTTGGAGGTCACGGCATCGTCCACCACGGGCACGAACGCCCGGCGGCTCTGCTTGGCGGCCGCGAGGCCGAGCGACGCCCACTTCTCCCGGCCCTTGGCCGCCTTGGGCCCCCGCCACTGCACGATCGCGCGCTCGGACGCCCACGGCACGATGCGGGTGGCACCCAGCTCGACCGCGGCCTCGACCGCCTGCTCGTCCCGTCCGCCCTTCGCGAGCGCCTGCACGAGCGTCACCGGCGGGTCGACGTCGCGACCCACCGCGTCGACGGCGACCTCCATCCACCGGTCCCCCGTGGCGGCGATGATGCCGCTCGCGCGGGCGCCCGCGCCGTCGACCACGTCGACGCGCTCACCGATGCGGCGGCGCTGGACCGTCACGGCGTGGCGCGCCTCGTCGCCCTCGACGCGGATCCGATCCCCCACGGCCGCACTCGCGGCCGCGGGATCGACGAAGACGGGTGCGGTCACCGCTCCCGGCCCAGGAACGCGTCCTTGAGCCGGGAGAAGACGCCGCCGCCGATGGGCGCGAGCCGCGCCTCCGGCGCCTCCTCCCCGCGCAGCGCGGCGAGCTGACGCACCAGCTCCTCCTGCTCGGCGGTGAGGTCGGTCGGCGTCACCACGTCGAGGTGCACGAACAGGTCGCCGCGACCCTGGCGCTGGAGCCGCCCGACACCGAGCCCCTTGAGCTTCACGGTGGAGCCCGCGTGGGTGCCCGGGCGCACGTCGACGTCCTGTGGTCCGTCGAACGTGTCGACGGACAGCACCGTGCCGAGCGCCGCGGCGGTCATGGGCACCTCGAGCGTGCAGTGGAGATCGGAGCCTCGACGCTCGAAGACTGCGTGCGCGCGCTCACGGATCTCGATGTACAGGTCGCCCTTCTGACCGCCCGCGACCCCCGCGTCGCCGACCCCGGTCATGCGGATCCGGGTGCCCGTCTCGACGCCGGCGGGGATGTCCACCGCGATGGTGTGACGCGAGTGCGTCCGCCCCTGGCCCGAGCAGTCGGTGCACGGCGTCTCGATGGTGGTGCCGTAGCCGCCGCACGCCGGGCACGGCGCGGTGGTCATGACGTTGCCCAGGAGCGAGCGCGCGACGCGCTGCACCGAACCCTGGCCGTTGCACTGGCGGCAGGTCTGCGGCTGGGTGCCGGGCGCGCAGCACGAGCCGTGACACGTCGAGCAGACGTCGGCGAGATCCGCCTGGATCTCGCGGGTCACGCCGAACACAGCCTCCTCGAGCGTGATCTCGGTGTGCACGAGCGTGTCGCCGCCACGCTGGGTGCGCGAGGCCGGGCCGCGCTGAGCGGAGCCGAACGGCCCCGCGCCGCCCCCGAAGAAGGTCTCGAAGATGTCCTCGAAGCCGAAGCCCTGGGGGCCACCCGCGCCGCCCGACGCGGAGCGCGGGTCCACGCCGCGGTCGTACTGCGCACGCTTCTCGGCGTTGCCGAGCACGTCGTAGGCGGCCGAGACCTCCTTGAACCGCTCCTCGCCGTCCGCGCCCGCGACATCGGGGTGCAGCTCGCGCGCGAGCTTGCGGTACGCCTTCTTGATCTCGGCCTCGGTCGCGTCCCGCGAGACGCCCAGCGCGCCGTAGTAGTCCTTCACCTAGAGCTCCACCACTTTCGACAGATAGCGGGCGACGGCGCGCACGGCGCCCATCGTCCCTGGATAATCCATACGGGTCGGTCCGAGCGCACCCACGAGCGAGGAGGCGTCGCGACCGTACGCGGCGGCGACGATCGACGTGCGCGACAGCGCCTCGTAATGGGTCTCGGCGCCGATGCGGACCGAGACATCGTCCCCCTCGGCCGCCATCTCGTGCAACAGCCGCAGGAGAACCACCTGCTCCTCGAGCGCGTCGAGCACCGGCGCGATGGTGTCGGCCTCGAGCCCCGACCCGGCGCGGGCGAGGTTCGACGCGCCCGCGAAGACCACGCGCTCGACCGTGCCGCCGCGCGTCGCGGCGACCACCACATCGGCGACGGCGCCGGCCCACGGGACCTGGTCGGGTGCCTGCGCCCACAGGGTGAGCGCCGCCTCGAGGCGCGCCCCTCCGAGGCCGTGCGCGGTCGCGTTGACCTCCCGCACGGCGCGCTCGAAGTCCTCGTCCGACGTCGCCTCGCCGAGCGCGACGCTCTGCTGCTCCACGCGCGCGTCCGAGGACACGACGACCACGAGCGCGTGCTCCGCACCCATGCGGACCAGCTCGACGCGGCGGACCGCGGACTCGCGCAGCGACGGGTACTGGACCACCGCGACCTGGCGCGTGAGCTGGCTCAGGAGCCGCACCGAGCGCTCGACCACGTCGTTGAGGTCCACCGCATCGGACAGGAAGGTGCCGATCGCGCGCCGGTGCGCCTCCGGCAGCGCCGCCGCGGCGAGCTGATCGACGAAGGACCGGTAGCCCTTGTCCGTGGGGATGCGGCCGGCCGAGGTGTAGGGCTGCGCGATGAGCCCCTCCTCCTCGAGGATCGCCATGTCGTTGCGGATGGTCGCGGAGGAGACCCCGAGCGCACGCGTCTCCGCGAGGGCCTTGGAGCCCACCGGCTCGTGCGTGGCGACGTATCCCTCCACAATCGCGTGGAGCACGGCGCGCCGACGTTCCTCGGTCACGGTCCCTCCTGGCACTCTGGCTTGCTGAGTGCTAATCCTATCGCGGCGCCCCGGCGCCCCGATCGGGCACGCGAGGGTCTCCGGAATCTCCGCCACGACCCGCGCGTTACGAGGCACGTCTCACTACGATCGAGACAAGGGCCCTCGCTCGAGCGGCCCGCCAGGACAACGACGAAAGGCTCTGCCATGACCGAGAACCCGACACCCCCGGCCTCCCCGAGCGGCGCCTCGGGCGACACGGGGCTCGCCACGGTCGCTCACGCGACGGTCTTCACCGGCTTCCTCATCCCGCTCATCCTCTGGCTCGTGGGACGCGAGCGCAGCGCGTTCACCGACACCGAGGGCAAGGAGGCGCTGAACTTCGGCATCCTCGTCACCATCGGCTACGTCGCGGCGAATGTGCTCGGCCAGATCGGGCTCGGCTTCTTCGGCTGGCTGCTCAACCTGGCCGTGTTCGTCATAGCGCTGATCTTCGGGATCCAGGGCGCGGTCGCCGCGAGCAAGGGGCAGGGCTACCGCTACCCGTTCACGCTGCGGCTCGTCTCCTAGGGGTAGCACCCCGACGCGAATCAGGGCCCCGCTCCCCCTCCCGGTGGATGCGGGGCCCTGCGCCGTCCTGCGAGGCTGGAGGCATGAACGAGCAGACCGCACCCCAGACCCCCGACGGCGGCACCGGGCAGCCGTCGCAGCAGCCCACCGGCGGCCAGGCCTACGACCCGGCTCCGCCCTACGCGCAGACCCCGCCGCCCTATGCGCCGGCGCCCATGCTGGAGTCCGACGCCCGGACCATCGCGATGCTGGTCCACATCCTCGCGGCGATCGCGATGCTGCTGTCCGCAGGCACGCTCGCGTTCGTGGTCCCGCTGGTGATGTGGCTCCTCTACCGCGAGCGCAGCGCGCTCATCGACCACCACGGCAAGACGAACCTCAACCTCCAGCTCACGTCCCTCGCCGTGATCATCGGCGGATGCGTGATCGGGTTCGCGACGCTGTTCATCGGGTTCATCGTGACCGGGCCCCTGATGGTCGCCTACGCGGTCTACGCGCTCGTGATCTCGATCGTCGCGGGTATCCGCGCGAACCGCGGCGAGTACTACCGGATCCCGCTGGTCATCCCGTTCGTGCGCTGACGGCGTCGAGCAGCCCCTGCTCGACCACCTGCGCGAACCGCTCCATGCCGGCCTCGCCGGGGTGGATCCCGTCCGGGCCCAGCACGGTGGGATCCGCCTCGACGGCGTGCTGCCAGTCGGCGATCACCACGGCGTCATGGCCGCGCGCGGCCTGACGCACCGCCCGCTGAGAGCCCTTCATCCACGAGCGGTCCCCGTA
This sequence comes from Demequina gelatinilytica, assembly GCF_000971115.1. Lineage (GTDB taxonomy): Bacteria > Actinomycetota > Actinomycetes > Actinomycetales > Demequinaceae > Demequina > Demequina gelatinilytica. The sequence goes on along the minus strand of NZ_BBLV01000022.1, from coordinate 12,267 downwards.
CGGGGTCACCAGCACGAGCGAGCGGTCCCCGACCACCTCGAGCAGACGCGCCATCTGATCCTCCGGCACCGCCCCGTTGGTCCCGAGCGCGACCACCACGTAGGGGCGCAGGCGTCCCTTGCGCGCGAGCGTGTCGAGCCTGTCGACACCCGCGGAGAACTGGCGGCCCACCTCGGCGTCGACCATGACGCCCGGGAGCGCCGCGGTCAGCGCCGGAGCGGCACCCAATGCCACCGAGTCGCCGACGATCATGACCTCGGCACCGTCCGGCACCACGGGCTCCGGCACCGCCGGGGCCGCCTCCGGGGCATCGGGCGATCCGGGCGGGTCGAGCCGCACCACGCCCGGCCGGTCCCCCGCTCGGGGGGACAGCGGCACCGAGGTCCCGATGGGGACCGGCGGGCCGAGGACCTCGGCGTCCTGACGGCCGTCGGCGAGCGTCGGGACGCTCACGGCCGTCGCGGCGGAGCCGATCGACGCGGCACCCGCATCGAAGGAGACCTCGAGCGAGGTGCGCGCCGGCGCGATCGCGACACCCCAGCACGCGAGCCCGATCACGGCGGCGGCCAGGGCAGCGAGCCCGACCCCGCACGCCCGGCGCAGGCTCTCCCCGTCGCCGAGCGCGTCGCGCAGCAGCCTCCCACCGATCCGAGCGGACCGTCGCAGCCCGGCTCGCCGCACCGGCATCTCGATCCAGCGGTACGACGCCGCCGCCGCACCGAGCGTGAGCATCACCGTCAGCACCACCGTGAGGACCGAGGGCGCACGCACCCGTCCGCCGTCCAGCAGCGTGGCGACGAACACGAGCACGGGCCAATGCCACAGGTAGATCCCGTACGAGCGGTCGCCGATCCACCGCAGCGGCGCGGCATCCATCCGGGCGCCCACCGCGGGCACCACGAGCACCATCCTGATGACGGCGACCGCGGCGATCGAGGCCGCGAGCAGGCCCCCGCGGTACGTCCACGGCGAGTCCCACGGCAGCACGAAGGCGAGCGCCGCGAGGACCACGGCCCCGAGGGCACCCACCGCGAGCGCGCCCGGTGCGCGCGAGCGGGTCGATCGACGCGCATCGTCGCCGGACCATGCGAAGGCGAGCGCCGCGCCCGCCATGAGGCCGAACGCGTGCGTGTCGGTGCCCATGTAGGCGCGCGTCGGGTCGACGCCCGGCACCGCCGACACCGCCATGGCGGCCGCCGACGCGGCCGCGAGCAGGCCGGCCACGAGCGCGGCACGACGCGTGGCGAGCCCCCAGGCGGCGAACCCGACCACCACGAGCGGCCACAGCACGTAGAACTGCTCCTCGACGCCGAGCGACCACAGGTTCTCGAACAGGCGCGGCGACGATGCCCCCGCGTAGCTCCGTCCTGCCGCGATGGTGGCCCAGTTGCTGGTGAACGTGGCGGCCGCCGCTCCCTGCGCGCCCGCGCCGACCAGCAGATCGCCCCACGCCGAGCCCTCGACCTCCGCGCCGTTCGCGCGGAGCGTGGCCGCACCGAGCGAGACGGCGGCCGCCGGCACCACGACCGCGACCGCGAGCGCCGGCACGAGCCTCCGGATCCGATGGCTCCAGAAGCGTCGCAACGAGATGCGCCCCGCCGCCGCGCGCTCGCGCAGCAGGATCGTGGTGATGAGGAACCCCGACAGCACGAAGAACACGTCGACGCCCACATAGCCGCCGGGCACCAGCGAGGGCGCGAGGTGGTAGGCGACCACCAGGACCACCGCGACGGCGCGGAGACCGTCGAGCCCCGCGATCCGGGCGCGGCCGACGGCGCTCGCGACGGGCGTGCGGGAGGCGGTCCGCGTGAGGCTGTCGGTGCTGATGATCATGCCGGCGGCCGCGGGGCCGCCGCTCCTTCCACGGGTCGGCGGCGCGAGGGGCGAGCGACAAGCGTACGCGCGCGCGAGACCCGTCCCGGACCGCCGCGGCGGCGCGTCACGTGAGGGCGCGCACCACCATGTCGGCCAGGAGCCGACCGCGTCGTGTGAGGCGCAGCGTGCCGCGCACGGCCGCCGCCCCGTCCAGGAGCTCGTCCGCGATGAGGCGCGCGACCGCATCGGCCCTGCCGTCGATGCTCTCGGCGGGCACGCCCTCGCGCAGGCGCAGCCGCAGCATGACCTCCTCGAGCCGGAGGTCCTCGGGGCTGAGCTCCTCGCCCTCGGCCTCGGGGCTCTCGCCCGCGGCGAGCCGCGCCGCGTACGCGCGCGGGTGCTTGACGTTCCACCACCGTCGCGCGGCGGTCTCCGTCCCGTCGACGATGCGCGGACCCAGGTAGGAGTGCGCGCCCGGACCGATCCCCCACCAGTCCTGGCTGCGCCAGTACGCCATGTTGTGGCGGCACCGGTCGGCGCTCTCGCGAGCCCAGTTCGACACCTCGTACCAGGAGTAGCCCGCCTCGCTCAGGAGGGTGTCGGCGAGCTCGTACATGTCCGCCTGGACGTCCGGGTCCGTCGGCTCGACCTCGCCGCGGCGCAGCTGGGCGCCCATGCGGGTGCCGGGCTCGATCACCAGCGCGTAGGCGCTCACATGGTCGGGCTCGAGGGCGAGCACCGCCTCGAGGCTCGCGCGCCAGTCCGACAGCGACTCCCCCGGTGTGCCGTAGATCAGGTCGAGGCTGACCTTGAGGCCCGCGTCGCGGGCCCACGCGACCGCCCGCTCGACGTTGGCCGGGTTGTGCGTGCGGTCGAGCGTCGCGAGCACATGCGGCACCGCGGACTGCATGCCCAGGCTCACGCGCGTGAAGCCCGCCCGTGCAAGCGCGTGGAGCGACTCGCGCGTGACCGAGTCCGGGTTGGCCTCCGTGGTGACCTCGGCGTCGGCGCTCAGGCCCCACGTGCCGCGGACGCCGTCGAGCAGCGCGATCAGCGCCGACGAGTCGAGCATCGTCGGCGTCCCGCCTCCGAAGAAGACCGTCCGCACGGCACGCGCGTCGCCGCGCATCGTGGTGCGCGCGAGCTCGAGCTCCTGCAGCGCTGCCTCGACGTAGCCCTCGCGCGTCGCGCCCTCGACCTCGCCCGGGGCGTACGTGTTGAAGTCGCAGTACCCGCACCGCACCGAGCAGAAGGGGACATGGATGTAGACGCCCAGGTCCCTCACGGCAGCACTGTTGGCCATAACGTCATCATGCCTGGTGGCAGGGGATTCCGTCGCGTCGGACGGGGGCACGCTACTTCTTCTTGCCCTTGTCCGAGCCGTCGTCCGACGTGGACAGCGCGGCGATGAAGGCCTCGGGCGGCACCTCGACCGAACCGATGTTCTTCATGCGCTTCTTGCCGGCCTTCTGCTTCTCGAGCAGCTTGCGCTTGCGCGAGATGTCGCCGCCGTAGCACTTCGCGAGCACGTCCTTGCGGATCGCGCGGATGGTCTCTCGCGCGATGACCCGCGAGCCGATGGCCGCCTGGACGGGGATCTCGAACTGCTGACGGTCGATGAGGTTCTTGAGCTTGCCGACCATCATGACGCCGTAGCCGTACGCCTTGTCCTTGTGCACCACGGCGGAGAAGGCGTCGACCTGCTCACCCTGGAGAAGGATGTCGACCTTGACCAGGTCCGCAGCCTGATCGCCGGCGGGCTCGTAGTCGAGCGAGCCGTAGCCGCGCGTGCGCGACTTGAGCTGATCGAAGAAGTCGAAGACGACCTCCGCGAGCGGCAGCGTGTAGTGCATCTCCACGCGCGTGTCGCTGAGGTAGTTCATGGTCCCCATGAGGCCGCGGCGCTCCTGGCACAGCTCCATCACGGTGCCGATGAACTCGCTCGGCACCAGGATCGACGCCTTGACCACGGGCTCACGGACCTCGGCGATCTTGCCGCCGGGGAACTCGGACGGGTTGGTGACGGTCACCACCTTGCCGTCCTCCATGTGGACCTCGTACACCACGTTCGGTGCGGTCGAGATGAGGTCGAGCCCGAACTCGCGCTCGAGGCGGTCGCGCACGATCTCGAGGTGGAGCAGGCCCAGGTAGCCGCAGCGGAAGCCGAAGCCGAGCGCGACCGAGCTCTCGGGCTCGTAGACCAGCGATGCGTCGTTGAGCTGGAGCTTGTCGAGCGCGTCGCGCAGGATCGGGAAGTCCGATCCGTCGACCGGGAACAGGCCCGAGTAGACCATCGGCTTGGGATCGCGATAGCCGCCCAGCGAGGCCTGGGCACGGCGGTTCGCGAGCGTGACGGTGTCGCCGACCTTCGACTGACGCACATCCTTCACACCCGTGATGAGGTAGCCCACCTCCCCCACGCCGAGGCCCTTGGTGGGCACCGGCTCGGGGCTGATGACACCGATCTCCAGGAGGTCGTGCGTCGCGAGCGTCGACATCATCGCGATCTTCTCGCGCGACTTGAGCGAGCCGTCCACCACGCGCACGTACGTGACCACGCCGCGGTAGGTGTCGTAGACGGAGTCGAAGATCATGGCGCGCGTGGGGGCGTCCGCGTCGCCCACGGGCGCGGGGATGTCCCGCACCACGCGGTCGAGCAGCTCCGGCACGCCGGCACCCGTCTTGCCCGACACGCGCAGGACGTCCTCGACGTCGCAGCCGATGAGCTGAGCGAGCTCGGCCGCGTACCGGTCGGGGTCCGCCGAGGGCAGGTCGATCTTGTTGAGCACCGGGATGATGGTGAGGTCGTTCTCCATCGCGAGGTAGAGGTTCGCGAGGGTCTGCGCCTCGATGCCCTGCGCGGCGTCCACCAGCAGGATCGCGCCCTCGCACGCGGCGAGCGAGCGGGACACCTCGTAGGTGAAGTCCACGTGGCCCGGGGTGTCGATCATGTTGAGCGCGTGCGACGCGCCGTCGACGGCCCACGGCATGCGCACGGCCTGCGACTTGATGGTGATGCCGCGCTCGCGCTCGATGTCCATGCGGTCGAGGTACTGCGCCTTCATCTGGCGCGGCTCGACCACGCCCGTGAGCTGGAGCATGCGGTCCGCGAGGGTCGACTTGCCGTGGTCGATGTGCGCGATGATGCAGAAGTTGCGGATGAGCGCCGGATCGGTCGAGGCGGGCTCGATACGGGGATCTGCAGACACGGTGATGACGGTTCCTCGGGTTCTGGCGACAGGGGTGCAGGCCATTGTCCCACGAGCAGGGGTGGGACCGGGGCGACCACATGAAGACTTCAGCAATCGCCGACCGCGCCGATACTAAAGGCAGACCGGTATGTCCGGATGCGACGAGCACGTGTGGGAAGGGGGCGCCGATGTCGGATTCCGAGCTGTTCCGCCCCGCCTTCGACGGCTCCCCGATCGGCATGGTGGTGCTCGGCGCCGACGGCGCGCTGCTCGATGTCAACGGCGCGTTCGCGCGCATCGTCGGCCGAACCGTCGCGGGTCTGCGCACGTACCGCCTGCGCGACCTCACCCACCCCGACGACATCCCTCGCGACGAGGAGCTGCGCTGGCAGCTGGACAACGGCGAGCTGCCCTACTTCCAGGCGCAGACGCGGCTGGTCCACCGCAACGGCGACTCGGTGTGGACCCGGATGACCGTGTCGCCCGTGACGGGTGAGGACGGCGTGCAGCGCTACCTCGCGCACGTGGAGGACATCACGGAGATCCGCCGCGCCAAGGACCTGCTCGAGCGCCGCGCGCTCTACGACCACCTGACCGGGCTCGCCAACCGCACGCTGCTGCTCGACCGGCTCGAGGCCGCGCTCGAGGCGCGCCGCACCGACGCCCACACGGTCGCGTGCGTCTTCCTCGATGTCGACCACTTCAAGGTGGTCAACGACTCGCTGGGCCACGCTGCCGGCGACTCGCTGCTCCAGGAGATCGCGCGCCGCATCAAGGGCGCCGTGCGCCCCGGCGACACCGTCGCGCGCCTGGGCGGCGACGAGTTCGTGGTCATCCTCGAGTCCATCCCTACCCAGGCCGCGGCCGAGGCCTTCCTCACGGTGCTCGCCGCGGACATCCAGGTGCCGTTCACGCTGAGCGGGCACGAGGTGGTGCCGACCGTCTCTGTGGGCCTCGCGCTCGCGGAGCCGGAGATCACCGCCGAGAGCCTCGTGCGCAACGCCGACACCGCGATGTACGCGGCCAAGCAGCGCGGCCGCGCACGCGTCGAGGTCTTCACCAGCGAGCTGCGCTCGCACGCGCTCAACAAGCTGTCGATCGAGGCGGAGCTGCGCACCGCGATCCGCGAAGGCGAGCTGGTGGTCCACTATCAGCCGATCGTGCGGCTCGACACCGCCGAGGTGGTCGCGTACGAGGCGCTGGTGCGCTGGAACCACCCCAACCGCGGGCTCCTGCTTCCGGACGAGTTCATCGCCATCTGCGAGGAGGCGAACCTGGTGGTCCCGCTCGGCGCCTTCGTCATCACGGAGGCATGCGAGTTCATCGCGTCGCACCCCGAGTTCAAGGGCCGCGTGTTCGTCAACGTCTCGACGCGTCAGATCGGCGGCGCCGACCTCACGCGGGTGGTGACCGGCGCGCTCGAGGCGACCGGCATCGACCCCGGCCGGCTGGGGCTCGAGATCACCGAGTCCGGCATGCTCATCGCCACCCAGGCCGCGCACTCCGACCTCGACGGCCTCACCGCGCTGGGCATCGACCTCATCATCGACGACTTCGGGACCGGCTACTCGGCGCTCAGCTCCGTGCTCCTCAACCCGGTGTCCGGCATCAAGCTCGCGCGCGAGTTCACGCTGCGCCTGGGCGACCGGGGCACCGGCGACCGCATCTCGACCACGGTGGCCACGCTCACGCGCAGCCTCGGCATGTCGGGTGTGATCGAGGGCGTCGAGTCCGAGGCGCAGCGCGCGATCGCACGCGAGCACGGCTGGCAGCTGGGCCAGGGCTTCCTGTTCGGCCACGCGCGGCCCGCGCATGAGCTCGACCTGGGCGACGCCACCGCCATGGCGGGCGGCCTGTAGGTCCCGGTACCGTCGACCGGGTGAGCTCCCTCGTCGACCTGCTGCGGCGCATCGTCCGCGCGATCCGCTCCACGCCGCACCCCTCCGCCTCGCGCAGCACGGCCACCCCGGCCGCCTACCCGGGCGACTTCACGGGCCGTCCGCGGATCAGCTACTCCCCCACGCGCGGAGGCGCTCCCGAGCCGGGCGAGGTCGTGTGGACCTGGGTGCCGTTCGAGGAGGACCACGCGCAGGGCAAGGACCGGCCCGTGCTGCTCGTGGGCCGCGACGGACGATGGCTGCTCGGCCTCATGCTCACCAGCAAGGACCACGATCTCGACGCGGCCCAGGAGGCCCGGTGGGGACGCTACTGGATGGACATCGGGGCCGGTCCGTGGGATTCTCGAGGACGCCCGAGCGAGGTGCGCCTCGACCGGATCGTGCGCGTGGACCCCGCAGGGGTCCGGCGCGAGGGTGCGATGCTCGACCGCGCGACGTTCGACAGGGTCACCGGTTCGCTGAAGGACCACCACTCCTGATATGATGTCCGTTCGTGTGTGAGCGCGCCTGCTCGCGCCCCACCCATAAGTTTTCACCTGAAATTAGAAGGATCGCTGTGGCTAACATCAAGTCGAAGATCAAGCGCATCGGCACCAACGAGAAGTCGCGCCTGCGCAACGTCGCCGTCAAGTCCGAGCTCAAGACCAACGTCCGCAAGGTGCGCGAGGCCATCGCCGCCGGCGACAAGGCAACCGCCGAGACCGCCCTCAAGACCGCCTCCGTCAAGCTCGACAAGGCCGTCTCGAAGGGTGTCATCCACAAGAACCAGGCCGCGAACCGCAAGTCGGCGCTGGCCAAGCAGGTCGCCGCTCTCTGACGACCACCCGCTCGTACGCCCCGTATCGCTCACGCGATCGGGGCGTTCGTGCTTTAGCGGGCAAACATGGATAGTCTGCGTTCCGTGAACTTTCACTCCCAGCCGCGCCTGTGGCGCCCGACGCGCCACGAAGGTGCGACGCGCGCCCTCGTGGCGCGTCAGGGGATCTTCACGCGCGACGGGGATGCCCGTGGGCACGAGCTCCTGTACCGCGCCTCCGGCGGTACCCCCGTGCCGGTCGACCGCTGGTGCGCGGACGACCAGGACCGCGCGACCGAGCACGTCCTCGCGGCGGCCTTCTGGCGCCATCCGGACATCACCTCGCCGCTGCCCGCGTTCGTCAACTTCACCGGCAGCTACCTGGTCACGCGCGACGTCGCCCGCGACTGCGACCCCTCGCGGGTGGTGATCGAGATCGTCGAGTCGACGGACGCCACCGCCTCCGTGGTCGAGCGCATCGCGGAGCTCAAGGCTCAGGGGTTCCGCATCGCTCTCGACGACTTCGTGGGGACCTCCTCCCAGCGGCGGCTGCTGCCGCTCGCCGACTACGTCAAGATCGACTGGCGCGACCTGCTCCACTTGGGCACCGGGCTCGTCACGTCCGCGCGTCGGTACGGCGCTGCGCTGATCGCCGAGCGGGTCGAGGATCGCGGGATCCTCGAATCCTGCGAACGCGCGGGCTTCGACCTGTTCCAGGGCTGGCACTTCGAGGCCGCGGTCACGCTGGACCGCGGCGAGCACGACGCCGAGCCGGCGCTGGCCTGACGCGCGCCGCCGCGCCTTCGCGGCACGCTACGAGGCGAGCTCCGCGACCGTCCGCACCGCACGCTCGAGCGCGAAGCCGGGTGCACGCGACGCGCCCTTGATCTCCGCATCGGCCTGCGCGACCGCCTGGACGGCGAGCGCGAGCGAGTCCGCGTCCCACCGTCGCAGGTCGCGGCGCGCACGATCCTCCTGCCAGGGCTGGATGCCGAGCTCCCTGAGGCTCACGCCGCGACCGCGAGCGGCGCCGACCTTGATGAGCGTGCGGAGCTTCGAGGCGAGCGCCGCGACGAGCGGGACCGGATCGGTGCCGGTCGACAACGCGTGCCGGACCAGGGCGATCGCGTCCGAGGTACGGCCGGCGATCGCCGCGTCCGCGACGGAGAACCCGGTCGCGTTGACGCGGGTGCCGTAGTAGCGCGTCACCACCTGCTCGTCGATAGGACCGTCCACGTCGCTCATCAGCTGCGCGCACGCGGCCGCGATCTCGGCGACGTCCTCCCCGATCGCGTCGACCAGGGCCCGGACCGCCCTCGCCTGCGTGGGGCGGCCGCCACGCTCGAACTCGCCGGTGGCGAAGTCGACCAGCTCGGCGTCCTTCTTGATGGCCGGGCACGTGTACTCCGGCGTGCCGCCCTTGCGCAGGGTGTCGAGCAGCCGCTTGCCACGCACGCCGCCGCCGTGCTGGAGCACCACCACGCAGTCGGGGTCCGGCCGCTCCACGTAGGCGAGCGCGTCCTGGAGGAAGTCGTCGTTCATCGACTCGAGCGACTCGACCAGCACGAGCCCGGGCTCCGCGAACAGCGACGGGCTGGTCGCGCCCGCGAGACCGCCCTTGGAGTAGGCGGCCGCGTCGAGCCGGGTGACCTCGATGTCTCCGGCCGCCCGCATGCGCGCGGCGATGCGCTCGACCGCGCGCGAGGCGAGCAGCTTCTCCGGACCCGAGACGAGCACGATCGGCGCCGGAGCGGCACGGTGCCACGTCGCCTGGGGTGCCTGCCGTGCGGACTGTCGCGCTGCCATGCGCACTAGGGTGCCACGGGGTCCCGACATCGCCTGACCAGCACGGGCGCCCCGTCACGCGCGCCGAGCACCACGTCGCCGCACAGGTCGGTCCGCAGCACCGCGGCGCCGCGCTCGCCGTAGAGCGCTAGCGCCTCCGCGGCCGGGTGGCCGTAGTCGTTCCCCTCCCCCACCGACAGGATCGCGACCGGGGCCGCGATCTCCCTGACGAGCCCCGGATCCTGCGTGGCGGAGCCGTGGTGCGCGGCCTTGACCACGTCGACATCCACGAATGACGCGGCGCGCGCGAGCCGGCGCTGCGCCGAGAGCTCGACGTCGCCGAGCGCCACCACCACCAGCCCCTCCGCCGCGATCCGCACCACGGTGGACGAGTCGTTGACCTCGGTGCCGCCGCGTCCACGCGGCGCGGGCCCGGACTGGAGCACCTCGACCGCGACCACTCCCCCCGCCCACGTGAGCCCTGCCGTCGGCTCCTCGGAGGGCACGCGTGCGAGCGCCGCCCGGGTCGCATCGGACGCGCCCGGCGGGGGCCACACGCGCGCCACGGCAGCCGCGTCCAGCACCTCGGCGAGACCGCCCGTATGGTCCGCGTGCTCATGCGTCAGGACGAGCAGGTCCAGGCGCGACACGCCGATCCGGTCGAGGCACCGCGCCGCCGCATCTCCCGCGGGCCCCACGTCGACCATCACCACCGCGCCACCGCCGCGCATCACGAGCGCATCGCCCTGCCCCACGTCGCATGCGACCACGGTCCACCCGTCGATCGCACCGCCGAGGCTCTCCGGGAGCCAGCGCACGGGCGCGTGCGCGACGGCCGTCGCGATCAGGGCAATGAGGGCCGCGACGCGCGTGCCCTGGCTCGCACGCGCGGTCCACACGATCGCCGCGCACGCCAGCGAGCCGAGCACGACGCCGCGCAGCCCCGTCGCGGACGCCCATCCGCCGCCCGGCACGAGCGCGAACGCGCGGGCAGCGAGCACCACGGGCCACGCGCACCACGAGGCCGCGGAGGCCAGCACCGCGGCGAGCGCCGGCACGGGGACCGCGAGCACCAGCGCGCCGGCGCCGAGCAGCGTCACGGGCACCGCGAACGGCGCGGCCACCGCATTCGCGGCGACTGCCCACGGCCCCACCGAGGCATCGATGGCGGCCAGCACCGGGAGGCACGCCGCTTGAGCGGCCACGGTGACGGCCGCGGCGTCCGCCAGCGGCGCCGCGACCCTACGGCGCAGGCGCGACGCGAGCGCGGGCGCGAGCTGGGTGATCGCGAGAACGGCCGCCACCGAGAGGGCGAGGCCCGCGTCCCGGGCGAGCTCGGGTCGCAGCAGGATGAGGACGATGACGGCCGTGGAGAGCGCGGGCATGGGCTGTCCCCGTCGACCCGCGACCAGCGCGCCTGCTCCGATCGCCGCCATCGCGAGCGCACGCAGCACCGAGCCTCCGCCCGTGACGGTAAGGGCGAAGCCGCCGCACGCGGACACCGTCACGCACGCGACCACGAGCGGCGCGGCTCGCATCCGGCGCATCACGGCTCCGAGCGCCGCCGCGAGGATCGCGAAGTGCGCGCCGGAGACCGCCGTGAGGTGCGCGAGCCCGGCCATGCGCATCTGGCCGATCACGTCCTGCGGGATGCGCGATGTGTCACCGAGCACCATCCCGGCGACCAGCGCGGCCTCCGTGCCCGGGCCGTCGAGGACACCGAGGAACCCGGTACGCATGCGCTCGAGTGCCGCACGCCAGCCTGTCGGCGGCGCGGTGCCGACCACCTCCCCCGCGAGCAGGGCGTCGACGGCACCCGGTCCTGCCGGGGCCACGACCCCTCTCGCGCGTGCGTCGGATCCTCGAGCCGGCGCGCCGCCCGCGTCGGTCACCACCACCACGAGCCCGCGCGCGTGCCGCCACGGCTCGCCCGCGGCGCGGCGCGCGTCGACCTCGATGCGCACGGCCACGCGCGGCTCCGACCACGCGGACGCGACGGCCCGCACCTCCGTCACCGTGCCGGTGATCTCGAGCGCGTGGTCCGCGTGCGCGGCGATCCACGCGCGCGCCTCGACGGCCGCCGAGGCGGTGAGCGCCGCGGCAGTCGCGCCGACCGCGGCCAGCGCCAGCACCGGTGCGATGCCCTCGCGTACGCATCTCCGCCGCGTCGCCGAGGCGGGCGAACGGCACGCCACGGCGGCTCCCGCGACCACGCAGCAGGCTGCCGCCGCCAGCGCCGCGGGCGTCGGCCCGGCGTGCCACGCGACGAGCGACACCGCCCACACCGCGCACGCGGTGGGGGCGAGGCGGAGGTCGCCCCACCCTCCGATCACGGGACGGCCAGCTCCGCGATGCCGGCCACCAGCGCGGGACCCACGCCTGAGACGCGCGTGAGGTCGTCGAGCGTGAGGAACGGGCCGTTGGCCTCCCTGTCGGCGACGATGCGCGCTGCGAGCACCGGGCCGATCCCGGGGAGCGACTCGAGAGCCGCAGCGTCGCCGGAGCTGAGGCTCACGAGCGAGCCTGCCGCGCCTCCCCCGGCCCCCGTCTCGCCGCCCTCGCCCTCCTCGCCGAGCGTCGCGACGATGATGTGCTCACCGTCCACCACGGGTCGCGCGAGGTTCACCGAGGACTCGTCGGCGCGCGCCGCGAGCCCGCCCGCCGCCGCCACCGCGTCGACCACGCGGCCGCCCGCCGGGACCGAGACCAGGCCGGGCTCCGCCACGGCGCCGCTGACGTGCACGACGGCGAGCGGCGGCGCCTGAGCCGTGGCGGCGACCCC
>NZ_BBLV01000023.1 GCF_000971115.1 Demequina gelatinilytica | reverse complement strand
GCGGCAGCCGCATGCGGCAGCGCCGCCACCCGTGCGAACCGCGCCGCCACCTCCAGCACGGCCGCGAGCTCCGCCTCCGACAAGGCCCCCAGGTCACGGTTCTCGAACGGCACCAGCGCCTCACGCGCCGCGTCGATCGCCTCTACCGGGAAGGTCATGACACCAGTCAACACGAGGGGTCTGACACCCACCCCCAGATATCCACCCTGGTAGATGTGGAGAGCAACACCAGTTTTCAGCCTGGGGACATCACCCCGCGGGCAAACGATCCAGGACCAGGCCGGCGCACCCGGCGCAAGCCCTCTCCCGCAGATCGCATACGATCGCACCATGCCTCGCCCCGAAGGTCAGCCCCGCTCCGGCAACCCCGGCGCCCGCCCGAACCGCCCGCTCCGCACCCTCACGGTGGTGCGCACGGAACGACTCACGCCGGCCATGATCCGCGTGCTCCTCACGGGGCCGGACCTCGACGAGCTTCCCGAGCTCGCCCTCACGGACCACTACGTCAAGCTGCGGTTCGGCGACGTCACGCGCACCTACACGATTCGGTCGCTCGACCGCGAGACCCGCGAGCTCGCCATCGACTTCGTGATCCATGGCGATGAGGGGCTCGCCGGCCCTTGGGCGGCCTCGGCGCAGCCGGGCGACACCATCACCTTCGCGGGCCCTGGCGGCGGATGGGCGCCCAGCGCGGACGCCGACGCCCATGTCCTTGTGGGTGATGAGTCGGCGCTCCCGGCGATCGCCGCCGCGCTCGACCGCCTCAAGGCGACCCGGCGCGATGCGCGGGTCGATGTCTTCCTCGAGGTCGCCGGGCTGGCGGAGCAGCAGGAGCTTCCGGCCACCGCCGCGACCACGGTCACCTGGATCCACCGTGCGCCGGGCGACGGCTACGGCGAGGCCCTCACGCGCGCGGTCATCGACGCGGACCTCCCCGACGGCAGGATCGAGGCCTTCGTCCACGGCAACGCGGACATGGTCAAGCCTCTGCGCCGCCACCTCTTCAACGAGCGCGGGATCCCGCGGGACCAGGTCTCGATCTCGGGCTACTGGCGCACCGGCATGAACGAGGACGGCTGGCAGTCCAGCAAGCGCGAGTTCAACGCCCAGATGGAGGCGGAGCAGGACGCGCGCGTCTGAGCGCGCGCCTGCCGCGCATCGTCCCGGCTACATCTCCTCGTGCGTCTCGGGGTCGCCGCCGAACAGGCGTCCGTCGGGGCGGCCGAGCGCGGTGATCGCCTCGACCTCCTCGGGGAGCAGGGAGAACGCGTCGACGGCGAGGTTCTCCGCCTGACGCGCGGGCGTCGCGGACTTGGGCAGCGGCAGCGAGCCGCGGTCGAGGTGCCAGCGCAGCACCACCTGCGCGGGCGTCACGCCCAGGCGCTCCGCGGCCGCGACCACCACGGGCTCCGCGTACGGGGCCTTGCGCTTGCCCAGCGGGCTCCACGCCTGGGTCACGATGCCCAGCTCGGCGTGCTTGTCCATCAAGGACGTCTGGGGGAAGTACGGGTGCAGCTCGACCTGGTTGATGGCGGGCACCACCCCCGAGTCCGCGATGACCTCGTCGAGCAGGCGCTCGTTGAAGTTCGAGACGCCGATGCTGCGCACCACGCCGCGCTCGCGCAGCTCGATGAGCGCGCGCCATGCCTCCTTGTAGAGCCCCGCGGACGGGTTCGGCCAGTGGATCAGCATGATGTCGATGCGGTCGAGACCGAGCCGCGCGAGCGACTCGTACCCGGACGCGATGGCGCGGTCGAACGCGTGATGCCGTCCGGGCAGCTTGGTCTGCACCGTGACGTCGGAGCGGGATGCCTTGCCCCGCGCGAGGTACTCGCGAGCGGCAAGCCCGACCACGCCCTCGTTCTCGTAGTTCACCGCGGAGTCGAGCAGGCGGTAGCCGGTCTTGAGCGCCGAGCGGACCGCGATCCGGCCCTCGTCCCCGACCAGGGGATAGGTGCCGAACCCGAGAGCCGGGATGGTGAAGCCGTCGTTGAGCGTGAGGGTGGGAAGGGTCATGCCTTCCACCCTAGCCACGCTCTGCGCACGGACGATGCGCGGGTTACCTTGGCTCAGGGGGAGGGAGGACGATGCGATGGGTCGCCTGATCTATGCCTTCAACTGCTCGCTCGACGGGTACATCAACGATGCCGACGGGGCATTCGACTGGTCGGTGCCCGACGAGGAGCTCCACGACCACTTCGCGGGCCTCGCGCTCTCCGCCCCGACGCTCCTCTACGGCCGGCGGATCTACGAGACGATGCGCGTCTGGGAGGACATGCGGGGGGACCCGGACCAGCCGCGCGCGATGCAGGACTACGCCGAGGCGTGGTGCGCCGCGGAGAAGATCGTGTACTCGACCACGCTCGAGGACCCCGGCTACCCGCGGACGCGCATCGAGCGGGGCTTCGCGCCCGCGGAGGTGGCCGCCCTGAAGGAGGCCTCGCCCACGGACCTGAGCATCGCGGGCGCCGAGCTGGCCGCTCATGCGCTCCGCGCGGGGCTGGTCGACGAGCTCCAGCTGGCCATCGCGCCGGTCGTGGTCGGGGGCGGCACCCGCATGCTGCCCGATGACCTGCGGCTCGATCTCGAGCTCCTCGAGCATCGGCGCTTCCCCGCAGGTGCGCTGCTGGTGAGGTACCAGGTCAAGAACCCTTGAGAAGGGTGACGATGCTGGTCCCGCACGCCGTTCAGGAGGCGGGGATCAGCTCAGCGGGTCGCTGCCCTCGACGGGGGCCTCGATCACGGCGGGCTTGAGCGTCAGCTGCCACGCGGCGCCGATCACCCAGGCGATCCCCGCAAGCATCGTGAGGTACAGGCCCATGGCCGCGGCGCCGTTCATGTCGACCAGGCCGATGAGCGCCGTGAGGATCGCGAGCACCAGGAGCGCGATCTGCGACGCGCGGCCGGGGGTGCGCTCGGCTCCGAACAGGCCCGTGGTGAGGGCGAACGTGATGCCGCCGGCGATCGCGAACGCGAGCGTGATGATGCCGTCGCCCTCGATGCCGATGGCGCTGATCCCGAAGATGGAGACCCAGGGGAGGAAGGCGGCCAGGGCGACGACGACGATGGCGATGGCCGAGATCCGCTGCGGGGTGGAGAGACGTTCGATGCGCATGGTCCGGAACGTATCGGCGGGTTCCAGGGGTGTCAACGGGCCGTGACGAGGGTCTCACGCGGCCCTGTGCAGGCATGATGGTCGCGTTCCTGGGAAGGGACGATGCGTGCGCCCCCAACCGATCGCGGTGCGCGTGCGTCTTGGCTGGCATGAGCACAGGGGGGATGGTCGCGTGAGCGGCTGGAGGGACACGCTCGACACGGTGATGCGCGAGCGTGGGCGCTCGCTCTACGGATACGCGTACGTGCTGGCGGGGAGCCGCGAGGAGGCCGAGGACCTGCTGCAGGACGCGCTCGTGCGGACCTTCCGCACCGGGCGCGCGCTGCGCAGCGTCGAGGCCGCGCAGTCCTACGTCAAGCGCGCGATCGCGACGGCGTTCATCGACGGCGGACGGCGCGCGGCGGCGCGTCCGCGCACGGTCGCGTCCGCGCCCGACGAGTTGCGGGCGGCGGGAACGCGGATGGTGGCGGACGACCACGGCGCGCGCGTCGACGAGGCGCTCGATCTGCACGACGCCCTGCTGACGCTGTCGCCCCGCGAGCGCGCGTGCATCGTCCTGCGCCACCTCGAGGACCTGCCCGTCGCCGAGGTCGCCCATGTGCTGGACCTCGCGCCGGGCACGGTGAAGCGCTACCTGCACGACGGCGTCGCGAAGCTCCGCGAGGTGCTGCCCGACGTCGACCTCGAGGACACCGAGACGGTCGCGATCCACGCGCGGAACGGAGGTGCACGATGACCGGGACCCGCAGCACCCTGCACCAGCTGCACGCGCTCGCGGGCGCGACGTTCGACGACGGTCCGCTCGCGTCCGACCACTCGGTCGTGACCGAGCGGGTCGCCCGCCACCGGCGCACCCGCACGCTCGTCGCGGGCGCGACCGGGACCGCGGTGGTGGCGCTCGGCGTGGTCGGGCTGGCCCTGTGGACCTCGCCCGCGACGGTGGCGCCGGCTCCGGCCGACTCTCCCGCCGCATCGTCCAGCGCCGCGCCGAGCCCGTCGGCGACCACCGCGGCCGAGGCGCCTCCGGCGGAGTGCGCCGACGCGACGTGGATCGACGGCAAGCCCTACAACGACGTCGGCGGCCTCGAGCACCGGTGGGCGATGGCGTACTCGGAGCCGTGCGATGAGTGGCCCGAGGAGGTGCTCGCGCACCCGAACACGGTGGTGGTGAACACCGTCGACGGCACGATGCTGCAGGCCAACGTCCGCGTCGACGGGCCCGACATGGACGCGTACCGCGATCTGGGACCAGACTTCCTGGTCCCCGACCCCGACCCCTCGTGGCCCGCGGACTCGTTCGTGATCATCGACGCGGCGACCGGGGAGGTTCTCGAGGCGATGACCATCCACGACCCGGACTTCGAAGCTGAGGCGCCGGACGAGACACCGTCCGGGCGCGACACGGCGTTCTTCGCGATGCTCGACGCCTTCGGCAACACCTCCGCGATGTCGGAGCTGCCGGACGGCTGGGTGCTCATCGACGGCACCTCCTCGACGTCGGGAACGTACGGGCCCACGCTCAGATACGTCTCCACCGCGACCTACGAGGCCTACCTGGCCGATCCCGCGGGCGCGATGAGCCCGCGCTACGCCGTCACGCTACGCGACGTGCCGCTGGACGCGGCGGTCACCGGGCCCGACGGGTCCCCGGTGCAGGGCGACGATTCGCTGCTCGAGCAGGAGCTCTACTACGACGAGTCGATCAACGGCGGTGGGATCCAGTGCCCGGTCGGGCGCGACGCGTACCTGGTAGTCCAGCAGAAGCCCGAGAGCGACGAGTCGATCTTCGCGTTCCAGGACGCCTTGGTCGCAGCGCTGCGCGAGGTCACCGGCCTCGAGCTGAAGGACTGCTGACGTGGCCGGTCGCGGTGCGCGGGTCCTCATCGGAGGCGCGGTGGGGGTCGGGTCCGCGTTGCTGGGCCTCGCGCCCTGGCTGGTGACGGGCGCGCGGCTGCCGCTGCAGAACATCTGGCTCGAGCAGACGCTGCCGGAGGAGATGCCCACCGCGTTGCTGCCGCTCAACCAGTACTACGTCGCGTCGATCGCGGCGATGCTGGTGCTCGGCGGGGCCTTCGCCGGTGCGGTGCTGCGCATCCTCCGGCGGCACGGGACGGCGCTGCCCGCGGGGGCGGCCGCCACCGGGGTCGCGCTCGTGCAGCTGGTCGCATTGGTCCAGAGCACGCTCGCCCTGCGGTCCGGGCTGGGCGACGACGGCCGCTCCCAGGCGTACGTGGCCGCCCTCGTGGCGGGCTCGGCGGTGTGCGTGGTGCTGTCCGCGGCGGTGCTGGTGGCTCTCGCTCGGTACGGTACCGCCGGGGCCGCGGTGGCGCTCGGTGCGGCGGGGATCGCGTCGATGTCCTGGCTGGACGGCCTGGTCCTCGAGTCGCGGGACGTCGCCTCGCTCGTCTACGGCAATCCGCTCACCTATGTACGGGAGTGGCTGCCGATCCTGGTGGTCGCGGGCGCCGCGGCGTGGAGCGGCTTCGTGACGGTGCGCCGCTCCGTGGCGACCGTGGTGATCCTCGTGATGCTGTGGGTGGTGCCCGCGACGACGACCGCTGTCGCCTACGTGCTCACGCCGATCTACCTGAAGTTCCCCGAGGAGATCCCCGCGGCAGGGCTCCAGGTGATGCGGATGGCGCTCGGGCCGGACGGGGGAGCGGTCGCGAGGATGGCCGTCGCGGTGGCAGCCGTGGCCGGCGTCGCCGTATGGCGTATCGTCGCCGGTCGCCGTTCTGGCGCTCGCGTCGATGTCTCGGCCCGCGCGGCCGTGTAGTCAGGCGGCGTCCAGCATCCCCGCGCGCCGCGCCGCCGCGACCGCGCGGGCGCGTGTCGGCTCGCCCAGCTTGCGCAGCACCGCGGAGACGTGATGCTCGACCGTGCGCGGCGACAGCACCAGGTCGCGCGCGATGTCGGGGGTCGAGAGACCTTGCGCGAGAAGCTGCAGCACCTCGAGCTCGCGCGCCGTCAGCTGCGCCGTGTTGGTCCGCGCGACGCCTCGCGGTCGCCGCGGCAGCGGCAGGTCCCGCTCGCGTCGCGTTCGCAGCACGGCGTCGACCGCGAGCCGCGCCCCGAGATCGTCGAGCGTGCGCACCGCACGGTCAGCGGCCGCGGGGTCGGGGTCGAGCGCCGCGGCGTACGCGGCCCACACGGGGCTGCCGACCTCGGTCCATGACCGTGCGGCCCCGGCCTGGTCGCCCGCGAGCATGAGCGCGAACGGCTCGGGCACCTCGATGGCCGACGCGGGCGCGACCCCGCCGAGCAGCCGCCACCACGCGAGCTCCCCGAGCGCCCACGGATCGCGATGATCCAGCGCGAGCTCCCACGCCGACCGCGTGAGGTCCTCGATCTCCACGGGCGACCCGCGAAGCCACGCGTCCTCCGCGGCCGCGCAGCTCGCGGGAGCGATGCGCTGGAGCTCGCCGGTGCCCGAGGCGAGATCGGCCGCCATCGACAGGAACGCGACAGGGTCGTCCCCGCGCCGCGCGGCCACTCGGCCCGCCGCGGCCGCCGCGGGGATCGCGGACACGGGCGCGACGCCGGAGGCCCCGAGGACGATGCGCGCGACGGCGAGCGACTCCTCGAACCGCCCCAGGTCGCCGAGCGCCACGCACCGCCATGCCTGCATGTAGCGGGTCCATGAGTCGAGGTCGCGCTCCTCGCAGTAGCGGATCCCTGCCTCGAGGTCGCGCATGCCGGGTCCGTAGCGGCGCTGCTCGACCGCGACCGCGCCAAGGTTCGTGTAGGCCCGGGCCACGTGCTCCTCGAGCCCTCCCGCGAGCGCGACGTCAAGGCTCTGCTGAAGCCGCGCCGTGCCCTCCTCGACGCGCCCGGACATGAGCGCCGAGGCCCCGAGGTTGTTGAGCGCATGCGCCTGGATCTCCGCCTCGCCCAGGCGCGTGGCGAGAGCGAGGGCGCGCCCGCCCCAGCGCGTCACCTCGGCGTCGTCCATCGCGAGCATGCGCAGCTGCGCGAGGTTGCTCAGCGCCATGGCGAGCGCGGGCGTCTCGCCGTGCGGCTCGAGCGAGGCGATCGCGCGCGTGGCGTAGCGCTCCGCATCGGCGCCGCGGCCCAGGAACCAGGACAGACGCGACAGCCAGCGCTCGTCCTCGCCGACCGCCGCATCGTCCCCGTGGAGCGAGTGCAGCTCGAGCGCGTGCTGGCGCGCGGTGATGGCCTCGCGCAGCTGGTCGGTGAGGTAGCCCTGGTAGGACAGCTCGACGAAGAGCGCCGCCCTGTCGATGCCGGCGACCCCCTGCTGGAGCGCCGACCGGAACTGCGCGGCCGCCTCGCGGTGCGCCCCCAGCTGCGCCGCGCGCCGGCCCGCCGCGGTCGCGTGGCGCACCACGGTCTCCTGCTCCCCGCATCGGGCCGCGTGGTGCGCGATGCGGCGGTGATCCTCCGGCGTCCGCGCCTCGACCTCGCGCAGCGCGCGACGCTGGAGCTGGCGTGCGCGCAGCGCCGACATCCCCTGCTCGACGGCCTGGCGCGCGAGCTCGTGGCGGAAGCCGATGCCGTCCGCGCCTGCGACCAGCACCCCGTCGTCGAGGCACAGGTCGACCGCGTCGACGCCGCGCTCCGCGACCGCCGCGATGAGGCTCGCGTCCGCCGCCGATCCGAGCGTGGCCGCGGCGCACGCCGCGTCCTGGGCCGCCGCCGGGAGGCGCGAGAGCCGGGCGAGGACCGCATCGCTCACGCTCGCCGGAAGCGCCATGTTCCCCGCCGCGAGCAGCTCGCTCACGAAGAAGGCGTTGCCACCGGTGCGCACGTGGAGCGCGACGGGATCGAGCGCGGCGTCGGTGCCGGCGATCAGCGCCGCGACGCCGTCGAGGGTCAGCGACGGCACCTCGACACGCGTGGTGCGAGGTGCCGTCGCCAGGTCCCCGAGCAGCTCGGTGAGCG
The DNA here is from genome assembly GCF_000971115.1 of Demequina gelatinilytica. GTDB lineage: Bacteria > Actinomycetota > Actinomycetes > Actinomycetales > Demequinaceae > Demequina > Demequina gelatinilytica. The sequence continues at coordinate 25,385 of NZ_BBLV01000023.1, read as the reverse complement.
GGTGCTGCGCGGAGACGTCGTCGGGCCGGTAGGTCGCGGCGATCATCACGGGGATGCCGTCGAGCCGGCGCGCGAGGTAGCGGAGGGCGTCGAGCGTCGCCTCGTCGGCCCAGTGGAGGTCCTCGAGGATCACCAGCGTCGGCTCCGCGCCCAGGGCCCCGCGCAGCGCTGCGAAGAGCGAGACGCGGTCCCCCTCAGAATCGAGCCGCGGCCTGATCTCCGGCACCGCCTCGTGGAAGGCGGCGAGCGCATCGGCGGTGGTGACGTTGTCGGCGCCGCCGAGGCGTACCCGGCAGCGGGGGGCGGACTGCTCGGCGAACGCTCGCACCAGCGTCGACTTCCCCGCGCCCGCCTCGCCCGAGACGAAGGCGAGGACGCCGCTGCCGGCCAGCGCATCGTCCAGCGACGCGCGCAGACCGCTCAGCTGGGCGTCGCGTTCGACGAGCATCTGCCCAGTCAACCCCTCAGAGCCCCTCCACCACCAGGTGGATCTCGTCGGCGACCAGGCCGTGGGCCTCGCGGTGGACGGTGTTCGCGGCCTCCGGGTCGGGGGCGTCGACCAGGCAGAAGATCTTGCCCGCGGACTCGTCGACCCAGTAGCGGAGGTAGTGGACCCCGTGCCCGTCCTGCTTCTCGAGGTCGGCCGCGTGGGCCTTCGCGACGTCGTCGATCCCGACCGGGCCGTCGAGGTGGTGGACATCCATGTAGAGCGCCATGGTGGTGCCTTTCGTGAGGTGCACGTCCGGGTGATCGTGCTCCTCGAGTCCATCGCGTCCCGTGGCCCCGCGGATCGGGGAGATCACCTATGTTCGCGCGGTGCGCCTCGCGAAGTCCTCGACGGCCGCCAGGCCCCTCTCCATGAAGGCCGTCTCACCGAACGTGTTCATCTTGAAGAACACCGCCTCGCTGCCGCCCGACGTGGTGAGCGCGACCTCCATGCGGTCGCCGACGGCGAGGATGCTCACGGACAGCGTGAGGCGGTTCGAGCCGGTCATGCTGTAGCGCTCGTAGGTGCGCAGGAGCATGCGGGCGTCGCCGATGGTGAGCTCGTCCTGGTGCTCCACGGACGCCGAGGCGCTGCCCCTGACGATGTCCCGGTCCAGGTGCGCGGCGAGCGCATCGGCCGAACCGGTGAGAGATCGGGTCTCGTACACGTGCTGCCCCCTGTGGTCTGTGCTCGCGTTCCGGAGCCTAGGGTGCGCGACCTGCCCGCCGCTAGAGGGACGATGCGGGGGCAGGGCGCCGCCGGTGGTGGCGGATCCGCCCGTGGGCGCGTAGAAACGAGGCATGACCCGAGCGAGCGACTGGCTGGACGGCTACCTCAAGGCGTGGGAGACCAAGTCGGCGGACGACGTCCGCGCGATCTTCACCGATGACGCCGAGTACTGGTTCCGCCCCAACGACAAGGAGCCGGTGCGTGGCATCGACGCGATCATCGAGGCGTGGATGGAGCCCGAGCCGGCCGTGGCCGTGCCGGACCTCGCGGTCCTCATCGAGGACGGGTCGCTGGGGATCATCAAGGGCACGGTCGACTACCCCGGGCACGAGACGTACACGAACCTGTGGGAGGTGTGGTTCGCGCCCGACGGCAGGGCCGCGAGGTTCGTCGAGTGGTACATGACGCCGCGCTCGCCCGCCTCCTGAGTGGGAAACGCGCATAACTCGACTACCAGGGGTATCAAAGTTCCTGGTAGCGGGCTAGTCCATGCAATTACCTATGCCAGTCCATTGTGTCGGCCGCAGGTGACGTCCCGTGGGGTGGTGGACTCTCCGGCTGGGTCTTCGGTGTCGTAGACGCTGAGGAGCCATCGTGCGATGGTCAGTGAGAACTGTCTAGGAATCTCACGGAAGGACACAACGCACGATGGCTCTTGACCAGTCTGCCCTGCTCGAGCTGCTCGGGGAACTCAAACTCACCGAGGCCAGCGATCGGATCCGCGTCGCGACCGAGACGCTCTATCAAGAATTGATCGATGCGGAGGCGGCCGCGTTCATCGGTGCCGCCCCGTACCAGCGCACGGAGGCCCGCACCACGCAACGCAACGGTTCCCGGATGCGCACCCTGACCACGACGGCCGGCGACCTCAATCTGCGGATCCCGAAGCTGCGCACGGGCTCGTTCTTCCCGTCGCTGTTGGAGCGACGTCGCCCGATCGATCAGGCCCTGTTCGCGGTCGTGATGGAGGCCTACGTCCACGGGGTATCGACCCGCAAGGTCGACGACCTGGTCAAGGCCCTCGGTGCGGACACCGGGATCTCGAAGTCCGAGGTGTCACGCATCTGCGCCGACTTGGACGAGGACGTTGCCGCGTTCCCCGACCGACCCCTTGCCGACCAGGCCTACCCGTATGTGTTCCTCGATGCGACGTACTGCAAGGCGCGGGTCGGCCGGCGGGTCGTGTCCCAAGCGATCGTGGTCGCGGTGGGTTTGGCCGCGACGGACGGCGCGAGGTGCTGGGCTTCGACGTCGGCGATACCGAGTCCCAGCCGTTCTGGACCGAGTTCCTGCGTTCCATGAAGGCTCGCGGGCTGGGCGGGGTGCCACTGGTGATCTCTGACGCTCACACCGGTCTGATCGCGGCGATCCACACCGTGATGCAGGGCGCGAGCTGGCAGCGATGCCGAGTCCACTTCATGCGCAACGTCCTCGCAAACGTGCCCAAGGCGGCCGGGTCGATGGTCGCGTCCATCATTCGCACGATCTTCGCCCAACCCGACCGTGAGCACGTCCACGCCCAGTTCGACGAGGTCGTACGGATGCTGACCCGGTCGCAACCCATGGTCGCCGACATGCTCGAGGCCGCGCGTGACGACCTGCTCGCGTTCACCGCGTTCCCGTTTCCGCACTGGCGTCAGATTTGGTCCACGAACCCGCTCGAGCGGGTCAACAAGGAAATCAAGCGCCGCACCGACGTCGTCGGCACGTTCCCCAACCCAGCCGCGCTGCTTCGCCTGGCCGGGCACGTCCTGATCGAGCAACACGACGAATGGGACGGCGCGGACCGCCGCTACTTCAGCGAACACTCCATGGCGTTGCTCCTGGCCGAACCCGAGGAGGCGGCCATCCCCGAACTCACCGCTACACAATCAAAACGACTGACCTGCACAGTGTCGAGAAACTCCACCACACAGCGGGACGTCGCCACGTGCCGCTGACATGATGGCCCTGATTGCCGATGTGAAGGAGCCCCGTGGACGCCAAGACGTACCCGTTGCAGGAGATTCTCAAGCCGGAGCGGCGGTACATCATCCCGACGTTCCAACGCGACTACGAGTGGACGCTCGAGGGTCAGTGGAAGCTTCTGTTCGAGGACCTCGAGAGCACAGCGGACAAGCTGCTTGATGCACGCACCAGTCAGGAAGAGAACACCGTCGTCCTGAAGAACAAAGAGCAGAACGTCACCCCGCACTTCATGGGGGCGATCGTCTGCGCCAGCCTTCCGTTCGCGACCGGAGGTGTCGCGCTGCGCTCGGTGATCGACGGCCAGCAACGACTCACCACGATTCAGCTCCTGGTGCGGGGACTGTTGGACGTGCTCCAGGAAACCGAGTCGGACCGGCGCAGGTCTGTCCGTCGCATGCTCTTCAACCCTGATGACGTCGTGGACTCGCCTGAAGAGGTTCACAAGCTCTGGCCGCGCCGACGAGATCGTGACGTCTGGCCCACCGCGATGGCCGATGCGGTCCCTGCCTACGCCGGAAACAAGGACCACTTGTATCTGCAGGCGCGCCGCTACTTCTCCGAGGCAGTCCGGGAGAGTTCGCTGAACGATGAGGGTGAGTCGGACCCCTTGCGTCTTCAGGCGTTGGCAGACGCGCTGTCGAGTCTGTTCAAGCTCGTTGTCATCGACCTTGAGGACAACGACGACGCGCAGGTCATCTTCGAGGTTCTCAACGGCCGCCAGACGCCGCTCGCAGCGATCGACCTCGTCAAGAACCTCCTGTTCCTGCGGGGCGAACTCGCTGACGAGGACGTCGATCGGCTCTACGACACGTACTGGGCAGACTTTGACGACGACTGGTGGAAGTCCGTCGTCGGACGAGGTCACGCAGCGCGTGGCCGGCGCGATGTCCTGCTTTCGGTCTGGCTTACGGGTGTCTCCGGGTTCGAGGCCAACGTGAGTCACCTGTACCGGGAGGCGAGGGAGTACCTGAACGGGCCCAGTGCTCCGGACACCGAGCAAGTCCTTCGTGAGCTCAGCGAGTATGCAGCGGCGTATCGCACCATCTACGGGGTTGGAACCGTCGATCCGCGTCTGCGCACCTCGTACGACAGGCTCAACGAGTTCGAGATCACGACAGCGGTGCCTCTCCTTGCGTGGCTGCGCATCGCGCCACCGGAGGTGATCAGCCTCGATGACGAGGTTCGTGCTGTTCGCGCTGTCGAGTCTTGGGCGATGCGCCGTTCCTATGTGGGTTGGCAGACCCGCGGGTACGGCACACACCTCGCTCGCGTCTTGCGGGCCGCGAAGGGAGCGGCCGATGACGGGCGGAACGTCGCGAATGCGGTCGTCGACTCGCTGAGGGACGGTGCGCTTGCATGGCCATCGGATCGCGATATGCGTGAAGCGTTCGTTTCGCGGTCGTTCTACAACGCCGTCGCGCAGTACCGAATCCGCGCGTTGTTCCGCGCGATCGATAACCAGCTCCGCCAAGAGGACCCGCACGAGCCTCCCGCGGCGATCGGGTTTGACGGCTTGCAGATCGAACATGTCTTGCCGCGTAGTTGGATGGCGCATTGGCCGCTGAGCGATTCCTTGGGTAACCCTGTCGACCCTGACTCTGGAGACGCTGCGACGGCGCAGCGAGTGCTTCAGCGCCGTCAGACACTCGACCGTCTTGGCAACCTCACTCTCGTGACTCAGGCGTTCAATCTCGATGTGTCCAATTTGGGGTGGTCCGCGAAGCGTCCGGAGTTTGCGAAGCAAGGTGCGCTGGTGATCAACAAGGGCATCGCTGCCGTGCAGGAATGGAGCGAGGCCGAGATCGACGCACGTGGCATCTTCCTCGCGGACGTGGCGGTCCGCGTATGGCCCGACCCGGTTGCTCTTGGAGCGTCAAGACGTACGGACTCGGCGTCGGCTCCGATCAAGCCCGCCGTGATCACTTCCGAGCCAACGGCGATGGGCGCGGCCGGCCCGGTCCCTGGCCAACCAGTTGGCTCCATTGCGCCCCTGGTCACTGCGCTCGAGACCGTGGGGATGCAGCTGGCAGACGTAGACGCACCGTGGCCCGGCTGGGGCGTCGTCGTGAAGTGTGTCGACGGTAGCGCCTATCTCAATCGCACCAACGTGGACGTGCGGAGCGATCGGACAGGGGAGGTCGCTATGTGGGCGGCTGCCGGCCTTGGTGAGGAACGAGGCAATTATCTGCGCATTCCGCTGTGACGAGTCGGTTGAATCGGCTTTCGCGGCAGGTCGAGACATCCAAGCGAGCGGCGCGGCACGCTTAATCCGCGCCGAGTTTGCCCATCGCCTTGTTCCACGCGGCTTGCAGCCTCCGGTGGACGCTTCGTGTCGTGCCGGGTGGCAATCGTTGGCCGAAGTGCGGGTCGAGCGGGTCGCGGCTCTGGAAGTAAGTGTGGATGTACTCGCCGGGATGATCGAGATCGGCCATGCAGAAGTCGCTGAGCTCACGCAGGGGTAGCACTTCGAACGGGATGTCAGATGCGAAGGCGAAGCGTCCGTGGCCGGCGTTCGCGAGCGGGATGTGCTCGGCAGTTACCACCAGGCCGTAGACGGGGCGATCGTTGGGAATCTCTTGGAACTCGGGCACGCCTTCGGCGATCGCCTGAGCGCTGCGCGAGAGCTGCGTTGCGGCCTTGCCGACGTGGCGCTTCAGTTCACGTTCCTCGACCTCGATGTCCTGGATCGCCTTCACGGTGAGCCGGGCGCTCTTGCATTCGATGAGGAGTACGCATTCTGGGAACACGACGATCCAGTCGACGGACTTCGATGTTGCCTTGCCGTCGCGGTAGCTGATCTCGCGGATGAGGTTGGCATCGTCCAACAGCTCGAGGTCGAATCCCGCGACCGCCTCGACGCGTGGGCCAAGGTCGCGCGCGAACGACTCGCCCCAGTGGTCGATGCCTCGGTAGTAGATTGATTCGCTCTGGACCGTCCTGAGTAGGTGCGGGACGGAGGGGGCGACGATCGTGCCGTCGGGAAGTGAGACGAGTGGGTGACGGTCGAGCGGGTTCCAGTCGGTGAGCGCCGGCGTCCGTCGAGGCTCCCATGCTGCGTAGTAGGTGGCCCTGAATTGCGCCGGCGTCAGGGTCAGGTCCTCGACGATCGTGGGGACGTCACTGAGCAGCTGCGGGCTCACGCGGGGATCATTCGCGAGCGCGTCGACGATGGTGTCGGGATGGAACCTGCCGCTACCGGCGAGCACTGACCCCCAGAGCAGCATGACACCGCGCATGCGACGGTCGAGAGGCATGCCGAAGACTTCCGCCCAGGCGTACGACTGACATCCGGTGAGCGGCTCGCCGTAGAGCAGCCAACTTCGGCCGACCTCCATGGCGGGGTTTGTCTGATGCGGCAACTGCTCGTGCACCATGCGAGTCATCATCGACCACACATCGCCTGGCTCATCGTGAGGATCAAGTGCGTGATAGGCATTCTTGAACGCGATCAGGTCCGAGGGTGTTGCGTCCATGCGGTTGAGGTTGGAGCCGTTGCTCAGGGCGAGTCTCGCGATGTGGGCGTTAGCCCAGGGAAAGTGCTTGGCGTATTCGAGGCTCTGGCGGTTTTCGATGAACTCCCGCATTGTTGCGGCGGACTCAGCGGCGGCTTGGATCAGGACGGATGACTGGCTCCGAGTTCGCACTCGTGCCGCAAGAGACGCATAGTCGTCAGCCACGGACGGTCATCCGTGGACGTCGGGCCGCCGCTGAAGCCCCGCGAAGGCAAATGGTCGACATCGATGCCTCCGTGGGCTCCGCGCGGCGCACTATTCGGCGGTCTCGAGCGGGCTTGCGTGCCGCGTGAACGCCGCATCTGCCCTCTCGGCTCGCACTCGGTCGATGATCGCGGTAGCCCGCACGATGAACGCGTTGGCGATCTCCTCGTCGCTTGCGGTCCACTCGAGGCCCAGAGTCGTCGTCGTCTCGTTCTTGTAGGTCCGACCTTCGTAGTCGTACACGTAGATCGCAGGTCGAGCGGGGTCGGTCGTGAACTTGAGTTCGATGGTCCAATCGATCTCGGTGAAGAGGTACGCGTTCCATGCTTCGGTGTTGCTGCCGGAGTGGGACTCCCACCCGATGGCGAGGTCCAACTCTGCGATGCGCTCGCCAAGCAGCGAGTCGAGGCGCTTGCTTCGGTCGCGGATGAGTCGGTTCGCGCGTCGGCGTGCCTCATAGAAGGCGTTGATTGCGTCTTCGTGCTCCTGGACGAGGTCGCGCCACTCGTTGAGGCGATCAGCCTCTTTCTGCAGGTCTGACACGGTGACTCCTCCCATGCGGGCCTCGAAGAACTGTTGCAGCAGTTCGAGGCTTCGGACTTGATCCCGATCGGACGGGCTCAATAAGTGCTCGACGAGGTCGGGTGAGCTCTTGATCTGCGTGCTGAGCTCTTGGTAGGTGAGCGCGCGCGACAGCCACAGGTTCATATCGCCGCGTGCGGTGCGGCGCTCAGGTGCGAGCACCGCAACAAGGACCGTCGTGATCTCGTCGTCCTTCAGTGCGCGCTCGGCATACCGATCGAGCGGGTTCACCAGGTCGTGGCCGATCTTGTTCTCGAGGATGATCGCGATGCCAAGTTCGCGATTGACGGCATACACGTCGATGAACTCGACCTGGGTGGCAATCTCCCACGCCTCAGACCCGAGGTTGCTATCAGCATCGAAGGGTACGGCTGAGATGCCGTTCTTGCTGATGACCGGGGCTCCGTCGAGGGCACGCAACAGCGCATCGATGACGATCGAGCCGAGGCCGTGTCTTTCGGTCGGATCGAGGAAGAACAGCAGCGTCATGTCGACCCGAGTCTCGCGCCAGCCATCACGGAGGATGTCATAGACGTTGACAGGTCGCACCGGCGCGGTCGCCTTGTCCAGTCGCGGACTCAGGAATGACAGATCGAGCGTCACATCTTCGACCCTACTCGGCGCGCGTGGTCCCAGCGGGCCCCGCCGCGCGGTGGTTGCTGTTCGTTGTGCGCGGCCATGCGAGGGACGGCTGCAAAGGCGTAATCCCTGGTCTCTGTGCGCCGCCCGCTGTCAGAGGTGACTGCCATTCTGCATCGTGAGTCGCGAGACGCGCGGCGGAACGGAGACGCGAAATGGCAATTGAGATCACGCACGTGCGATTCGGCAGCACGCGCAAGACTGAGGACGAGATCGTCCGCTACAAGTGGATCGGGACCGGCAAGGTCGGCGACACCGACAAGGCGAGTCTCGTCAAGTGGGTGGACGACAACGGAAAGGCATACGTGGGCAAGGGCGCGGCGCGCGTTCCTGTTGGCGTCGTGCGGCCGGACTACGGTCAGCCCTACCTGCGCACCTATGCAGACGGAAAGTGGACCAACAACCTCCTCAGCTTGCCGACGTTCTGAGCCCAACTGGGGCGGCAGGCGCTAGGCGTGACGTCTCGCTGGTGGTTGCCAATGAGTCGGGCGGTGCGAGATGTTGCGCCGCCCGGCAGGTTACCTACCAGCGGCTGCTTGCTCCATACGCGCTGAGGCCGCCCAGGAACGGCTTGAGGTCATCCGGCTTCGGCTCCGGGACCTCGCACATCACCGCCGCCGGGCGCGTCGTCGGGTCGAGCGAATCTGCCAAGGTCGCCGCCCGTGCGATCGTGGCGTCCACCTCGGCGGTCCACTCCGCCCCGGCGTCTTCAGATCGGGCGGTCATCGCAGTGATGAAGGCGCGTAGCTTGGTCGCCTCGGCCCATCGGTCGGCGAGCGCGAGGAAGTGGCGGCGCTCGTAGTCCTCGCGATAGGCGGTGCGCGCCCGCTCCATCGCGTCCTCCCAACGCCGCTGATTCGCGAGCCGCTCCTCTTTGACCTGCTTCACGCGCAGGTCGCGGTACCTCGCTTCGGCCTCTGTGGTCCGCGCGAGTTCACCGAGGCGTCCCTCGAGCAGTGCACGCTTGCCCTGAGTGGGCCCCGTGGGGCTCGAACCCACGACCTACGGATTAAAAGTCCGCTGCTCTACCGACTGAGCTAGAGGCCCGCCGCCCATGTTAGTCAGCGTGCGCGCGGCGTCCCGCATCGGAGCCGCCCAGCGCGAGCACCACCGCGGCCGCGAGTGCTCCCAGGAACGCGCCCGAGGTGTTGAGGATGATGTCGTCGACGTCGGCGACGCGGCCCAGCAGGTACTGCGTCGACTCGATCGCGGCGGACAGAGCCGCGCCCAGGAACGTCGCGGTCACCACGCGCATCGCGAGGCCGCGCCGGGTCATGAGCGCCACCACGGTGCCGAACGGGAGGAACAGCACGATGTTGCCCACCAGGTTGAGCCATGGTTCGCGCGCGCCGGTGTCGAGCGCGCGGCGGATCTCCTGCCCCGGGTCGAGGTTGACGCCGCCCGTCCCCGGATAGTGCGTCACGAGCGTGAGCCCGATGGTGATCCAGCCGATCACCGCGAGGCAGGTGAGCAGCGCGGCCCACAGCGCGGTCCGCCGGCCATGCCCGAAGATCGCGCCGAGGCCCCATGCGACCAGCACCAGCACCCCGCCGATGAGCGCGATGGGGAGGGCCATGGTGGCCTCCTCGTAACGCAGCGTGTGCATCGTCCCTCCTGGTCCGGTCGGGGTGTCAACGCGCCAGCGTACGTGAGCGTGCCTGGCTACGCGTCGATCACGCCCAGCTCGGAGAACCCCCTCCAGGCCATCATGACGTTCGCCGGGCGATCCAGCACGGCCCAGGACGCGCACTTGGCGACCGCGATGCCGCGCATGCGCGCCTCGAGCCCCGGATCCTCGCACCCGGTCGCGTCGCGGTAGGCGGCCACCGCATCGTCCACCCCCGCCGCCGGCAGCGCGGTGTAGAGGAAGGACAGGTCCACGGCACGCTCGCAGCCGGCCATCTTGCCCCAGTCGATGATCCCTGCGAAGGCGCCGTCGACGCCCAGCAGGTTCGAGCCGTGCGGGTCAGCGTGCGACCACACCACCTCGCCCGGCGCGGGCGCATCGAGCGCCTCCGCCCAGACGTCCGTCACCGCGCCAAGATCGAGCCGCTCGCCGCCGGGGCCCTCCGCGCTCGCGAGCTGCCGCAGCGCCCACTCGAGGTTCTCGGCGCGCTCGCACAGCGTGATCGACTGCTCGGGGTTGAACCACGCGTCAGGGCCCGCGGGGGAGTGGATCTGTGCGAACGCCAGCCCGAGCGCCGTGCCGGACGATGCGTCGAGCGGCGTCGCATCGGCCGCCCGCCCGGGCAGCCACGAGACCAGCGCCCACGGCCACGGGTACCCGTCCTGGCCCACACCGCTCTCGACGATGCGTGGGTGCGGGAAGTCCCACGCGGCCCCCACGGTGCCGAGCAGGTGGGTCTCGCGCGCGAGCGACCCGACGGCCGACTCGACGCGCGGCAGCCGCAGGCTCAGGTCCTCGCCCAGCCGGTAGACCACCATGTCCCAGCCGTCGAAGCGCTCGCCGATCTCCAGGTGGGCGAGCCCCGGGAGCTGCCGATCCACGAGCGCGCGCGCCAGCTCCGGAGAGATGGCGGGGTGCGCGGGCGGCGGTCCCGAGTCGCGGATCATCCAGCGACGCTATCAGCGGCGGCACCTCCCGCGTCGAGGGCGTTGTCAGACCCCGGCGATAGCCTCGCGCGCATGATCGACGTGGAGCTTCTGGAGAGCATGCGCGCCGCCGCGCGGCGAGCAGCGCTGGGCATGGGCGCGGAGCCGCCGCTGGCCGAGCGGATCGCGCAGGACGTGGTCGCGCGCCTCATCGCGGCCGGGCTCGCGCAGCTCGACGACCCGATCGCTCATGCCGCCGCGTGCGGTGCAGGCGACGCTGTCGCGCTCGTCGGGCGCGGCCGGGCGGCCTGACGGGCCGCGAGCAGGGCCGCGCCGTCCTACAGCCCGGCGAGCAGCAGCGCCGCGAACGCGACCGCGCCGGCGGCGACGGTCACGCCCATCGACCGCTTCCAGAGCGCGACGCCCGTCGCGACCACCGCGGCGAGGTGCCAGGCGCCGAAGCCGCGCCACTCGGTCCCGTCGAGCAGCAGCGCGTTCGCGACGATCGCCGCCATCGCGGCCGGGCCCACGAGCGCGAGCGCGCGCGTCACCCCCGGCGGCAGCTCGCGGTCGCCGCCCAGCAGCGCGACGCCCGAAAGGCGGATGAGGTACGTGCCCACGGCCGCGGCCGTGAACACCAGGAACGCGGTCACCGCTCCTCCTCGTCCTCGAAGGCGGGCCGGGAGGCGGGCTCCGCCGCCGCATCGTCCGTGCGCGGGCGGCGGGGCACCATCGCGCCCGCCGTGATGCCGGCGAGCGCTCCGCCCAGCACGTTGAGCCCGTACGGCAGGTCGCGGCCGAGCAGGACCACCGCGACGGAGACGGCGACGGCGACCAGCGCGGGGGAGTCCCGCAGGCCGGGCACCAGCACCGCGAGGAACATGAGCGGGACGATGAACCCGATCTGCCACGAGTCCGGGATGACCGGGCCGAGCGCGATCCCCGCGGCGGTACCCATCGCCCACACGGCCACGAACGGGCCGGAGGCGCCCCAGATGAACCACCGTCGGCGCACCGGGTCGGGCCAGCGATCCGCATGCTGGAGGGACACCACCGCGGACTGGTCCGTCATCAGGTGCGCGAGGCCCAGCCGCCACCGGCGCGGGAACGCGGAGAACACGGGGGCGAGCGCCGCGGAGTAGAGGGCGAGCCGGGCGTTGATCACCAGCGCCGTCAGCACCGCGATCGCGGCGGGGGCTCCCGCACGCAGCTGCTCGACCATCGCGATCTGGCTCGCGCCCGCCACCACCGTGACCGAGGCGTAGTTGCCCACCCACGCGTTGATCCCCGCGACCCGCACCAGCGCACCGAACGCGAGGCCGAACAGCACCGCGCCCGGCATCAGCGGCGCGACGGCACGGATGCCCGCCCACGTGTCGGCCCACTGCTGGGGGCCGATGCGCAGGAACGTCCGCTCGCGAGTGCTCACCCGAGCGAGTGTGGCACGCCGGCGTGTCGGACGGATGTCGTGGTCGGGTCCGGACGCACCGCGACCCCGGCACGGGGCCGGGGTCGCGGTGGACGATGCGGTGCGCGGCTACACGCGTGCCGCGAAGGTCAGGCAGTCGGCGACGTCGGTGCTGCCGCCCACCGCGATCGAGTCCGCGGTGCACATGAGGTCGACGTTGTGGCTGCAGTCGTCCCGTGAGCAGGCGCCGACCGCGGCGGTCGCATCGGCGCCGCCCTTGTCGTCGGTCGCGACGAACGTGTTGCAGTGGGCGTGGCTGCCGCCCACCGAGATGGCGCCCGCGTGGCAGCCGTCGTGGTTGTACCCGCAGGTCTCCACGGAGCACGAGGAGACGATGGGAAGTCCGATCGAGACAGGCATGGGAGGCTCCGTTCCAGCGGTGCGCCGGCGGGTTCCGGCGGCCATACGGCCGAATATACGCGCGATATCTCAGCAGTGAAGTGCCTGGTGATATCTGTGTCGGACGCATTTCGATATTCGATTTCCGTGCGTATCGCGGCGCGGAATCGGTGCTCGCGCGGGCGGTGCCGCGGCCCCCCTGCGCGCGGGCCCGCCGCATCGTCCGCCGGACCCGCCTCGAAAATCCCGCGCGACGGGGAACAAATCCCGGATGTTGGTCGTCTGTATGGGTGTACCCACCACGGCGTGAGTCGCATGGGACACCCAGGTGAGAACGCGTGGCGTCCGACCTCCTCCCCCCCTCGGAGGTCGGGCGCCTCGCGTCTTGATCTGTACAGGCCCGAAGCGACGGGCTCGGTGCGCGATTCGGGTGCGCGCCGCGCGCGTAGGCTTGCCTGGGAAGGAGCCCATCATGAGCCCCAACAAGATCGTGAAGACCGACGCCGAGTGGCGCGCCCAGCTCACCGACGTCGAGTTCCAGGTGCTGCGCGAGGCCGCGACCGAGCGCCCGTGGACCGGCGAGCTGATCGACGAGAAGCGTGACGGCGTGTTCCGCTGCCGCGCATGCGGCGCGCAGCTGTTCCCCTCGGGCACCAAGTTCGACTCGCACTGCGGGTGGCCCAGCTTCTACGACGCCGAGGAGGGCGCCGTGACGCTGCACGAGGACCGCTCGCACGGCATGGTGCGCACCGAGGTGCGCTGCGCCTCGTGCGACTCCCACCTGGGCCACGTGTTCCCCGACGCCCCGCAGACGCCTACCGGCGAGCGCTTCTGCATCAACTCGGTCTCCCTCACCTTCGACCAGACCGAAGGTGAGCCCGCCTAGTGGTGGAGCACCGCCACCGCCGCCCGGCCATGCTCGACATGGAGCTGGCCGACCAGATCGAGGGGGACATCGATCCCGCGGACCGCGGCCTCATCGCACATGAGACGGCGCTCGCGATCGTGTCGCAGGCGCGCGAGTCGAAGGACCCCCTGCTGGTCGAGCGCCTGGTGCGCCTGGTCGACGAGGAGGGCATCGACACCGTCGCCATGATGTGGTCCAAGGCGGGGGAGCACACCCTGCCCGGCGCGCTGTGGCGGATCTACATGATCCGCGAGTGGGTGAAGCACGATGCCCCGTCCGTGGCGCGCTCGTACCACCAGGGCGTCCACGCTGCGCATGTGCGGCACGCGATCGCCGGCGTCGAGGACCCTCCCGGTCCGGACGAGGTCCGCACGCTCGCGGATGCCGTGCTCTCCGGGGTGTTCGCGGGCGACCTCGCGGTCGCGCTCGAGCGGGCCGGGGCGTTCTGCCGCGTGGTCGCGACCGGAGCCGCCTTCGAGGCGGAGTCCGACGAGGGCCATGCGGATGCCCGCGCCCACCGCACGACGATGCGCGCGGCCCAGCTGCTGCGCACCGGCGAGGACCTCGAGCGCTGCGCCGCGATGTGGCGCGAGGGCCGGCTGGACTGACCTTTCCCGGCGCGCCTCCGCCCGGTCCGGAGGTGGGAGGCGCACGTCGGTTCCGACGGGTTCCAACTCCGGAGTGGTCGCAGGTTGTCGGTGGGGGCCGACGTGTGCCGGTGGCGGGCTCGTGCGGGACCGGGATGTGCGCCATCCCACATCGTGTTCGCGGAACGCGTGAAGCGCCTGTGGACGGGTTCGCGCGTCGCTGATGCGGGCGTATGGTGGTGGTGACGTCGGACCGCGGTAGCCCCGGGCTCCAAATCCAGCCGCTTCGAGCGGCCTTCGCGCCGACTGGCGCTCCCGGTCCGGCGTCGCTTCACGTCCGGGTGTCCCGGCATCGGCCGGCGCCGTCCCGGGGACGACATCGACGGCATTCGACAATGAGCCACCACTGCGGTGTGCAGATCTCCGAGGACCGGCACTCACCTACCAATTCGGGTGGGGGGGGGGGGCGTGGCGTGCCGCGGTCGGCTCAGACGTGGACGCGCAGCAGGTGCGTCTCCACCGCGACCACCACGGGTCCGGACTCCCAGTCCGCGACGTGCGCGACCAGCACGCCGCCGGCGGGCAGGTACGGGTTGGAGCGCGGCAGCGCGCCGCGCGTGTACGGCCGCACGGCCGCGCGCAGCATCTCGATGATGGTCGGCAGGGTGGGCCGGTGCACGCACACGACGCGCGGCGAGCGCTTGCGCAGCAGCTTGCCGAAGACGGTCGCGGTCTCGAGCGGACGATGCGCGTGGCGAGGCTCCGTGAGCGCCTCGTGCACGTGGATGTCGGCGCCGATCGCGTCGGCGTAGGGGGTCACGGTGTCGACGCAGCGGCGCGCGGGCGAGGACTCGATCTTCGAGATCCCGAACGACGCGATGAGCGGCACGATCGCGAGCGCTCGCTCCTTGCCTGACCGGCTGAGCGGCCGCTTCGCATCGGCGAGCTTCCACGCCTTGCGGCGCTTGGCGCGTGCGTGCCTCACCAGCATGAACGGCCGGGTGTCGAGCCGTCCGGCGGCGTAGGCGTCGACCAGGGCGTCGAGCGGACGGAGGTCGTCCGGGAAGGTGATGAGCGCGTGCGCCTGCTCGACCGTGAGCCAGCGCATCTGGTCGATCTCGTTCTTGGACGCGTCCTTGAACCTCGGGCGCGCGCGTACCGCCGCCGCGCCCGAGGACATCACCTCGGCGGCCCAGTACTTGACCACCTTCTGCTTGCCCGCGGCGATCGGGTAGCGCAGGGTCGGCAGCGGCTGACCGAGCACCACCTGCTTGCCCGTCTCCTCCGCCACCTCGCGGACCGCGCACTCGGGCAGCGACTCGCCGGGATCGAGCTTCCCCTTGGGCCACGACCAGTCGTTGTAGCGCGGTCGGTGCACCGCGAGCACCTGCAGCTCCCCGTCCCGGATGCGCCACACGAGCGCACCGGCGGCCACGACGGTGCCCTCGGGGTAGTGGTTCACTTCCCCTTGGCCCTCCGCTTGGGCTGCCGACGGATGTACGTGCCCTGGAGGTCCTTGAGCCGGTTGCCCTCGCCGTCGGTGACGGTGTGGCTCCATGTGCCGTCCTCGTGCAGCTCCCACCCCGCGACCTGCCTGCTCATCGCCATGTCGATGTTCTCGATGAGGCTCGCGACCTGGAGCTCGTCGGTCACGGTGATGAGCGCCTCGATGCGACGGTCGAGGTTGCGATGCATGAGGTCGGCGGAACCGATGAAGACCTCGGGGTCGCCGTCGTTCGCGAACGCGTAGATGCGCGAGTGCTCGAGGAACCGGCCCAGGATCGAGCGCACGCGGATGTTCTCGGAGAAGCCGGCGACGCCGGGGCGCACGGCGCAGATGCCGCGCACGTTGACGTCGACCTTCACGCCCGCGTTGGACGCACGGTAGAGCGCGTCGATGGTCTTCTCGTCGACGATCGAGTTGACCTTGATCTTCACCCACGCCTCCTTGCCCTCGGCGGCGTTGCGGGCCTCGCGCTCGATGCGCTCGATCAGGCCGGCGCGCACGCCGATCGGGGCGACGATGAGCCGGCGGAAGCGCGACTTGGGGGCGTAGCCCGAGAGCTGGTTGAACAGCTTGGTGAGGTCCGCGCCCACCTCGGCGTTCTTGGTGAGCAGGCCGTAGTCCTCGTAGAGGCGCGCGGTCTTCGGGTGGTAGTTGCCCGTGCCGATGTGGCTGTAGCGCTGGAGGCCGTCGTCCTCCTGGCGCACCACCAGCGAGAGCTTGCAGTGCGTCTTGAGGCCCACGAGGCCGTACACCACGTGCACGCCGGCCTGCTCGAGCTTGCGTGCCCAGGAGATGTTGCGCCGCTCGTCGAAGCGCGCCTTGATCTCGACCAGCGCGAGCACCTGCTTGCCCGAGTGCGCGGCCTCGATGAGGGCGTCGACGATGGGCGAGTCGCCCGAGGTGCGGTAGAGGGTCTGCTTGATCGCGAGCACCTTGGGATCGGCCGCCGCCTGCGCGAGGAAGGCCTGCACCGAGGTCGAGAACGAGTCGTACGGGTGGTGCAGCAGGACGTCGCCGCGCGTGATGGCGTCGAACACGTTCTGCTCGTCCGCCGTCTCGACCGGCGCGAGCCGGTGGTGCGTGGTCGGGCGGAACGACTCGAACTGCAGCGCCGGGCGGTCCAGGTCGGCGATGAGGTTGAGCCCCGTGAGGTCGAGCGGCGCGGGCAGGTGGAACACGTCGTTGTCCGTGATGCCGAGCTCGCGCACCAGCAGCTCGCGGATCTTGGGCGGGAGGTCGTCGGCGACCTCGAGCCGGACCGCGGGACCGAAGCGGCGGCGCAGCAGCTCCTTCTCCATGGCCTTGAGGAGGTTCTCGGCATCGTCCTCCTCGACCTCCACGTCCTCGTTGCGCGTGACACGGAACGTGTAGTGCGCCGCGACCTTCATGCCGGGGAACAGGTAGTCGAGGTGCGCGCCGATGACGTCCTCGAGCGGGACGAAGCTGCGCGGCTCGTCGGACAGGGCCGCCGCATCGGTCACCTGGCCCACGTGGCCCGCAGCGTCGACCGAGAGGAAGCGCGGCAGCGTCTCCGGCACCTTGACGCGCGCGAAGTAGTCCTTGCCCGTCTCGGGATCGACGATCTCGACCGCGATGTTGAGCGACAGGCCGGAGATGTAGGGGAAGGGGTGCGCGGGGTCCACCGCGAGCGGCGTGAGCACGGGGAAGATGTCCGCGCGGAACAGCTTGCGCAGGCGCTCGCGCTCGGCGTCGCCGAGGTCGTCGTGACGCACCAGCTGGATGCCCTCGTTCGCCAGCGCGGGGCGCACCTGGTCCTCGAAGGTCTCCGCGTGGCGATCCATGAGCTCGTGCGCGCGCTCGATGATCGCGTCGATCTGGCGCGTCGCGCTCATGCCGGTGGCCGACGGCACCGCGAAGCCCGCGGCGATGCGGCGCTTGAGGCCTGCGACGCGCACCATGAAGAACTCGTCGAGGTTCGAGGCGAAGATCGCGAGGAAGCGCGCGCGCTCGAGCAGCGGGGTCTGCGGGTCCTCGGCCATCTCGAGCACGCGCTCGTTGAACGCGAGCCAGGAGAGCTCGCGGTCCAGGTAGCGCTCGTCCGGCAGCGCGGACGGCGACTCGTCCTCCTCGAACTCGACGGTGGGGACCGGATAGGTCTCCTCGGAGTCGAGCGCGGGCGCGTCGGCCTGCGGCGCGGGTGCGGGCGTGGAGGCGTTGACGTCGAGGCTCTCGGACATGTGGCCCATCGTTCCACGGGACCGCCGCCCGCGTCACCCGTCCGCGGTCCCGGTTCGACAGGGGCGACGCGGGCCCCGGGAAGGCGCCGCGCCTTGCGCCTTTCAGTACATTCAGGCAATACTGAAATCATGCCGATGGACGATGCGCAGCATGAGTACGTGGACAGGGTCGCGACCTTCTTCACGATGTTCGGCTCCGCCCGTGCGTGGGCCGAGATCCTCGGATGGCTCATGATCTGCGAGCCCGCCGAGCAGACCCAGGCGCAGCTCGCCGAGGACCTCAGGTTGAGCGCCGGGACGGTCTCGACCCAGCTGCGGGCGCATGTCCAGCTCGGGATGGTCGAGCAGGTGCGCGTGCGCGGCGACCGCACGCAGCGCTACCGCCTCCGTCCGGGGGCCTGGTACGCGGTCATGGCCTCCGAGCTCGAGCGCATCCGGGCCCTCGGCGAGCTCGCGCGCGCCGGCGACGGCGTGCTTCCCCGGGACAGGCCCGAGAGGGTCACGGAGCTCGGCGACCTCGCCGACTTCTTCGCACGCGAATGGCCTCCGCTCATGGAGCGCATGACGGCCGAGCTCGAGAAGGGAAGACCATGACCACCACCCCTGCCATCGAGACCGTGGGTCTCACCAAGCGCTTCGGCGACTTCACCGCCGTGCAGGACGTCTCCCTGCAGATCGGCCCCGGTGAGATCTTCGGGTTCCTCGGGCCCAACGGCGCCGGCAAGTCGACGACCATCCGCTGCCTGCTCGACCTCATCCGGCCCTCCGAGGGCGAGTGCCGCATCGTCGGGCTCGACTCCCGCAAGGACGCCGTGGAGATCCGCCGTCACCTGGGCTTCCTGCCCTCCGACCTCGCGCTCTACCCGAACCTCACGGGCCGCGAGACGCTCGAGTTCCTCGCGAACCTGCGCGGCGGCGTCGACTGGGCGTGGGTCGATGCGCTGGCCGACCGCTTCGACGCGGACCTGGGCAAGAAGGTGGGCGAGCTGTCCTCGGGCAACCGCCAGAAGGTCGGGCTGATCCAGGCCTTCATGAACCGTCCCGAGGTGGTGGTGCTCGACGAGCCGATCACGGGCCTCGACCCGCTGGTCCAGCTCGAGTTCCACACGCTCATGCGCGAGCACGTGGGCGAGGGGCACACGGTGTTCCTCTCGAGCCACACGCTGTCCGAGGTCGAGCGCGTCGCCGACCGCGTGGGCTTCATCCGCCGCGGTCACCTCATCGCGGTCGAGCGCATGGACGAGCTCAAGGACAAGGCGTTGCGGCGGGTCACCCTCGAGTTCGCGCACCCGGTCGCGGCGGACGCGTTCGACGGCGTCGAGGGGGTCCACAGCGTGAGCGCCGAGGGCGACACCGTGACCGCGCAGTACGAGAGGTCGATGGCCCCGCTGCTCAAGGTCGCCACCGCCCACGACGTCCTCTCGTTGTCCTCCGCGACCGTCGACCTCGACGAGATCTTCCTCGAGTTCTACCGCGACGAGGTCACCGAGGCCGAGCGGGACGCCCCGGGCGTGCCCGCCGCCGCGGCGTCGGGGGAGCGTGCGTGATGCTCCGCACCCTCTACCTGAAGTCGATCCGTGATCGCGCGGCGGCGGCGCTCATCGGCGTCTCCTCCCTGTGGCTCGTCGCGATCTTCGGCATGTGGGCGTACGCGGGCCTGGGGGACGACGCCGTGTCCTTCTTCGACGACATGCCCGCCTTCTACACGGACGTGATCGGCATCAACGGCGACGCGGGCGTCGCGGGCCTCATGCTCAGCATGATGTTCAACTTCATCGGCCCGTTCGTGGTGGCCGGGATCGCGGTCTCCATGGGTGCCGCCGCGCTCGCGGGCGAGGAGAACGACGGCACGATGAACGTGCTCACCACCGCGCCGCGCTCCCGCTCGCGCCTGCTCACCTCGAAGGGGCTCGCCGCGCTCACCGTCGCGCTGGTGGTGAACCTGCTCGCCTGGGCGGGCTACCTGGTGGCGGTCCTCGCGTTCGGGGAGTCCGCCGCAGACGTCAACATCGGCGCGGCGACCATGCACGTCACCGCGGTGGCGCTGCTCTACGGCGCGGTCGCCTTCGCGCTCGGGGCGGCGACCGGGCATCAGCGGCTCGCCTCGGGCATCGGCACCGCGTTCCTGGTCGTCTCGTTCTTCGGCGCGGGCCTGCTGCCCATGATCGACGGCGGCGAGGACTGGGCCAGGATCTTCCCCTGGTACTACATCAACGAGGCGTCCCCGCTGGTCGACGGGGTCGACTGGACCCAGGTGCTGGTGATCCTGGCCGTCTCCGCGGCCCTGGTCGTGGTGGGCTGGGCGGCGTACGTGCGGCGCGACCTGGTGTCGGGCGCGACCGCGGTGCCGCTGCTGGCGCGCTTCCAGGAGGACGAGCGGCTCATGAGGATGCTCGCGCTGCTCCAGGGGAGGTCGAGCACGCGCGGCATCGTCGGCAAGGCCCTGAGCGAGAGCCGGGCGATCCTCACCATCGCCGGCGGCGGCATCTTCCTCATGACCGCGCTCATGGGCCCCATGTTCAACCTGGTCTCCGACTTCGTCGGCGAGTTCGCGGACGCCTTCCCGGACAACATCATGGCGATGGTGGGCTTCGCGGACTACTCGCGACCCGAGGGCTGGTACCACGGCGAGATGCTGTCCATCACGGTGCCGGTCGCGGTGGCGGTCGCGGCGATCGCCGCGGGTGCGGCCCTCGCGGGCGAGGAGCGGGCCCGGACCATCTCGGTGCTGCTCGGCTCGCCGCTGTCGCGCGCCGCGATCGCGTGGCGCCGCGGGCTCGCGGTGCTCACGGTGGCGGCCGTGATCGCCGCGGCGACCACCGCCGGCATCGCGTTCGGCAACTGGGTGGGAGGGCTGGGGATGTCCTACCTCCACATCCTCGCGACCGGCGTGCTCGCGTGGGGGCTCGGTGCGGTGCTCGGCGGGGCCGCCTTCCTGGGCGGGGCGCTCACCGGCGCTCCCCGGGTGGCCGTCGGAGCGGGCACCGGTGTCGCGGTGGTGGGCTGGGCCCTCACGGCCTTCGCCGCAGTGAACGACGCCCTGGTGCCCGTCGCGCACCTGTCGCCGTACTACTACTACACGTGGGAGTTCCCGCTCGACAACGGCCTGTACTGGTACCAGCCGGTGGTGCTCTTCGGTGCGGCCGCGGCGCTCGTCGCGGCGGGGGTCGCCGGTTACGTGCGGCGAGACCTCAAGGGCTAGCGGCTCGCGGCTGTGTGCGAGGGCTAGAGCGACCGCGTGTAGAAGCGCGAGAACGGATCGAGCGCGTAGCCCGCGAAGGGACCGCACTCGGTGAAGCCCGACCGCTCGTACAGGCGGTGCGCGGCGTGGAAAGGCTCGGCCGTGCCGGTCTCGAGGCTCACACGCGAGAGCCCGAGCTCGCGCGCGCGGCCCAGGAGGTGGTCGAGCACCGCGGTCGCGACGCCGCGGCCGCGCTGGTCGCCCGCCGTCCGCATGGACTTGATCTCGCCGTGGCCGGGCTCGATCACCGCGATCGCGCCCACACCCAGCAGCGCGCCCGCGTCGTCGCGCGCCGCGACGAAGCTCACGTGGGGCGCGCGCAGGCGCTCGACGTCGAGCGCGTGGACCGAGCATGCGGGCGAGGTCGCGTGCATGTCCTCGAGGTGCTCCGAGAGGAGCGCTGCGATGTCCGGGGTGCCGGGGTCGGCCGTCGCGATGTGCATGGCGCGGAGTATCGCACCCGCGTGTTTCGTCCACGCGTCCAAGCGCTCGCGCCGCGCGGGCCCGCCCGCCATGCTGGGGCTGAGGGCCGCGACGCTCTTCCGTGCTACCGTTTCCCCAGTTGGAGAAATCGGCCGATGGCGGCCGGGAAGGAAGTGCCATGAAGGCGATGATCCTCAAGGAGTTCCGCGAGCTCCGCCGGGACAAGCGGACGATGGCGATGCTCATCGTCCTGCCGATCGTGCTTCTCACGATCTTCGGCTACGCCGCCAACTTCACCGTCGACTCCATCCCGACCCGCGTCATCGGTCCCGGCGCGGACCAGGTGGTCGCGAACGCGCCCGACCTGTTCGACATCGGCGAGGTCGACCCCGACGCGACGACCGACGACGCGCTCGCGTGGATGCGCGACAACGCGACCGAGGTGGTGATCGACACCACGACCCAGCCGCCGACCGCGTACGTCGACGGCGCCAGCCTGTTCACGGCGCAGAGCGCCTCCGTCGCATTCGCGCGCATGGGGGACCAGGTGCAGGTCGACATCCTCTTCAACCCCGACCTCGAGACCTCGTGGGTGATGGTGCCCGCGCTGATCGGCCTCATCCTGACCTTCATCGGCACGATCATCACGTCGATCGGGCTGGTGAAGGAGCGTCAGTCCGGCACCCTCGAGCAGCTCGCGGTGATGCCGCTCAAGCCGGCCGACGTCATCATCGGCAAGATCGCGCCGTACTTCCTGCTCGCCTCCTTCGACATGCTCGTCGTGACGCTGCTGGGCGTGTGGATCTTCGATGTGCCCTTCGCGGGGAACCCCTGGCTGTTCGCGGTCGGCGCGGGGATCTTCCTGTTCGTCGTGCTCGGCATCGGCGTCCTGATCTCGACCGTGTCGCAGACGCAGGCGCAGGCGATCCAGCTCGCGATCATGCTGCTGCTGCCGCAGATCCTGCTCTCCGGCTTCATCTTCCCGCTCGACGCGATGCCGACCGCGATCGCGGCGATCGGGCGCTGCCTGCCCCTCACGTACTTCGTCGAGATCGCGCAGGGCATCTTCCTGCGCGGCGCGGGGCTCGGTGCCCTGTGGATCCCGTTCGCGGTGCTCACGGGCATGGCCCTGCTGGTGTTCTCCGCCGCGGTGCTGCGCTTCCGCCGCGACCTCGCGCCGAGCGTGCACCGCCGCGCCACGTCGAAGGCCGCGTGATGGCCGGGTGGGGAGCCCGCGGGCTCACGATCGAGCGGGGCGGTCGCGCCGCCGTCGCCGACGTCACCCTCACCGTCGAGCCAGGGCAGATCGTGGCCGTCGTCGGTGGGGACGGCGCCGGCAAGACCACCCTGCTGCGCGCGCTCGCGGGCGCGATCGCCCCGACCTCGGGCGAGGTGGCCGCGCCGGCGCTCGACCGCATCGGCTTCATGCCCACCGCCGCGGGCGTGTGGCGCGACCTCTCGGTCGACGAGAATATCGCGTTCGTCGCCGCCGCGCATGCGCTCTCCGGTGAGGCGTTGCGCGAGCGTCGCGCGGCGCTGCTCGCGGGTGCCGGCCTCGAGCACGCGACCGATCGCCTCGCGCGCAACCTCTCGGGAGGCATGCGCCAGAAGCTCGCGTTCTCCCTCGCGATGCTGCACCGGCCCGAGCTCCTGATCCTCGACGAGCCGTCGACGGGCGTCGACCCGGTCAGCCGCGTCGACCTGTGGCGCATGGTGTCGCTCGCCGCGTCGCAGGGTGCGGCGGTGGTGATGGCCACCACCTACCTCGACGAGGCCGAGCGTGCTCATCGCGTGCTGGTGCTCGACGCGGGCGAGCTCCTGCTCGAGGGGACGCCGGCGGACGTGCTCGCGAGCGTCCCCGGTCACGTGGTGGAGTCCGAGACCCCCGGCGATCCCGCCCGCACGTGGCGGCGCGGGCGGCGCTACCGCGTGTGGTCCCCCGAGGAGCCGCCGCAGGGGTCCGTGCGCGTCGCGGACATCGAGGACGCGGTGGTCGCCGCAGCCATCGCGAAGGGGGCCTGACATGGGAGCGCCGCTCATCCGCGCGACGGACGTCACCCGCCGCTTCGGCGACCTCGCCGCCGTCGACAAGGTCTCGATCACGGTCGAGCCGGGGGAGATCGTCGGCCTGCTCGGCGCGAACGGTGCCGGGAAGACCACCCTGATCCGCATGATCCTGGGCCTCCTGCCGCCCACGGACGGCGAGCTCCAGCTCATGGGCCGCGCCCCCGATCGAGAGGCACGCGCCCGCCTCGGCTACGTCCCTCAGGGGCTGGGCCTGTGGGACGACCTCACGGTCGAGGAGAACCTCGCGTTCGTCGACGAGGCGTTCGGGTCGCGCGCGACGGCGGTGCCCGAGGCGCTCGC
Organism: Demequina gelatinilytica; assembly: GCF_000971115.1. Classification (GTDB taxonomy): domain Bacteria; phylum Actinomycetota; class Actinomycetes; order Actinomycetales; family Demequinaceae; genus Demequina; species Demequina gelatinilytica. Next base: position 1,674 of record NZ_BBLV01000023.1, on the reverse strand, counting down.
CTCGTCGCGCGAGAGCCTGGTCGGCGGCATCGGCCTGGGCCGCCAGCGTCAGCTTGCCTTCGCGGCGGCGCTCGGCCATGGTCCCGAGCTGCTCGTCCTCGACGAGCCCACGTCGGGGGTCGACCCCCTGTCCCGCGCACGCCTGTGGGACACCATCCACGCGAGCGCCGACGCGGGCGCAGGCGTGCTGGTCACCACGCATTACATGCAGGAGGCCGAGCAGTGCGACCGGCTCGTGCTGATGTCGCAGGGGGTGGCGGTGGCGTCCGGGCAGCTCGCCGACATCGTCGGCGGCACCACGGCGCTCGCGGTGCGCACCGAGCGATGGCAGGACGCCTTCGCGGCCCTCGACGATGCCGGGGTCCTGGTGATGCTCTCGGGTACCCATGTGCGCGCCGTCGACGCGTCGCCGGAGCGGGTGCGCAGCGCTCTCGGCACGCTCGAGGCCGCGCTCGAGGAGGTGCCCGCGACGCTCGAGGAGGCGATGGTCGCGCGCGAGCGCTCGGCAACCTGAGCGCATCGTCCGCGTCCGCCCGGCCCTTGCATGCGCGGCGGCGCGTGCGGCCCGGGCCTGCGCGCGACGGTGCCTAGGGTGGTCCGCATGACTCGACGGATGCGTGCCTCCGACGCGGTGCTCGCGCTGTGGCCGGCGGTGGTGCTCATGGCCGTGGGCGTGGCAGGGTTCGTCGGCCTCCTCGACTGGGTGCGCGAGAACGAGGACCTCGCGCGCGTCGATCAGCCGTTGCTCGAGCTGCTCGCGGACCAGCGCTCGCCGGGTCTCGAGACGTTCTTCTCGGTGGTGTCCTTCCTGGGCGGCCCCGTCATCCTGCCCATCGTGGTCGCCCTGATCGCGCTCGTCTGGTGGCGCGTCTCGCGCTCGTGGTGGGAGCCCCTCCTGCTGGTGCTCGCGATGGTGATGTCCACGGGGCTCACCGTGCTGCTCAAGGCTGCGGTAGGCAGGGACAGACCCGCCGACGTCCTCATGGTGGTGCCGGGGGGCGAGGCGTCCGGGTCCTTCCCCTCGGGCCATACGGTCGGCGCGACCACGCTGGTCCTGGTGGTCGGATACCTGCTGTGGCACGAGGACGCCGAGGCGTCCTGGGCGCTCACGGGCTGGGTGCTTGGCTCGATGGCGATCGTCGCCGTGGTCGGCGCGGGCCGCCTCTACCTCGGCTACCACTTCCTCACCGACGTGATCGCGGGGCTGTGCGTCGCGCTCGCGGTGCTCGGCGCGGTCGTGGGGGCCGAACGCTGGCACGACCTGTCGCTCGAGCGCAGGGATCCGCCTGCGCGACCGAGCGCGCTCGCTGTGTCCGACGAGGATCTGGCATGGGTGCGCGACGCGGATGACGCCGAGGTCACCGAGCCCGAGGAGGCGGATGGGGGCGGTGAGGACGACGCGCGCTGAGCCGCATCGTGCTGCTGCCGGCGGGGCGCTCACATGTGCGGTGGCCTCACGGCCCTGAAGACGAAGGTGCCCCGGGAGGTCGGCTGCGCTGGGGGGCACCGCGGCCGCCCCTCCCGGGGACGTCTTCGGCGATCTGGACCGTTCCCAGGTCCGTCGCCTGGTTCAGTGTAGGGCCTGACCATGGCCACGGCAACGAGGATCGCGACGTTTCTTCCGCGCATGTCGCGATGCCGCCGCGGCGCGGTGGGATCGGTCACAGCGTGCGA
>NZ_BBLV01000024.1 GCF_000971115.1 Demequina gelatinilytica | reverse complement strand
GCTCACGGGGCGCGGAGGCCTCGGCGGAGCCGGAGCCTGCACCCGAGCCGGAGCGGCGGCGGTTGCGGCTGCGGCCGGAGCCGCCCTCACGCGAGCCCTCGCCGGAGCCCGAGCCGCCACGACCGCCCTGGCCGCGACCGCCGGAACGGCCACCCTGGCCGCCCGAGCGCCCCGCGCCGGAGCCGCCGGTGTGCTTGCCGGTCTCGCCCAGGTCCTCGAGCGTCTCCGCCTCGAGCCCCTCGCGGGTGCGCTTGTCGCGCGGCAGACGGCCCTTGGTGCCCTCGGGGATGTCGAGGTCCGTGAAGAGGTGCGGCGAGCTCGAGTAGGTCTCCTGGGGCTCGGGGTAGCCGAGGTCCAGCGCCTTGTCGATGAGCGACCAGCGGGGCACGTCGTCCCAGTCGACGAACGTCACGGCGGTGCCGGTCTTGCCCGCGCGACCGGTGCGGCCGATGCGGTGCAGGTACGTCTTCTCGTCCTCGGGGCACTGGTAGTTGACCACGTGCGTGACGTCGGTGACGTCGATGCCGCGCGCCGCGACGTCGGTCGCGACCAGGATGTCGATCTTGCCGGAGCGGAAGGCGCGGAGCGCCTGCTCGCGGGCACCCTGGCCCAGGTCGCCGTGGATGGCGCCGGCCGCGAAGCCGCGCTCGCGCAGCTCGTCGGAGACCTTCGCGGCGGTGCGCTTGGTGCGCGCGAACACCACGGTGAGGCCGCGGCCGTTGGCCTGCAGCAGGCGCGCGAGGACCTCGACCTTGTCGAGCGCGTGGGCGCGGTAGACCACCTGCTTGATGGCCTTCACGGTGGCGCCGTCGTCGTCCGGGTCCGCCGCGCGGATGTGCGTGGGCTGCGTCATGTAGCGGCGCGCGAGGGCGACGACCGCGCCGGGCATCGTCGCCGAGAACAGCATGGTGTGGCGCGACGCGGGGGTCGCGGCGAGCAGCTTCTCGACGTCGGGGAGGAAGCCCAGGTCGAGCATCTCGTCGGCCTCGTCGAGCACCACGGTCTTGATGAAGCGGAGGTCCAGGTGGCCCTGGTTGAGCAGGTCGATCATGCGGCCAGGCGTGCCGACGATGACGTCCGCACCCTTCTGGAGCGCCTCGATCTGCGGCTCGTAGGCACGGCCGCCGTAGATCTGCACGATGCGCACGGCGCGCTTGCGCGACGCGGCCTCGAGGTCGTTGGCGACCTGGACGGCGAGCTCGCGCGTCGGCGCGACGATGAGCGCCTGGGGCTTGCCCTTGGCGTCGCCGAGCAGCTCGTAGGCGTCCTCGCCGGGGGCGGCGGTGCGCTGGAGCGCGGGGATGCCGAAGCCCAGCGTCTTGCCGGTTCCGGTCTTGGCCTGGCCGATGATGTCGTGGCCCGAGAGGGCGACCGGCAGGGTCATCGCCTGGATGGGGAAGGGGCTGATGATGCCCTTGTCGGCGAGCGCCTCGACGATGCGAGGGTCGACGTTGTAGTCGGCGAACGTGGTGTCGTGCGCCTGCACGCTGGCGTGCGTCTCAGTCATGGTGCTCCGAGGGAGTCTGGGGCGCGAAGGCGCCCGTACGGCGGGCAGCCGATCGCGAATCATCCTCAGAGCGGCTCGTCGCTGTCTTCAGCGGTACCGCGTTTCACATGACGACCGGTCAGCCCAGGTCGCATGACAGTGTACCGGCGCAGGGTGCCGTAGCGATAGGACCCCAGGTCAGGGCGCGTCGGGCGCGAGCGGCGAGGGTCGCGGATCGAGCACCGCCGTCACGATCGCCTCGATCGCGAACGCGCTCGTCTCCGCGAGCTCGACGTTGGCGCGGTCGAGCAGCCACTGGACCTGGAGGCCGTCCATCACCGCGAGCACGGACGCGGACGCGCGGTCGATGGTCGCGGGCGCGTCGATGCCGCGCTCCTCGCACATGACGCGGAAGGCCTGCGCGACCTCGGTGCGCAGCTGCGTGTAGCGCTGCTCGAAGTACTCGCGGCCGGGGTTGCCGTCGGTGACCGACTCCGCGGAGAGGACGGCGTACGCCTGGACGATGCCGGGGCGCTCCTCGTTGGCGAAGGCCGTCCGCACCAGGTGGCGGAAGAGCTCGGTGCCGTCGGGGATGTGCTGGCCCTCGATGCCCTCGACATCGGTCTCGTCGCGGTAGCGCAGCACCTCGACGAGCAGCCGGTCCTTGGATCCGAAGTGGTGGAGGATCCCGGCGTGGGTCATGTCGACCTGCTCGGCGATCTCCACGAGCGGGCCGTTGTTGTAGCCCTTGGACCCGAAGATCTCGAGCGCGGCGCGCAGGATCTCGCGGCGCCGCGCGAGCGTCTCCGGTCGCGGCTTCGAGGCTCGTCTCGTGGTCGTCATGGTCTCCCTCGGCTCCTGTCCGGGCGGGGCGTGCCCGGGCGACCTGCATCGGTCGCCGGGGGCCGTCCGTCCAGCCAGGTCACGCCCGAGTCTACGCACGTGCCTCGTCGCGCCTGGTCGACGCTCCGATGGTCACGGTTGTGCAACACGCGCAGCCCCGGCTTGATTTAGTTACTGACAGCACAGTAAGTTACCCGACATCGACCGGGGCGACCCGATCTGCTCGACGAAGAGGAGAACCTGGTGACACTGCCGTCGCTGGACGCACGCGAGGCCCACGCCACGCTCGAGGGCTGCCGCGTGCTCGCACGCGCCCTCCCCCTCGAGCGCAAGGTGCTGCTGCTCACCGGAGCGACGATGTGGCGCCTCCACGCGCTGCCCGAGCTGGGCCTGCGCGGCGTCGCCTTCTCCGACGGACCCGTGGGGGTGCGCGGCCTCGGCGACGTCGACGGCGCGACCTCGATCCTGTTCCCCACGCCCAGCGCCATCGCCGCGACGTGGGACGTCGCGCTCGCATTCGAGGTGGGTCGGGCCTTCGCTCGCGAGGCGCGCGACCACGGCGTCGACGTGGTGCTCGCTCCCCAGGTCAACATCCAGCGCACCCCCGTGGGCGGACGCCACTTCGAGTGCTTCTCCGAGGACCCGTGGCTCACCTCCGCGATCGGCACCACCGTGGTCCGGGGCATCCAGGACCAGGGCGTCGCGGCGTGCATGAAGCACTACGTGGCCAACGACTCCGAGACCGAGCGCACCTCGTACGTCTCCCGCCTGGGGATGCAGGCGCTCCGCGAGGTGTACCTCGCGCCGTTCGAGGACGCCGTCGAGGCCGGCGTGTGGTCGGTCATGGCCGCGTACAACGGCGCCGACGACGGCGTCGAGTCCGCGCCCATGACCGCGCACCGCCACCTCCTGGTCGACGTCCTCAAGGACGAGCTCGGCTTCGACGGCGTGGTGGTCTCCGACTGGGAGGCCACGGGCGAGGGTGAGCCGGCCGCCAACGGCGGGCTCGACCTGGTGATGCCGGGTCCGGCCGGGCCGTGGGGCGAGCGGCTGCTCGCCGCGGTCCACGCCGGCCGCGTGTCCGAGCGCGAGATCGACGACAAGGTCGCACGCGTCCTGCTGCTCGCCGGTCGCGTCGGCGCGCTCGGCGAGGGCCCCGCACCGGTCACGCATGCGGCGGACCTGCGCGCGCTGGTCCGGCGCGCCGCGGCCTCCTCGATGGTGGTGCTCCGGCGCGGCGACGATGCGCCGTGGGACCGGCCGGCGCCGGCGACAATCGCGCTCATCGGCCCGAACGCCCTACGACCGCATGTGCTCGGCGGAGGCTCGTCGACCGTGCACCCCGCGCACGTGGTGACACCCGCCGAGGGCCTCGCGGCGCGCTGGCCCGACGCGAGCATCGTGCTCGCCCGCGGCGGCGACCCGCGAGCCTTCGCCCCGCGGCTCCAGGTAGGGCGCGTGGGAGTCCGGCATCGGGACGATGCGGGGCGCGTCCTGGGTGTCCAGGAGGTCGTCGGCTGGGACGGTTGGCTCCGCGACGTGCCCGCCGAGGCCACGGAGGTCGAGCTGACCGTCGCCGTCCGGCTGACCGAGCCCGGGACGCATCGGCTCTCGGTGGGGACCGTGGGTGCCCACCGCATCATGATCGACGGCGTCGAGGCCTCCGCGAGCGACGCCTCGGTGGGCGTCGACTGCGTGCTCGACTCGTCGGTGAACAACCCCGCGGGCGCCGAGGTCGAGGTTCACGTGGCCGAGCCGCGCGACGTGGACATCGTCGCCATGCTGCAGGTGATCGACGCCGGTGGGTACGGGAGGTTCGTGCGGGGGGAGCTGCGGCACGCGCTCCCGGGACCGAGCGCCGACGAGGAGATCGACGCGGCCGTCGCCGCCGCGCGTGCGGCTCAGCTCGCCGTGGTGATCGTGGGTACCAACGAGGAGTCCGAGTCGGAGGGCTGGGACCGCACCACGCTCGCGCTGCCGGGACGGCAGGACGAGCTCGTGGAGCGCGTGCTCGACGTCGCTCCCGACGCGGTGATCCTGGTCAACGCGGGCGCACCGGTGCTGCTCCCGTGGCTCGAGCGCGCGCGCACCGTCCTGTGGGCCTGGTTCCCCGGCCAGGAGGCGGGTCACGCGATCGCGGATGTGCTCGCGGGGGAGGTCGAGCCGGGAGGCCGACTGCCCTGGACGCTCCCGGCGCGCGAGGCCGACGTCCCCGTGCCGCACGCGATCCCGGACGCGGGCATCGTCCGCTACGACGAGGGCGTGCACGTGGGCTACCGCGGGTGGGAGCGCTCGGCGGCGGAGCCCGCGGCTCCGTTCGGTCACGGCCTCGGGTGGTCGTCGTGGCGCTACGACGTGGTCGGGGTGCCGCGCCTCACGGGCTCGGGCGACCTCGAGATCGACGTGGACGTGACCAACGTGGGGACCCGCGGGTCCCGCGAGGTGGTGCAGGTGTACGTCGAGGCGCAGGAGGGTGCGCACGAGCGCCCCGTCCGGTGGCTCGGCGGGTTCGTGGCCGTGCATGCGCGGCCCGGCGAGACCGTGCGGGCGCGCGTCACCGTCGCGCGCCGCCGGCTCGAGGTGTGGGACACGGAGACGGCTGCGTGGGTGCTGCCTGCGGGCGAGTACCGCCTCCGTGCAGGACGGTCCGTTCGCGATCTTCGGCTGGACACCGCGGTCCGGCTCGAGGCGCCCGAGTCGAGGAGGAGGGACGACGAGGACGCGGCTGCCCGCATCGTGCGGGATTGACAACGAGGTCGATGGCGGCTGGGAGGCCGCCGCAACGAAGGAGAAGAACATGAGGATGAGGAAGTCCTCCCTTGTGGCCATGTCCGTGGCCACCACCCTCGCGCTCGCCGCCTGTGCAGGCGGCGGGGGCACCAGCGACGACCCGTCGGAGACGGGCGACGGCGGCAGCGGCTCGACGCCGCAGGCGGGCGCACCGCTCACCATCGCGAAGCCCGACGGCGCCATCGCGACCGAGTCCAACAACCCGTGGGTCGGGGACTCGTCGGGCCTCAAGCTCGGCTACATCAACGCGATCCTCGAGCCGCTCGCGTTCGTCAACACCATCGACCCGACCGCCGAGGTCAAGCCGTGGCTCGCGTCCGACATCACGTGGTCGGAGGACGGCACCTCGGTCACCGTGACGGCGCGCGACGGGGTGACGTGGAACGACGGCGAGCCCTTCACCGCCGACGACATCGCGTACTCGTACCAGATGTTCATCGACCACCCGGAGCTCGACACCGCTGCGCTCGGGCTCAACGGCGTCACGCAGGACGGCGACACCGTCACGCTGACCTTCGACACCCCGATGTTCGTCAAGCAGGACAAGGTGCTGCACAAGTACATCGTCCCCAAGCACGTCTGGGAGGCGGTGGACGACCCGGCCACGGCCGACAACCTCGACCCCGTGGGCACCGGACCGTACGTGCTCAGCAATTTCTCGACGCAGTCCGTCGAGCTCACCGCGCGGGACGACTACTGGGGCGGCGACCTGGCGGTGCCGACGCTGTACTACGTCTCCTACAACGACAACACGGCGCTCACCACCGCGCTCGCGACCGGCGACGCGGACTGGGCCCAGGCGTTCATCCCCAACGTCCAGAGCGCCTACCTGGACAAGGACGCGGACCACAACATCTACTGGGCGCCCCCGGGCCTGGCGATCGACACGATGTACATGAACCTTCAGGAGAAGCCGTTCGACGATGTCGCGTTCCGCAAGGCCGTGAACATGGTGGTCGACCGCTCCAAGCACGCGGAGATCGCGCGTGAGGGCGGCGTCCCCGAGCTCACCTCGGTGACCGGCCTTCCCACGCCCGTCGGCGACTCGTACATCTCCTCCGAGTACCAGGGGCAGACCTACGCGGTCGACGTCGAGGGCGCCCGCGCGGTGCTCGAGGACGCCGGCTACACGTGGTCCGGCGACCAGCTGGTGGACCCCGACGGCGAGAACGTCACCTTCGAGCTCCAGGTCCCCCAGGGCTGGAACGACTACGTCACGGGCATCTCGCTCATCGCGGACTCGGTCAAGGCGCTCGGCGTGGAGGCCACCGTCCAGACCCCGGACGTCGACACGTGGTGGAACGACAAGTCGATCGGCGACTTCGACGCGATCCTGCACTGGACCGACGGCGGCGCGACCCCGTACGACATGTACAAGTCGATGATGAGCCAGGAGTGGCTGGTGCCCATGGGCGAGGCCGCGAACAACAACTTCGGCCGCTTCGACAGCGCCGAGGTCACGCAGGCTCTCGACGACTTCGCCAAGGCGGCGGACGACGCGACCCGTCAGGCCGCGATGGACACCATCGAGCGGATCTTCGTGGACGAGGTGGTGACCATCCCGGTCGGCACGCGTCCCTCGATCGGCGAGTGGAACACCCGCAACTACGTGGGCTGGCCGTCGGATGAGGACCCGTATGCGGACCCGAACCCGACGATCGCCTCCGCGGTGCTGATCCTCACGAGCCTCGAGCCCGCGAGCTGACGCATCCCTCCGGCGGGGGCGGGCATCCCCGCCCGTCCCCGCCGGAGCCGCATCACCGTCCACCGATCCAGGAAGCAACCCGTGACCTCAGAGACACTTCTCACCGTCGACGACTTCAGCGTCGTCTACGACGTCGACCCGCCCGTGGAGGCGGTCCGCCACGTCTCGCTCGCGCTCCAGCGCGGCGAGATCCTCGGGCTCGCGGGGGAGTCCGGCTGCGGCAAGACCACCCTCGCCTACGGCATCCAGCGCCTCCTCAAGCCGCCGGCCGTCATCACCTCGGGGCGCGCGGTCTTCCACGACGAGTCCGGTGAGGACATCGACATCAACGCGCTCGACGCGGACGCGATGCGCGCCTTCCGCTGGGACAAGGTGTCCATGGTCTTCCAGGGCGCGATGAACGCGCTCAACCCCGTCGCCAGCATCGGCCGCCAGCTCGAGGACGTGTTCCTCACGCATCGTCCCTCGATGGGCCGCGCCGAGCGGCGCGAGGAGTGCGCCGGGCTGCTCGACCTGGTCGGGGTGGGCCGCGAGCGGATGCGCAGCTATCCGCATGAGCTGTCCGGCGGGATGCGGCAGCGGGTGATGATCGCGATGGCCATGGCGTTGCGGCCGCAGCTCATGATCATGGACGAGCCGACCACGGCTCTCGACGTGCTGGTGCAGCGCGAGATCCTCGAGCAGATCTCGGACCTGCGCAGCAAGCTGGGCTTCTCCGTCATCTTCATCACGCATGACCTCCCGCTGCTGCTCGAGATCTCCGATCGCATCGCCGTGATGAAGGACGGCGTGATCGTGGAGCTCGCGAGCGCGCTCGACATCTACTCCGACGCGCAGCACGAGTACACGCGGAGGCTGCTCAGCTCCTTCCCGAGCCTCACAGGCGAGCGCGGCGACTTCATCCGCGGCTCCGAGAGCACGCCCACGACCACGGAGGCGGCGCTGTGACCACGCTCGACTTCAGGAACGTCACCAAGCGGTACCGGGTCCGCGGCTCGGGCGACATGCTCGCCCTCGACGACGTGAGCTTCACCCTCACGTCCGGCCAGACCATCGCGCTCGTGGGCCAGTCGGGCTCCGGCAAGTCGACCATCGCGAAGATCCTCACGCAGCTCGAGCGGGCCACCTCCGGGGAGGTGCTGCTCGACGGCGAGCCCATCCCGCATCGTGGCCCCGGGCTGCGGCGCTACCGCCAGCGCGTCCGCATGGTGTTCCAGGATCCCTTCGCCTCCCTGAACCCGTACCACACCATCCGTCACCACCTCGAGCGGCCGCTGCGGCTCGACAAGGTGGTCCCGGCGGACGAGGTCGAGGACGAGGTCCGCGCGCTGCTCACGCGCGTGCGGCTCGACCCTGACGCGACCATCGACCGCCGCCCGCACGAGCTCTCGGGCGGTCAGCGGCAGCGCGTCGCGATCGCCCGCGCGCTCGCCTCGAGGCCCGAGCTGCTCATCGCGGACGAGCCGGTGTCGATGCTCGACGTCTCGATCCGGCTCGGCGTGCTCAACCTGCTCGCCGACCTCCAGCGCGAGTCCAACCTGGGCGTCCTCTACATCACGCACGACCTCGCGACGGCGCGCCACTTCTCCGACGAGATCATGGTGCTGCACCACGGCGTGGTGGTGGAGCGAGGACCGGCGGACGACGTGATCCTGCGCGCGCAGCACGAGTACACCCGTGCGCTGCGCGGCGCCTCGCCCGACCCCGACAAGCACTTCGCGGACCCCTCGGGCCGCGCCGTCACGAGGAGCTGACGTGCGATTCCTGCTGCGCCGCCTCGCGTTCTACGCCTTCACCGCCTGGGCCGCGATCACCATCAACTTCTTCCTGCCGCGGATGATGAAGGGCGACCCCATCACCGCGTACCTGCAGAAGCACCAGAGCGAGTTCAACCCGGAGGCGATCGACTCGCTGCGGACCCTGTTCGGGCTCGACTCGGACGCGTCGCTGCTCCAGCAGTACCTCGACTACTGGCGGCTGCTGTTCAGCGGCGACCTGGGGAGGTCCTTCTCGAAGGGCCTCGCGCCGGTCACGGAGGTCATCGCGTCCGCGCTGCCGTGGACGCTCGGGCTGGTGGGCGTCGCGACCATCCTGAGCTTCCTCATCGGCACGGGCGTGGGGGCCTTCATCGGCTGGCGGCGCGGCTCTCGAGCCGACTACGTGGTGCCGTTCGCCACGTTCTTCTCGACGGTGCCGTACTTCTGGATGGGGCTCATCGTCATCGCGATCTTCTCGACGCGTCTGGGCTGGTTCCCCGCCTCCCACGCGTACGACAAGGGATCGTCGCCCGAGTGGTCGTGGGACTTCATCGGGCAGGTGATCGCGCACGGCACCCTGCCGGCGCTCACCATCGTGTTCGCGTCGCTCGGCGGCTGGGTGCTGGGCATGCGCAACATGATGATCACGGTGCTCGACGAGGACTACGTCACGGTGGCGGAGGCGAAGGGCCTCGCGCCGCAGCGCGTGATGACCCGCTACGCGGCGCGCAACGCGGTGCTGCCGCAGCTGTCGAGCTTCGCGCTCGCGCTCGGCTTCATCGTGGGCGGCACGCTCGTGATGGAGCTCGTGTTCTCGTACCCCGGCGTGGGCAAGCTGCTGCTCGACGCCACCAACGCCAAGGACTGGCCGCTCATGCAGGGCCTGTTCCTGGTCATCACGCTCGCGGTCCTGGTCGCGAACATCCTCGCGGACATCGCGCACGCGATGCTCGACCCGCGCACCCGGATGATGGAGTCCTGACATGTCGCTGTCGACCATGCCCACCACCTCCGAGACCTCGGAGGCGCGTGCGACCGAGCCGGAGCGGCCCACCACGCTGCGCCGGCTCGGCTCGTCCTTCGCGATGTTCCGCAACCCGAAGTCCATCACCGGGCTGGTGATCCTGGGGGTGTTCGCCCTCGTCGCCATCCTGGGCGACCTCATCGCGCCGTACGGCCCGCTCGAGAAGGACTTCTCCGCGCTCAAGCAGCCGCCGTCGGCGCAGCATTGGCTGGGCACCACGCACCTGGGCGAGGACGTCTTCAGCCAGATCATCTACGGCACGCGCGGCGTGCTGGTGGTGGGCCTGGTCGCGGGTGTGCTCGCGACGTTCACCGCGGTGGTGATCGGTGTCGCGGCCGGCTACCTGTCGGGCTGGCGGTCCGAGTCGCTGTCCGCGCTCACCAACGTGTTCCTGGTGATCCCGGGCCTGCCGCTCATCATCATCGTGGCGTCGCAGTACGACGACCCGAGCATCGTGCTGATCTCCGCCGTGATCGCGGTCACCGGCTGGGCGTGGGGCGCCCGCGTGCTGCGCGCGCAGACCATGTCGCTGCGCAACCGCGACTTCGTGCAGGCGGCCAAGGCCAACGGCGAGCGCCTGTGGCGCATCATCGCGGTCGAGATGCTCCCCAACCTCACCGCGATCATCGCCTCGAGCTTCGTGGGCACCGTGACCGCCGCGGTGCTGGGGCTCACCACGCTCGCGTTCATCGGCGTCATCCCCATCACCAACCTCAACTGGGGCACCATCCTGTTCTGGGCCCAGCAGAACGGCGCGTTCCCGGACTTCTGGTGGTGGTACGTGCCCGCGGGCCTGTGCATCGCGATCCTGGGCACGGCGCTGTCCCTGGTGAACTTCGGGATCGACGAGTACGTCAACCCGCGCCTGCGCTCCGCCGGCGAGCGGGCGCGTGCGATGCGCAAGAAGGGCCTGTCGACCGCGAGCGGCGTGACCGCCGTGCGGATCGCCGGCAAGGACGGGGACGATGCGGCGGGCACGGGCCGCGCATCGTCCGCCGGGGCGGACGGGGAGGGTGCTGCCCGTCCGTGACGCGATGCGGGGGCCGAGGCGCCTCCCCGGCCCCCGCATCGTCCACCGTCAGTCGGAGCTGTCCTTCGCGAAGGTCGCGAAGGCCGCGGGGATCTGGCGGCTGTTGAAGTCGAAGAACGCCTGGTTCTCCCACGCGTTGCCCGAGCTCGCATCCGTCGGGTCCCAGCCGCTGCCCGCGACCGCGGTCCACGCCGGCTCCCAGTAGACGACGCCCAGGCCCCGACCGCCCGGCGCGCCCGCGACCACGTCCTGCACCGCGCGCACCCATGCGGCCTGACCGGCGGTGGTGGCGGGATAGCCGGTCACCAGCTCCGCGGAGGTGTCGATCACGTTCTGGAACGTCGGCGTGTCGTCGGAGAGCGTCCACGGGTAGGCGGTCTCGACCACCATCACGTCCTTGTTGTAGGTCGAGGACAGCCCGGTGATGACCTGCTGGAGGTTGCCCAGGCCGCCGTGCCAGTAGCCGTAGTAGGACAGCCCGATGATGTCGTAGGGGACCGAGCGCGCCGTGATCGGGTCGAGCCACCACGTGAGCCCCGACACCCCGGAGCCGATGTCCGTGAGGTGGAGGATCACCTTGGTCGACGGGAACACCGCCTTGGCGGCGTTCGAGCCCGCGGTGAGGAAGCCGGCGAGGTTGTTCCACTGCGCGCCGGTGACGCCGTCGGAGGTGTTCACGTCCCACGACTGCCCGTAGGGCCACAGCATGCCGGGGTTGATCTCGTTGCCCACCTGGACGTAGTCCACCGTGACGCCCGCGTTCTTGAGCGCGGTGAGCGTCGAGGTGGTGTGGTTCGCGAGCGAGGTGGTCATCTGCGAGACGCTCTGCCCGGACCACGTGCTGGGGACGCCCTGCGCGCCCGGGTCCGCCCAGGTGTCGGAGTAGTGGAAGTCGATCATGATCTTCATGCCGTAGGCCTGGGCGCGCTTGGCGGCGGTCACCACCTTGGAGGCGGTGTTGTAGCCGTCTGCCGGGTTCACCCACACCTTGAAGCGCGCGAGGTTCGCGCCCGCCTCGCCGAAGGACTTGAACGGGTCGATCTTGGTGCCGGTCGAGGTGTAGTAGCGGCCGCCGTAGGCCTCGTTCTTCATGACGGAGCTGAGGTCGGCGCCGCGGACGGTGCGGGAGACCTTGCCCTGCGACAGGGTCGCCTCGTCCATGTGGGCCCACGCGCCGGCCGAGCCGTTCGTGTAGAGCGACACCCAGCACGTGGTGCTGGTCGCGTTGAAGGAGACCGCGATGCGGACCCAGCCGTCGCCGTTGTTCGTGTCAGGGACGGTGCGGTACTCGGTCGCGCCGCAGCCGGTGACCTGGAGCCGGGTGGAGTCGAGCCCGCCGCCGGAGCGGACCTTGGCCGAGTACGTCCACCAGCCCGTGCCGGTGAGCGTCACGGCCTGGTAGGTCGACACGGAGCCGGTGCTCGCGAGGTAGTGGTTGAGGCGGTACGAGCCGGCCGAGCCGCCGGACACGACGCTCGACGCCGAGGTGGTGCCGGAGACGGACCAGCCGGACAGGCCCGACTCGAAGCCGCCGTTGGTGATCGAGCCCGCCGCGGCCGATGCGGATGACGCGGCGGCCCCCGCTGCCGTCGCCGCGAGGGCGAGCGCGAGGAATGTGGCGACCAGACGTCGCCGGTAGGGGGTGGGTGACACAGGCATCCTCCTTGATGCGGTCGCGCGACGGTCCTCGTTGACTGTGCGCGCTCCCAGGTCTACCACCGGTTCGGCCGCCGTGCCTAGGGGAAAGGCGGCTCATCCGTGCGGGCGGTCCCGCTCCGTGGGCCGCGCATGGGCTGAGAGCGGTCGCAGGACCGGGTGTCAGAACCCGCCGGGGACGACGAAGGCCCGGGACCATCCGGTCCCGGGCCCTCGTGTGTCGGTGAGGCGCTACGCCTCGAAGCCGACGCGACGCTTGGTCTCCTCGCCGATGTCGACGTAGCCGAGCGAGGCGCCCGGCACGATCACACGCCGGCCCTTCGCGTCGGTGAGGTCGAGAGTGCCTCCGGCAACCGCGGCGGCGACCGCCTTGGTGACCGCGTCCGTGGTCATGTCGGTGTCGATCGCGATCTCGCGGGACACGTTCTGGACGCCGATCCTGATCTCCACGGCAGCCTCCAATGCTCGGTGTCGGTGGTGTTCGCCCTTATCCTAGGGCGATGAGTCGGAGCTCCGGGGGCCTGTTCGCGGGCAGGGGAATCGACCTTCCCAGCATCGGGATCACCGTGGTCACCATCGTCGCGTGCTTCGCGCTCGGCATCGGCGCCGGTTGGGTGACGGGCCAGGTCCCGGACTGGTACCGCGCGTGGAGCGAGCCCGAGCCCAGCGTCTCCGCATCGCCCAGCCCCACGCCCGAGCCGTCCGTGTCGCTCGCGGCGCTCGAGCCCATCACGCGCGCCCTCGACGAGGATGACGCGCTGGCCGGCGTGGTGACCACCGAGGTGGTCGAGCGCGGCGAGGGCACGTTCACCGCGGCCCTGGGCGGGGATGGCGCGACCGCCACCGCCGGCGCGTCGGGCTCTCCGAGCGCCTCCACCGATGCCGTGCCCACGCGCTACGTCCGGATCGACGTCGAGGACGGCATCACCGTCGACGAGCCGGCGTTCGTCGACTTCGTCATGTCGACCCTCAACGACGCCCGGGGCTGGGGCTCGGCGGGCCGCATGCAGTTCGTGCTCACCGACGGGGCCGCGGACGTGCGCGTGGTGCTCGCGAGCCCGTACACGATCGCGGTGCGCTGCCCCGATCCGCATGCCGCCGCGACCGCGGCGGTGGTCGGGGGCGAGGCGACGCCCAGCCCCGAGCCGACGGCCGGAGACGTGAGCACCGCGTGCGCGACCGACGGCATCGTGCCCGTCTCCATCTACGACTGGACCGCCGGGCTCTCGCGCTTCGGAGAGAAGCGCACGGTCGCGCGCGAGTTCCTGCTCAACCACGGCGTGGGGCACGTGCTCGGCGTCGAGGACGCCACGTGCGAGTCGGGCCGCGCCGAGGTGATGGTCGACCAGGCGAGCATGGGCAAGGGATGCAAGGTCAACGCGTGGCCGTACCCCGATGCCGAGGCCTCCTGATCGACGATGTCCGACCCGGGTGATGTGATGCACGCGTGACCGTCCTGCGCCTGCTCCCCACACCTCCGCCGGCGGCGCTGCCCGCGCTCGACGATGCGCAGCGCGCCGCGGTCGAGGCCGCCCTCGCCCCGCGCGTGCCGGGCTCGGCGGGACATCTGGTGGTGGTCGGCGGCCCGGGCGCGGGGACCACCCGGGTCGCGGGCGCGATCGCGCTCGAGGCGGTCGAGCGGGGTCTCGACACCTCGCGCGTGCTGGTGCTGTCCGCGACGCGTGCGGGTGCCGCACGGCTGCGCGACCGGCTCTCGCTCGCCTTCGACCGGCCCGTGGGCGCCCCCGTGGTGCGCACGGCCGCGTCCGCCGCGCACGCGATCCTCACGGCGCAGGCGGCCGCGCTCGACGAGCCGCCGCCGGTCCTGGTGACGGGCGCGGAGCAGGACCAGATCCTGCGCGAGCTGCTCGAGGGCCACCGGGCGGGGCTGGGCCGCATCCCCGACTGGGGCGGCGCGCTGCCGGCGGAGGCGACCGTGCTCGCGGGCTTCCGTGCGGAGCTGCGAGACCTGCTCATGCGCGCGAGCGAGGCGGGTCTCACTTCGGCCGCGCTCGCGGAGCTGGGGGACCGGGCGGGACGTCCCGAGTGGCGCGCCGCGGCCCAGGTGATGGAGGAGTACGACTCGATCCTGGGCTGGCGCGCGATCACGCCCGACCAGGGAGCACGCTTCGATCCCGCGGTGGTGGTCGCGCAGGCGGCCCACGTGCTGCGGACGTGGGCCGTGCCGGGTGAGCGGCCCTCGTGGGAGCTCGTGGTCGTGGACGATGCGCAGGATCTCACCGCCGCCGGGTTCGAGCTCCTGCGTGCGCTCGCGGACGGCGGGGCGCGGCTGGTCCTGCTCGGCAACGCGGACCAGGCCGTCCAGGGGTACCGCGGCGCGATCCCGGCCGCGCTCGCGAACGCGACCTCGCCTGAGGGTCTCGGGGCGTCGCTGCTCCGGCTGGGGCCCGGGCACCGTCAGCCCGGCGCGCTCGCAGCGGTGACGGCCGCGGCGGTGAGCCGCATCGGCACCTCCGGCGTGGGCTCCGCGCGCGGTGCGGCGCCCGAGCCCGAGGGCGGTGGGGTCGGCATCCTGCTGGCGGCGCATCGGCACGCGCATTCGCGCGCGATCGCGCAGGCGCTCCGGCGCGCGCGCCACGGACTGGACGATGCCCTCGGTCGGGATCAGGTGCCGTGGGGGGAGATGGTCGTGATCGCGCGCTCGTCCGCGCGGCTGCGTGAAATCCGCGCCGACCTCGCGGCCGCCGACATCCCGTGCGAGACGCTCGGCGACGGCACCGCGCTCCACCTGGAGCCTGCCGTGGCGCCGCTGCTCACGCTGATGAGGCGTGCCGCGGAGCAGGCGCGCGGCGAGGAGCACGAGTGGGACGAGCTCGAGGCGGCGGAGCTGCTCGGCTCGAGGATCGTGGGCATCGACCCCGTCGCGATGCGGCGGCTTCGGCGCGCGCTCGTCAAGGAGGAGCGGCGTGGCGGTGGTACCAGGCCGTCGAGCGAGCTGCTGGTCGAGGCGATCGCCGCGCCGGAACGGTGGGCCACCATCGCGACCCCCGAGGCGCGGCTCGCCGAGCGGGCCTCACAGGCGCTCGTCGCGGGTGGCGCGGCGGCGGTCGACGGCACCCCGGCCACCGTGGCGTGGGCGGTGTGGGACGCGCTCGGGGTCGCCGACGAGTGGCGCGCGGCGGCGCTCGCCGGGTCCGCGCGCGACGATGCCGATCTCGATGCGGTGATCGCGCTCATCCGGGCGGCCACGCTCTACGTCGAGAGGATGCCATCGGCCTCCGTCGGGTCCTTCGTGGACCACCTCGAGGGGCAGGACTTCGCGCCGGACACGCTCGGGGCGCGCGCGCGTGCCGGGGACGTGGTGTCCTTCTGCACGCCCGCCTCGGCTGCGGGACGTGAGTGGGACGTGGTGGTGGTCGCGGGGCTCGAGGAGGGCTCGTGGCCGGACACGCGCCTGCGCGACGCGGTGCTCGGCGCGCAGCAGCTCGCGGAGATCCTCGCGGGTCGCGCGGAGGCGGTGCCGCTCGAGCCGCGCGCGCGGGCGGCCTGGGCCCGAGCGGCCAGGCGTGCGGTGATCGACGACGAGACGCGCGCGTTCGCGGTGGCCGTGTCCCGTGCGCGCCGGCGCCTGGTGCTCACATGCGTGGACGGCGAGGACGAGCGCCCGTCGCGCTACCTCGAATGGGCCGCTGAGGCGGCGGGGGTGATCGCGGAGCGCGCCGACGCGACGCCGCGGGTGACGGATCTGCGCTCCGCGGTGGCATCCGTGCGGGCGACCGCGGAGGCGGCCACCGGGCCCGCGCGCGAGGCCCATGCGGAGATGCTCGCGCGGCTGGCCGCGCTCGGCGTCGCGGGCGCGGACCCGGACGAGTGGCATGGCGTGCCCGCGCCGTCCTCGGACGTCGGGATGTGGGAGGAGGAGGACCCGGTGCGGGTGTCCCCTTCGCGCCTCGAGGCCCTCGAGACGTGCCCGTTGCGGTGGGCCCTCGAGACGACGGGCGGCACCGCCGCGTCGAGCGAGAAGCAGAGCCTGGGCAACCTGGTGCACGAGGTCGCGGCGGAGCTCCCCGCGGGTACGCACCGCGAGCTGGCGGCGGCGCTCGAGGAGCGCTGGCCGCAGATCGCGGGCACCGAGACTTGGCCCGATCGCATGCTCAAGGAGCGTGCCGATGCGATGATCCGCAGGCTTGCGGGCTACGTGGCCGGGGTGCGCGCGGGAGAGGTGCGCGTCGAGCAGCCGTTCTCCGTGCAGATCGGGCGCGCGGTGGTGGCGGGAAGCGCCGACCGCGTCGAGGTGAGCGAGGGCCGCGCCCGCATCGTCGATCTCAAGACCGGCACGGCGGTGTCCAAGAAGGCGGCCGAGGACCACGCGCAGCTCGCGATGTACCAGCTCGCGGCGGAGCACGGCGGCTTCGCGGGGGTCGAGGCGGCGGACGGCGCCTCGCTGGTGTTCGTGGGCGGCGCGACGGTAGGGGCGAGCGAGCGCGACCAGGCGCCCATCGACGTCGACAAGGAGCGGGCGCGGCTCGCCACCGCCGTCGACACCATGGCGAAGGCGACCTTCGAGGCCGTGACGAACGACCGTTGCGCCTCGTGCCCGGTGCGGCGCTCCTGCCCGGCCTGGCCGAGCGGACGGCAGGTGACGGACGGATGAGCGACGTGGAACCGACGGAGGGCGGCCTCGAGACGGGCCTGGAGGAGGGCCTGGTGCGGGGCGAGCGGCGTGACGCGCGCGCGCTCGTCGAGCTGGTGACGGGCCTGCCTCCCACCGAGGAGCAGGAGGACGTCATCGGGGCGGGCCTCGCACCGATGCTCGTGGTCGCCGGCGCCGGCTCGGGCAAGACCGAGACGCTCTCGCTGCGCATCGTGTACCTGCTGGATCACGCGGAGGAGCTGTTCGGCACGGCCATCTCGCCCGACGAGGTCCTGTGCCTCACGTTCACGCGCAAGGCGGCTGCGGAGATCGCGGAGCGCGCGGAGAGCCGCATCACCGCGGCCTTCGGGCATGATCCCTCGCGCCCGCCCGCCTCGGTGTCGACCTACAACGCGTACTCGGCGCAGCTGGTCGCGGAGCATGGGCTGCGGCTGGGCATCGACCCGGACGCCACCACGCTCACCGCGGCCGCGCTCTGGCAGCTCGCCTCGGACGTGGTCGGCACGTGGACCGGTCCGCTCGACACCGATGCGGCGGTGAGCACCGTCACCACCTCCATCACGCGCCTCGCGGGACAGCTGAGGGATCACGACGTCACGCCCGCGGCGTTGCGCGCCTGGGCCCGCGAGGCGCAGCTCGCGCTGGAGGAGCTGCCCAAGAACGCCGGCGACCGCGCGCCCGGTCCGCTCACCACGCGCACCGGCAGCGCGAACGAGCACGCCAAGCGGATCGCGAAGCTCCGGACGCTCGCCGCGGTCGCGGAGCTGGTCGAGGAGTTCCAGCGGCGCAAGCGCGAGGCCTCGCAGCTCGACTTCGCGGACCAGGTCGCCTTCGCCGCGGAGCTGTCCCGGCTCGACGCCGTGCAGGCGATCGAGCGCGGCCGCTACCGCGCGATCCTCCTGGACGAGTTCCAGGACACCTCGCCGGGCCAGCTGCGGCTGTTCGCGCGGCTGTTCGGCGCGGACCACCACGTCATGGCGGTGGGCGACCCGAACCAGGCCATCTACGGGTTCCGGGGCGCCTCGGAGAGCGCGCTGCCGATGTTCGTGGAGGAGTTCGCGCACGGCCGTGAGGTCGCGGAGAGGAGCCTGTCCGTCTCGTGGCGCAACGAGGGTGCGGTGCTCGATGTCGCCAACGCCGCCGCGACCCCGCTGCGCGAGGCGTCCCGCGTGCCCGTGCTGCCGCTGCGGTCGAAGGGCGTCTACCTGGGCCGGCCCGAGCCTCGCCGTCGCACCGCGGGCGTGCACAGCGTGGTGGCGGCGGACCAGGTGGGGGAGGCCGATGCGGCGGTCGCGTGGCTCGAGGAGCGGCGCGAGGACCTGCGGCGCGAGGGCGTCGCGCGCCCGACCGGCGCGATCCTGTGCCGCCGGCGCGCACAGTTCGCGCCGGTGGTCGAGGCGCTCGTGCGTGCGGGAGTCGACTACGAGGTGGTCGGGCTGGGCGGGCTGGTCGACACCCCCGAGGTCTCCGACCTGGTCGCGCTGCTCGAGATCGCGCATGACCCGTCCCGGGGCGACTCCGCGATGCGGCTGCTCACCTCCGAGCGCGTGGCGCTGGGCGTGCGCGACCTTGCGGCGCTGCACGACTGGTCGCGCGAGCTCGCGGGTCCGCGCGAGGCCCGCGACTCCGAGCCGAGCCTGGTCGACGCGCTCGCGACCCCGCCCGTCGCGGGCTGGCGCTCGCGCGAGGGCCGCGCGCTGTCCGACGCCGCGCATGCGCGCATCGTCCGCCTCCAGCGTGCCGTCACCGCGGTGCGCACCCGGACCTACCTGTCGCTCCCCGAGCTGATCCTCGCGGCGGAGCGCGCGTGGGGCCTCGACATCGAGGCCGCGGTCGCCCGCCCCGACGGCCGCGCGGCACGCAACGTCGATGCGTTCGTGGACGCCGCGCGCCAGTTCGCGGCCGGTGCCGAGCGCGCGACGCTCGGCGCGTTCCTCGCGTGGCTGGAGGCGGCGCGCAGCGAGGAGGGCGGCCTCGAGCTGCCGGTCAAGGAGCCCGAGCCCGATGCCGTGCAGGTGCTGACCGTGCACGCGGCCAAGGGCCTCGAGTGGGACGTCATCGCGGTGCCGGGACTCGTCGATGGGCACTTCCCGTCGGTCGGGGAGCCGTCCTCGCGCCGTCCCTACTACTCCGATGCGGGCTGGCGCGGCAAGGGGGTCGAGCTGCCCTACGAGCTGCGCCTGGACCGCGAGGACCTCCCGCACTGGGACTGGCGCGGGGCCGCGGACCACGGCGGGCTGGGAGACAGCATCGAGGAGTTCGAGCGCGCCTGCGGCCAGCACCGCATCGCGGAGGAGCGGCGCCTGTTCTACGTGGCCGTCACGCGTGCCCGCTCGCATGTGCTGCTCTCCGCCTCCTGGCGCGCCGGTGGCGTGACCGTGCGGACGCCCTCGTGCTACCTGCGCGAGCTGGTCGACCTCGGGATGCTCTCGGACGAGGGCTGGGAGCCGCGTCCGGAGGACGGCACCGCCGTGGAGGTCGAGCCGGTGCGGGCCGGCTGGCCCCCCGCGCCCACTCCCGCGCAGCTCGCCCGCCGCGTGCTCGCGGCGGAGGTGCGCGACGCGATGGGTGCCCGCCGCGAGGCGGGGGCCTCGCCCGAGGACGGCGGCTGGGACCACCTGCCGCTGGGCCGGGAGGTCGCGGCGATGCTCGAGGAGCGGCGCGACCGCGAGCGAGGCGTCGGCGACGTCGCGCTGCCCGCGCACCTGTCCACCTCGGCGCTCGTCGCGTTGCGGCGCGACCGCGAGGCCTTCACGGCGCAGCTGCGCCGCCCGCTCCCGGCGGAGCCGACGCCGGCGGCGCGGCGGGGGAGCCTGCTGCATGCCTGGATCGAGGCGCAGTACGGCCACGTGCCGCTGCTCGCGCTCGAGGACCTGGGCCCGGGCGAGGACGAGTCCGACATCGAGGCGCTGACAGAGTCCTTCGCGCGCTCGGAGTGGGCTTCGCGTACGCCCAGCCACATCGAGGTCGACGTGGAGGTGCCGGTGGCGGGCGTCACCATCCGCTCGCGCATCGACGCCGTCTTCCCCGCGGGCGGGGGGCTCGATCGGGTCACCGTGGTCGACTGGAAGTCCGGCTCCGCCCCGCGTGATCCCGAGGAGCGCGCGGCGCGCGAGGTGCAGCTCGCCGTCTATCGGCTCGCGTGGTCCGAGTGGACCGGGGTGCCGCTCGAGGAGGTCGACGCGGCCTTCCACTACGTGCGCGACGACGCGACGGTGAGGCCCGAACGTCTGCTCACGCGCCCCGAGATCGAGGCGCTGCTCGCACCGTGAGGCTCAGGCCTCCTCGGCCTCGTCGAACAGCATCGCCTCGAGGTCGGTGAGCATGCCCTCGCCGTCGGAGACGATGTCCGCGTTGTCCGTGCGCACGCCGTACATGAGCCATCGCATGAGCGCCATCTCGGACGCGAGGCGCGCACGATCGAGCAGGTGCGGGTCGCGGAGCTCCCGGCGGCGGGCGTGGTACGCCTCGACCACGGAGTCGAGGACATCATCCGGCGCGGAGGCCACCAGCCACGCGAGGTCGTCGGCGGGATCCGCGACGCGCGCGTCCATCCAGTCGGCGATCCCGACCACGGTGCCGTCCGCGACGAACACCTGGTGCTCGCCCATGTCGCCGTGGACCACGGTGGGGTCGAACCGCCACCACGCGACGTTCTCGAGCTGGCGCTCCCAGCGGTCCGCGAGCCGCGGCGGGATCTTGCCGGTCTGGATGCCGGCGTCGAGCTCGGTGAGGCGGCGCTCGCGGTACTCCTCGGCGGTGTAGGCGGGCAGGCCCTGGTCCTCGACCACGGCGACGGGGAGCTCGTGGATCTCGGCGAGCGCCTGACCCACCGCGGCGGCGAGGCCCGGTCCGGGCTGGAGCGCCGCGAGCAGCAGCGGGGCGCCGCGCACCTCGGTGTAGACGACCGCGCGTCCCTCGTCCGTGCCCAGCTCGGCGGCACCGGCGGGGTGGGGGACGTCGAACGTGACGATGCCCGCCTCCTTGGCGCGCGCGAGGGCGCCGAGCAGACCCTTCTCGGCCTCGAGCGCGGCGCCGGCGGCGGCACGCTTGGGGGCGCGCACGATCCACCTGCGCCCGGTCGCATCCTTGACCACCACCACCTCGAAGTCGGCGTCGGTGTGCGGGCTGCGCAGCACGTCGTACACGTCGAGCCCGGGCACGGCGACGGACGCCAGGGCGGCAAGCGCGAGCGGTGAACGTGGCACAGGCTCACGGTAGAGCCAACGGGGCCGCCACGCCACGCTCCACGCCGCGCGTGGCCAGGGACGATGCGCGCGCGGCCTGCCCCGCCTCCCCCGGAAGTGGTCGATGGTGGTCGGGTTTCGCGCATCGTCGCACCGCAGTGGTGGCTCAGTGTCGGTGGACGATGCGCTGGACAGGCGCGCGCTCCTGTCGGCCGTCGAGCGGACCGACAACGGCGCACCGCTGCGAGGTCGGAACCTTGGAGAACCGGCCAAGGTCTACCCCATCCGGAGCGGTGGCACCGGGCTGCCAGGTGCGCCGCAGTACGGTGGCCAGGTGAGGAACCCCTGGCCGCTCGACCGTCCCAGCCGCATCGACCGCGCCGCCGAGCGCCGCGAGTCCACCGACCTCGCCGCGTGCGACGCGATCGTGGTGCGCGATGGTCGCGTGCTCACCGCGGACGGCCGGCTGGTGGAGCTCGCGCCCGACGCTCAGCCGCCCGCGAGCCTGCGCATCTACCTGGGACGCGACGGCGATCGCGACCTCGTGGCGCTCGTGCCCGAGGACCCGGGCTTCGGCACGGACCCCGACGGGATCGGCGGCGAGCGCCTACGTGGGCTGCGCGACCTGCTCGCCGGATTCTGGGACCGTGGCGCCCAGGGCGAGCGCGACCACGAGCTCGCCTCCACCGCCGTGGCGATCGCGAACTGGCATGCGAGCCACCCGCGGTGCGCGCTGTGCGGCGAGCCCACCGTGCCCACGAGCGGCGGCTGGGTGCGCCGCTGCGATCGTGACGAACGCGAGCACTACCCGCGCACGGACCCCGCGATCATCGTGGCCATCACCGATCCCGTCGACAGGCTCTTGATCGCCCACGCTGCCGCCTGGTCGCCGCGCCGCTTCTCCCACCTTGCCGGGTACGTCGAGCCGGGGGAGACCTTCGAGCAGGCCGTCCACCGCGAGGTCGCGGAGGAGTCGAGCCTCACGCTCAGCAGCGTCGAGTACCTGGGGTCCCAGCCGTGGCCCTTCCCCGCCTCCGTGATGGTCGCGTTCCGCGCGGTCACGGAGGACACCGAGGCCCTCGACCTCGATATGGACGAGGTCTCGGAGGCCCGGTTCGTGACCCGCGAGGAGCTTGCGGAGCTGGTCGCGAGCGGCGAGGTGATCCTCGCGCCCAAGGGCTCGGTCGCGCGCCGCATGCTCGAGGACTGGTTCGGAGGCGTGCTCCCGGAGCCGCGGCCGGACGCCACGATCGACGTGTAGCCCCCGCCCGGCCCACAGGGGTCGCGCACGTTCCCTGCGTGTCCCCGCCGGCCTCTGGTTCGGGGCGCGGCGGCGCGGATAGCCTCGCCGCATGGACGATGCACCCGCGCCCGCGGGCCCCCGGCCGGCCGCCGCCGCAGGGGAGGGGAGATGATCGAGCTCGACGCCTTCGCGAGCACCGTGGGCATCGTCACGGGTCCGCTGCGCGAGCGCCTGGAGGGCCGCGGCTACCGGGTGGCCGCGGTGATGAACGAGGCCTCGGAGCACGTCCTCCACGTGTTCGTGGAGAACGACGTGCTCGGCTTCTGCGTCACGTGGAACTGGCATGAGGCACGATGCGCGGCGTACCCCGCGCGGCATCGTGCGGAATGGTGGCGGTGGTCGCTCGACCCGGGCGGCGCCGCGCGGTGGCGCGGGCGGCCGCGTCCCGCGGAGGACGCCTCACCGGAGGCGATCGCGAGCCTGCTCGACCGCGTCGGCGAGCTCGAGGCGCTGGCGCGCGACCCCGAGCGGTGGCGCGATGTGTGCCGGGGCCGTCTGCCCGCCTGAGCACCGCCGCATCGTCCACACGGCGCACCTCGCTGTCGGCCCCGGCTGACACAATGGCCGCGATGTCAGCAGACCAGATCCTCGACGCCCTCGACCCCGAGCAGCGGGAGGTCGCCACCGCGCTCCACGGTCCCGTCGCCGTGCTCGCGGGTGCCGGGACCGGCAAGACCCGCGCGATCACGCACCGCATCGCGTACGGCGTGCAGGTGAACGCGTACAACCCGCAGTCGGTGCTCGCGGTGACCTTCACCGCGCGCGCGGCGGGGGAGATGCGGACGCGCCTCAAGGCGCTCGGTGTCAGCGGTGTCCAGGCGCGTACCTTCCACGCCGCCGCCCTGCGCCAGCTGAGCTACTTCTGGCCGCAGGTGATCGGCGGGCAGATCCCCGAGCTGGTCAAGCAGAAGGCGCCCCTGGTGGGACGCGCGGCGCGCGATGCGGGCCTCAGCCCCGACCGTCTCACGGTGCGCGACCTCGCCGCAGAGATCGAGTGGGCCAAGGTCTCGCTGGTGGGTGCCGACGACTACGCCGCGAAGATCGCGCGCATCGGCCGCCCGTCCCCGGCGAACATCCCTGCCTCCCAGGTCGCGGACGTCATGCGCGCCTACGAGGACGCCAAGACGGACGCGGTGGTGCTCGACTTCGAGGACATCCTGCTGATGCTCGCGGACATCGTGGGCCGCTTCCCCGAGGTCGGCGACCAGATCCGCCGCCAGTACCGGCACTTCGTGGTCGACGAGTACCAGGACGTCTCGCCGCTCCAGCAGTTCGTGCTGGAGCAGTGGCTGGGCGGCCGCCGCGAGCTGTGCGTGGTCGGCGACCCCGCGCAGACCATCTACTCGTTCGCGGGCGCGAGCCCCGAGCACCTGCTCCAGTTCACGCGCACCTACCCCGAGGCCACCCAGGTCCGCCTGGTGCGCGACTACCGCTCGACGCCGCAGGTGGTGCGCCTGGCCAACGAGCTCATGCGCAAGCGCGGCTCCGCCGGCACCGGCGTCGAGCTGGTCGCGCAGCGACCGTCCGGTCCCGCACCCGACTATCGCGCCTACGAGGACGACGAGTCCGAGGCCCAAGGCGTGGTCGCCGGCATCGAGCGCCTCATCGCGACGGGCGTGCCCGCGCGCGAGATCGCGGTCCTGTACCGCGTCAACAGCCAGTCGGAGGCCCTCGAGGAGGCGCTCGCGGAGCACGGCATCGGCTACCTGGTCCGCGGCGGCCAGCGCTTCTTCGACCGCGACGAGGTGCGCAAGGGCATCGTGCTGCTGCGCGGTGCCGCGGTCGCCCCGGATGAGCGTCCGCTCGGCGAGCGCGTGCGCGACGCGCTGAGCGGCGCGGGCTGGTCGGAGGAGCCGCCCGCCGCGCGCGGTGCCGTGCGCGAGCGCTGGGATGCGCTCCAGGCGCTGGTCAACCTCGCCGACGATCTTGCGACGGACACCGGCGGGGCGGCGACCATGCGCGACTTCGTCGAGCACCTCGCCGAGCGCGCGCAGGCGCAGCACGCGCCTGCCGTCGAGGGTGTGACGCTCACCTCGATGCACGCGGCCAAGGGTCTCGAGTGGGACGCGGTGTTCATCGTCGGCTGCTCCGAGGGCCTGATGCCGATCACGCATGCCGAGACCGACGAGCAGCTCGAGGAGGAGAAGCGTCTCCTCTACGTCTCCGTCACGCGTGCCCGCGAGCACCTGGCGCTCAGCTTCGCTCGCGCCCGCAAGTCGGGCGGCAAGGCGACGCGCAAGCGCACGCGCTTCCTCGAGCAGCAGTGGCCCGACGCCCGCCCGGCGCGCCTCCAGAAGCAGTCGACGTCGGCCAAGCTCGCGGACCTGGGCCCCGAGGCGCTGCGGCTGTTCGACACGCTCAAGCAGTGGCGCCTGCAGCTCGCGCAGGAGACCTCCAAGCCTGCCTTCACGGTCCTCACGGATGTGTCCCTGGTGGAGATCGCGCGCGACCGGCCGGCCACCCTGGGCGAGCTCGCGCGCGTGAGCGGCGTGGGCGCCTCCAAGCTCGACAGGTACGGGCTGCAGATCCTCGAGATCGTCAACCAGGCGTAGCGCCGCACCCGCACGCGGGGTGCGGAGGCGCCGGCACGATGCGCGGGAGGCCGCGCTCGACCCGCCAGGCCGGCGCCTCGTCGCCCGCGAGCAGCACGGCGAGGGACGATGCTGCGAGCGACCCCGCGACCGCCGTGGTCAGCGGGTCCGGTGGCGGGCCATGCGCCTCGCACTGCGCGGCGATGACGGGCCACGCGGGGTCGAGGTCCGCGCGGGCCAGATCCCGGCACCGCAGACAGGCCGTGGCGCCAGGCCTGATGGGCAGGACGGTGACGCCTGCCTCGTCCGCGAGCAGCGCCACATGCGGCCCACCGAGCAGGAGCCGGTGGTGGAGCACCGCCGGGACGGCCCCGTAGGCCGTGACGATCTCCCCGTCGACGCGGCGCGAGACGTCGAGGTGCACCCGCGCCGCGGGGTCCAGCTCGCGCAGCCGTCGCGCCGCGGCGCGCACCGCGGCCGGACCGTGATCGAAGCATGCCGCGACCAGGCTGATCGCGGCGACGCCCGCGCGCACGGCCGCATCGGCGGCCTCGGCGCCCGGCGAGGCGAGCCCTCGGATGCGCACGTGACGCTGGGCGAGCGCCAGGGGATCCGGCGCGCCCTCGACCAGCCCGGCCTGCTCCGTGCCGTCGCCTCGCCACAGCGCGGGAGCGGCGGGCGCATCGTCCATGCGGACACGGTGCCATGGCGCGCGCCGCTCGACGCCATTGTCCACAGCCGTCCGGCTGCCGGCGCCGTGCCCGCTCGGATCAGCCCTGGCCCCCCTCGCGAAAGTGGTGTCTGGTGGTCGGCTCTGCCGGAACGCTGCGCCGCAGTGGTGGCTCATGGTCGCGTGCCCGGGCGGGGCGACCATGAGACACCACTGCGAGGTGAGGATCTGCGGGAACCGACACCGACGTACCACTTCCGACGGGGCGGGAGGGGGCGTCCGCCCGGAGACGCACGAAGGGCCGGTCCCCAGCGGGGACCGGCCCTTGCGGAGCTCTGCTGGCTTTACGCCTTGCCGAGGATGCGGTTCAGCTTGGTACCGCACTCCGGGCAGGTGGCCTTCGCCATACGACGGCCGTTCTCCGAGACGACGACGTCGCCCTCGGTGGTGCGCTTGTCCTTGCACTTCACGCAGTAGAACTCGCCCGAGTACTTGTCAGCCATTCGGCTCTCCTTCTCTGATAGGCGCGGCGGGACGCGCCGCACGTCTGCAGGCCGCAGGGGCCCTTGGTCCCCCAGCGTAGACGCGCCAGCACGAAATCCCCCCATCGGTGGGCGGGTGTCGCGCTGCGGTCCGTGAGTACCTTACGCGTCCTCGGAGCCCAGGAGGCGCTCCAGCTCGCGATCCATGTCGTCGCCCGTGCCCCGCGTGACGTACGCCTCGACCCACGCCTGCCACGCGCCGAGGTCCTCGGAGGTGGGCAGGAGGTCGGGGTGCGACCACACCTCGTCGCGGCCCTCGGCGCCCAGGCGTGCGTGCAGCGCGGCCCACATCGAGGAGGCGTCGCGCATCCGGCGCGGGCGCAGCTCGAGGTCGAGCAGGTTGGCGAAGGTGTCCTCCGCGGGGCCGCCCGCCGCACGACGGCGGCGCATCATCTCGCGCAGCGCGCCGATGTCCGCGAGGTGCGGCGCGGCCGCGCGCATCGTGACGTCGTCCACCCAGCCCTCGATGAGCGCGAGCAGGGTCTCGATCGACTCGAGCGTCGCCTTCTGCTCGTCGGAGTGCTGCGACTGGAAGATCCCCCGGTTGAGGGCCTTCTGCAGGCGCGCGGGGTCGCCCAGGCCGGCGTCGCGCACCGCGTCCTCGAGGGCCTCGAGGTCGATGGTGATGCCCTGCGCGTACCGCTCGATCAGCGTGTGGAGCTGGCCGGGAAGCCACGGGGCCGCGGCGAACAGCCGCACGTGCGCCGCCTCGCGCAGCGCGAGGAACGCGCGCACCGCGTCCTCCTCGATGTCGAGGCCGCTGGCGAAGTCCGCGATGGCCTTGGGGACCATCACCACGCGCGGCTCCGCGAGCAGCGGGATGCCCAGGTCCGTCGCGCCGAAGGCCTCGCGGGCCATCTCGCCCGCGGCCTGCCCCAGGTGCATGCCGCACACGGTCGGGCTCACGGACCGCAGCAGCGCGGACGGATCGATGCCGCCGTCGACGGGCGGTGCCTCGACCGCGCCCTCGAGCAGCCCGCCGAGGGCGTGGGACACGCTCACCGCGACGGGCCCGGCGAGCGTGCGCCAGGTCGGCAGCGTCGCCTCGACCCATTCGGCACGGCTCCAGACGCGCGGCTCGAGCCGCGCCGGGTCGAAGTCGGTGACGGCGTCGAGCCACAGCTCGGCGCGCGAGACGGCCTGGCGGTGGGACGATGCGACGGCCGCCGAGACGGACGGGTCCCCGCCCTGCGACGCGACGCCACGCGCCACGTCGTGCGCGAGGCTCCAGTTGACGTCCTCACCGCTGGACTGCGCGATGAGGCCGCGGATCTGGCTCAGCACGTGCTCCATCATCGCGGGGCTCGCGGAGAGCCCGGCGGACGCGGCGAGCGCGTCCGGGTCCATGCCCATCCGCTCGAGCTCCTCGAGGGCGGCCTCCGCATCGTCCCCGAACAGCTCTCGCAGCAGCCGCATCCACGGCGTCGACTCGTCGCTCACGCTCACTCCGTTCGCGCACGCCGCATGCGTGCCCTCACCACGGTAACGAAGGAGCGTGCCCGGGTGCGCCGACGTTCGCTACCAGCAATGCCGTCCTTGGGGCGGGTGCGCATCGGACACAATGGACCGGTGACGACCACCGACGCCACCGCCCCCGAGCCCGCCGCCGACCACCACGCGACGCGGCGGGGCACCGTCATGTCGATCACAGGCCTCGCCACCAGCGCGCTCATCGCGCTGCTCACCGTGATCCCGTCGCCGTACGCGATCGGCTCGGCGGGTCCCACGTTCGACACCCTGGGCACGGACACCCAGGGCGAGCCTCTGGTGCAGATCGAGGGTGCGCCCACCTACACCTCGTCGGGCGAGCTGCGTCTCACCACCGTGTCGGTGTCGCGCGCCGGTGCGCGGCCGTTCACGCTGGGACGCGTGCTCGCCGCCTGGGCGTCCTCGCGCGAGTACGTGGTGCCGCAGGAGCAGGTCTACGGCACCCCCGACGAGGAGGAGGCCGCGCAGGAGCAGGCCGCGCAGGAGTGGATCTCCTCGCAGGAGAGCGCGACCGTCTCGGCGCTCGAGGCGCTGGGTCACCCCGTGCCCGCGACGCTCACCGTGGTCGGGATGTCGCAGTCCTCGAACGCCGCGGGCGCCCTCGAGGCGGAGGATGCGATCGTCGCGGTCGACGGCGAGGCGACGGACACGTTCGCCGAGCTGGCCGCCGCGGTGGGCGCGCGCGAGCCGGGCGACGACATCGCGGTGACCGTGGTGCGCGACGGCGAGGAGGTCACCGAGACCTTCGCGACCCTCGACGACGGCAGCGGCACGGCCGTCATGGGCGTCTACATCGACCCGGAGTTCGACCTGCCCATCGACGTCACCGTGGGGATCGACCGGGTCGGCGGCCCGTCCGCGGGCCTCATGTTCTCGCTGGGCATCATGGACCGCCTCACCGAGGAGGACGAGCTCCACGGCGCCCTCGTGGCAGGCACCGGCACCATCACCGCGGACGGCGACGTCGGCCCGATCGGCGGCATCCGGATGAAGATGATCGGCGCGAGCGACGCCGGCGCGGAGTGGTTCCTCGCGCCCGTCGAGAACTGCGCCGACGTGACCGGCAACATCCCTGATGGCCTGCACGTTGTCGCCGTGGACACCCTCGAGGACGCGTACGAGGCGATCACCCGCATCGGCGCGGGTGACACCGCGGACCTCCCAGGGTGCTGAGCATGGCAGGCTAGACACCACCCGATACGAAGGAAAGCCTCGTGACGTTCGACGACGACCGCTCCGCCCGCCCGGTCCGGCCGGCCCCCGTGCCCCAACGCCGCTCGCCGCTGGCCATCACGGCCGTGGTGCTGGGAGCCATCGTGCTCCTCGCGATCGCGACCGCCAACGTGTGGACCGAGGTGATCTGGTACGACCACCTGGGCTACGGCGAGGTGTGGCGCACGCAGTGGATCGCGCGCATCGTCCTGTTCGTCATCGCGGCCGGCGTCGCGGGGACCGTCATCTGGCTCAACCTGTGGATCGCCAAGCGGGTGCGTCCCGCGCGCACGGGCGGGCGCAGCCAGCTCGACCAGGTGCGCGCGCAGATCGAGCCCCTCGAGCGGCTCGCGATGATCGTCCTGCCGCTCGTGATCGGCCTGGTGGTCGGGCTCGCGGTGTCCTCGCAGTGGGAGACCGTGGTCGCGGCGCTCAACCAGGAGCCGTTCGGCCAGAAGGACCCGCAGTTCGGGCTCGACGTCTCCTTCTACGTGTTCACGCTGCCCGCGCTCAACCTCGTCGTGACCGTGGTGCTCGCGCTCGCGGTGCTGTCGACCATCATCGCGGCGTTCGTGCACCTGCTCTACGGCGGCATCGCCGGCACGGGGCGGAACTTCGTCGCCTCGAAGGGTGCACGCATCCAGCTCGCGGTGCTGGGCGCCCTGGTGATGGTCACCATCGCCGTGAACTACTGGCTCGACACGTACGGGCTGCTCACCAAGTCGCACGACCGCCTCTACGGCGCCTCGTACACCGACATCAACGCGATCCTGCCGTCGCGCCTGATCCTCGCGGGCATCGCGCTGCTGGTCGCGGCCGTGTTCCTGGTGGTCATCTGGCGCGGCGACTGGCGCATCCCCGCCGTCGGCATCGGCCTCATGGTGCTGTCCGCCGTCGCGATCGGCGGCATCTACCCCGCGGTGGTCGAGCGCTTCCAGGTCGAGCCCAACGCGCAGGACCTCGAGAGCGAGTACATCTCCCGCAACATCGAGGCGACGCGCTACGCCTATGGCATCGACGACGTCGAGGTGACGCCGTACGCCGCGACCACGGAGGCGTCCGCGGACGCGCTGCGCGAGGACGCCGACACCACCGCGCAGATCCGCCTGCTCGACCCCAACGTGGTGTCGCCGGCGTTCCAGCAGCTCCAGCAGAACAAGCAGTACTACATCTTCGCGGACCTGCTGAACGTCGACCGCTACGAGATCGACGGCGAGCTGCAGGACACCGTGATCGCGGTGCGCGAGCTCAACATCGACGGTCTGGGCTCGGACAGCCGCAACTGGGTCAACGACCACACCGTCTTCACGCACGGCTTCGGCGTGGTGGCCGCGTACGGCAACAAGACCACCGTCGACGGCCAGCCCTCGTTCTTCGAGGGCGGCATCCCGAGCACCGGCGAGCTCGGCGAGTACGAGCCGCGCATCTACTTCGGCACCACGGTGCCGGGCTACTCGATCGTCGGCGCGCCCGAGGGCACCGAGCCGTGGGAGCTCGACTACCCGGACGACGCCTCCTCGAACGGCCAGGTCAACACCACGTACACCGGCGACGGCGGCCCGAGCATCGGCAGCATGTTCGCCAAGCTCATGTACGCGATCCGCATGGGCGAGGAGCAGATCCTGTTCTCCGACCGCGTCACCAGCGAGTCGCAGATCCTGTACTACCGCGACCCGCTCGAGCGCGTCGCACGCGTCGCGCCCTACCTCGAGCTCGACCAGACCACCTACCCCGCCGTGGTCGACGGTCGCGTGGTGTGGGTGGTCGACGGCTACACCATCTCGGACCAGTACCCGTACTCGGCGCCCGTGTCCGCGGAGACCATCTTCGCGAGCTCGACCACCGCCGTCGGCTCGAACGTCATCCTCAACTACGTCCGCAACTCGGTGAAGGCCACGGTCGACGCCTACGACGGCACCGTGACGCTGTACGCGTGGGACGCCGAGGACCCGATCCTCAAGACGTGGTCCAAGGTGTTCCCGTCGACCATCGTGCCGATGAGCGAGATCAGCGGCGACCTCATGAGCCACCTGCGCTACCCCGAGGACCTGTTCTCGATCCAGCGCTACCAGCTCACCAAGTACCACGTCACGGACGCGGCGTCCTTCTTCTCGCAGGGCGACTTCTGGCGCAACCCCGCGGACCCGACGAACGACTCGCAGCTCCAGCCGCCGTACTACCTGACGCTGCAGATGCCGGATCAGGAGGAGCCGACCTTCTCGCTGACCAGCAACTACATCCAGGGCGGTGAGAACCCGCGCAACATCCTCACGGGCTACCTCGCGGTGAACTCGGAGACGGGCTCGACCGACGGCCAGGTGGACGAGGACTACGGCACGCTGCGCCTGCTCGAGCTGCCGCGCGACACCACCATCCCCGGTCCCGGCCAGGTGCAGAACAACTTCAACTCGAACTCCGCCGCTCAGGAGACGCTGAACCTGCTCCGCCAGGGATCCTCCGACGTGATCAACGGCAACCTGCTCACCCTGCCCGTGGGTGGCGGCCTGCTCTACGTGCAGCCCGTCTACGTGCAGTCGAAGGAGGGCACCAAGGTGCCGCTCCTGCGCAAGGTGTTCGTCGCGTTCGGCCAGGAGGTCGGCTTCGCGGACACCCTGCCCGAGGCGCTGGACCAGGTGTTCGGAGAGGGCGCGGGCGAGGGTGCCGCGGGCACCGACACGGAGACCGATGGCGGCACCGGCACCACCGACGGCGGGACCGGCTCCGGCTCCGGCTCCGGCGACTCGGGCGGCGGCACCGTCGACCCGGATGTCGAGGCGGAGCTCGCGGACGCGCTCCAGCGCGCGAGCGACGCGATCACCGAGGGCGAGGATGCGCTCGCGCAGGGCGACTTCGCGGCCTACGGCGAGGCGCAGGACAAGCTCTCGCAGGCCATCGAGGACGCGATCGCCGCGGAGGCCAAGCTCGCGGGCGCGAGCGAGGAGGCGGTCCCCGAGGCGACCGCCTCGGCGACCCCGGAGCCCACCGCATCGGCCACCGCCGATGCGGGCGACGACTCCGCGGTGGTGCCCGACGTCTCGACCCCGTAGGGGAGCGGATACGACGAAGGCCGGACCCTCAGGGGTCCGGCCTTCGTCGTCTGGGGACGATGCGGCGGTCAGGCCTGCCGGTCGAGGTGCCTGGTGGTCGCCTGGCGGACGAAGCCGAACAGGAACGCCCAGGAGATCACCATGAGGACCGCGCTGGCCCACACGTAGTCGGTGTAGCTGTTGAGCAGCGCCGTGTCGGTGATCTCGTTGCTGTCGAAGTCGACGCTGCCGAGGATCGCGAAGATCCCGGTGGTGGCGGCGATGTTGGACACCAGGAACGTGAGCCACCAGCCGAGCAGCAGCGCGAGCGACGTGGTGCGACCGGCGACCTTGCGCGCGCCCATCGGCACCAGCACCACGCCGGCGAACGGCACGAACCAGCCCCACCACTCGACGCCCGGCAGGCCGGGGCGGGTGCCCATCGCCGTGCGGTTGCGGCGCATGCGCAGCATCCACATGCCGTAGAGCACGTAGGAGGCGACCGTGAGCGGGAAGGTGAGGCTGCCGAGCGGGGAGCCCGTGGAGCCCGTGATGGTCTGCGTCTCGACGTACTCCGTGATGAGGTCGATGACATCGCCCGCGGAGGCAGCGACGGCCAGGCCGATGAGCGCGTTGACGCCCATCACGGCGAGCAGGCTGTTGCCCAGGGCCGTGGGAGGCTCGAGCGGCTCGCCGCGCTGCCCGAACGGCGCCGCCTGACCGGGTGCGCCGTACGTCGGGGCGCTGGCGCCGGCGATCATCCCGGGCGCGGGCTGCTGGGCGGGCTGCGCGGGCTGGTCGGTCTCGGCGGGCTTCGGCTCGAGCGCGCCCTCATGCGACTGCCCAGGGTTGAGGCCGGATGCAGGGTGGTACTTGAGCGGCTGCTCGTCCGGCTTGTTCACGAACGGGTCGTTCTCTGTCATGCCCTCGAACCTACCGATAGTGAGCCGATTTGGTCTCACGGCGCGCGTCCGCTAGAGTTATCAGGCCGACGCGGGGTGGAGCAGTTCGGTAGCTCGCCGGGCTCATAACCCGGAGGTCGCAGGTTCAAATCCTGTCCCCGCTACGAGAGAACGAAGGCCCGGACCCTATGGTCCGGGCCTTCGTCGTATGTCCGGGCGGTAGGCCCGACCGCGTGCGGCCGCGCGATCCTGTGAGGTCCTCGGTGCCCGGGATCGCCGTTCCTGGGCACTCAGCACCTCGCGTGTGGAGGTTGCGCGCGGACGCCCTGGCGGGACATGAGCGCCGGATCCACCGCGGATCCTGCACCGATGCCCCGCCAGGGCGCGTGCGGGGGAGAGGC
>NZ_BBLV01000025.1:19850-29893 GCF_000971115.1 Demequina gelatinilytica | reverse complement strand
GGGTGGGGGCGGGGCGGGCGGTGGGCGCTCAGGAGGTGCGCGGGAGCGCGGTCGACGGCACCAGGGCCTCGGGCCCGGCCTCACCACCCAGGCTCGCGGCAAGGAGCTCGCGGGCGCGGGCGAGGTGCTCGTCGAGCATCGCCGCAGCCCCGGACCCGTCGCCCGCCTCGATGAGCGCGAGGATGCGCGCGTGCTCGGCGATGATGATCTCGGGACTCAGCCGCTGGCGTCCCTGGAGCTGCGCCATGCACAGCTTCACCTCGAATGCGAGCGAGTGGTACATGGCCGAGGTCCGGGCGCTGCCGAGCGCGTCGATGAGGCTCGTGTGGAAGCGCATGTCGGGCTCGACGATGCCGTAGGAGCCCTCCGCCCAGAGCGCCGCGATCTCGGCGTTGGCCGCGCGCGCCGCCTCCGGCACATGGCGCGTGAGCGCGAGGCGCCGCAGCACCTCGGACTCGAGGTAGGTGCGGGCGCGGTAGATGTCGCGCACGTCGTCCGGCCCCAGCGCGATGACGCGCGCGGTCTTGTGGTTGGCGCGGACCAGCACCTTCTCGCCGGTGAGCCGCTCGATCGCGGCGCGCGCGCTCGCGCGGGCCACGTCGTAGCGGGTGGAGACCTCGAGCTCGGTGAGCGGGGTGCCAGGAGCGAGCTCTCCGGACACGACCTTCTCGCGCAGGTCCTCGACCAGGGCGTCGACCAGGCTGGTCACCACGATCCCTCGCGCCATCGCCGTCCTCCGTCGGTCGGGTGGTGACGATGCGCCGGCCCCGACCGCCTCGTCTGCGAGAAATCTATCGGATCCGGGACCCTTGTCACTTGCGTCTACTTGTCGGACAATCGCGGTGTCACTGTGAATGGCGTTCTCGATGAGGAGACCCATGTCCCCGCAGCACCCCCGCCTCGGCGAGCTGCTCGCCGCGTGCGTGGGCGATCCCGCACAGGTGCGGACGGACACCCTCACGCGTCGCGCGATGGCGCACGACGCGTCGCACGTGCTGCTGGTCCCCGAGGCGGTGGTGGCACCGAGGAGCGCCGCCGAGGTCGGGGCGGTCATGCGCGCCGCCGCGGAGGCGCAGGCACCGCTGACGTTCCGCTCCGGCGGGACGTCGCTGTCCGGCCAGGCCGGCACCGACGGCGTGCTCGTCGACGTGCGACGCCACTTCACCGGCATCGAGGTGCTCGACGGGGGAGCTCGCGTGCGCGTCCGACCCGGCGCGACCCTGCACAGGATCAATGCGCGGCTCGCGCGCCACGGCCGCAGGCTGGGCCCCGATCCCGCGAGCGAGATCGCGTGCACGCTCGGTGGCGTGATCGCCAACAACTCGTCGGGGATGTCCTGCGGCACGGTCGAGAACAGCTACCGCACGCTCGAGTCGCTGGTGGCGGTCCTGCCGTCGGGGACCGTGGTCGACACGGGTGCCCCGGACGCGGACGCCGTCCTGATGCGTGACGAGCCCGCGCTCCACTCCGGACTGCTCGCGCTGCGCGAGCGCGTGCTGGCCGATCCTGGGTCGGTCGCGACCATCGCACGGCAGTTCGCGATGAAGAACACCATGGGCTACAGCCTCAACGCGCTCGTCGACTTCGAGCGTCCCGCGGACATCCTGGCGCATCTGCTGGTGGGCAGCGAGGGGACGCTGGCCTTCGTCGCGGAGGCGACGATGCGCACCGTGCCCCTGCGCCCCCACGCCGCGACCGCGCTGCTGGTGTTCCCGGATCTCGAGGCGGCGAGCCGGTCGCTGCCGGCGCTCGTGGCGACGGGAGCCGCGGCGCTCGAGCTCATGGACGCCACCTCGCTGCGGGTAGGCCAGGGTCAGCCGGGCGCCCCCGCCGCGGTCCGCGCGCTCGCCGTCGGCACGCAGGCGGCGCTGCTGGTCGAGTACCAGGCGGAGACCGGGGAGGCGCTCGACGAGCTCGCGGAACGGGCCCGGCCGGTCCTTGCCGGGCTCCCGCTCGAGGCGCCTGCCGTGCTCGACACCGATCCGGCGCATCGTGCCGAGCTGTGGAGGCTCCGCAAGGGCCTCTACGCGACGGTGGCCGGCGCGCGACGTGCGGGCACGACGGCGCTGCTCGAGGACGTGGTGGTGCCGGTCGAGCGGCTCGCGGACACGTGCGCGGCGCTCGCCACGCTGCTCGAGCGCCACGGGTATGCGGACGCGGTGATCTTCGGGCACGCCAAGGACGGCAACCTGCACTTCATGCTCACCGATCGCTTCGAGGGGGACGAGGCGTTGGGGCGCTACGCGGACTTCACCGAGGAGCTGGTCGCGCTCATCCTCGGCATGGGCGGCTCGCTGAAGGCCGAGCACGGCACGGGGCGCGTGATGGCACCGTTCGTGCGTCGTCAGTACGGCGACGAGCTGTACGACGTCATGCGCGAGGTGAAGCGCCTGTGCGACCCCCGGGTGGTGCTCGGGCCCGGCATCCTCCTCTCCGAGGACCCGCACGCGCACCTCGCCCACATCAAGCTCGCCCCGGAGATCGAGCCCGTCGCGGACTCGTGCGTCGAGTGCGGCTACTGCGAGCCCATCTGCCCGTCGCGCGACCTCACCCTCACACCGCGGCAGCGCATCGTGCTGCGGCGCGAGATGCGTGCCGCGGAGGCGGCAGGGGAGCACGATGCGGCGGCGGAGATCGCGGCCGGGTACCGGTATGCGGGCGAGCAGACGTGCGCGGTCGACTCGCTGTGCGCGACCTCGTGCCCGCTGGGGATCGACAGCGGCGCGCTGGTCAAGGAGCTGCGCGCGGTCCACCTGCCGCGGCCGGCCGCCGCGGGATGGTCGGCCGCCGCGCGCAGCTGGAAGGTCGCGAACCGGACCGCCTCCGGCGCGCTCGACGTCGCCGCCGTCCTCCCGGACCCGTTGGTGCACGGCGTGAACCGGGCGGCGCGCGCGGTGCTCGGCGAGGACATCGTCCCGCTGTGGTCCGCGGACCTGCCGAAGGGTGGCGAGAGGCGCGCGCGTCCGGCGCCTGAAGGCCCGCCCGAGGCGGTCTACCTGCCCTCGTGCCAGAGCGCGATGTTCGGAGCAGGCGCCGGGCCCGGGGTCCAGGCGGCATTCGAGGCCCTGTGCGGCGCGGCGGGCATCCCGCTGCTCGTGCCGGACGGGATCGACTCGCTGTGCTGCGGGACCGTGTGGTCGTCCAAGGGCGCGACGGACGGGCTCGACGCGATGCGCGCACGCGTGCTGCCCGTGCTTCGCGATGCGACGGACGGCGGCAGGCTGCCGGTGGTGAGCGACGCATCGTCCTGCACGGAGGGCTTCGCGCGCCTGGTGGCGGCCGCGGAGGATGTCGACGTGCGGGTGGTCGACGCGGTGGGCTTCGTCGCCGAGCACGTCCTTCCCGCTCTCGGTGAGATGCCACGGCTCGCGTCCCTGACCCTGCATCCCACGTGCTCCTCCGTGCACCTGGGGCTCGAGGCGGACCTGCGTCGCGTGGCCGGAGCGGTCGCGCGCGAGGTCGCGGTCCCCGACGACTGGGGCTGCTGCGCCTTCGCGGGCGACCGGGGGCTCCTGCACCCCGAGCTGACCGCATCGGCCACCGCACCCGAGGCCGCCGTGGTGGCGGCGCTCGGCTCCGACGCGCACGCCTCATGCAACCGGACCTGTGAGCTCGGGATGTCCCGAGCCACGGGCGTGCCCTACCGGCACGTCCTCGAGCTGCTCGCCGAGCGGCTCGGCCCCACCCCTCCATCCCTGGTATACCCGGCATCCAACGAAGGAGCACACCCATGAACCCCTCCACCACGGCACTCGTGCTGATCGAGTTCCAGAACGACTTCACCAGCGAGGGCGGCTCGCTGCACGGCGCCGTCGCCGATGTCATGCAGCAGACCGGGACGCTCCCGAACGCCAAGCGGGCGCTCGAGGCCGCGCGCGCGGCCGGCGCCACCGTGATCCACAGCCCTATCGCCTTCCAGCCCGGCTACTACGAGATCACCGCGCACCCGTACGGGATCCTCAAGGGCGTCGTGGACACCACGTCGTTCGTCAAGGGGACGTGGGGCTGCGAGATCGTCGGCGAGATGGAGCCTGCGGGCGAGGACATCGTGATCGAGGGCAAGCGGGGCCTCGATGCGTTCGCCTCGACCAACCTCGACTTCATCCTGCGCTCGAAGGGGATCACCACCATCGTGCTCGCCGGCTTCCTCACCAACTGCTGCGTCGAGTCGACCATGCGCTCCGCGTACGAGAAGGGCTTCGAGGTCCTCACCCTCACGGATGCGGTGGGAGCGACCTCCATGGAGGAGCACGCGAACGCCATCAAGTTCGACTACCCGATGTTCTCCAAGCCCACCACGGTGGACGAGTTCGTCGCGGCGCTGTCGGGTGAGCTGGTCTCCGCGGACACCTCGCGAGGCTACTGAGCTGGGCCTCAGACCCCACCCCACCACCGGGGTGTGGTGGCCACGCCGCGGCTATGCCAGAGTGTGGCCATGCCTACCAGTGAGAACGCACCTGCGGGTGCCCCCTTCACGTTCGCGTCTCAGCTCGGCCTCGGGCTGACGCTGCTCATCATCGGGAACGCCGTCGTCACCCTCGCCGCGCTGTCCGGCGTCGGGGTGCTCGCGATCGTGGGGTCGATCGTCGGGCTCGTCGGGCTCATCCTGACCGTGAGCGCCGTGACGCGCCAGGCGGCGGCGATCGAGGCGATCGCGGCCGCGCTGAACGTCTCACGGCCCGCGTCGACGCCGACGCAGGTGAGCAACGCCGAGTTCTTCGGCAAGCAGTAGACGGCTCGAGGCTCCGCCACGGCGACCCTGGTGCGGCCGAGCCGCGGGCCGGTCAGACCCTGACGGTCTGCGTGCACCGCGGGAACGCGCTGCAGCCGAGGAAGTCGCCGTACCTGCCGGTGCGCTTCACCAGCGTGCCCTCGCCGCAGCCCGGGCACACCCGGACCTCGGCCGCCGGCGCGCCGGTCGCATCGACCACCGCGACTCCGGGGTCCTCGAGCAGCTCCAGCACGAAGGGCGACTCGCGCCCCGCGACGGTGAACAGCGCGACGGTCTGCCGCGCGCGCGTCAGCGCGACGTAGAGCAGCCGGCGCTCCTCGGAATCGGGGTAGCCGTCGTCCTCCGACATCGCGAGGGCGAGCACCGGGTCCTCCGGGATGCTGCTGGGGAAGCCGTACCGGCCGCTCGTGACGTTGGGCAGGACGATGTGGTCCGCCTCCAGGCCCTTGGACCGGTGCACGGTGCGGAAGCGCACCTCGAGCCCCTCGACGCGGCGCGAGGGCATGAGCTTCTGGTCGAAGCCGTAGCGTCCCAGCACGTCCACGGTGGCGCGGCCACCGTGGGAGCCGCGGGACGATGCCGCGAGGCGCTCCAGGTGAGCCTCGATGGCCCCCGGCACGGCATCGTGCCGCGGGACCCGCACGATGGCGACCTGTGCGCCGCCCTCGCCGCGCGCGGCGCGGACGGCCTTGGTGATCTGCGCGGGGTTGCGCGACACGAATCTGCCGGCGACATCGGCCGTGGTCTGC
This sequence comes from Demequina gelatinilytica, assembly GCF_000971115.1. Classification (GTDB taxonomy): domain Bacteria; phylum Actinomycetota; class Actinomycetes; order Actinomycetales; family Demequinaceae; genus Demequina; species Demequina gelatinilytica. The sequence continues at coordinate 24,412 of NZ_BBLV01000025.1, read as the reverse complement.
GTGGTGCGGAACGTCGTCTGCAGGCGCCGGGTCAATGCGGGGCCGAAGTACTCGGCGAATCCCGTCATCACCGAGAGGTCCGCGCCGGCGAAGCGGTTGATGGCCTGCCAGTCGTCGCCGACGGCCAGCAGGTGCTTGCCGCGGCCCTGCAGCAGCGCCTTGGTGAGGCGGGCCCGCGCGCGGGACGTGTCCTGGAACTCGTCGACCATGACCAGGTCCCAGCGCGCGAGGCCCGGGTCGCGCTCGACGGCCTCGGCGGCGGCCAGCAGCATGTCGTCGAAGTCCACGGTGCGCGTCGCGGCGAGCTCGGCCTGCCAGGCGTCGTGGATGTGCCAGTACAGGTCCACGAACAGGCGGGTCCGGGCGGTGTCCCACTCCGGATGGGCGGAGACCCGCGCGCGCAGCGACTCGCGCGTCAGCGCGCCGGACTTCACATGCGACATGAACGTCCGCATGAGCCGTGCGAGGCGCTCATGCTCGAGAGGCTCGGCGCCCGGCAGCGGACGGTCGGGGTTCCAGTCGAGCGCGATGCCGTGCCGCTCGAGCTCCTCCGCAAGGGCCTCGAACCCGCTGTGGTCGATGATCGAGTGCCACTCGGTCTCGACCAGCGCGGTGCCGTGCTGGGCGTGGACGTTGCGCTTCCACTCCATGGCCTCGCGATAGCCGCGGAAGTCCTCGACCACGCTGCCGTCCGCGCGCACCGCCCAGTGCTCATGCCACACATCTGCGGCGGGGTAGTAGAAGTCGGGCCGATACTGGCCGTGGCTGCGGTCGGCGACATCGTGCGTGTACGGCGCCTCGTAGCGGTACTCGACGCCGTGCAGGAACAACCAGTCCGCGATCAGGCGCTCGCCCTCGCTGCGGACGGTCTCGCCGCGGTAGGTCTCGAAGCCGCTGAGCTTGGTCGCCGGGTCGTAGCTGTCGGGTGACCCGCCGTCGCCCGCGACGGACAGCTTGCCGTAGAGCAGGCGGAACAGGTCCCACTTGAAGCGGAAGCCCAGGTCCTGGTCGCGCAGGCGATCCACGATCTCCTGGACCTTCTCCACGTCGCGACCGCCCTCGACCCACGGTGCGATGCGCGGCTTGCGTCCGGTCGCCTCGCCGATGACGGCGAGCCCGAACGCGTGGAACGTCGTCGCCTTGAGGCCGTCGCTCGGGAGGCCCAGCGCGGCCAGGCGGCTCGCCACGCGCTCCTCGAGCTCCTTCGCCGCATCGGCGTTGAAGGCGAGCATGAGCACGCGCTCCGGACGCACGAAGCCGCGGCGGAGCGCGTAGGCGGCGCGCGCGACCATGACCGAGGTCTTGCCCGAGCCCGCCGCGGCGATCACGCGCACGCGGTTGTCGTGGGAGATGACGGCGCGCGCCTGCTCCTCGGTGAGCGGGGACCTCTCGACCCGCGCGAAGAACGCGCGCCCGGACCTGAGCTCGCGACGCAGGATCTCGTCGTTGGCGGCGCTCACGTCCGCGAGGTGGTCGCGTGCGAGGAACGCGAGGGCACGATGCTCGGCGGGGGAGAGAAGGTCCGCGACGCCCTCGCGCTCGGCCGCGGTGAGCGCCGCGAGGACGTCGGCGTGGCGGGGCAGCCCCGCGAGGATCGCGGCCGCATCGTCGTGGGCGATCCATCGCTGCGTGCGCACCCGGGTCTCGAGCAGCCGGGCGAACGCCGGTTCGCGCGCGGCGGCGAGCAGCAGCGGGTCCCGCAGCTTCGCCCCGGTCACGATGCGGGACGCGGTCGACGAGATCTCCTTGGCGTGGCCTCGGCGCAGTCCGCCCAGGCGCGTGCGGGGCGCATCGTCCGTCCCCTCGACCACCAGGCAGCGCCCGGTCCACCACCAGCCCGTCCGCAGCCGCGCGGCGTCGGCGCCGTCGAGGCGCGTGGTCTCGCCGTCGACGGTGACCGCGAGTCCCGCCCCCTCACGCGTGAGCGTCCACCCGGAGCGGCCGGTCCACGTCTGAGGCATCCGCCTATCCTGCCGCAGCCGGGAGACAGGCCCGGACCACGGCATCGTGCCGGCGGCACGGATCGGTGTCGCGATGCCCTAGTCTTGGGCGACCCGATCGGCGACAGCCGCGGCACCCGCCTCAACGTGGACGGCGGGGACGGCTCGCGATCGGCTCCAGACCGAAGGGATCCCCGTCCTCATGCCCCGTGCACGCACCATCGTCGTCGCGTCCGCCGCCGCCCTCGCCGTCGCCGTCACCGCCGCCTACTGGTACGAGCGTCCGCTGCTCGTCACCGGGACCGGGTACGCCGCGCACAACGCGTGCGCGCTCGACGCGATCGCCGGCCGGGACGATGCGGCGGCCGACCTCCCCCCGAACCCCCTGGTGCCCGTCCTGCGGACCTCGCTCACCGGGACCGGCGCCGCGACGACCATCCTCGGCCTGCTCGCGCGCCAGGAGGCGGTGGAGGTCGACGGCTACGGCTGCACGCTCGGCGGTGCCGCCGAGCTGCCGGCCGCGACCGAGGTCTCGGCGGACCCCAACCCGTACACCGCCCTGCCCCTGGCCGAGCCCACGGACGATGCGGTGGCCGCCGCGCTGGCGCACGGGTTCGGCGACGACCTCGGATCCGAGCAGCGGGAGGCGCTCGGGACCCGCGGCATCGTGGTCCTCAAGGACGGCGAGCTGGTCGCCGAGCGCTACGCCGACGGCTTCGACCGGTCCACGCCGCAGCTCGGCTGGTCCATGACCAAGTCCGTCACCAACCTCCTGGTAGGGCGCCTGGTGCAGGAGGGCGAGATCGACCTCGACGACGACCACCTGCGCCCCGAGTGGACCGACGAGAGGTCGTCCATCACCATCCGCCAGCTCATGCAGATGACCTCGGGCCTCGCGTGGGACGAGACCTACGATCTCGGCACGCCCATCACCACCATGCTCTACCGGGAGGGCGACATGGCGTCGTACGTCGCGTCGCAGCAGCTCGCCCACGAGCCGGGGGAGCACCTCCAGTACTCGAGCGGATCCACCACGCTGCTGTGCGCCGTGGTCACGGCCGGCCGGGGCCTCGCCGACGCCCCGCGCTCCCAGGTGTTCGCCCCGCTCGGGCTCTCGAGCGCGGTGCTCGAGGCCGATGCGGCGGGCACCCCCGTGTGCAGCTCCTACATGTGGGCCACGCCCCGCGACTGGGCGACGCTCGGCCAGTTCGCCCTGCAGGACGGCGAGTGGAACGGGGAGCAGCTGCTGCCGACGGGCTGGATGGCGGAGTCGACCACGGCCGTCGACACGAGCGTCGAGGCGGGCTCCGACGGCTACGCCTCAGGCTGGTGGTCCAACACCCGCCCGGACGGCTCGGTGGTCGAGGAGGAGCTGCCGGCGGACGCCTACTTCGCGGAGGGCCACGACGGCCAGTGGGTGGTGGTGGTGCCGTCCGAGCAGCTCGTGGTCGCGCGCCTGGGGTTCACACCCGAGGCCGATGACAACCGGGTCCTGAGCATGGCCGCGGCGCTCATCGACGCGCTGGGCTGACGCCGCATCGTCCTCGACCCCGACGATTCGTGCCCGATCCAGCTCCGGATCGTGCACCGGGCGACGGGGTAGACGCTTGCACGCCCGCCGCAACGGCGAAGGCCCGCCCCGCGGATGCGGGACGGGCCTTCGTGCGAGCGCTACGGCTTAGCAGTCGTAGTAGAGCTCGAACTACCCCCGCATGGGTGGCCAATGGTGGCCATTGGTGGCACATCACAACTACCAGGCGCGATGCTCTCCGCGAGTGGTGGACGTTGGTGGCGCCTTGTGACGCTCTTGCGGACTGTTTGCGGACTGGCGCGGATTCCGCGCCCCTAGATCTTCGGGGGCGCTGGGCCTCCGAGAGCGCGTGTGGCGCGCGATGAATGGAGGAATCATGACCAAGGAGCCCACCGAGTTCGGCTCGCTCGTCACCATCGCCGGCGTGCGCTACGTGCGCGTCAACTCGAGCGGCCCCGGCGACTGCCACTGGCTGTCCGAGGTCGTGGTCGATGGCCTGCGCTACCACCGCTGGGAGACGATGCGCGAGCGCGCGTGACGCTCGTCACACCGGGCGGTTCCGCGGGCGTTTCAGGCATACCGTGCCGTAACGCGCGCAGAGCCTCTCGGCTCTCTGTCAGCACACCGATGCGCTGGCAGTCACGAAGGTGCCCCGGTCGCTGGTGCGCAGCGCCGGGGCGGATCGAGCTATGAAGGAGCTACGACCCATGAGCAAGTCAATCACGACCAGCCCGAGCGACTCCGAGACGATGCTGGGGCGCGCACTCGCGCTCGACTCGCACGCGGACTCGCTCAGGGCCGAGGCACAGGCGCTCCGGACGATCGCCGCAAAGTCGCTCGACACGGGCGGCTGCCCCGAGTGGTGCGCGGGCGGCACGATGAGCGCAGGCATCTACAAGCCCGAGAGCCACGACTGGCGCCCCTGGGGCGACGGACTGATTCGCGTTCACCTCGGCCCCGTCAAGGGCCGCGCCATGCTGCTCCACGAGTTCTCGCACGCGGACGGCACCCGGACCTGGGGCCTGTTCGAGCCTGCGAAGCTCTAGCGCACGCGCCCGCCACGGCGGCCCGCCGCTCGCGCGAGCGGCGGG
>NZ_BBLV01000025.1:0-19494 GCF_000971115.1 Demequina gelatinilytica | reverse complement strand
CCCGCCGCTCGCGCGAGCGGCGGGCCGCCGTGGACTTAGATCTCCCTCAAGCTACGGGCGAGACCTCGTGCACGGCCAGAGTGGTGCCGAGAGCGCCCGTCAACCGCTGCAGAGTCGACAGTGTGGGGTTGCCTACGCCGCTTTCGATGCGACTGATCTCGGCCTGCTGGACGCCCGAGAGGCGCTGCAGCTCCGGCTGTGTCAGGTGCAGCGCCTTGCGACGGTTGTAGATCTCCATACCGATCGCCACGGCGAGGTCCATCTCGGCCTCAAAGACCTGCGCTGCAGCAGTGTTAACCGCCACGGCATCAGGCGACCACGTCGCGCGCGCCGCGCCGGCGATCTCGCTGAACTTCTTACCCATGTCCTCCACCTCCTCCAAGGCGTACGTCTCATTATGTGGCTTGACACATAGTGTAGTCAACGCTTCTTTCGGTTCGCGCGCCACGTCTTGAGACGCTTGCGCGCGCGTTTGATCTCACCCTGTTGCCGCCGCGTCGATCCGTCCTTGCCCTTGTCGTAGCCCCCGAGTAGCAGGACCGCCCTTTGCCCATGAAAGGTGCAGAACACCCGGAGCAAAACCGGCCTGTCAGTGCCGCCCACCTTCGACGGCAGGGGCATCTTCGCCTCGCTGAGGATCGCCTGCAATGACCGGCGGACTCGGAACTCGTAGAGCCCGTCACCGAGCGCCTTGCCCCACTCACTCTGACAGATGTCGATGCCGAGCCTCTCGAGGACGTGCTCGACCGCCGCGACGAGTACCGCCTGCTCATACTCGGGCAGGCCCAGTAGGAACTTCTCGAATGCGCCGTCGTCCGTATCCTCAGCAGTCCACTCGCCCACGTCAGAGCCCCCTCAGCACAGTGATTGGACTGTAGCGGACCTGCTTGGCACGGCTTCGCCCACGGCCCAGATGCATTGCGGCACCGTCTCGACGGGCTCGCCCATCCATCCGGTGCGCCTGGCTCTGAGCATCCCGTCGGGCAGGCGTTCGACCCACGCCACGATGCGCCCGGTCGCCGTCTCGACGATCGCCGTGCGCCCGCCTCGGTCCGCGGCGTAGAACCTGAGCTGCTCTCCTGCCATGGCGCGATGGTGGCCTGCAGGTCTGACAGCGAGCACCCCGCCGGCTGGGGGGCAATCGGCGGGGTGCTCGAGTGGGACGTTAGCGAGTTCGCGCTGGCGCGGTCACCCTGGCGTGGACAAACTCACACGCCCTACACGCCTGCCATTCGGAGGCTGAGATGGTTTGCCGCGGCCTGATTGGCGAAGGCGCCCGCCGTGCCGACGCGGGATCCGCGCTCGATGGCGGACTCCATGCGCGCGAACTGAGCGTCCGTGAGCTGTACCGAGACGCTGGTGGGGCCCGCGGGCAGGGCCGCAGCCGCATAGCCGCCTGCCATCACGGGGCCGCCGGATGCGTACCCGCGCACCGCCAGCGACGCCATCACGGCGTCACGGTCACGACGGTTCAGGGCGTCCATGAGCGACGTTCCCCAGTACGAGTGCGCGGCTGCCGTCTGCACGTACTCGCCGTCAGACAGCCACGCCGGGATCGAGTCCGAGGTAGACGTGCCGGGGCCGGAGATCGGGCCGCCGGTCGCGTGGCCAACCATGCTGTCCGCGACGAACGTCGGGGCGGCGGGGGCGGACACCTTGAGCGGGATGGTGACCGAACGCTGCGACTGGCTGTAGATCCAGTTGTCGATGACCGACGAGCCCTTGGACGTGTCCACCGTGACCGCGACGGGCACGTTCTCGGGGATGAGTCCCAACTGGTCGGCGAGCGCCTTGGCCTCGCGCTTGGTGAGGCCCATCTGCCGCGCGGTGCGGATGAAGGCCTGGCGGCCGTCCTCCATGCGTCCGGCGAGTTCGTCTGCGCCAACCGTGGCTGCGTCGCCCGCCTCGATCCACGCCCAGGTGGACTTGGCGATGTCATCGAGCGCCTCGCGGTTCGCGCGTCCCTTGGCGGTGTTCTCGTCGAGGGTCGCGCCGTTGTCCTTGAGGGCCTTCCGGGCATCGTCGATGGACGCCTCGAAGCCGTTGAGTGCGGCGCGCTCGTCGAGGGCGACGCCTGCGGCCTCGCTCAGGAGCGCGATCTGCTCGGTGAGGGCGTCGTTGAGCTCCTGCACGGCGTCCGTTGCCCGGGTCTGGGCGTCGGCGCTGTCCTCGGTGGCCTCTTCGTCCTCACGCATGGCGACGCGCTTGTCTGCCCACACGTCCTTCGAGGCGGCGAGGTCGGAGTTCTGCCGGCCGATCGCGTCGGTGAGGATGCTGTAGGCGTCGTTGAGGTCGACGTGCTTCCCGGCAGCGGCGTCGAGGGTCGCGCTGTTGCGCTCATGCTCGGCGCGCTCGACGGCGAGGGCCTCGTTGACCTGTGCCACCGCGTCGGCGTTGCCGAGGGCCGCGTCGGTCACCACGTCGAGGTTGAGGCCGAGCTCCTTGGCCGCATCGATCGCACCCGAGTTGACCAGGTTGTTGTAGACCGTCTCGCGCGTGAGGTCCGTCATCGCGCCCGTGGCCTCGTCGAGCGTGTCGGCGAGTGCAGAGACACGTTCCTCGGCCTCCGCGTTGCGGGAAGCGAAGATGCCGAACGCGACGGATGCCGCGGTCAGCGCTAGGCCGATCGCGCCCGATGAGGCTCCTGCGATCCTGAGCGCGCGTGCGGTTCTGGGTGCCTGGGCCGCGAGGGTCCGCTGCGCGTCGATAAGCGCGACGATCTTCGGCGTGGCAAGTAGGGCCGCACCGCCGAGCAGCCCCACGCCGCTCGCCACAGCACCGAAGATGGTGATCGCCTTCTTGAGCGGGTCGGGCAGGTCGGCGAACGCGCTGAGGATGTCCGTCACCGCGCCAGCGAGCGCGCCCAGGATCGGCAGCAGGTTCTCGCCGATCTCGATGGCCGCGTCGTTGAGTGCGTTGCGGGCGATCTTGAGCTTGGACTCGGTGGTCGAGTAGCGCTTCTCAGCCTCGATCAGCAGGGCCGAGTTCTCAGCCCAGGCGTCGTTGGCCAGGGCCAGCGAGTCGGTGAGCAGTCCGCCAGCCTGTGCGGTCGCGGACAGGGACGCACGCAGGCGTGCGTCGGTGAGTTCCAGTTCTTCGAGGACGGCCGTGGTGGAGCCGCCCGTCTCGGTGATGTCGCCCAGGCCTGCCGTGAACGTGGCGATCGCGCCCGCCGCGTCCTCGCCGTAGGCCTTGCGGAAGTCCTCAGCGGACATCCCGGCGATGCGGGCGTAGGTCTCGAGCTTGTCGCCGCCGTCCAGCACCGCGTCCGAGATCGAGTAGAACACCTTCGACATCGCCGTGCCGCCAGCCTCAGCGTTGACGCCGAGCGAGGACAGGGTGGAGCCGAACGCGAGGATCTCGCCCTCGCTAAGGCCCGCCTGCTTGCCTGCCGCCGCGAGACGCAGACCGAAGTCGACGATCTCGGACTCGGTGGTGGCGGAGTTGTTGCCCAGGTCGACGATCACGGAGCCGAGACGGTCGGCATCGGACGTGGCCGTGCCCATGATGTTCGAGAAGCGGGCCAGGGCGGTCGCGGCATCGGTCGCGGAGAGGTTCGTCGTCTCGCCGAGGTTGATCATGACCTCGGTGAACTTGGCGACGTCGCCCACCTTGACGCCGAGCTGACCTGCTGCCTCCGCCACGCCGGCGATCTCGACGGCCGATGCGGGCATCCGGAGCGCCATAGACCGCAGCGAGTCCTCGAGCGCGAGCAGTTCCGCGTCCGTGCCATCGACCGTCTTGAGAACGCCTGTCCAGGCGGACTCCCAGTCGATCGCGGCCTTGGCTGCGAGTCCGAGGCCTGCGACACCCGCTGCGCCGAACGCAGTGAGCGCGGTTCCCGCCGTGCTCCACGCCTCCTTCTGCACCTCGGCAGAGCGGACGATGCGTGCGCCCGTGCCGGTGATCTTGTTGCCGTGGCGGTCGATGTTTGTCGCCGCCTGAGCGGTCGCCCGGTCGGCGTCCGCCATGTGCTTGCGGTAGTTCGCGATGTCGGCCTGGAGGACGACCTTTACCTTGCGCTCATCTGACACCTTGTCATCAGTCGCTTCCTTCCACGGAGTTGGTTGTTTGGGGGGCGCGGGGCCGTGGGAACGGGCCTCATGCGGCGCTCTCGCGCTGTACGGCGGTCGTCGGGGCGGAGGTCACGAGGGGGCCTCTGAAACGTCAGATCTCCGTGTGTGAAAATCGGCTATGCCCCTGGGGGCCGGAAGGGCGAGGGGGAGGGGGTCTCCCCCTGGTCGCTCACCTACCAGGCATGATGCAAGGATCGACCCTGCATCATGCCTGGTATTTCGTAACGCCTAGATAATCCGCGCGCGCGGCAGCATGTCGTCGGGCGTCTGACCCTCAGGTAGTGGCGCGACGGCCGTGATGGGTCTGCCGTCTGCGAGTGTGGGCATCAGGCGTGTGTAGAGCCTGCGGCCCGTGACCTGGTCACGCGTCACGTCGATGCCCACGGGGACGCGAGTCGTATCGAGCGTCCCGTCCGGATTGCGCGGCAGGTGCGGGTAGTCGCCGGTCGGGCCGGGGTCGAGAACGTCGTTTACCACCGTGGCCTACTCGGGCATCACGCCGATGAGGGCCTCAAGGTTGTCCTCTAGGCCCGCCTCGAACGCGAGGACCTCTGCGCCTTCGACAAGGCTGGCAAAGGTGCCGCGGTCCATGCGGAGTTCCGCCGAGTTGGGCGCCGCGACGCCGATGACGTCTGCGGCGGACTGGGCCTGTGTTCGCATCAGCGCGCGCAGGCGATGGGTGCGGTTGTATGCGATCCACTTCTGCCATCCGAGGTTGTAATCGCCGGCCACGAGCGCCGCGCGAGCCTCGTGGTACAGCGCCGTGGCATCCGCTTCGAGCTTGTCGTCGAGCTCGTGGAACTTGGCGATGACGTTGCGACGCCAGGCGGTCTGCGCGATGTCGCGTTCCGCGATGGCCTGCCGGGTGCGACGGTCCTGCTCGTGGGCGAGTTCGCGCTGCCTGTCCTCGGCACGACGAAGCTCCGCTTCGAGCTGCGCGTCGGTGAGGGGCTTGTCGGTGGGCGACGTGGTGGCCGTGGCCATGTTCAGCTCTCCTTCGCCTGGCCAGCGGCGTCGCGATAGCCCTCGGCGTAGCCGGCGGCCATGCGTAGCGTCGGCGAGATCCGGGCCCCGGCGGCTTCGATCTTCTCGACCTGCCCGAGGAACGCATCCGTTGCCGGGGTGCGTAGCTTCGCGATCGAGGCACGCCCCGTGAGGTGCAAGCCGAGCGACTCGGAGGGTTCGCCAGGGCTCTGGATGTCATACGGCTGAGGGGTTCCATGGGTCATGGGATGTCCTTTCGGTGTGTGTCGATGCGATCCTCGCGGTGGGCGAGGTTCACGAGGTCGGCGCGTCCGGCCACTGCGAGCCGGCTGACGTCTTCGAGGCTGATGACCTGGCCGAGGCTGGCGCGGTGTATGGCGTCGGCAGTCGTCGGGTCGTCGATACTGGTCGCTCCATTGGGGTCCAAGCCGCTCATGAGCGGTTCCCCTTCTCGACCTTGCGCACGTTCGCGAACCACTCGGCGAGATCGCCCTTGATGCAACTGCCGTCGCCACTGGCGTCGAAGGTCGCCCACATGAGGTTCACGAGTGCGCGCCGCACGAGCTCCCGGCGCACGTTGGCGGACACGTGGCCCTTCGACTTCGCAGCCACGTACTTGGCTCTCCGGTCGCGTGCGGTCTGCCAGCAGCGGTCCACCTCGGGGCCGGCCGGGTAGGCGTCGCGGTCGAGCAGCACGGGCACCGCCATCACGCCACCGCCGCAGGGACGCGAGGGTGCGTGCAGCGTCGGGCAGGTCGGGCCGTGTTGAGCCATCCGTCGTCGTCGCAGTCGCCGCACGCCTCGAGGCGTCGACGCCGCTCGGCCTTCACCGCTGCAGTCGCATCGGACTCGGCTTGGATGCGAGCGGTCTCGACCGCATCGGCGTCCCGACAGCCGAGGCATGGCTCGAAGTCGTCGCCCTTGTTGAGGTGGCCCTGATGCCTGAGGCACTGGCGAGGGTACGGACGCTCGACCCGCGAAGCGTGGTCGTCGTCCCGCAGTCCTCCGAGTTCCTCCTGGGCAGATGAAGGCATGGCGGGCTTTCCTTCCTCATTGAGATCCTCGTTGTTCCTTGGGGTGCACGACGGTGCACCCTTCGGTGTCGTGACCGTGCACCCGTTGGTGCACGACGGTGCACCTGTCTCGCCGAAACAGGTGCACGACGGTGCACCCTTCGGTGTCGTGACCGTGCACCCGTTGGTGCACGACGGTGCACCTGTCTCGCCGAAACAGGTGCACGACGGTGCACCTGTTTCAGATGCTGACGGCGGCTCGCAATGGAGCCGGAACGTCGCATTGCGACCGGGGCGGCCGTTGGCTACGAGCTCGATCGCTCCGTGCTCTCGCAGGATCGCAAGGGCGCCGAGCGCCGCGCGTCGCTTCGTCCCGGCGAGACGCATCGTCTCGTCGAGGCCGGCGAAGTACATGGCCGCGGGCTTGCCGCCCTGGGCGTCGTCGAATGCGGTGGCGGCCATTCCGACAAGGAGGCGAAACGGGATGGCAGGCAGGGATCCCCAGTGCTCGTAGCAGTGCTTCACCAGCTTGATACCCATCGCTCGCGCGCGCTCACGCGCCGACGGGCTCCCGCCGCGCCTCGAGCCAGGCGAGGACGTCGGCCTCGGACCACAGGCGGCGGCGACCGACCTTGATGGACTTGGGGCCGGTGCCCTTGTAGATCCAGTAGTTGATGGTGTTGGGCGAGGTTCGCAGCATCTCTGCGACCTCGGTGATCGTCAGCAGCTTGGGCATGACGTCTCCTTCCTGTTGTTGATCTATTGATGGTCACGAGCCGTTCCTGTCGGGGCCCGATCCCAGTCCGGTGGGCGGCTCCCTCTCGACGTGTTCTCACCCCGCTTGGACCTTCACGCGGCGGCGGTATCGCTCGTCTCTCGCTGTTGAGTTGTGAAGTTGCTGAATTCAGTTTCTCGGTTGCGGGTTGGCATGACAAGCGACTAGCGCTACTGTTGCTGTCATGATGCCAAACAATGCGAGGGGTCACGGCCTTCCAGATGAGCGCAACGTGGGACTCAACCTGCGGCGTATACGCACCGAACGCGGCATGAAGCAGCTGACGGTTGCGACACTCGTGAATCGGCTGCTCGACGACAACCTCGATGCCACGGCCATTCGGCGCATCGAGGAGGGCGCGCGGCGCGTGAAACTCAACGAGGCATCGGCGCTGGCACAGGTGCTTGGCGTGACGATGGCCGACCTCGCACTACACCCGGCGGTGCTGGCAGATCGAGCCCTCCGTGCCGCATGGACGCGTTACCTCGAGACGCGCGTCAGTGTGTTCACGGCACAGCGTGAGGTCCGGGAACTGGTCGACGCGGGTGACGTGGACGCGGGCACGCTCGAGGATCTCGTGCGAGAGGGTGTCGCCGAGCTGGTTCGGCTTGGTGCCGAGGAGGATGCGCGGTACGAGTACCAAGTTGCTCAGATGATGCTCGGGTTCACGGGTAGCGCATTCTGGGATGAACAGTCCAGAAGCGGATACGGTGCGCTCAAGCTGTACTACGAGGCGACCGCAGCGGGCTATGTTGACCCGGCTGCCGCCGCCGACGGGGCGGGTCATGAGTAGTGACCCCGGGCCGAAGCGCGCCCTTCCCGCTGGCATCACGCTGCTCCCAAACGGCAAGTACCGCGCCCGCTACCGCGATGCGGCGGGCAAGGAGCACGCGCGACACTTCGACGTGCTGCGCACCACGCGCACCAAGGAGGGCGCCGCGACTTGGCTCGAGCAGGTGAAATCGGACATGCTCACGGGCTCCTACGTGGCGCCCAAGACAGCGCGCATGACCGTCGACGAGTGGTGCGACACCTGGCTCGAGGGTTACCGGACCAACCGCGCGTCGACGGTGCGCCAGGCTGAGGTGCACATTGCGCACATCAAGCGCGCGTTCGGCTCGAAGCGCCTCGCTGACGTGAAGCCTTCGGACGTGAGGCGGTGGACTGCGCAGCTCGCGACCGATGACGAGGCGATCGGACGCAAGGCGCTCGCGCCGTCGACTGTGTACGCGATCCACGCACGCCTGTCTCAGATCATGGCCGACGCGGTGCACGACGGCGTGATCGCGCGCAACCCGTGCTCGCGTCGCACCTCGCCACCGATGGGCAAGCAGCGGCCCTATGTGGCGACCACGGAGCAGGTGTGGGCGCTCTATGACGCGATGCCCGGGCACCTGCGGCCTGCGGTGCTGCTCGGGGCGTTCGCTGGCCTGCGCATCGCGGAGGCGTGCGGCCTGCGGGTGGCTGACGTCGACTTCATGCGCGGCATCGTGGCGCCGGCGGTGCAGTACCCGGCGCAGCCGCTCAAGTCGGACACGTCGCGCACGCCAATCCCGATCCCGAACGAGCTTGCGCTCGAACTGTCCAAGGGCGTGGGGGAGCGGACATGGATGCTCGAGGATGCGCTAGGGGTGCAGGCGGGGACGTGGGCCGTCGAGCGGGCCGTGCGCGCTGCTCGGAAGGCTGCGGGGCTTCCGGAGGCATTCCGCTATCACGATCTTCGGCACTACTTCGCGTCGCTGCTCATCGCCTCGGGGTGTGACGTGAAGGTGGTGCAGGCGCGGCTCCGGCACGCGAGTGCGACGACGACGCTCAACACCTACGCGCACCTGTGGCCGGATGCAGAAGAGTCCACACGGGCCGCGGTAGCAGTAGTGCTTGCGGCCCGTGCGGACTCTTTGCGGACTGCGGCGGTGTCAGGATGACATCACCCCAGGTAAATCAGGGTACGAGGCTCAGCAGTCGTAGTAGAGCTCGAACTCGTGCGGGTGCGGACGGAAGCGCAGCGGGTCGATCTCCTGCGTGCGCTTGAGGTCGATCCACATCTCGATGAGGTCCTCGGTGAACACGCCACCCTCGGTGAGGAAGCCGTGGTCCGCCTCGAGGGCGTCGAGCACCGCGGGGAGCGAGGCCGGGACCTGGGCGATCTGGGCGTGCTCCTCCGGGGGAAGCTCGTAGAGGTCCTTGTCGACCGGGGCCGGGGGCTCGATGCGGTTCTTGATGCCGTCGATGCCGGCCATCAGGAGCGCCGCGAACGCGAGGTACGGGTTCGACGACGGGTCGGGCGCGCGGAACTCGATGCGCTTGGCCTTCGGGTTCGAGCCGGTGATCGGGATACGCACCGCGGCGGAGCGGTTGCGCGCCGAGTACACCAGGTTGACCGGCGCCTCGTAGCCCGGCACGAGGCGGTGGTACGAGTTGACGGTCGGGTTGGTGAACGCGAGCAGCGACGGGGCGTGCTTGAGGATTCCGCCGATGTACCAGCGGGCGATGTCCGAGAGGCCGCCGTAGCCGGCCTCGTCGTAGAACAGCGGCTCGCCGTTCTTCCAGATCGACTGGTGGACGTGCATGCCCGAGCCGTTGTCGCCGAAGAGCGGCTTCGGCATGAAGGTCACGGTCTTGCCCGCGCGCCACGCGACGTTCTTGACGACGTACTTGAACTTCTGGATGTCGTCGCCCGCGTGCAGCAGCGTGTTGAAGCGGTAGTTGATCTCCTGCTGGCCGGCGGTGCCCACCTCGTGGTGCGCGCGCTCGAGCTCGAGGCCGACCTCGCCGAGGACCTTGCACATCTCGTCGCGGAGGTCCGCGAACTGGTCGCCGGGGGAGACGGGGAAGTAGCCGCCCTTGTAGCGCGTCTTGTAGCCGCGGTTGGGGGTGCCGTCCTCCTCGTACTCGACGCCGGTGTTCCACCAGGCCTCGGACGAGTCGATGTGGTAGTAGCCCTCGTGCTGGTTCGTGTCGAAGCGAACCGAGTCGAAGATGAAGAACTCCGCCTCGGGGGCGAAGAAGGCGGTGTCACCGATGCCGGTGGACTTCAGGTACTCGACGGCCTTCGCCGCGATGTTGCGGGGGTCGCGCGAGTACGGCTCGTTCGTGAAGGGGTCCACGATCGAGAAGTTGATGACGAGCGTCTTCGCCTTGCGGAACGGGTCGACGAACGCCGTCGCCACGTCCGGCAGCAGCTTCATGTCGGACTCGTTGATCGCCTGGAAACCGCGGATCGACGAGCCGTCGAACATCGCGCCGTCGGTGAACACGTCCTCGGTGAACTGCGACGCGGGGATGTTGAAGTGCTGCATCTGGCCGGGAAGGTCGCAGAAGCGGATGTCGACGAACTCGACGCCCTCGTTCTTCACATACTCGATCGCCTCGTTGGCGTCTTTGAACATCCGGTACTCCTCAAGAGAGACAGGCCTACAGTGGCACTCCACACCCTAGGGGCGGAGGGTTGCCTGCACATACACGCAATGTTTCATCGGTGTTACATGTGGCACTCCGGCGGCTGTGGTAGGCGAGGACGAATCGGACGATGCGCGCAGGCACGCGAAGGGTGTGGTCCGGATAGGCTGTCGCGGTGAGCGAGCAGAGCCCCCCGACCGATACCTCGACCCCGTCCGCGCATGTGCCGCGCAGGCTCGGCGGCATCGCGATCGACTGGGCGATGTGCCTCCTGATCTCGTCCGCATTCTTCCCGGACCCCACCTACGCGACGTCGGGTGCCACCTCCGTCGAGCGGGCGCTCCTCGCGGGCGCCCCGTTCGCGACCCTCGCGGTGTGGGCGCTCCAGCACCTGCTGCTGGTCGCGACGCTCGGCTCCACCATCGGCCATCGGATCGCCGGGCTCCGCGTGGTACGCGAGGACGGGGCGGCCGTGGTGGGCGTCACCAAGGCCGCGATCCGGACGGGCCTGCTCGTGCTGGTGATCCCCGCCGTGGTGTGGGGACCCGACGGCCGCGGTCTGCATGATCGCCTCGCCGGTACGCGCATCGTCCGCCTGGGCGGGGAGGCGTGATGACGGAGCTCCGCGCGGGCGGTGTGCTGCTCGACATGGACGGCACGCTCATCGACTCCACCGCGACGGTCGACGTGGTGTGGGGGGACTTCGCACGGCAGGCCGGCCTCGACCCTGCCGAGGTCCTCGCACACGTCCACGGCGTCCCCGCGCGCGCCACGCTGCGCAGGTTCCTGGGCGAGGGCGCGGACATCGAGCCCTGGTTCGCGCAGATCTCCGCATGGGAGAACGAGCGCTTCGACGCGGACGTGGAGATCCCCGGCGCAGCCGCCGCGGTGCACCTGCTGCCGTCCGGCCGCTGGGCGGTGGTGACGTCCGCCGTGCGTGACGCGGCGCTGCGCCGGCTGGGACGCCTGGGCTTCCCCGAGGTCGAGGTCCTGATCGCCGCGGAGGACGTCGAGCACGGCAAGCCCGACGCCGAGCCCTACCGCCGCGGCGCCGCCGCCCTCGGGCTCGACGCGCGGGACTGCATCGTGTTCGAGGACTCGGACGCGGGGGTCAGGTCCGGGCTCGCGGCGGGGGCGCAGGTGGTGGTGGTCGGCTCGCTCGCCACCCCCGCGACCGACGGTCTGCCGCGCGTGGCGGACCTGCGCGGCGTGCGGTTCGAGACGGCCGGCGGGGGCGTGCTGGCCACGCTGCCATAGCGCCGGCGCGACCACCGTCGACCGCCGGGATGCACGGATCCCGGAGATGCGACAACCCCCTGCCGCGTCCGGTGGTGCCGGGCGGAGGGGGCTGTCGGACAGGTGAGGCTCAGCGGCCGCGCATGCCCTTGCGGTCGGGACGCGCGCGCACCGGGTCGATGCCCTTGGGCATCGGGGGCTTCGCGCCGCCGATGGCCTTGAGACGAGCCTCGACCTTGGGGCGGTCGTTGCGGCCCAGGGCCTTCTTGGTCCTGCGGATCGCCTTGGTGAGGTCCGGGAGCGGGACCTCACCCTCGCCGCGACCGACGTAGATGACGTTCACCGGTACGCCGGGGACCAGCTTCTCGATGCGCTTCTTGGCCTGGCCGGCGGGCTTGCGCGCCGCGCTGCCGCCCTCCGCGACCAGCAGGATGCCGCCCTTGCCGACTCCCTGGAACACGATCGCGCTGCCACGCGCGTCCATGTTCGCGGGGGCGTCCTCGAAGTGCCAGCCCGAGCGGATCGACTGGGCGACGGCGAGCGACGCACCGGTCTGGCCCTCCATGCGCGAGTACGCGACGCGCTCGAAGCGGCGCGTGAGGAACCACATCGCGAGCAGCGCCGCCGTGAGCACACCGAAGATCGACATGTAGACGATCGCGATGGTGCCGCCGATGACGAAGATGCCGAACAGCACGAAGGCCGCGATGGTCCCGATGAGGATGCCGAGGATGCCCGGCAGCAGCCTCTTGTCGTACGGGGCGGTGGTCCGGTACGCCTGCGCGATGAGGTGGTACCAGCGCTGCTTCTTGGGCTTGGGTGCGTCGTTCTTCGCCATGATGCGGTCAGTCTAGTCGCAGGTGGGGACAGGCTCGGGACCCGTCGGAGTGCGGCGGGACGATGCGCGGGTCAGGCGAGCTCGGGACGCGCCTTGAGGAGCGCCGAGGCCTCCTGGCGCGACTCGGTCGCCTCGCCCAGGTGCGCGAGCGACGCAGGGATCTCCCGCCCCTTGCGCTTCATCGCCTGGCCCCAGAGGCGGCCCGCGCGGTACGAGGACCGCACGAGCGGCCCGGACATCACGCCGAGGAAGCCGATCTCCTCGGCGATGTCCGAGAGCTCGACGAACTCCTGCGGCTTGACCCAGCGGTCCACGGGGTGGTGGCGGGGCGACGGGCGCAGGTACTGGGTGATCGTGATGAGGTCGCAGCCGGCCGCGTGGAGGTCGCGGAGCGCCTCGACCGCCTCGTCGAACGTCTCGCCCATGCCCAGGATGAGGTTCGACTTGGTGACCAGGCCGTCCTCCTGCGCCGCGGTGAGCACCGACAGCGAGCGGTCGTAGCGGAAGCCGGGACGGATGCGCTTGAAGACGCGGGGGACCGTCTCGAGGTTGTGCGCGAGCACCTCGGGCCGCGACGAGAACACCTCGGCGAGCTGGTCGGGCACCGCGTTGAAGTCGGGGATGAGCAGCTCGACGCCCACGCCGGGCGTGGTGGCGTGGATCTGGCGGACGGTCTCCGCGTAGAGCCATGCGCCGCCGTCCTCGAGGTCGTCGCGCGCCACGCCGGTGATGGTCGAGTACTTGAGGCCCATCTGGCGCACCGACTCCGCGACGCGGCGCGGCTCGTCCGCGTCGAACGCGGCGGGCTTGCCCGTGTCGATCTGGCAGAAGTCGCACCGGCGGGTGCACTGGTCGCCGCCGATGAGGAACGTCGCCTCCCGGTCCTCCCAGCACTCGAAGATGTTGGGGCAGCCCGCCTCCTCGCACACGGTGTGGAGGCCGCCGGTCTTCACGAGCCCCTTGAGGTCGTTGTACTCGGGGCCCATGGTCGCCTTGGTGCGGATCCACTCGGGCTTGCGCTCGATCGGGACGGCGGAGTTGCGCGCCTCGACGCGCAGCATCTTGCGGCCTTCGGGGGCGATGGTCACACGGGCTCCTTCGTGGGGAGGTCGGAGGCGGCAGGGGTGGGTGCCAGCGCCCACCTTACGTCGGCCAGCGCATCGTTCAGGAATCGGACGGTCGGCTCGACCGCCTCGGACAGGGGGACCTCGCGGCCGAGCTCGGCGCTCAGGGAGGTGACGTCGGCATCGGAGATGCCGCACGGGACGATGCGGTCGAACCAGCCCAGGTCGGGCGTGCAGTTGAGCGCGAAGCCGTGCATGGTCACGCCCTTCGCGACCCGGACGCCGATCGCGCAGATCTTGCGCTCGCGCCGGCCACCCGACGCAGGGAGCCACACGCCCGAGCGGTCCTCGACGCGGATGGTCTCCAGGTCGAACGAGGCGCATACGTCCATGACGGCCTGCTCGAGGCGACGGACGTAGCGCACCACGTCGACGGGCTCCGCGAGGCGCACGATGGGATACCCGACCAGCTGGCCGGGGCCGTGCCACGTGATGCGTCCGCCGCGGTCGACGTCGACCACGGGCGTGCCGTCCACCGGGCGGTCCCAAGCCGCGGTGCGACGGCCAGCGGTGTACACGGGCTCGTGCTCGACCAGGAGCAGCGTGTCCTCCCGCTCACCGGAGGACACCTGGGCGTGGACCTCGCGCTGCAGGTCCCACGCCTCCTGGTACGGGACGAGGCGCGTGCCGAGGTCGAGGGGGACGATCTGCATCCCAGGATGGTAACTCTTCGGCGGAAGTGGGAATAAGGTCCCGCCTTTGCGCGATCATTACCCACGTGAACATTCGATCCTGGGCACGTCCCCTGCTCATCATCCTGGTCATCTTCGCGTGGCTCTCCATCGGCGGCGCCGGCGGGCAGACCTTCGGCAAGCTGTCGGAGGTCCAGGAGAACGACTCCGCCGCCTTCCTGCCGTCGAGCGCCGAGTCCACGGAGGCCGCCGCGGCTCACGCGGACTTCGCGCCGACCGACTCCGTCCCCACGCTGCTCGCGGTCGAGGGCGGCGCGGACGACGTCGCGACGGTGCAGTCGTTCGTCGACGACGTGCTGTCCAAGCCCCTCGAGGGCGACCCCGAGGGCCGCACGCTCGGCGACGTCACCCTCACCGGCCCGCAGGGCCAGGGCCCCACGGCGATCCCGTCCGAGGACGGCGAGGCGATCCTCGTGTCCTTCGCGGTGGACGCGGACGTGTTCGACGAGATGGCGGGCGAGGAGTCCCTCGGCCAGCTGTACGTCGACGAGCTCCGGGCGGCGTGGAGCGAGGCGGACACCGGGCTCACGGGCTACGTCACGGGTCCTGGCGGACTGGTCGCGGACCTGGTCGAGGCCTTCGGAGGCATCGACGGCATCCTGCTCCTGGTGGCGCTCGGCGTGGTGCTCGTGATCCTGCTGATCGTCTACCGCAGCCCCGTGCTGCCGTTCCTGGTGCTCGCCACCTCCATGCTCGCGCTGACGGGAGCGATCATCGCGGTCTTCGCCCTCGCGAACGCGGACGTCATCACCCTCAACGGCCAGAGCCAGGGCATCATGTTCATCCTCGTGGTCGGCGCGACCACGGACTACTCGTTGCTGCTGGTGGCCCGCTACCGCGAGGAGCTGCTGCGCATCCGGTCCCCGTACTCGGCGCTGTCCCACGCCTGGAAGCGGTCGCTCGAGCCCATCGCCGCCTCGGCCGGCACGGTGGTCATCGGCCTCCTGGTGCTCCTGCTGAGCGACCTCAAGTCGAACGCCGCGCTCGGCCCCGCCGGCGCCATCGGCATCGCCGCATCGTTCCTGGCGGCGCTCACGCTGCTGCCCGCGCTGCTGCTCATCGGCGGCAAGCACGCCCGCGGGGTCTTCTGGCCGGCGATGCCGCGCTACCGCGGCGACGACGCCCACGAGGCGGAAGAGACCATCGAGGCCGTCGAGGCGCGCGCCGGGGTGTGGGGCCGCATCTCGCGTGGCGTCGACGCGCGGCCGCGCGTGGTGTGGGTGTCCGCGGCCCTCGGCCTCGCGGTGCTCGCCGCCTTCGTGCCCACGTTCAAGTCGGGCGGCCTGGGCGAGCGCGACATCTTCACCGCGGAGACGGAGTCGGTGACCGGCTTCGAGTTCCTCGAGCAGCACTTCGACGCGGGCGCGACGTCGCCCATCCGCGTGATCGCCGCGGAGGGGTCCGCGGAGGACGTCCTCGCGGCGGTCCAGGGCGTGGACGGGATCGTCGATGCCTACGTGCTCACCCCGGCCGTCGCGGCCGGCGCGCCCGCCGGATCCGTGCCCGGCGAGGAGCCCGTGGTGGTCGATGGACGCGTCGAGGTCGACGCGATCACGCAGGTCTCGGCCTCGTCGGCGGAGGCGCTCGACATCGTCGCCGACGTCCGCGAGGCGGTCCACGCGGTCGACGGCGAGGCGCTGGTGGGCGGCCAGGCCGCCGAGTCGCTCGACACCCGCCTCACCACCGAGCGCGACCTCACGGTGATCCTTCCGACGATCCTCGCGGTCATCCTGGTGGTGCTGGTGCTGCTGCTGCGCGCTTTCGTCGCGCCGGTGCTCATCATCCTGGCGAACGTGCTGAGCTTCGCCGCGACCATCGGGCTGTCCGCCATCGTGTTCACCCACCTGTTCGACTTCCCGGGCACCGACCCCTCGGTGCCGTTGCTCGGGTTCGTCTTCCTGGTGGCGCTCGGGGTCGACTACTCGATCTTCCTCATGTCCCGTGCGCGCGAGGAGTCGCTCCAGCATGGGGCGAAGGAGGGCATCCGTCGCGCGCTGGCCGTCACCGGCGGCGTGATCACGTCCGCGGGCATCGTGCTCGCGGCGACGTTCGCGGCGCTCGGCGTGATCCCGCTGATCTTCCTCGCGCAGATCGCGTTCATCGTGGCCGCGGGTGTGCTGATCGACACGTTCGTGGTGCGGTCGCTCCTGGTGCCCGGGCTGATCGGCGACCTCCGTGCACGCGCCTGGTGGGCCTCGCGGAGGATCTCCGACTAGTCCTGTGGACAACGCCGCGCGACGCGGCCCGGCTGTCACCGTGGTGGGGTGCGACAGATCACCCCGCTCCGGCTCGACCGGGTCGCGCGCGCGGTCGGTTCGGGCGACCGTGACGAGCGGTTCGCACGGGCGCGCGTCGAGGCGCTGAGCCGCGTCGCGCATCCCGGGCTCTGCCTGCCGCTCGACGTGGTGCGGGAGGCCGATGCGGTGGTGGTCTGCTCGCCGCGGTTGCGGGGTATCGCGGCCTCCGCCGCGGGCCCCTGCGAGGAGCTGGGCGCGTGGGTGTGGCTGGTCGCGGGGATCGCGGAGGCCCTGGCCGTCCTCCACGGGGCGGGTCTCGCTCACGGGGATGTCTCGCCCGCGAACGTGGTGATCGGCGCGCGGCCCGTGCTCGTCGACCTCGTGGGCTCCGCCGTGGCGCCCGAGCGTGGCACCGCAGGCTTCGCCTCGCCCGAGCGGACGGCGGGCGGAGGGCCCAGCCCCGCCGACGACGTCCACGCCCTGGGCGCGCTCGCCGTGGCCTGCGCGGGCGAGGCGATCCGCATCGAGGCGCAGGCGTGGATGGCGCCTCTGCTGGCCGCCGACCCGTCGGCCCGGCCGACGGCGCGCGCGGTGGCGAGGGGCCTGGTGCGATGCGCGGAGCCGACGCGCTGGCATCCGGGCCCCGTACCGGAGGCCGAGCCCGTGGCGTCCTCCGCCACGGTGCGGGACCCTCGGGCGTGGCATTGGCGCCTCCGGCGTCATCCGATCCGCGCGGCGCTCGTCCTTGCGTCGGCGGTGGCGGTCGGTGCGTGGTGGCTGTGGGGGCCCGAGGTGCCCGCGGTCGCGGGGCGCTCCGAGGAGGCCACCGCGACCGTGACGGCGATCGCCTCGGCGCCTGCGGCAGCGTCGCTGCCGGACCCGGTCGCGGCGGCGACCGAGCTGACGCGTGCGCGGGTCGCGGCGCTGGCCGCCGGCGACGGGGAGGCCCTGGTCGCGCTGACCGTGCCGGGAACGTCGGCGTGGGCGACCGCCGCGCGCGAGGGCCGCGCTCTCGAGGAGGGAAGCTCGGTGGACGGTCTCACGCTCCGAGCCGTCGGGGCGACGCTCGTCGAGCAGAGCGACGCCGAGGCGGTGGTGCACCTCCGCTACGAGGTCGACGCCCACACGTGGCGCGACGGCGCCGGTGCCACGCGGTCCGTGCCTTCGCGGACCGAGCGCGTGCGGATGGTGCTCGCGTGGTCGGGGGAGAGGTGGCGCGTTCGGGCGGTCAGCGCCCCGCCATGAGCCACCGTGCGGCGTCCTCGATGGTGGGGTGACGCCAGTCGAAGCCCAGGCGCGTGAGCACTCCCGGGGTCGCCTTCTGCGAGGACAGGAGGTCCTCGACCGCGCGGCCGATCGCAGCCTCGAGCACGAAGGCGGGC
Source organism: Demequina gelatinilytica (assembly GCF_000971115.1). Lineage (GTDB taxonomy): Bacteria > Actinomycetota > Actinomycetes > Actinomycetales > Demequinaceae > Demequina > Demequina gelatinilytica. The sequence goes on along the minus strand of NZ_BBLV01000025.1, from coordinate 1,738 downwards.
ACGCGGAAGCCTGGACGACGACCGGCGGCCTCGCTCAGCGCGCGGATGAGAGCCGCGTCGCGTGCGGGATGCGGGGCGATCGCGTTGACGGCACCGTCGTGGTCGGAGTCGAGCAGGAACCGCAGCGCGCGGATGTGGTCCTCGAGGGTGATCCACGAGTGCCACGCGTCGCCGGTGCCGAGCGTCCCCAGGAGCCCCCGTGTCACCAGGGGGAGCAGGCGGTCGGCGAAGCCTCCGTGCGGGGCGAGCACCAGGCCCGTGCGGACGGTGACCGTCCGGATCCCGGCGTCGCGTGCGGGCTGAGCGGCGGCCTCCCAGTCGGAGACGATGCTCGCGAGCAGCGTGTCGCCGGGCGTGGAGCGCTCCGTGAGCGGCTCCTCGCCGCGTGAGCCGTAGTAGCCCATGGCCGAGCCCTGGAGGAGCACGCCGTCGAAGCCGCCGACCATCGCCTCGACCAGGGTGGCCGTCGAGTCGACGCGCGAGGAGCGGACCACGGCGGCGTAGGAGTCCGTCAGCCGCTTGTCGCCGATGGACGCGCCCGCGAGGTTGACCACGGCATCCGCCGAACGGACCAGCTCGGCGTCGATGCGACCGGAGCCCGGGTCCCACTGCGACTCGTGGTCGTCTCGGGCCGGACGCCGCACGAGGGCGACCACATCGTGGCCGCCCTCGCGCAGTGAGGAGGTGAGCGCCGTGCCGATGAGCCCCGAGGAGCCTGCGATGACGACGCGCATCTTCAGTTGTCCTTGTCCCTTACAGGCCGAGCTCGGACTCGAACTCGCCGGCCTCGATGATCCGCTTGACCGTCTGGAGGAAGCGGGCCGCGTCGGCGCCGTCCACGATCCGGTGGTCGTAGCTGAGCGGGAGGTAGGCCATCGGGCGCACCGAGATGACGTCCTCGCCGTCCGGTCCCTTGACCACGACGGGCTTCTTGACGATCGCGCAGGTCGCGAGGATGCCCACCTGGGGCGCGGGGACGATCGGCGTGTCGAAGAGCGTGCCGCCCGAGCCCGTGTTGGTCACGGAGAAGGTGCCGCCCGAGATCTCGTCCGAGCTGAGCCCGCCGTTGCGCGCCTTGCCGGCGAGGTCGACGATGCCCTGGGCGTGCTCGACGATGCTCTTCGAGTCCGCGTCCTTGAGCGTCGGCAGCATGAGGCCCTTGGGCGTGTCCACCGCGAGCGACAGGTTGACGGCCGGGTGGTAGACGATGCTGTCGCCCACCACGGACGCGTTGAGGAACGCGTGCTCCTTGAGCGCCACCGCGACGGCGCGGGTGAAGAACGGCAGGAACGTGAGGTTCACTCCGTGCTTCTCCGAGAACGCGTTCTTGGACTTCGCACGCAGCGCCCAGATCTTGGTGCAGTCGACCTCGACCACGGAGGTGAGCTGCGCCATGCCGTGCAGCGACTCCATCATCTTGTCGGCCGTGATCTTGCGGATGCGGGTCATCTTGACCGTCTGGCCACGCAGCTCCGACACCTCGACGTCCATGGCGGACGATGCGGGTGCCGACGGGGCCGCAGCAGCGGGCGCGGCCGCTGCGGGAACGGCGGGAGCGGCGGTGGCCGCCGCGAGGACGTCCTCCTTGCGGATACGGCCGCCCACACCGGTCCCGGAGAGCGAGGCGAGGTCGACGCCCTTGTCGGCCGCGAGCTTGCGGACGATCGGCGTGACATAGCCCGAGCCGGACGACGCGGCCGCGGCCGGCGCCGGGGCCGGGGCGGGGGCGGGCGCAGCC
>NZ_BBLV01000026.1 GCF_000971115.1 Demequina gelatinilytica | reverse complement strand
TATATCCCCAGGTAGAGCTGCGTGACGTTTCGCTCTAGGCTCGGGGCGGGCGGTGCGCCGCGGGGGCCGCGGCTGACGAGGGGAGTCGCTGCGTGATCGATGGAGCGGACTCGGTCCTGCCTGCCGGCTACGACCTCCTGTGGGGTGCGGGTGCTCTGGCCTCGCTCGCACTGCTAGTCACCGCCCTTGTGGTCTGGTGGCGAGCGCCGGCGTCGGTTGCCATGGCCCAGCTGCTCTGGTTCGCGGTGATCCTCTGCATCCCAGTGCTCGGACCGCTCATCTACCTTGCGAGGGAGGGCGCCCGGCCTGGCTCGGGTGTTCCCGGCGCGGCACGCCGACGCGGTTGACACCTGCCCTGGGCCGGCGCTGCCGGATGGACATACGCTGAGGTATGCGCACCATCCTCAACATCATCTGGTTCTTCTTCGCAGGGATCGGGCTGTGGTTCTCCTACATCCTCGTGGGGCTCCTTGCCTGTCTCACCATCATCGGGATCCCGGCGGGTATCGCCTGCTTCCGCATCGGCAACTACGCCGTGTGGCCCTTCGGGCGCGAGGTGGTCGCCGATCCGAACGCGGGTGGATGGTCGCTCCTCGGCAACATCCTCTGGATCCCGTTCGGCCTGATCCTGTCGATCGCGCATGTGGTGACCGCGTTCACCCTCGCGATCACCATCATCGGCATCCCGCTCGCGTGGGCCAACCTCAAGCTCATCCCCGTGTCGATGATGCCGATGGGGAAGATCATCGTCGACTCGCGCCGAGGACGCGCCTCCGCGATCGCCTAGGCGTCCCCTACCGCGAGCACCTCGAGCACCACCTCGCCGGCCTCGTCGCTCGCGTCGAGGTCCACCGCGGCCACGATCGACCAGTCGTGGTCGCCGGCGGGGTCGTCCAGCACCTGGCGGACGATCCAGGTCCCGGCGGGCGCCTCCACGCGCCCGGCGGCGGCGAGCGCTGCGCGCGCACGGCCGTCGGAGCCGTCGGATCCGGCCTCCACGAAGGTGAGCAGCGCCGACGAGCGGGAGTCGGGGCCGATGCCGATCGCATCGTCCCCGTGCAGGTCGAGGAGAGGCGCGAGCGCGTCCTCCCACGCGGCCGCGTCCCATCCCGCCGCCTTGTCGAGCGCCCCGAGCGCATCCCACGCATGGCGCGACGCGAGCTCGACGCGGCGGAACATGGCGTTCCGCACCAGCCTGCGCAGCACGCGCGGGTTGCCGCTGAGCGGGCGTGCAGGGCCGGCCACGGTACCGGTCGTGTCCGGTGCGGCTGGATCGGCATCGTCGCCGATGAAGGCCTCGGGGTTCGAGAGCCGCTCCCACTCGTCGAGGAGCGAGGAATCGGTCGAGCGCACCAGCTCGCCCAACCACTCGGTGATCTCGGCGACCTCCTCGGTGCGATGCTCCTCGGGCACGGTCTGCCTCATGGCCCTGTAGGCCTCGGCCAGGTAGCGCAGCGCGATGCCCTCGGTCCGCTCGAGCCCGTACACGGACACCAGGTCCCCGAATGTCATCGCCTTCTCGAGCATGTCGCGGACCACGGACTTGGGTGCCAGCTCGGCGCCGAGGATCCAGGGGTTCGAGCGTCGGTACATGGCGAAGGCGGGCTCGAGGAGATCCTCGAGCGGCTTGGGCCAGGTGACGTCCTCGAGCGCCTCGACGCGCTCGTCGTAGTCGAGCCCCTCCGCCTTCATCGCCGCCACGGCCTCGCCGCGGGCCTGGAACTGCTGGGCGAGCAGCAGCTGACGCGGATCGGACAGCGTCGCCTCGATCACCGACACGACGTCGAGCGCGTGCGCGGGCGACTCGACGTTGAGCAGGTCCATCGCGGCGAGCGCGAACGGTGAGAGCGGCTGGTTGAGCGCGAAGTTCCTCGGCACATCCATGGTCAGCCTCACGGACGGGCGCTCGCCTCGCGGGTGCGTCGGATCGGGGACTCGTACGCGTTCGACCACGCCGGCCTGGCGGAGCGACCAGTAGATCCGCAGCGCCTGGCGCGCGTGCGCCGCTCGCTGCGTCGGGGTCTCGTGGACGGCCGCGATGAGATCGCGCATCGCGATGACGGGGTCCTGGGCGTCGCGGCCGCTCCGCGCATCGTCCCTCCCTCGCGCCAGGATGTTGAGCACCATGGCGTGGGTGACCGCGAAGCTCGAGCTGAGCGGCTCCGGGTCGGCGTCGCGGAGGCGCTCGAAGGTCGCGTCCGTCCAGTTCACGTGACCCGCCGGTGCCTTCTTGCGGACGATCTTGCGCTGCTTCTTCGGGTCGTCGCCGGCCTTGAGGAGCGCCTTGCGGTTCTCGATGACGTGCTCGGGCGCCATCACCAGGACCTCGCCCTCGGTGTCGTAGCCGGCGCGACCGGCGCGGCCGGCGATCTGGTGGAACTCGCGAGCGCTGAGATGGCGCATCCGCTCGCCGTCGTACTTCACCAGGGACGTGAGCAGCACGGTGCGGATGGGGACGTTGATGCCGACCCCGAGCGTGTCCGTCCCGCACACCACCTTGAGCAGCCCCTGCTGGGTGAGGCGCTCGACGATGCGCCGGTACTTGGGCAGCATGCCTGCGTGGTGGACGCCCACCCCCGCGCGGAGGAACCGGCTGAGCGTCTTGCCGAAGCCGGTCCCGAAGCGTACGCCGTCGAGCGCCGCCGCGATCTGGTCCCGCTCGGAGCGCGTCGCTACGTTCATGCTCAGCAGCGACTGCGCGCGCTCGACGGCATCCTTCTGGGTGAAGTGCACGATGTACACGGGAGCGCGTCCGGTCTGGACGATGCGCTCCACCACCTCCGGCAGCGGCTCGAGGATGTACTCGTAGCTCAGCGGCACGGGGCGATCGGCGCTCGTGACCTGGGCGACCGCACGGTCCGAGCGCCGCTCGAGGTCCTCGACCAGCCAGTCGGTGTCCCCGAGCGTGGCGGACATCAGCAGGAACTGGGTGCGAGGGAGCTCGAGCAGGGGCACCTGCCACGCCCACCCGCGCTGGGGGTCGGAGTAGAAGTGGAACTCGTCCATGACCACCAGGTCGGCGTCGGTGGCGGAGCCGTCGCGGAGCGCGAGGTTCGCAAGGATCTCTGCGGTGCAGCAGATGATCGGGGCCTCCGCGTTGACGGCGCTGTCGCCGGTCATCATCCCGACGTTCTCGCTGCCGAACATCTCGATCAGCGCGAAGAACTTCTCGGAGACGAGCGCCTTGAGCGGGGCCGTGTAAAAGGTGCGACGGCCGGTCCCGGCACGATGCGCGGCCAGGGCGGCGAAGTGCGCGCCGGCGGCGACCAACGACTTGCCCGAGCCGGTCGGCGTCGCGAGGATGACATGCGAGCCCGAGACCAGCTCGATGAGCGCTTCCTCCTGGTGCGTGTACAATGGAAGGTCGCGGTCCGCCGCCCACGAGGCGAAAGCCTCGTAGAGCGCGTCAGGATCGGGAACCGCGCCGGGCGCCGTCTCCGGAATGCGGGCGAGCAGGGTCAAGTCGGTGGCAGTCATCGCCGCCATTGTCCCGTGTCTCGGCCGCTCGGGATGTCGCGACCACGCATGAGAGAGACTTATTCGGGACGTACTCACCCGGTTCTTCGCGCCCAGGCGCGCAAGAATGGCGGGAGCGTCCGCACAACTGGACAGGAGCATCATGAACGACAGGGACGAGCGCGACGAGCGCCGCGCGAGCTACGACTCGCGCCCCGGCATCAACCCCCGGAAGCAGTCTGGCGGTGACCGTCCCCGTCGCGAGGGTGACCGCGATCGCGGCCCCCGCCGTGATGGTGACCGTCCGCAGCGTTCCTACGACGACCGCCCTCGCCGGCAGTTCGACGGCGACCGCGGGCCGCGTCGCGACGATGACCGTCCCCGCCGGCAGTACAACGGCGACCGTGGTCCCCGTCGGGACGATGACCGTCCTCGGCGTCAGTTCGATGGCGACCGCCAGGACCGTCCGCGCCGTGACTTCGACAACGACCGTCCGCGTCGTTCGTTCGACGGTGACCGCGGCCCTCGTCGTGATGGTGACCGTCAGCAGCGTTCCTACGACGACCGGCCCCGGCGCAGCTTCGACGGCGACCGCCCGTCGCGGCCGTCGCGCCCGTCCTATGACGGTGACCGTCCGCGTCGTTCGTTCGACGGTGACCGCGGCCCTCGTCGTGACGGTGACCGTCCGCAGCGTTCCTACGACGACCGTCCGCGTCGCCAGTTCGATGGCGACCGTGGTCCCCGTCGTGGCGGTGACCGTCCCCGGCGCCAGTTCGATGGCGACCGCCAGGACCGCCCGCGCCGCGACTTCGACAACGACCGTCCGCGTCGTTCGTTCGACGGTGACCGCGGGGGTGACCGCGGCCCTCGTCGTGATGGTGACCGTCCGCAGCGCTCCTACGACGACCGTCCCCGGCGCAGCTTCGACGGCGACCGCCCGTCGCGGCCGTCGCGCCCGTCCTATGACGGTGACCGTCCGCGTCGTTCGTTCGACGGCGACCGTCCTCGCCGTTCCTTCGACGGCGACCGCCCTCGCCGTGATGGTGACCGTCCGCAGCGCTCCTACGACGACCGTCCCCGCCGCAGCTTCGACGGCGACCGTCCGCGTCGTTCGTTCGACGGCGACCGCCCTCGCCGTGATGGTGACCGTCCGCAGCGCTCCTACGACGACCGTCCCCGCCGTCAGTTCGACGGCGACCGCCAGGACCGTCCGCGCCGCGACTTCGACAACGACCGTCCGCGTCGTTCGTTCGACGGCGACCGCGGTCCCCGTCGGGACGACGACCGTCCCCGCCGTCAGTTCGACGGCGACCGTGGTCCCCGCCGGGACGATGACCGTCCTCGCCGCAGCTTCGACAACGACCGTCCGCGTCGTTCCTTCGACGGCGACCGCGCGCCGCGCGGATCCGGCCGACCGGGCGCGCGTCCTGACCGCGGCGGCCGCGAGCGTCCCGAGTCCGATGAGCGCACCGCTCGCGTCGCCGGTGTCCCGCTCACCAAGTCGCACATCGTCGAGGCGCCCGAGGTCCCCGAGGAGATCGAGTACGGCCAGCTCGACCGCGCGGTCCGCGCTCGTCTGCGCACCCTGAGCAAGGACAACGCCGAGGACGTGGGCCGTCACCTCATCATGGCGGGCAACCTGGTCGACACGGATCCCGAGCTCGCCTACCGTCACGCTCAGGTCGCGCTCCAGCGCGGTGGCCGCGTCGACGTGGTCCGCGAGGCCGCGGCGCTCACTGCCTATGCCACCGGTCGGTACGCGGAGGCGCTGCGCGAGCTGCGTACCGTGCGACGCCTCGGCGGCTCGATCGAGCACCTGCCGCTGATGGCGGATTGCGAGCGCGGCCTCGGACGGCCGGAGCGCGCCCTCGCGATCGCGGACGAGCCCGACGCGAAGCTGCTCCCGCACGACTCCGCCGTCGAGATGCAGATCGTCATCGCCGGTGCCCGCCTCGACATGGGCGACCCGGAGGCCGCCCTGCTGGTGCTCACGCGCATCGAGACCAAGAACGAGGAGCTCAAGGTCCGTGCCGACGAGGCACGGGTCGCCGTGCTCCGCGCCCTCGGCCGCGACGGGGAGGCGGACGAGCTCGAGGCTGCGCTGCCTGAGCCCGTGGAGGAGGAGGTCGAGGAGGACATCGTCCTCTACGACACCGCCGAGCTCCCCGAGCCCGAGCCCGAGCCGTCGGACGACGAGGACGAGGACGCCGACGACGTGGATCTCGCGTACGACGACGAGGACGACCTCCACGAGGTCGCCGAGGACGAGGCCGGCGAGGACAAGGCATGACCGTCGGCCTGCTCGGCACCGAGGCGGCGCTCCAGGACGCGTTCGACGTCGCACTCGTCGATCTCGACGGCGTCGCGTACAAGGGGCCGCATGCGATCCCGTCGGCGCCGCCCGCCCTGGCGACGGCGCGAGCCGCCGGCATGGCGGTCGTGTTCGTCACCAACAACGCCTCGCGCGAGCCGGAGACCGTCGCGGAGCACCTTGCCGAGGTGGGCATCCCGTGCGACGCGGCGGAGGTCATGACGGCCGCGCAGGCGGGCGCCGAGCTCCTCGCCGAGCACGTGCCGGCCGGCCAGAAGGTCCTCGTCGTGGGCGGCGCGGGCCTCTACACGGCGGTGCACGCCAAGGGCTTCGTCATCGTCGACTCGGCGGACGAGCACCCCGCAGCGGTCATCCAGGGCTTCGCCCCGAACCTGGGGTGGAAGGAGCTCGCCGAGGCGACGTACGCGATCAACGCCGGCGCGCGCTACTTCGCGACCAACCTCGACCTCACGCTGCCCACCGAGCGCGGGTTCGCGCCGGGCAACGGTTCGCTCGTGGGCGTGGTCCGCACCGCGACCGGGGTGGACCCGCTCGCTGCGGGCAAGCCCGAGCCTGCGATGCTCCACCTCGCGGCACGCAAGGCCGGCGCGGACCGGCCGCTCATGATCGGCGACCGTCTGGACACCGACCTCAAGGGCGCCCGTGCAGCGGACGTGCCCGGGCTGCTGGTGCTCACCGGCGTCTCGACCGCGCGCGATGCGGTGCTGGCCGTCCCGGGGGAGCGTCCCTCGTTCATCGGCGAGGACCTGTCGACGCTGGCCGAGTCGCACCCCGAGCCGCTGCTCGCGGAGCACTGGTGGCACGTGGGCGAGGCCCGCGCACGCGTCACCGACGGCCACCTGTCCGTGGACGGTGGGAGCCGGATCGACCGCGTGCGCGCGGCATGCGCGGCCGCGTGGGCGGCCGTCGACGCCGGCGACCGTCTCGATGTCGACACGCTCCCGCACTTCGGTTAGCCTCCTGACCCATGGCTGACCTCAACAACACCCGCGACTTCAAGGGACAGCTCGAGTACCCGGCCGAGGTGCGCGAGGCGCTCAAGGCCGTCACGGAGCTCCCGGACGACCTCGAGCAGCAGGCCGAGTTCTTCGACAAGGTGCAGGAGGCGCTCTCGACGCGCCTCCGCGACGAGTCGCGCTGAGCATGCGGCTGGACCGCGCGCTCGTCGCGCGCGGGCTGGTCACGTCGCGCACCCGCGCGCAGGAGCTCATCGCCGCTGGGGCCGTGACCCTCGATGGTGCGCCCGTCTCGAAGGCGTCGCTCGACGTGGATGACGATGCGCGGCTCGAGGTCGTCGGGGACGACGGCTACGTCTCCCGCGCGGCCCACAAGCTGATCGGCGCGCTCCAGTCCTGCCCCGAGCTCGCGGTCGAGGGACGCGTCTGCCTGGACGTGGGGGCGTCGACGGGCGGGTTCACGCAGGTGCTGCTCGAGCGTGGCGCGGCCCGCGTCCACGCGATCGACGTCGGCCACGACCAGCTCGCTGCCGCGGTGGCAGCCGATCCTCGTGTGCGTGCGCGCGAGGGGCTCAACGCGCGCGAGCTCGTGCCCGCGGATCTCGAGGGGGATGCGCCCGACCTCGTGGTGGCGGACGTCTCCTTCATCTCGCTCACGCTCCTGGTCGGCCCGATCGTCGGCGTGCTCGCGGAGCACGCGGACGTGCTGCTCATGGTGAAGCCGCAGTTCGAGGTGGGACGCGAGAGGCTGGGCAGGGGCGGGGTGGTGACGGACGTCGACGACCGTGCCCGCGCCGTGCTGTCGGTCGCGTCCGCCATGATGGGCGCCGGTCTGGACGTGCACCGCATCGCGCGGTCGACGCTCCCGGGTCCTCACGGCAACGTCGAGTTCTTCGTGTGGGCGTCCCGCTCGTGGCAGGCTGGTGACGGCGACCGGCGTAGGCCGGTCGCCTTGACGGAAGCCCAGGTCAGGGCCGCGATCGCGCAGGAGACGGGAGGAGCACCATGACGCGCAGGATCCTGCTCGTGGTGCACCCGCATCGTCCCGAGGCGCAGGAGGCCGCGAGCCTCGCCGCCGCCGCGCTCGAGGCCGAGGGCGTCGCGACCTGCACCGACTTCGAGGCAGGCGTCGACGCGCCGGTCGAGGCCGCGCTCGTGCTGGGCGGAGACGGCACCATCCTTCACGCGGCGGACATGACGCGGGGTACCGGCATCCCGCTGCTCGGCGTCAACCTGGGCCATGTCGGCTTCCTGGCGGAGCTCGAGCGGGACGATGTCGCGCACGCGGCGCGCCGCCTGGCGGCGGGGGAGTACGACATCGAGGAGCGTGGCACGCTCGACGTGCTGGTGACGCTGCCCGACGGGCGTCGGACGCAGGGCTGGGCGCTCAACGACGTCACGGTCGAGCGCGCCAACCTCCGGACCACCATCGAGGTCGCGCTGGACATCGACGACCGTCCGCTGTCGACCTTCGGCTGCGACGGCGTGGTGGTCGCGTCGGCGACAGGCTCGACCGCGCATGCCTTCAGCGCCGGCGGGCCCGTGCTGTGGCCCGACGTGGACGCGCTGCTGGTGGTGCCCCTCGCGGCGCATGCGCTGTTCTCGCGACCGCTCGTGGTGGGGCCGCGGTCCGAGGTCCGGATCGAGATCCTCGACCGCTCCGCGAGCGACGGCCAGGTGGTCCTCGACGGCGCGCGCGCGATCGACGTCGAGCGCGGCAGCCGGATCGAGGTGCGACGCGGTGCGCAGGCGGTGAGGCTCGCGCGCATGTCCGATGCTCCCTTCAGCGAGCGCCTGGTGCAGAAGTTCGCCCTGCCGGTCGACGGCTTCCGAGGTGAGCGCCCCGTCTCCGACACGGGCGCGGGGATCTGAATGCTTCACGAGCTCACCATCGAGAACCTCGGTGTCATCGAGTCCGCCCGCGTCGACCTGGGCCCGGGACTCACATGCGTGACCGGTGAGACCGGTGCGGGCAAGACCATGGTGCTCACGGGGCTCGGGCTCATCATGGGCTCGAAGTCGGTGCGCGCGACCGTGCGCACGGGGGCCGATGCCGCGGTCGCCGAGGCCGTGGTCGACGCCGCCCCCGGCTCGTGGCCCGCGGAGCGCCTCGAGGAGGCGGGCGCGGCCTTCGACGACGACGGCACCGTGATCGTCAGCCGCAGCGTGGGCGCGACCACGCGGTCGCGCACGGTGATCGGTGGACGCGCCGTCCCGCAGGCGGTGCTGGCCGAGGTCGCCGCGCACTGGGTGACCGTTCACGGGCAGAGCGACCAGGCGCGCCTGCGCTCGTCGGCCGAGCAGCGCGGGATCCTCGACGGCTACGCCGACCACGGCCCGCTGCTCGAGCGGTACCAGGGCGCGTGGTGGGCATGGAGGCAGGCGCAGGACGAGCTCGAGCGCATGGAGTCCGGCGCCGAGCTCGCGCGCCTCGAGGCCGCGCGCCTGCGGGACGACCTCGAGGCCATCGACGCGGTGATCCCCGAACCCGGCGAGGATGCGCGCCTCAAGGCTGAGGCCGAGGTGCTCGAGAACTCCGAGGCCGTCCGGACCGGCGTGGCCGGTGCGATGGCTGCGATCGACGGCGATGCCGAGCTCACGCTCGTGGTCGCGGCGGATGCCGCGCGCCGCGCGCTCGCCGATGCCGCACGCCACGATCCCGCGCTCGAGGAGCTGGAGAAGAGGCTCGGCGACGTCGCCTACGCCGCGGCGGACATCGGGCACGAGCTCGCGTCGTACCTGGACCGCATGGAGGCGGATCCCGCCCGGCTCGAGCAGATCCAGCTGCGCCGTGCGGAGCTGAGCGGCCTCATGCGTCGCATCGGTACCGACCTCGACGGCGTGCTCGCGTACCGCGAGCGGGCGGCCGCGGCGGTGCTCGAGGACGACACCTGGGACCAGACCCTCGCGGCGCGCCGCGAGGCGGTCACGGTCGCCGCGGCTGCCGTCGAGAGCCTCGCGGAGGACCTCACGGCGAGCCGGAAGGAGGCGGCCGCGCGCCTGGCCGCCGACGTCGACGCCGAGCTCGCGGGCCTTGCGATGCCCGATGCGAGCTTCGCCGTCGAGGTCGCGCGCGCCGAGCTCCGCCACTCCGGTGCCGACGACGTCTCGATGACGCTCGCCTCGCACCCCGGCGCCCCGCATCGTCCCGTCGCGGAGGCCGCCTCCGGCGGCGAGCTCTCGCGCATCATGCTCGCCATCGAGGTGTCGCTCGCGCGGCACGCCGCCGCTCCCGGGCACACGTTCGTCTTCGACGAGGTCGATGCGGGCGTGGGAGGGAAGGCCGCGATCGCGATCGGCAGGCGGCTCGCGGAGCTCGCACGCACCCATCAGGTGCTGGTGGTGACGCACCTCGCGCAGGTCGCGGCGCACGCCGACCGGCACATCGTGGTGGCCAAGGCGTCCGACGGCGCGGTGACCCGCTCGCAGGTCCACCAGGTCGACGGGGAGGCCCGCGTGGAGGAGCTTGCGCGGCTCCTGTCGGGCCATGAGGACTCGAAGACCGCACTCGCCCACGCACGTGAGCTGCTGGAGGCCTCGCGCGTGGCACCATAGCCGCCATGACCGCCGCCGCCACCCTCATCTCGGGCCCCGCCCGCGTCGACTCGTCGCCCCGTGCGCTCGCGCGCCGTCTTCAGCCGGGCGACGTCGCGATCGTGGATGCGCTCGACCTCGACAAGGGTGCGGCGGCAGCCCTCGCGGAGCGGCGACCCGTCGCCGTGGTCAACGTGCAGTCCTGCATCTCCGGCCGCCTGCCCACCACCGGCGCGCTCGTGCTGCTCGAGGCCGGGATCCCGGTGGTCGAGTCCGCGGGCGCGGCGGCGCTCACCATCCGCGACGGCTCCGCGGTGACGGTCGAGGGCGGCACCGTCTCGGCCGGCGGCGGATCCTCGCTCGAGGGCACGCGGCTCACGCTCGAGACCGTGACCGCGCGCGTCCGCGCCGCCGACGAGGACCTCCACGTGCACGTCGCCTCCTTCACCGCGACCGCGCTCGACCTGCTCGACCAGGACGCCGACCTGCTGCTCGACGGCATCGGGCTGCCCGAGCTGCGGCTGCCGATCGAGGGCCGTCCCGTGGTGGTGGTGACCTCGCGCTTCACCGGCTCCGACGAGGTGCTGGCGCGCTTCGCGCGTGAGCGCCGTCCGATCGTCATCGGGGTCGGCGAGGGCGCCGATGCGGCGCGTGCCGCGGGCCTCAACCCGCGCATCGTCCTGGGCGACGTCGACGGCGTCAGCGAGGATGCGCTGCGCCGCGCCGCTCAGGTGGTGGTCCACGACGGGGAAGGGCGTGACGCGGGCCGTGCGCGGGCGCTCGCGATCGGTCTCACGCACGACTGGTGCGAGGCCGGGCTCGCGAGCGAGGACGTCGCCCTCCTCGCCGCGCACGCCGCGGGAGCGTCCGTGGTGATCCTCGCGGGCGCGCGCGCAGGGCTGCTGGAGTACGTGTCCGACCGTTCGACCGCGGGTGCGGGTGCGCTGCTGTCGCGCCTGGTCGCGAGCGGCTCCGTGGTGGACTCCGGCGTGCTCGGGGCGGTGTACCGCCACCGGTACAGCGCGGTGATGTCGTGGGGCGCCTTCGGGCTCGCGCTCGGCGCGCTGCTGCTCGCCGCGTGGGGCACGCCCGAGGGGCACGACGCGATCGCGTCGGGGTGGAGCTGGCTCGCGGACACGCTCGGCGGCGGGCGATGAGCGACGGCCGCACCAGGCTCGTCTCCGCCGCGGCGGGCGTCGCGGTGCTCGCGGTCGGCGTGGTGCTCGGCTCCGGGCCGCTGAGGGCGGCCCTGCTGGGCCAGACCGGAGACAGGATCGACGCGCTCGAGGCGGAGCTCGTGCAGGCGCACGAGGACGTCGAGGCCGCCGGCTCCCGCGCCGACACGGCGGTCGACTACGTCGACGCCACCGCGCCCACGCTGCTGATCGACCTGCTTCCCGGCACCGCGGTGGTGCTCGTGTCGGCGCCCGGCGCACCGGCCGAGGCTCGCGACGCGGTCGCCGCGCGCCTGCCGCTGGCAGGCGCTGATCGTGCGGGCGATGTGAGCCTCGGCGACGCCTGGCACGACACGCGGACGAACGAGTTCCGTTCCGCACTCGCGGAGCAGGTCGCGCCGTCGCTCGTGGGGGTGGAGACGGCGAGCGCCGAGGTGCTCCTCGCCCACGCCTTCGTGCAGGGCGCCACGTCCGCGGCACCCACCGGTGCGGATCGCGCCGAGGTCGCCGCCGCGGGCACCGATCGCGGCGCGGTGCTGTGGGACCTGCTCTCCCAGGCCGATCTGGCCCAGGGAGATCCCGCACCGGCAGCAGATGCGGTGGTGATCATCGCCGGCGACCGGGAGGCGACCGCCGCGATCGTGGAGGCCTTCGCGGCCTACGACGCACCGGTGACCGTGGTCGGTGCGCCCACCGCGCTCGACGCGGAGACCAGGCGTGATGACGTCGCGACCGTCGCATCGTCCGACTGGACGGTGGGCTCCGTGACGGCCGTCGCGACCATCGCCGAGACGCTGCAGGGAGCCCGTCCGCACTACGGGGACGGCGAGGTCCCGGGGCTTCTCGGCGTTTCCTGAGCCGCGGCAGGGCGATTCGGCTGTTAGAGTTGAAGCCCGTGGAGCGAACGCGATTCTCGTCCGGCACGGACCATGTCACCCGTCACATCTTCGTCACCGGAGGGGTGGTGTCCTCCCTCGGGAAGGGCTTGACGGCCTCCTCTCTTGGACGGCTTCTCCGCTCGCGCGGCCTGCGCGTGACGATGCAGAAGCTCGACCCCTACCTCAACGTGGACCCGGGGACGATGAACCCGTTCCAGCACGGTGAGGTCTTCGTCACCGATGACGGCGCCGAGACCGACCTCGACATCGGTCACTACGAGCGCTTCCTCGACGTCGAGCTGTCCGCCGCGTCGAACGTCACCACCGGCCAGGTGTACTCGCAGGTGATCGCCAAGGAGCGCCGTGGCGAGTACCTGGGCGACACGGTCCAGGTGATCCCGCACATCACCGACGAGATCAAGCGCCGCATGCGCCAGCAGGCGGGCCCGTCGGTGGACGTCATCATCACCGAGATCGGCGGCACCGTCGGCGACATCGAGTCGCAGCCGTTCCTCGAGGCCGCGCGCCAGGTTCGCCACGACGTGGGCCGCGACAACGTGTTCTTCCTGCACGTGTCGCTGGTGCCGTACATCGGTCCCTCGGGTGAGCAGAAGACCAAGCCGACGCAGCACTCCGTCGCCGCGCTGCGCAGCATCGGCATCCAGCCCGACGCGCTCGTGCTCCGCTCCGACCGCGAGGTGCCCACCTCGGTCAAGAACAAGGTCGCGCTCATGTGCGACGTCGAACCCGGTGCCGTGGTGAACGCCATCGACGCGCCCAGCATCTACGACATCCCGAAGGTGCTCCACGCCGAGGGGCTCGATGCGTACGTGGTGCGCCGGCTCGACCTGCCCTTCCACGATGTCGAGTGGGGCGCGTGGAACGACGTCCTCAAGCGCGTGCACAAGCCCGCCAAGGACGTCGAGATCGCGCTGGTCGGCAAGTACATCGACCTGCCCGACGCCTACCTCTCGGTGAGCGAGGCGCTGCGTGCCGGCGGCTTCCACCACAACGCGAAGGTCCGCATCCGCTGGGTCGCGTCCGACCGCTGCCAGACCCCGCAGGGCGCCCAGGAGGCGCTGGGCGGCGTGGACGGCGTGCTGGTCCCGGGCGGCTTCGGCGTGCGCGGCGTGGACGGCAAGATCGGCGCGCTGCGCTGGGCCCGTGAGAACAAGGTCCCCACGCTCGGCATCTGCCTGGGCATGCAGACCATGGTGATGGAGTACGCGCGCAACATCCTCGGCCTCGAGGGTGCGTCGAGCTCGGAGTTCGATCCCGAGACCCCGCACCCCGTGGTCGCGACCATGGAGGAGCAGCTCCACATCGTCGAGGGCAAGGGAGACCTGGGCGGCACGATGCGCCTGGGCGAGTACCAGGCCGTCCTGAAGGAGGGCTCGGTGACCGCCGCCACGTACGGCAAGACCACCGTGGGCGAGCGTCACCGCCACCGCTACGAGGTCAACAACGCGTACCGTGCGCAGCTCGAGGAGGCGGGCCTGGTGGTCTCGGGTGAGAGCCCCGACCGCTCGCTCGTCGAGTTCGTGGAGCTCCCGGCCGACGTGCACCCGTACTACGTCGCCACGCAGGCGCACCCCGAGTTCCTGTCGCGCCCGACCAAGGCGCACCCGCTGTTCGCGGGCCTCATCGGTGCCGCCATCGACCGCCAGGAGGCTGCGAAGGCGCCTGCGGACGCCGCCAGCGTCTGATGATCGCCGACGTTCCGGGCGCACGGCCCGTGCGCGAGAGCGCCCTGTCCTTCGCGGGCAAGGTGTGGGACGTGCGCTCGGACGTCGTCGATCTGGGGGAGTCGGGCGTGGTGACGCGCGACTACATCCACCACACGGGTGCCGTCGCGGTGATGGCGCTCAACGAGGCGGGAGAGGTCTTCCTGGTCCGCCAGTACCGCCACGCGGTGCGCGCGGAGACCTGGGAGCCGCCTGCGGGCCTGCTCGACATCGCGGCGGAGCCGCCCGTGGACGCCGCCGCGCGCGAGCTCTACGAGGAGGCTGACCTGCGCGCCGGGCGATGGGACACGCTCGTCGACTTCATGACCTCGCCCGGCGGCTCCTCCGAGGGGATCAGGATCTTCCTCGCGCGAGACATCTCCGTGGTGCCCGAGGCGGAGCGGCATGCGCGGCATGAGGAGGAGCGGGACATGGAGGGCCGGTGGGTCCCGCTCGAGGACGTCCTCGCCTCCATCTGGGCCGGCGAGGTCCAGAGCCCGACCATCGTCGCCGGCGCGCTCGCGCTCGACGCGGCCCGCCGCTCGGGCTGGGAGCTGCTGCGCCCCGCCGACGCGGCCTGGCGCCGGCCGCCGTCACGGCTCGACTGATCCGGCGCATCGTCCCGGGGCTCAGGCGCCCCGTCCCTCCGGTGAGCGCGCGCCCCGGCGCGAGAACGCGCTCGCACGGGGAGCGTGAGATGCTGCGAGGCGCGCGGGATCAGCCCGCGACGACCTCGGGCTCGTAGCCGGCCGCGCGCAGCGCCTCGAGGGTGTCGGCCTGATGATTCGGGCCGCGGGTCTCGACGCTGACCTGGAGCACCACGTCGTTGAGCGTCAGGCCCAGGTCGTGGCGCGTGTGCAGGACCTCGATGACGTTCGCCCCGACGCCGGCGAGCAGCTCCGACACGCGCGCGAGCTGGCCGGGGCGGTCGGGGAGGGGGATCCGGATGGTCATGTAGCGCCCCGAGGCGACCAGGCCGTGGGCGACGATGCGCTGGAGCAGCAGGGGATCGATGTTGCCGCCCGAGACGAGGGCGACCGTCGGGCCGCTCGCCTCGATGAGCCCCGCGAGGATGGCCGCGATGGACGCCGCGCCCGCGGGCTCGACCACCAGCTTGGTGCGCTCGAGCAGCGTGAGGACGGCGCGCGCGAGCTGGTCCTCCTCGACCGTGACGACCTCGTCGACCAGGTCGCGCACCAGCGGGAACGTGATCTCGCCCGGGCGCACCACCGCGATCCCGTCGGCGATGGTGCCGCCACGCTCGACGGTCACAGGGTGGCCCGCGGCGAGCGAGGGCGGGAAGGCCGCCGTCGCGGCCGCCTGCACACCGACGATGCGGATGTCGCGGCCCTCCCGTGCCGCGACGGCCTTGGCCGCCACCGCGACCCCCGCGATCAGGCCGCCCCCGCCGATGGGCACCACCAAGGTCCGTGCATCGGGGACGTCGGCGAGGATCTCGAGGCCGATGGTCCCCTGTCCCGCGATCACGTCGGGGTGGTCGAAGGGATGGATCAGCACCGCCCCGGTGCGCGTCGCATGCTCCGCGGCGAGCGCGAGGCACTCCTCGACCGTCGCGCCGTCGGTGACCACGGTCGCGCCGTAGCCCTTGGTCGCGAGCAGCTTGGGCACGGGGGCACCGAGCGGCATGAAGATGGTCGCCTCGACGCCCAGCTGCTGCGCCGCGAACGCGACGCCCTGCGCGTGGTTGCCCGCGGAGGCCGCGACCACGCCCCGCGCGCGCTCGTCGGCGCTCAGCCGCGACAGGCGGTAGGTGGCGCCGCGCAGCTTGAAGGAGCCGGTGCGCTGGAGGTTCTCGAGCTTGAGGTGGACGGGAGCGCCCAGCAGGTCGGAGAAGTAGGAGGCATGGTCCACCGGGGTGCGCTGCGCGATCCCCGCGAGGGCGCGGGCCGCGTCCTCGATGCGCGCGAGCGTGACCTCGCCTCCCGCGTTCACGCGGCGGTCTCGCGCTTGTCGAGCAGGAAGAACGCCGAGTGCGCCGCCGTGAGCACCGCCGCGCCCAGCAGATGGAAACCGACGATCAGCGCGGGCAGCCCCGTGAAGTACTGGACGTAGCCGATGAGGCCCTGCCCGAGCGTGACGCCCACGAGCACCCAGTACGCGAGGCGCGCCTCGTCGCGCTCGCCGGCGCTCCGGTCCCGGCGGATCTGCCACCCGATCCAGGCGAGCAGCGCCACGAAGGCCCAGACCGTCATCGCGTGCGCGCGGGCGATGAGCGCCGGATCGAGCGCGAGCCTCTCGGTCGCCTCGGCGTCGCCCGAGTGGGGACCGGCGCCCGTGGTGAGGGCTCCGAGCACGAGCAGCACCACGAGCAGCCCGGCGGAGACCCAGCGCTCGGGGGCGAGGTTGACGCCGATGCGCCCGCGCGCGCCGCGATAGCGCAGCGCGAAGCGGACGGAGTACCAGACGAGGCCGAGGCTCAGCAGCATGTGCGGCGCGACCACGAGCGGGTGGAGCTCCACCAGCACAGTGATCCCGCCGACGACGGCCTGGCCCAGCACGCCGAGCGCGGGCACGAGCCCCCACCACTTGAGGTCGGGACGCGTGCGCCACACGCCGATCGCCATGAGCACGGCCACCACGAGCAGCACGAACGTGAGCGTGCGGTTGCCGAACTCGATCGCGCGATGGGCTGTCATCGCCTCGTGGAACGATGGCGCGAACTGGCCCGGCTCGCACTGCGGCCACGTCGAGCATCCCAGGCCCGAGCTGGAGAGGCGCACCGCGCCTCCCGTCACGATGATCCCGGCCTGCGCCGCGATGTTCGCGAGCGTGAGGCCGCGGGTGTGTCGGCCGATGAGATCGGCGACGGCGACTGCGACCGTGCGCAGGCGGCTCGTGCGGGCGGGGGAGGGGGAGGAGGAGGGGGAGGGGTGCTGCTCGGTCGTGCTCACCGGGCAAGTCTAGGCGCGTGCGTGCGATGCGATGCTCCGTCGCGCCCGCAGGCCATTCGGCATTGCGAGGTTCAGTTCAGCGGTGCCGTGCCGAGCGGGCGCGTCGGGTTGTGGAGCCGCGCGAATGGTGTGCGTCTGCGGCATCGTCGCGACGAAATCTGTGAGTGTCTGAGACTCTTGACGGGGCACCGTTGCTCCAGGTAACTTCCGGATACCGCGACCGCATCGTGCGGTCGCTGGTTGTCGTATGGGGGGAATCATGGCTGGACGTTCGAGAGTGAGAGTCGCAGCTGTCGCGGCGCTGGTTGCTGGACTGCTTGGCGTTGGGTCTGTTCCCGCGTCTGCGGCGATGGACCCGAGCGGCACTCTGACGATCGGTACCCAGAAGTGGAATGTCCGTGGCCACGCCAACTACGCGATGCGTACGTGCGGTATCCGACAGTGTGCCGCGATCTACAACCTCGACTGGTCGGTGAGGCCGACGACCTACGGGCCCTACACGACCAACCTGATCCGCGGGCGCGCGGTGGCGGGCTTCGAAGGTGCTGGGCTGTCGGTAGGGGTGAGCTACCCAGCGGGAGTCGACGCCTCGTTCTACGACGCCGGGTCCCACTGCGATCAGGGCTGGTGGGAAGGCACGGCGACCTACGTCTCGGTCGACTACGGCAGCGACACGATCTGCGAGTCGAATACGCTCCTCTTCCACACCAACGCCTACCTGAAGATCACCGGCGCCGGGCGCGTCGGGGGTTCGTGGACGGTGAAGACGGTCACCGACTACAACTACTGAGCTCGTTCGCCTTGCGGTCTCGTGTGAAGGCTCGCCGGGGCCTGGTGACCGGCGTGGTGATCGCCGCAACAGCCCTCGCCGCATGCGAAGGGCAGGTCGCTGACGGCGGGCTGAGCGAGTGGCGTGCCGCGACCTCGGCGGCGACTGCCGTGAGCATCGATCCGGAGTCGGGCGAAGCGTTCATGGTCGTGGCGGGCTGGGAGCTCTCCGACGTCTACTCGCGCGCAGAGGCGATCATTGCGCTAGGCCCGGCTCTCGTTGCCGAGCGCGGTGCGATCGACACGGAGTTCCGCAGCAACGTCCAGGCGGCGTTCGGCGGTGCCGGGTCGGAGGACCTTGCGGCCGGCACCGCTGCGACAGCGGAGGTCGTGCTCGAGGTGGACCGGCGGATCGAATTTCTCGACGAGGCCAGTTCCGCTGCGCTCTCGGCCTCGGTGCAGGCATCTGCGCCACACGTCGAGGACTTCTACGATGCGCTCGCCTTCATCAGCGTTGCGCGACAGCTCGGTCTCGACGATGCAGTCGTTGCTCGGGCGTTGCAGGTAGTTCGCAGCGTGGGGCAGCACACCGCGTGCGAGGGCTCCGACGCATTGTTCATGGCTGCGCGAGCGTTGGCTGTGATGGACGAGACGCCAGTCTGTCAGGACACGCTCGAGCTGGCCGCGGTGCGGGCTGAGGCACTCGAGGTGCTCGCGGGTCAGCTCGAGTCCAATTCTGCGACCGTGTCGCTCGGCGAGTCTGTCGCGATATTGGCGATGGCGGAGACTTCCACCAGCTCCGACGAGGACCCTGAGGTCGAGGTTCGTCTTCGAGAGCTGTTCCATCGCGCCGTCGAGCTGGTCTCCGCGGGGCGCATCAGCGAGCACACCGCGGTCTCCGCGAACCTGGCCCGCACGGCCGAGATCCTCGGTGAGCCGTGGGAGCTCCCTGAAGCTGTCTCACCGTGGATCGCTGCCGTCGTCAGCGGGGGTGGGGAGCCCATGACCTTCGCTATCGACGCGGCGGGCGTCGCGCAGGCGGCCATCGTCACCAACGATCCAGACCTGTTGCGAGGCGTTCCGGTGCCTCTCGTCGACGACGCGCGCCTGCGGGGTCTCCCGGGGATGTACTACGACTACGTCGTCGGCGAGGGTGCCCCGCGCCCTGACGAGCTGATCGCGGCATACAACGCGCTGCCCAGCCCTAGCCTGAGGGACCAGCGGCTGTTCGGTGAGCTTGTGGTGTGGACTCTCGACGACTGGGAGAGCTGTCCGGGGGAAGGCCCGAGAGAGCCGCGCGGAGTCGACTTCGAACAGGGTGCGTTCGCGGCCGAACAGAGTTCAGAGCTGGCAGTGATCGGAACGGTGCGCAAGTACGTGGCGGGCGGGTGCGCTTACGGGACCCAAGCGGTCGGGGCGCGCGACGGCGAGCTCACCTCTGGGCGAGCGCTGCCGACCGCTGATGTGTCCGGCGACATTGGCCTGGTTCTCGCGATGTACGACGAGGTGCTCGTGCAATGTATCGCCGATGCCGACGCGGTTCCCTCCGCTGGCGAGATTTGGGACCAGGTTCGAACGGACATCGGGCCCCACGGGACGGGCCTACTTTTCCCGGGGAGCCACTATCGGGATCTCGCGAGCGAGTACTTGGTGATGAGGATGACGACATCGGGCGAAGGCGTTTGCCGCCTCGCACCGGAGTGACCCCACCGGGGCCCTCACGGCTCGCACCGCGCGCCTGCCCGTGTCCAGCGCGCGGACTCCCTTTGTGGACGTGTGCGCACCGGTGCCGATGCGGGGCGCACGGCCCGTAGGATCGTGTGCTCGCGAGCGGGCACAACGCGACGGGCGCGAGCGTTCCCATGACGGTGTCACAGGCGGTCCGGGCCGGGTTAGGTCCGCCTTGCTTGCGGCCTTCTTTTTAATGAATCAAAATGTTTCCTAATTGGAGCGCGGCTGCATGTGCGGCCGCCTGTGGACGTGAGGAGAGGTCGCTGCATGCATGTCGACACCACGCGTGACAGGGTGCTGAGCCTGATCGCGACCGCAGGCCCCATCACCGCCGCGGCGCTCGCCACCGAGCTCGGCGTGACGCCCGCGGGCGTGCGCCGGCACCTGTCGGCGCTCGAGGACGAGGGCCACATCGTGGATCACGAGCCTCCCGGTCAGCACGTGCGCGGGCGTGGCCGACCGGCGCGGTCCTTCGTCGCCACCGGCGAGGGCCAGCGCGCGCTCGCGACCGCGTACCAGGACGTCGCCGTCGACGCCGTCGCCTTCCTGCGCGATGCGGGAGGCCTCGAGGCCTTCGTCGAGTCCAAGGCCAAGGAGCTCGAGGAGGCGGTGTCCGGCGCCGTCGACCCCGACGCCCCGATGGCCACCAAGGTCGAGGAGCTCGCCGTGGCCCTCGGCGAGCGCGGCTTCGCCGCATCTGTCCGTCCCGGGCCGGGCGGTATCACCGTCCAGCTCTGCCAGGGGCATTGCCCCGTCCAGTCCATCGCGGAGAAGACCCCCGAGTGGTGCGAGGCCGAGGCCCGCGCGTTCTCGAGGGTCCTCGACGTGCACGTGCAGCGGCTGTCGACCCTCGCGGGCGGCGCGCATGTCTGCACCACCACGATCCCGCTCACCACCCCCACCCGTAAGGAAGGATGAGCATGAGTGCTCCGACCGAGCCCATGACGCAGGACGAGGCGATCGCCTCGATCGGCAACTACCAGTTCGGATGGCACGACTCCGACGAGGCCGGCGCGATCGCCAAGCGCGGCCTCAACGAGGCCGTCGTCCGCGAGATCTCGGCGCTGAAGAACGAGCCCGAGTGGATGCTGAACCTCCGTCTCAAGGGGCTGAACCTGTTCGGCAAGAAGCCGCTCCCCAACTGGGGCTCGGACCTGACCGGCATCGACTTCGACAACATCAAGTACTTCGTGCGCTCCACGGAGAAGCAGGCCACCAGCTGGGAGGACCTGCCCGAGGACATCAAGAACACGTACGACAAGCTGGGCATCCCGGAGGCGGAGAAGCAGCGCCTCGTCGCGGGCGTCGCCGCGCAGTACGAGTCCGAGGTGGTCTACCACCAGATCCGTGAGGACCTCGAGGCCCAGGGCGTGATCTTCCTCGACACCGACACGGCGCTCAAGGAGCACCCGGAGCTGTTCGAGGAGTACTTCGGCACCGTCATCCCCGTGGGCGACAACAAGTTCGCGGCGCTCAACACCGCCGTGTGGTCGGGCGGCTCGTTCGTCTACGTCCCGCCGGGCGTCCACGTGGAGATCCCGCTCCAGGCCTACTTCCGCATCAACACGGAGAACATGGGCCAGTTCGAGCGCACGCTGATCATCGCCGACGAGGGCTCGTACGTGCACTACGTCGAGGGCTGCACCGCGCCCATCTACTCGAGCGACTCGCTCCACTCCGCCGTGGTCGAGATCATCGTGAAGAAGAACGCCCGCGTGCGCTACACGACCATCCAGAACTGGTCGAACAACGTGTACAACCTGGTCACCAAGCGTGCGACGGCCGCCGAGGGCGCCACCATGGAGTGGGTCGACGGCAACATCGGCTCGAAGGTCACCATGAAGTACCCGGCGATCTTCATGCTCGGCGAGCACGCCAAGGGCGAGACGCTGTCGATCGCCTTCGCGGGCGAGGGCCAGCACCAGGACGCGGGCGCCAAGATGGTGCACGCTGCCCCGAACACGTCGTCGTCGATCATCTCGAAGTCCGTCGCCCGTGGCGGCGGTCGCACCTCCTACCGCGGCCTCGTGCAGGTCCTCGAGGGAGCGAAGAACTCGAAGTCGAACGTGCTGTGCGATGCGCTGCTCGTCGACCAGATCAGCCGTTCCGACACCTACCCGTACGTCGACGTCCGCGAGGACGACGTCCACATGGGCCACGAGGCATCCGTCTCGAAGGTGTCCGAGGACCAGCTGTTCTACCTCATGTCCCGCGGTCTCGAGGAGTCGGAGGCCATGGCGATGATCGTGCGTGGCTTCGTCGAGCCCATCGCGCGCGAGCTCCCCATGGAGTACGCCCTCGAGCTGAACCGCCTCATCGAGCTCCAGATGGAAGGATCCGTCGGTTGACCGTCACCGATCACACCCAGGCCACCGCTGACACCGCGCACTCGCACGGCGTCATCCCCGACAAGTCCCGCGCGGACCGCATCGTCTCCTTCGACGTCGATGCCTTCCCCGTGCCCACGGGACGGGAGGAGAACTGGCGCTTCTCGCCGGTGCGCGACCTCAAGACCCTGTTCGCCGACGAGGCTGCCGAGGGCCACCTCGAGTGGGCCACGAGCGAGCTTCCTGCCGGCGTGACCCTCACCGAGGTCGCGGCGGACGATGCGCAGGCTCGTACCGTGCGCGCCCCCGGCGACCGTGCCTCGGCCGTCGCCGTCAAGCACGCGGGCGGCGCCATGGCGCTCACCGTCGCGGCGAACACCGTGGTCGACGAGCCGATCACGATCGACCTCACGGGCGTCGGCGGCGAGGTCCGCGGCCACCTGCTGGTCGAGCTCGGCCAGAGCGCCGAGGCGACCGTGGTGATCCGCCGCACCGGCACCGCGCACTACTCGGAGCTCGTGTCCGTGGACCTGCAGGACAACGCGGGCCTCAACCTGGTGCTGCTCCAGCAGTGGGACGAGGACACGATCCACGCGGGCGAGGTCGTCGCCCGCCTGGGGCGCGACTCGCGCCTGCGCGGCACGGTCGTGACGCTCGGCGGCAAGGTCGTGCGCCTCAACACCTCGGCCGCCTTCGCGGGCGAGGGTGCGAGCGTCGACCTGTTCGGCCTCTACTTCGCGGACTCGGGCCAGCACCAGGAGCACCAGCTCTTCGTCGACCACGCGGTGCCCAAGTGCACGTCGCGTGTGACCTACAAGGGTGCGCTGGCCGGCAAGACCGCCCACTCGGTGTGGATCGGCGACGTCCTCATCCGCGCCGCGGCCGAGGGCACGGACACGTACGAGCTCAACCGCAACCTGGTCCTCACGGACGGCGCGCGCGCGGACTCGGTCCCGAACCTCGAGATCGAGACCGGCGAGATCGAGGGCGCGGGCCACGCGTCCGCGACCGGCCGCTTCGACGAGGAGCAGATGTTCTACCTGCGCTCGCGCGGGATCTCCGAGGACCAGGCCCGCAAGCTCGTGGTCCGCGGCTTCTTCGCCGACCTCATCCACGAGATCGGTGTGCCGGCGGTCGAGGAGTCGCTCATGCGTCAGATCGACCTCGAGATCGCGCACGTCGAGGAGGAGCTCGGCGATGAGTGAGCAGCTCGCGTGCATGGTCGGCGACCTCAAGCCGGGTTCCGCCATGCTCGCCGAGCTCACCCTCGCGAACGGCGCCGACATCCCCGTGGCCATCGTGCGCTCGGATGACGGCGACTTCTACGCGATCGACGACATCTGCACGCATGGCGAGGTGTCGCTGTCCGACGGCGACGTCGAAGGCTGCTTCGTCGAGTGCTGGGGCCACGGCTCCCGCTTCGACGTCCGCACCGGCGAGCCCGACGAGCTACCTGCCATCACCCCCGTCAAGACCTACCCCGTCCGCGTCGACGGCGAGCGCGTGCTCGTCGACGTCGACGCACCCAAGAATTCTCAGAAGGAGAACGCATGAGCACCCTGGAGATCCGCAACCTCCACGTCACCGTCGAGACCCCCGAGGGCACCAAGGAGATCCTCAAGGGCGTCGACCTGACCATCAACTCGGGCGAGACGCACGCCATCATGGGCCCCAACGGCTCCGGCAAGTCGACCCTCGCCTACTCGATCGCGGGCCACCCCAAGTACGAGATCACCGAGGGCTCGGTCACCCTCGACGGCGAGGACGTCCTCGAGATGAGCGTCGACGAGCGCGCCAAGGCGGGCCTGTTCCTCGCGATGCAGTACCCGGTCGAGGTCCCCGGCGTGTCGGTGTCGAACTTCCTGCGCACCGCGAAGACGGCGATCGACGGCGAGGCCCCCAAGCTCCGCACGTGGGTCAAGGACGTCAAGGGCGCGATGGAGAACCTCCGCATGGACCCGTCGTTCGGTGAGCGCGGCGTCAACGAGGGCTTCTCGGGCGGCGAGAAGAAGCGTCACGAGATCCTCCAGATGGAGCTGCTCCAGCCGAAGATCTCGATCCTCGACGAGACCGACTCGGGCCTCGACGTCGACGCGCTGCGCATCGTCTCCGAGGGTGTCAACCGCGCCAAGGACAACACCGGCCTGGGCGTCATGCTCATCACGCACTACACGCGCATCCTGCGCTACATCAAGCCGGACTACGTGCACGTCTTCGTCAACGGCCGCGTGGCCGAGGAGGGCGGCCCCGAGCTCGCCGAGCGTCTCGAGGCCGAGGGCTACGACCGCTACCTGGCGGACGCCTGAGCATGCTCCCCGATCTGCGCGACGACTTCCCGCTCCTCGCCCGCAAGGTGAGGAACGGGAGGTCGCTCGTGTACCTCGACTCGGGTGCGACCGCGCAGAAGCCGCGTGCCGTGCTCGAGGCTGAGGACGCCTTCTACCGTGAGCACAACGGCGCGGTCGCTCGCGGCGCGCACATCCTCGCGGAGGAGGCGACCGAGGCTTTCGAGTCCGCGCGCGCGGACGTCGCCGAGCTCATCGGCGCCGCGGCGGACGAGGTCGTCTGGACCTCGGGCGCCACGGCGGCGATCAACCTCGTGGCGAACGGCATGCTGCAGGCGTCGCTGGGTGCCGGCGGTGCCGAGGCCGAGCGCTTCCGCGTGGGCCCCGGCGACCGCATCGTGGTCACCGAGCTCGAGCACCACGCGAACCTCATCCCGTGGCAGCAGCTCGCGGCCCGGACCGGCGCCGAGCTCGCGTGGATCCCCGTGGATGATGCGGGCGGCCTGCGGTACGACGAGGTCGCTTCGGTCATCACCCCGGCCACGCGCGTGGTGGCGTTCAGCCACGCGAGCAACGTCACGGGCGCGGTCACGGACGTCGAGGCGATCGTGCACCGGGCTCGCGAGGTCGGGGCGATCACCGTGCTGGACGGATGCCAGTCGGTGCCGCACCTGCCCGTGAACGTGGCGGAGCTGGGCGTGGACCTCATGGCGTTCTCCGGCCACAAGATGCTCGGTCCCACCGGTATCGGGGCGCTGTGGGGGCGCAAGGACCTCCTGGACGCGCTGCCCCCGTCGCAGTTCGGCGGCAGCGCCATCCGCGTGGTCACCATGGAGACCACCACGTGGCTCGATGCGCCGCAGCGCTTCGAGCCCGGCACCCAGCCGGTCGCGCAGGCGGTGGGCATGGCCGCTGCCGCGCGCTACCTCATGGACCTCGGGATGGAGGACGTCGCGCGTCACGAGGCCCGCATCGCGCAGATCCTGCGCGAGGGGGCGGCGGAGATGCCCGGCGTGCGCCTGCTCGGCCCGATCGGCGACCCGGGCTCCATCGACGTGCTCGGCCTCGCGGCCGTGGTGGTCGACGGTGTCCATGCCCACGACGTCGGCCAGGTGCTCGACGACCGGGGGATCACCGTGCGGGTGGGTCACCACTGCGCCCAGCCCCTGCATCGTCGCCTGGGGGTGACGGGCTCGACCCGCGCCTCCGCGCACGTCTACACCACCGAGGACGACGCCCACGCCTTCATCGAGGCGCTGGCCGCCGTCCGCGAGTTCTTCGGAGTTGCTGCATGAGCCTCGAGTCGATGTACCAGCAGGTCATCATGGACCATGCCCGTGAGGGGCATGGTCGTGGCCTGGTCGAGATCGACCTGCCGCACCGCGGCGAGTCCCACCAGGTCAACACCACGTGCGGCGACGAGGTCACGCTGCGGGTGGGCGTCGAGGGCGACACCCTCGCGCGCATCGCCTGGGAGGGCCAGGGCTGCTCGATCTCGCAGGCGTCCATCTCGGTGCTCTCGGAGCTGCTCGAGGGCGAGTCCCTCGCGACCGCCGACGAGACGTTCGAGGCGTTCCGCGCGCTCATGCAGTCGAAGGGCGAGCACCTCGACGAGGAGCGCGAGGACCTGCTCGGCGACGCGACCGCCTTCGTGGGGGTCGGCAAGTATCCTGCACGCATCAAGTGCGCGCTGCTGGGCTGGATGGCCCTGCAGGACGCGCTCATCCAGGCCCGGGGCGCATCGTCCGCGGGTGCGGAAGGAGGAACGGCATGACAGAGGAGACCAAGGCGGTCGCCAACGCGGCCGACGTCGAGGAGGCTCTCCGCGACGTCATCGACCCCGAGCTCGGCATCAACGTCGTGGATCTGGGACTGGTCTACGGCGTGATGCTCGATGAGAACCGCCACGCGGTGATCGACATGACGCTCACGTCCGCGGCCTGCCCGCTGACGGACGTCATCGAGGATCAGGCGGGCCAGGCGCTCGCCGGGCTGGTGGACGGATTCCGCATCAACTGGGTGTGGATGCCGCCGTGGGGCCCGGACAAGATCACGGACGACGGTCGCGAGCAGCTCCGCGCTCTCGGCTTCAACGTCTGAGACCCGTACGCGGCAAGAGCCTCCGGGCGGGACCATCCGGTCCTGCGCGGAGGCTCTTGTGCTGCGACCCGGCGTGAGCGGCCGGATCGGCGCGTCAGACCTTCGCGGGCCGCGGCGAAGCGTGCATCGGGTCGACGCCGTCGAACAGGCTGCTCACGGACTCGCCCCCGTGGATGCGCCGCATGGCCTCGGCGAAGAGCCCCGCCACGGACAGCACGGTGAGCTCGGGCCAGCCGCTCGGCTGCGGAACGGTGTCGGTGGTGACCACCTCGCGCACCATGCGGTTGCCGCGGAGGCGCTCGACGGCCTTGCCCACGAACAGGCCGTGGGTGGTGGCGACCGCCGCGGCGGAGCAGCCCTCCTCCTCGAGCTTGTGCAGCAGCTCGACGATCGACCCGCCGGTCGCGATCTCGTCGTCGAGGATGATCGCGCGCTTGCCGTGGACGTCGCCGACGATCTGATCGATCACCACCGTGTCGTCACCGAGCCTGCGCTTGCTGCCCGCGGCGACGGGGAGGCCGAGCAGGCGCGCGAACTGGTTCGCGGTCTTGGCGTTGCCGAAGTCGGGGGAGACCACCACGGCGTCGGTGAGGTCCTGCCCGCGGAAGTGGTCCGCGAGCACGCCGAGCGCCGTCAGGTGGTCCACGGGGACGGAGAAGAATCCGTGGACCTGCGGCGCGTGCAGGGTCATGGTGAGGACGCGGTCGGCTCCCGCCGCGACGAGCATGTCGGCCACCAGGCGGCCGCCGATCGAGATCCGCGAGGCGTCCTTCTTGTCGGAGCGCGCGTAGGCGTAGTGCGGGATCACCGCGGTGATCTGCGCGGCGGAGGCACCCCGCGCCGCGTCCAGCATGAGCAGCATCTCCATGAGCGCCTCCTGCGTCGGAGGCACGAGCGGCTGGACGATGTACACGTCGCGCTGGCGGCAGTTCGCCTGCAGCTGGACCTGGAGGCAGTCGTTGCTGAAGCGCGTGATATCGGCGTCGGAGAGCTCGACGCCCAGGTGGGAGCAGATGTCCGCGGCGAGCGCGCGGTGCGCGCTTCCGCTGAAGACGACGGTGTCCTTCATGAGCAATCCTCCCGCAGCATCCGGCATCCTCGGCTGATCGTATCGCCCTGCGGGCCCCGCTCGATGGTCGGGAGGACCCGGGCGGCGGCGTTGCGGCGGCTCGCCACCGGTGTGACGATGAACGGGTCCCGTCCGCGTCCCGAGGAGGCTCACGCATGGTCTACAAGGTCGGATACTTCGTCGGCAGCCTCTCCTCGACGTCCATCAACCGGCAGCTGAGCACGGCGCTCATCCGCCTCGCGCCGGAGGAGCTCGAGTTCACGGAGATCCCCATCAGGGACCTCCCGCTGTACAGCCCCGACTACGACGCCGACTTCCCATCCGTCGCGCTGGACCTCAAGCGGGCGATCGCGGAGTCCGACGCTCTGCTGTTCGTCACCCCGGAGTACAACCGCTCGATCCCCGGAGGGCTCAAGAACGCGCTCGACTGGGCGTCGCGCCCGTCGGGGCAGAACTCCTTCCACCACCTGCCGGCCGCGATCATCGGGGCGTCCCCGGGGCGCATCGGCACCGCGGTGGGTCAGCAGAGCCTGCGCGCCGTGCTGAGCTTCTGCAACGTGCGCCAGATGACCGCGCCCGAGGCCTACATCACGTTCGCTCCCGGGCTGGTGACGGCTGACGGCGAGGTGACCGACCCGAAGATCGCGGCGTTCCTCGAGACCTTCATGGAGGAGTTCCGCACCCACGTGATGCGCGTCCTCACGGTGCTGCCCCGTGGCTGACGTTCCCGCGACGCACGTCGCGCTCATCCGCGGCATCAACGTGGGAGGCAGGAACCCCGTCGCGATGGCTCGCCTGCGGGAGGTGCTCGAGGCGCGCGGCGTGGGCGCGCGCACCTACATCCAGTCGGGCAACGTGCTGGTGACCGCGCCGGACCTCGACGAGGCGGATGTCGAGCTCCTGGTGGAGGAGGTCCTCCGGGAGGAGTTCGCCGTCGAGACGGTCGTGGTGGGCGTCGCGGCGGCACGCCTCCGAGCAGCGGTGGACGATGCCCCTGCCGGGTTCGGCACCGAGCCGGAGCTCTACCACTCCGACGTGGCGTTCCTGCGCGCCGGGGTCGACGTCCACCAGGCCTTCGCGGCCTTCCAGATGCGCGAGGGCGTGGATGCCGGATGGCCGGGGAACGGGGTGGTCTACTTCCGCCGGCTCAGCGCGGAGCGCACCAAGAGCCGCATGAACAAGGTGATGTCGACGCCGTTCTACCAGGTGATGACCATCCGCAACTGGAACACCAGCACGCGCCTGGTGACCATGCTGGACGG
>NZ_BBLV01000027.1 GCF_000971115.1 Demequina gelatinilytica | reverse complement strand
TGTGCCGCAGCGTCCTACTCTCCCACACCCTGGCGGGTGCAGTACCATCGGCGCTGAGAGGCTTAGCTTCCGGGTTCGGAATGGGACCGGGCGTTTCCCTCTCGCTGTGGCTGCGGCAACTCTATGGAACTTTCAATCGGTTTCCGACCGTAGTTCGGGAACCGCACAGTGGACGCGTAGCATTCTTATCTAACTTGAGTGTGTGTCAAGTTGTCGGCCTATTAGTACCGGTCAGCTTCACGAGTCTTGAGTCCTCGCTTCCACGTCCGGCCTATCAACCCCATGGTCTATAGGGGGCCTCTCGGAACAAGTTCCGTGGAAATCTCATCTTGAAACAGGCTTCCCGCTTAGATGCTTTCAGCGGTTATCCCTTCCCAACGTAGCCAACCAGCCGTGCTCCTGGCGGAACAACTGGCACACCAGAGGTTGGTCCACCCCGGTCCTCTCGTACTAGGGGCAGCCTTTCTCAAATTTCCTGCGCGCGCAGCGGATAGGGACCGAACTGTCTCACGACGTTCTAAACCCAGCTCGCGTACCGCTTTAATGGGCGAACAGCCCAACCCTTGGGACCAACTCCAGCCCCAGGATGCGACGAGCCGACATCGAGGTGCCAAACCATGCCGTCGATATGGACTCTTGGGCAGGATCAGCCTGTTATCCCCGGGGTACCTTTTATCCGTTGAGCGCCGGCGCTTCCACATGCCACCGGCGGGTCACTAGTCCCGACTTTCGTCCCTGCTCGACCTGTCAGTCTCACAGTCAAGCTCCCTTGTACACTTGCACTCGCCACCTGATTGCCAACCAGGCTGAGGGAACCTTTGGGCGCCTCCGTTACTCTTTGGGAGGCAACCGCCCCAGTTAAACTACCCACCAGGCACTGTCCCTGATCCGGATTACGGACCGAGGTTAGATATCCAGAGTAATCAGAGTGGTATTTCAACAATGACTCCACCGAAACTGGCGTTCCGGCTTCATAGTCTCCCACCTATCCTACACAAACCACACCGAATACCAATACCAAGCTATAGTAAAGGTCCCGGGGTCTTTCCGTCCTGCTGCGCGTAACGAGCATCTTTACTCGTAGTGCAATTTCGCCGAGTTCGCGGTTGAGACAGCGGAGAAGTCGTTACGCCATTCGTGCAGGTCGGAACTTACCCGACAAGGAATTTCGCTACCTTAGGATGGTTATAGTTACCACCGCCGTTTACTGGGGCTTAAATTCGGAGCTTCGCCTTGCGGCTGACCCCTCCTCTTAACCTTCCAGCACCGGGCAGGCGTCAGTCCGTATACATCGTCTTGCGACTTCGCACGGACCTGTGTTTTTAGTAAACAGTCGCTTCTCCCTGGTCTCTGCGGCCCTCAAACGCTTCCCCACGCTAGGTGGTTCACGCCTCAGGCCCCCCTTCTCCCGAAGTTACGGGGGCATTTTGCCGAGTTCCTTAACCACGATTCTCTCGATCGCCTTAGTATTCTCTACCTGACCACCTGAGTCGGTTTGGGGTACGGGCGGCTAGGACCTCGCGCCGAGGTTTTTCTTGGCAGCATAGGATCACCGATTTCCCCCGTACGGGGTCACCATCAGGTCTCAGCCTGTATGAACCGCGGATTTGCCTACGGTTCGGCCTACACCCTTAGACGTGGACTACCATCGCCACGCTCGGCTACCTTCCTGCGTCACCCCTGTTACTACGCTTGACTACTACGGATCTGGTTCGTGCGCGCCACCGAGCTCCCCCCGAAGGGTTCGCCGGCTTTGGGCACTTAGCATCGTCCGCCTCGTCATGGGCGGTCCTTCGCCGGTACGGGAATATCAACCCGTTGTCCATCGACTACGCCTGTCGGCCTCGCCTTAGGTCCCGACTTACCCAGGGCGGATTAACCTGGCCCTGGAACCCTTGGTCATTCGGCGGACGGGTTTCTCACCCGTCTTTCGCTACTCATGCCTGCATTCTCACTCGTGTGGCGTCCACCGCTGGGTTACCCCGCGACTTCACCCGCCACACGACGCTCCCCTACCCATCCACACGCCTGGACCACGAAGGCCTAGCGCAATGTGTGAATGACACAACTTCGGCGGTGTACTTGAGCCCCGCTACATTGTCGGCGCGGAATCACTTGACCAGTGAGCTATTACGCACTCTTTCAAGGGTGGCTGCTTCTAAGCCAACCTCCTGGTTGTCTATGCAACTCCACATCCTTTCCCACTTAGCACACGCTTAGGGGCCTTAGTTGGTGTTCTGGGCTGTTTCCCTCTCGACTACGAAGCTTATCCCCCGCAGTCTCACTGCTGCGCTCTCACTTACCGGCATTCGGAGTTTGGCTGACGTCAGTAACCTGGTGGGGCCCATCGGCCATCCAGTAGCTCTACCTCCGGCAAGAAACACGCAACGCTGCACCTAAATGCATTTCGGGGAGAACCAGCTATCACGAAGTTTGATTGGCCTTTCACCCCTATCCACAGCTCATCCCCTCGGTTTTCAACCCAAGTGGGTTCGGCCCTCCACGCGGTCTTACCCGCGCTTCAGCCTGGCCATGGATAGATCACTTCGCTTCGGGTCTAGACCCAGCGACTCAAACGCCCTATTCGGACTCGCTTTCGCTACGGCTGCCCCACACGGGTTAACCTTGCCACTGAGCACTAACTCGCAGGCTCATTCTTCAAAAGGCACGCCGTCACCCCAGCTAAGGAGGCTCCGACGGATTGTAAGCACACGGTTTCAGGTACTATTTCACTCCCCTCTCGGGGTACTTTTCACCCTTCCCTCACGGTACTGATTCGCTATCGGTCAGCAGGTAGTATTTAGGCTTATAGAGTGGTCTCTACAGATTCACACGGGATTTCTCGGGCCCCGTGCTACTTGGGATGACTCTCAGGAGTCCGCATGATTTCGTCTACGGGGGTCGCACCCTCTATGCCGGGCCTTTCAATGCCCTTCGACTATCACGCGGATTTCTGACTCCTTGGAAGACCGGCAGATCTTCCCGAAAGGTCCCACAACCCCGCACACGCAACCCCTGCCGGGTATCACACGTGTACGGTTTGGCCTCATCCGCTTTCGCTCGCCACTACTCACGGAATATCTCTTCCTGTCGGTACTGAGATGTTTCACTTCCCGACGTTCCCTCCACACGCCCTATGTGTTCAGGCGTGGGTCACTGGACATGACTCCAGCGGGGTTTCCCCATTCGGACATCCTCGGATCACAGCTTGTTTGCCAGCTCCCCGAGGCTTATCGCAGGCTACAACGTCCTTCTTCGGCTCCTGCTGCCAAGGCATCCACCATGTGCTCTTAAAAACTTGACCACAGATATCAAAGATGCTCGCGTCCACTGTGCAGTTCTCAAACGACGGGCGGCCCCACCCTCTCCACACACCTGCCCAGCCAAGCTGGACGGTTTGATGTGGTCCGGTGGTCCGCAACCGTGCACCCGGTCACCCGGGCTCGACGGTCTGAAGCAGCTGCACTGACGTGCGACCCTTCAGGACCCAACAGCGTGCCAGCCGACAACCCCAACCCGATCACACAGCGTTCCCACCCCCAAGGGGCGTACTGACTGCCTGACCGGCGGCTGCCGGCGCATGTCGATGTTCCATCCATGAGCCCCACCAGACCACGAACGGGTCTGCTGTGGGATCCTGACCTGCCTGCGAACAGACAAGTAGGTGCTCCTTAGAAAGGAGGTGATCCAGCCGCACCTTCCGGTACGGCTACCTTGTTACGACTTAGTCCCAATCGCCAATCCCACCTTAGACAGCTCCCTCTCCGAAGAGTTGGGCCACTGGCTTCGGGTGTTACCGACTTTCGTGACTTGACGGGCGGTGTGTACAAGGCCCGGGAACGTATTCACCGCAGCGTTGCTGATCTGCGATTACTAGCGACTCCGACTTCATGAGGTCGAGTTGCAGACCTCAATCCGAACTGAGACCGGCTTTTTGGGATTCGCTCCACCTTACGGTATCGCAGCCCTTTGTACCGGCCATTGTAGCATGCGTGAAGCCCAAGACATAAGGGGCATGATGATTTGACGTCATCCCCACCTTCCTCCGAGTTGACCCCGGCAGTCTCCTATGAGTCCCCACCATTACGTGCTGGCAACATAGGACGAGGGTTGCGCTCGTTGCGGGACTTAACCCAACATCTCACGACACGAGCTGACGACAACCATGCACCACCTGTATACCCCGCCGAAGCACCCCCCATCTCTGGGGGTAGAGGGTATATGTCAAGCCTTGGTAAGGTTCTTCGCGTTGCATCGAATTAATCCGCATGCTCCGCCGCTTGTGCGGGCCCCCGTCAATTCCTTTGAGTTTTAGCCTTGCGGCCGTACTCCCCAGGCGGGGCACTTAATGCGTTAGCTGCGACGCGGAACTCATGGAAAGAGCCCCACATCTAGTGCCCACCGTTTACGGCGTGGACTACCAGGGTATCTAATCCTGTTCGCTCCCCACGCTTTCGCTCCTCAGCGTCAGTTGTGGCCCAGAGACCTGCCTTCGCCATCGGTGTTCCTCCTGATATCTGCGCATTCCACCGCTACACCAGGAATTCCAGTCTCCCCTACCACACTCTAGTCTGCCCGTACCCACTGCAGGCCCGAGGTTGAGCCTCGGGTTTTCACAGCAGACGCGACAAACCGCCTACGAGCTCTTTACGCCCAATAATTCCGGACAACGCTTGCGCCCTACGTATTACCGCGGCTGCTGGCACGTAGTTAGCCGGCGCTTCTTCTGCAGGTACCGTCACTCTCGCTTCTTCCCTGCTGAAAGGGGTTTACAACCCGAAGGCCTTCATCCCCCACGCGGCGTCGCTGCATCAGGCTTGCGCCCATTGTGCAATATTCCCCACTGCTGCCTCCCGTAGGAGTCTGGACCGTGTCTCAGTTCCAGTGTGGCCGGTCGCCCTCTCAGGCCGGCTACCCGTCGTCGCCTTGGTGAGCCATTACCTCACCAACAAGCTGATAGGCCGCGAGTCCATCCCAGACCGAAAAACTTTCCCAACACGCTCCATGCGGAGATGTTGCATATCCGGTATTAGACCTCGTTTCCAAGGCTTATCCCAGAGTCTGGGGCAGGTTACTCACGTGTTACTCACCCGTTCGCCACTGATCCCCCCAGCAAGCTGGGGTTCACCGTTCGACTTGCATGTGTTAAGCACGCCGCCAGCGTTCGTCCTGAGCCAGGATCAAACTCTCCGTAAATGAATGGCGTACAACCAGACGAATCCGGCATACAACATTACAGAGTAAGTCTCCGAAAAGACCAGTTAAATCTCTGACATCGAACAAAACATCATTACTGACGTCTCGTTGTCAACCAAAGGAATCCTGCACCCCCCAAACGGAGGATGCCGGGATAATTTGGCATCGACATGTGGCACACTGTTGAGTTCTCAAGTTTCGCACGCACACCTCACTCCATCCCTCTCAGGACTTCGCTCGGGGCAA
>NZ_BBLV01000028.1 GCF_000971115.1 Demequina gelatinilytica | reverse complement strand
ACGCTTGTCCGGCCCCACGTAACGCACGCGCCACCTGCCCGAAGGCAGCCGGTCCACGGCTCCGAACGCGCGGCGGCTGCTCATCGCGGCACAGCCGGCGGCCAGTCGAACAGCACGACCCCGGCATGAGGGTCTGGCTCCTGCCACCGCGCGAGCGGGGCGCGGTGGCCGGCGGGGTCGGGCACGGGCATGCCGGTGGAGCGCAGCCGGCGCGCGTGCTCGGTGTCGTGGTCCATCCGGTTGTGGCAGGTGCGGCACATAGGGCGGTAGGCGTTGAGGTCGGTGCTGTAGTCGCGCCCGGTCCGCGCGTCGGTCGTCAGGGGCGTGGCCCACGGTTGCAGCGCCCAGTCGATCGCGCGGTCAGGGCATGCGGCGCACCGGTACTCGGAGGCGGGGCCGTGGACCTGGCGCAGCCGAGAATGCATGCCGTCGAGGCCCACGTCCTTGCCCTTATAGGCGTTGTGGTCCTCGCCGCGCGGCCCGCCTGGCTCGAGGAACGTGCCCGCCCGCGAGAGCTGCTGGTAATGCCTCGGGCAATGCTTGCGATGGGTGCCGGGTGCGGAGCATCCATCGAAGAGGCAGGGGCGTCGGGGTCGTCGGGTCACGCTCGGTCTCCGATCATGGCGGGTTCGGTCGATTCGGTCGGTATCGCTGGTTTGGGGATAAAAAGTCGGCTGCCACCGGGCGGGGGTTGCATCGAGGCCTCAAAAAGGGGGTGCCGGGCGTGCGCGGCACGCGCTCGGCCCGGTATCCACAGGCGTCGCGCCTTGCGCGCGTTAGGTGAGGGTTCGCGCTCGGCGAGGTCGCTGGTTCCTTGGTTCATATCGATGGTTCCTTGGTTCCTGTGGTTCCTAATAGGCCCTAGTGCTGCGCTAGGGCAGGGCGAGCGCTGCGCTCGGTTTTGCGAGTGGAGCACTAGGTCAGTGGCCCTAGCGCTGCGCTAGGGCAGGGCGAGTGCCGAGCTAGGGCAGGGCAGTGCGTGCTACCTCCCTTCCGCGCACGTAATCCACAGGCGGAAGGTTGACGCGGTAGGCGGCGGTGAAGCCGTGGTGCGCGCGGCCTACGTCCTCGAGCGCGCCAATCTTCACCAGGTCGCGCACGTACTGGCTGAGCGTGTCCATCTGGCCCTTGGTTGGCTCACGGCCGGTCCCGATGTCGGAGTAGTCCAGTGCTTCGGCCAGGGGCAGGTGGCCACCGCGATACACGCGGGCCGGTGTGCGTGCGTTGCCGGTGTCGTGCACGTGCTCGGCCATCTTGAGCAGCACGATCATCCGAGGGTGGCTCTTGACGATGGGCACCCATCCCCACATCTGACGCTGGGTCTGGAATCCCATCAGCGACTCCCGTGCACGGGCGCAATGTGCTGTGATGGACGCGTGCCCGGCGCGTACTCGCCGGGCACGCTCATGCCCCCCGACCTGCCAAGGGGCCGGAGGTCGCGGGCCGGCTGTGCGCGTGCAGCCATGCGGTCAGGTGCTCGCGCGGTATCAGGACCTTGCGGCCGATGCGGATCGTCGGCAGCTCGCCGGCGGCGATGGTGCGATGGATCGTCTTGGTGCTCAGGTGGGCCGTCTCTGCGGCCTCGCGAACGGTGAGCAGGTCCGAGGTGGGACCGGTGGGCGTCGAAGGCATGCTGGTGTCTCCTGGTGCCGCCAGGGTGCAGGGAGACGTGCCGGGTGTGTCAGGGTGCCGCGTGCGCGGCTGGCGGCTTAGGCCGCTGCGCGAGCACCTGACCGGCCAGCGTTGGCCGGGGGTGCTGCGGTAAGGGTGGCGCAGGTCAGGATCACGCGTCGGAGGTGCGCTGCGCTCTCGTGCGCGAGGTGGTCGCGGCGTCTGAGCGCCGACGTGGACTCGGGTGCGATCGCGGTGGGCGCTGGCTGCGCCTGCGCGGTCGGCAGGGTGTCAAGCAGGGCAGCAGCGGCGCGGTCGCGCTCGGCCTCGAGGAACGACTGGAATTTCACGACGCGGCCATCGGGCGTGCGCATCGGCTCGCGCATCGGCAGCAGGTCCATCGGCTGGTCGGACGGCAGTGGCGCGTGCAGACGGTTGCGGCGTCGACGGCCACCGGACGCGGCGCGCCAGTAGGCACGGGGCGCGCCGGACGCGCGGCCCGAATTTTCGGGCCAGGCGCGGTACTCGGCGCTCTCGCGGCGGCGCGCGACACGGGCCTGCCGTGCCGCTGCGGTCGTCGATGCCGTCATGCGGTGCACTCTGCCACGAGGGACTGACAGGCCCCAAATGGACGGCTGATGACGCGCGTTCCCTCACGCCCCGACGGCGTGGGCCTCGGTCCACATGGCCAGTCGGTCCACGGTCGAGCGCAGGTCGTCATCGCTCGAGGCGACGTAGCGCTGCGTCGTCTCGGGGCTAGCGTGCCCTAGCAGGCGCTGGACTGCGAAGATGTCGCGGTCGAGGGAGTAGGCGGCCGTGGCGAACCGGTGGCGCAGCGCGTGGGCGCTGATCCCGTCGGGCAGGTGCGTGGCAATCAGCTTCCCCACGGTCGCGGGCGACAGGTGTCCGGTGGGCGAGGCGTCGGAGGGGAACAGGTAGCCGGCGGGAAGCGTGCGGATCGTGGCGGCGAGGGAGGCGGGCAGCGGCAGCACACGGTCGCGTGCGCCCTTGCCGTGCACGAGCAGGGACCACCGGCCGTCGCGGTCGAGCAGGTCGCTCGTGCGGGCCTGCGCGATCTCGGCGCGGCGCATGCCCAACTCGGCACCCAGGCGGATCATCAGGCGCTCGCGCGGGTCGGCGGCGAGCAGGGCGGCGCGGACGGCGTGCTCGCCCACCGGGTGCGGCGTCGGCGGGGACTGGCGAACGGCGGGCAGAGCGCGGGCAGGGTCGTGGTCGAGGTGGCCGGCCTCGAGTGCCCACGCGTAGAACGCGCGCAGCGATCCTTGGATGCTGCGCCGGGTGGCGGGGTCCATCGAGCGGGCGGCGAACCAGTCGAGCAGGTCGTCCAGCGTCACCTCCCACGGGGTCAGCGGGTCGAGGTCGCGGGCGATTCGGCGCAGGTGCAGGTCTCGTAGCTGCGCGGTGCGCGGTGAGCGTCCCCGGGCGAGCAGGTGCCGTCCGAACAGGCGCAGCGGTCCGGCCCAGGTGCTCGGCGTGGTGCGTGGCAGTGGTCCCCGGGTGCCGGCGGGGCGAGGGTCGGTGGTCGGCGCGGCGGTGGAGAGGTAGGCGGCGGGGTTGGCGGTGGTGCGACCGGCGTCGAGGCCCCAGGCGTAGAAGGCGCGCAGGGCGGAGCGGGCGGCGGTCGCGGTCGAGGCAGCCCAGTCTTGGGCGCGCACCCAGGCGGCGAGGTCGGCGGCGGTGACGGTCCACGGGTCGGGGTGGTCGGTGGTGGTGGCGAACAGGTCGAGGTGGCGGAGGCGTCGGGTCAGGGTTGTGGCGGCGCGGCCGGCCTCGCGCTCGGCGGTCCGGTAGTCGGTCAGAGCGGCGTCCCAGGCGGGCGACAGGGGCCGGTGGGTGCGCCCGCGCGCCGGGGCCGGGTTGGACCCGATGCGGCCTTGCGTGACGCCCCAGAGGTAGAACCGGTGCAGGGCTGAGCGCATGCGCTTGGGTGTGATCGGTGCCCATCGCTCGGGGGCGGCGAGCCATGCGGCCACGTCGCCGGCGGTGACGGTCCACGGGTCAGGGTGCGCAGCTGCGAAAGGGCGCAGCGCATAGCGGCGGGTCTCGATGGTGCGGGCGGCGATCCCGTCGCGCGCCTGGGTGCGTGCCCAGGCGGCGAGGTCGGAGGTCCACGCGTCGGTAAGCGGTGCGGTCATGGTCGGTCCTTGGGTCACACGTCGCGGGCGATGGTGTCGAGGGCTG
>NZ_BBLV01000029.1 GCF_000971115.1 Demequina gelatinilytica | reverse complement strand
TGGCGAGGTAGGTGTCTCGGGCGTGGGAGGCGTGTTGGTAGATGGCTGCGGCGCGCGGTGATGAGTGGCCGATGCGGCGCATGAGGTCGGCTTGGGTGGCTCCGGCTTGGGCGGCGAGGGTGGCTCCGGTGTGGCGCAGGTGGTGCCAGGTGATGTCGGGCCGGTTGATGGCGGCGCGGGCGCGGCGCATCGCGGTGGAGCGGGCCGATCCCGTCACCGGGGTGCCGGCGCTGGTGGTGAACACGAGGGAGTCGAGGTGGCGGGGGGTGTGCGCCTCGAGGTGGACGGTCAGTGCCTCGATGACGAGGGCGGGCAGCGCGACGGTGCGCCGGCCGGCGGCGGACTTGGGTGGCCCGAAGGCGAGGGGCTGGCCTGCTAGCTCGACCAGGGCCTGACGGACTGTCAGGGTGCCGGCGGGCAGGTCGAGGTCGCGTCGGCGCAGCGCGAACACCTCGCCGGGGCGTAGCCCTGACCAGGCGGCGACGAGGACGGCGGCTCGCAGGTGGTCGGGCATCGCGTCGGCCAGGCGTGCGACCTCGGAGGGGACCAGGGGCAGCCGTTCGGCGTGGGCGACGTGCCCGGCCCCGGCGATGCGGACGGGGTTGGCGGTGATCAGCCCATCGTCCACGGCGGTCGTGAGGATTGCGTGCAAGAGCCGGTAGGCCTGCGCGGTGGTGGTGCGTCCCGCGCCCGCACGGGCCACGGTGGGCGGCTTGGGGCGTGGCGCGCCGGCAGCGTGCCAGGCGGTGAGGATCGCGGGCGAGAGGCGTCCCGTCGGGGCGCAGGGCAGGCCAGCCGCGATGGCCCAGGCGCGGGCGGGGTGCGCGGTGCGGGTCGGGCCGGTGCCCCGGGCGTGGGCGGAGGCGGTCGCGGCGATGGTGACGGCGGCGTGCCACTCGCGGACCATGACCGGGGTGAGGTTGCGCAGCGCGAGGCATCCCAGGTCGATCCCGTGCCGGCCGTCCCCGACGGGCGCGAGTATCCATCGCTCAGCGGTGCGGCGGTACAGGTCGAGGGTGCGCGGGCGCAGCTGCGGCGTGCGCTGGCGCAGCCAGGCCGTCGCGTACTCGGCCAGGGTGATCGTGCCGGCGTCGGGCGAGGTCCACGTGCCTTGCAGCATCGAGGCATGCATGACCGTCAGCCACCGGTCCGCGTCATTCCTCGAGGCGAACGTCTGCGGAGCCGTCCGCTT
>NZ_BBLV01000030.1 GCF_000971115.1 Demequina gelatinilytica | reverse complement strand
CTAGCTGTAGTGCCCAGGCAGGTTGTTCAACCGGGTGATGGGTGGGACCTTGCCGATGGCGGAGTGTTGCCGGTGGTGGTTGTAGAAGTGCAGCCAGGCCGGTAGCGCGGCTCGGCGTGCCTTCTCGGAGTTGTAGTGCTTCGAGTATGCCCAGCCGTCGGCCAGGGTGCGGTGGAAGCGTTCGATCTTGCCGTTGGTCTGCGGTCGGTAGGGACGGGTGCGCCGATGCGTGACGCCCAGATCGCGACAGGTATCGCGCCACGCGTGCGACCTGTAGGCGGGGCCGTTGTCGGACAGCACCGCTT
The DNA here is from genome assembly GCF_000971115.1 of Demequina gelatinilytica. Taxonomy (GTDB): domain Bacteria; phylum Actinomycetota; class Actinomycetes; order Actinomycetales; family Demequinaceae; genus Demequina; species Demequina gelatinilytica. Next base: position 786 of record NZ_BBLV01000030.1, on the reverse strand, counting down.
CGACGTGCACACCACGACCTGCGAACCACGCGACCGCTCGGATCAACACGCCGACGGCGGTGGCCGCGGTCTCGTCGTCGTGGATCTCGGCGTACGCGACGCGCGAGTGGTCATCGATGACCGTGTGAACGTAAGCGTGACGCATCAACACGTCGTGCGTCCTGGAACGCTCTTTGCCTGGTGTGGCGGCGCGGTTGCGGTCTCCTTGTGCCTTGCCGACGAATCTCCAGCCACCGCCATCAGGGATGTTGCCCAGCTTCTTCACGTCGACGTGGATCAGTGACCCGGGGTGGTCGTGCTCGTAGCGGCGGATCACTTCACCCGTGCGGACGTCGACGTGGGACAGCCGGTTCAGCCGGCACCGTTTCAGGACGGCGTACACGGTGGATGCGGGTACACCGGTGAGCGAGGCGATCTCGACAGGCCCACGCCTGGTCTTGATGCGCTTGTGCACGATCTTGCGCACCAACGGTTGCGGGGTCCTATGAGGCGAACGGTGTGGTCGGGAGGAGCGATCCGACATGCCGGACCGACCCATCTCGAGGTAGCGCTGCGCCCACTTCGCCGCAGTCGGCCATGAGACGCGGAAGAAACGGGCCGCCTCCGCGATCGTCCAGCCCTCGTCGACGACCATCCGACCGATCCGAGCGCGTTGGACAGGGGTCAACGCGGCATTAGCGTGGGACACGAGAACCTCCAGGTCGGGGTGTGTGAACTAAGCAGCTCCACTCTGCCTGGAGGTTCTCTTCATCGCCCGAGATTCAAACAACGTCCCTGGGCACTACA
>NZ_BBLV01000031.1 GCF_000971115.1 Demequina gelatinilytica | reverse complement strand
CCTAGTGTACTCGGTCATGACGTTGGTGTCACGGAGGTAAGGGAGAAGGCCCCGATCATTGGTGGTGTCTAGTCGCCAACGAAAGAGGCCTTCTCATGCACCACCGTAATGCTCGCCTGACCGTCCGTGGACGCCAGATCCTGGTCGAGCGGATCGCTGCTGGCCGTCCTGTCGCGCATGTCGCGAAGGAGATGGGTGTCTCTCGCACCTGCGCGCACCGCTGGTGGGGCCGCTACCAGGCGGAAGGCGATGCGGGGCTGGAGGATCGCTCGTCGCGACCCCACGTGAGCCCGACACGGACGTCGACGGAGATCGTCGCGACAGTGGTGGCGCTGCGCGAGAACGACCGGCTCAACGCGGTCGAGCTCGCGACCGCGGTGGGGATCTCGGCGTCGACGGCGGGACGGATCATCGCTCGGGCGGGCCTGCCTCGCTTGTTCGACATCGACCCCGTCAGCGGCGAGGTGATCCGCGCGTCCCGTGCCACGACCCACCGGTACGAGCGTGAGCACGCGGGCGACCTGATCCACGTGGACGTGAAGAAAGTCGGCCGTATCCCCGACGGCGGCGGTCACCGCGTGCACGGCCGCACCAAGGCCGCCCGCGGGCGGGGAATCGGCTACGACCATGTCCACGTCGCCGTCGACGATCACTCGAGGCTCGCGTTCGCACAGGTCCTGCCCGACGAGACCGGCGACACCTGTGCCCAGTTCCTCGCCGACGCCGCCGCGTTCTTCGCATCCCACGGCGTCCAGGTCCGCGAGGTGATGACGGACAACGCGATGAACTACACCCGTGCCCGAGCTTTCCAGGACGTCATGGGCATGCTCGGCGCCAAGCATCGCCGCACCCGCCCGTACTCGCCGTGGCAGAACGGCAAGGCCGAACGCTTCAACCGCACCCTGCAGGAACGGTGGGCCTACCGGCGCGCCTACGCGACCAACACCGAGCGCACCGCAGCCCTGGGCGCCTGGCTCGACCACTACAACTACGATCGACCCCACACCGCCGCCGGCGGCCGACCCCCGATCAGCCGAGTGTCACCAACCTGCTGACCGAGTACACCTAG
>NZ_BBLV01000032.1 GCF_000971115.1 Demequina gelatinilytica | reverse complement strand
TGCCGAGGCGGAGTCCGAGGAGGTCGCGCAGCCCTGGCGCAGGGACGCGAGCCGCACGCGCGCGGCGCGGGCGCGCACGCCCGCGCAGCCCGACGCGCCGCGTCTAGGGGCGCGCCTGCGCCGCGGCGCATCGCGCGGCACCGAGGTCGCGGCGGACCAGATCGGCAACGTCACGCTCCGGCTCCAGGCGAGGCTCAAGGAGCGCGCGGCGGCGCAGCGACGCCTGTCGGCGCTCGTCTGGGCTCGTCGCGCCGGCTACGTGGTCGTCGCGGCCCTGCTCGGGTGGATCGTGCTCGCGTCCCCCGTGCTCGCGCTCGACCCGACGCAGGTGGAGGTGACGGGCTACGGCACCGTGGTCGACGCCGAGGATGTCGAGGCCGTGGTCGCCATCCACGAGGGGCAGTCGCTCGCGACGCTCGCCTCGTCCCGCCTCGCCGACGAGCTGAGGGAGGTCCCCGGCGTCCGCGATGCCACGGTCGAGCGGATCTGGCCTCGCGGGCTCCTCATCACCCTGACGTCGCGCGAGCCCGTGGCCGCCGTGCCCAACGAGGACGGCGGCTACGACCTGCTCGACGCGGAGGCCACGCGCGTGGGGCACGCGGACGACGCTCCGGAGAAGCTCCCCGTGGTGCAGGTGCCCGTGGGCGAGGGGACGCAGCGCATCCTCGACTCGGTGCTCGGCGTGGTGAACGAGCTGCCGGTGAAGCTCCGCAACCGCGTCCAGGACGTCAGCGCGAGCACGGAGGACACCGTGACGTTCGTGCTGAGGAACGGTCCCGAGGTGAAGTGGGGGAGCGCCGAGGACTCGCGGCTCAAGGCACGCGTCCTCCAGGTGCTGCTCGAGTCGGGCGAGGCGAAGGGCGCCACGGCCATCGACGTGTCCGCGCCGACGCTTCCCACCGTGACCACCG